>SFAQ01000149.1:0-37541 GCA_007096525.1 Microcystis wesenbergii Mw_QC_B_20070930_S4 | reverse complement strand
TTAGGATGTTGGGGGCTTCGTTTTTGGGTCTGATTTGTTTTTGTTAATGATCAGACAGTACCTGATGAGCCTTTCTTTGTCAACTCTTGAGGTTGATGCGTTTCATTTTTGAATTGGCGATGCTTCAACCCAACCTACGTTCATCTAATGAAATATTTATTAACGCAGCTACGCAATTATGGAAACCATCACAGGCAGACCTTGATTTTACGGGTTTATATCTTGATGCAGCCAATTCAATAAATGTAATAAGCCAAGCATCAGTAAGTTCTTGGTCATCTATTTTCAATAATTGGCAATTTGTTCAAGGGGTTAATAATCTAAGTACTACCTATGACACATTTGGAGTAAATGACCACGCATTACTATTTACTACACAGCAAAGATTAGGAAGTACTGCTTTGTTTACACCTTGAGAAAATGCAACTGCATTTACTACATTAATCACTTTCAACTCAACGGAGACGGGGTGGATATGGCAAAAAGGTAGCAATGCTCCTAGCGAGCGTGTTGGAGTAGTTGTAATATCGTCTCAATTATATATAGTAATAAACAATGGAGTGATAATAACTAATATTTTGCTAAACACAAATTATATAGCATCTATTACATATAACGCAGGACAAATTGTAATGAGGTTAAATGGCGTACAAGTTCAAACAGGAACTTTAGCAAGTTCAACGGGTAGTAATGCTAACAATAGATTAAAAATTGGTTTTGATATCGATCCGTCTTCAATGCAGGGCAGAGTTAGAGATATTGTAATTTTACCTTATGCAGCATCATTAAGACAGTTACAACTTTGGGAGGGGTTTTTATCTTGGAAAACAATTACTAATAGGTGGGCATTAAATTCTACACACCCTTTTGCTAACCGGCCTCCATACACAGGAGATTTGTAAATCATCATGATTCTTATTTTATTTTTTCTTGTTGTTCCCTTGTTATTAATTTTATGTCTCAACAATCAAAAAATAAAACGGCCATAATTTTCATTATATTAGGCTTAATCACTGGCATAGTGTTAAGTCTATTTCTTCCAGAGGAAAAACTTATCCTTGCTATGTCTGCCCCTACTGCTTTAGTTGGTGCTGGTTTAGCCCAATGGTCATCGAATAGAGAGGAGTAATTTATGATCAAAACTAAAATTGACTGGAATAATCCAAAAGCAAAAATTAGTGAATTTTTTACCATTTGGGAAGTGACCAAAAGCGACCCGCGCCGGATTCCCAAAGTTGGCAGCGAGGTCGAGCGCGAGATTTTAATGCTGGCAGTGGAACTTGACAAAATCCGCAAAGAATGGAACGCGCCAGTGTTAGTTAATTCTTGGTACAGGCCGCCGTTAGTTAATCGTGCTGTAGGAGGTGCGAGTGATTCTCAACACCTTTATGGGCGCGCGGTTGATATTCGACCGGTCAATCGAGAGGACTTAATCAAGTTTCAAGCGTGGCTTGACCTAAATTGGTTCGGCGCCTTAGGCTATGGCGCGCCGAAAGGATTCGTGCATCTCGACACTCGCAACGGTAAAGGATGGCGCACTGGGGGGGGGAAGGGGCCAAGATGGGATTATTAGCGGTTAGTTGTTAGATGTTTGTGATCAGTCATTCGATCGCTTTTTTGTTTGGGGTATCAAGATGCGGAAAAGCGAACTAAGTAGTCGTGCAAAATTAATTTCCTAGTGAAGAAAGGCACTCATGCACTCATGCAAGAGGTGGTTAGATATGTGTAATTAATTTGGCTTAGGTACTTAGGAGCCATAAAAGGTGAAAGTCTCATGTACGGTTCTGAATGGGAGGGAAGGTCGGCGAATAAGAGAGCCGAAAAGCCGCAATCTTTTTAATGTCTCATCGCTTCTATTATTTTCATGGTTTCGACGCTGACAGTACAAACTCGTTGTAATAAGTCAATTACTGTTTCTTTATAATCGGCGAAGCGGTAGGTATTGAATCTTTCGGCGATGGTTTGATCTTTGGGTTTCTTTTCCTTATATTGATCTAAAATCCATTCTAAGGCTGAACGATTACCGAGTTTATATTCCCAGGCAATTTTGGGAATATCTTGTAGGAAAGTGATATCGTCGAGGTTGATAGAATTTTTTTCTCGGTCAGCTTTTAGTTTAGGTTTCGGTTTGAGGTTAGTGTTAGTATCAATGCGGGTTAGTGGGTAGGGTGCGACGGTTTCATAGTTGATATGTAATTCCATTAGTTTGCTTCCCCATTCTACCCATTGATAAAAGTTATCATAGAAGGGAAGTCGGGGAAATTCTCGCTTCAGGTTTAATTCGTATTTACTGCGATATTCTGGGTGGTGAAGGACTGCATAAGTGTAGTGGAAGATATCGAGTTTGGTGAGGTTTTTGTCGTTGTAATGGTTTTGGAATTGTTGCAATCCCCAATCAGTGATATTATCGATGCGGTTTCCTTCTTTGTCGTAGCGGTAGAGGGGGACACATTGAGTTTTTTCAAGTGTATCTAAACAAAATATCTTGTTAGTTACTAACACGGAATTTGGTTTTGAAGAGCCAACTCCTGAAAACATTATGACTTGATTTGAATTAATTAATTCATTGCCAAATAGTTGATAATGATTTGAGGTAAGTCGATCTGAAAAAAATTTATCAGAATAGTAATACTTGGTAATATAGGGTCTATAAATAAGAGAAATTACGAATCTTGGGAAATACTCTGATTTTTCTTTGTTCTTAAATTTGGATACTAAAGAAGAACTCCATTTTATCGAATAATTTATGTGATTACAATCAATCGATTCATTGTAGATAGAAATAAAATATTGCATCTTTTTGGACAATAATTTCTCATCGTCTTCAAAGACCCATTCATCTCTATTAGTAGAAACACCTAGAGAGAAAAATTCAAATAATGCTTGAATGTCAGTTTGATTTTTGAGCAGTTTAGTGTTTTTGTCAACTACAGCTATCAAGTCATTAAAATCATTATCTGATTGTTCAATCCAGTTATGCTTTTTATCTGGGATGATATGCTCGAAATCAAGCTGATTAAGTTTTGTCGATGACAAAAACTCTAATTTTTGGGCTGCTGTATCCAATTCAGGACGACGAGTATATAAAATTTGACAAGGAAGATTATTACTTTCTCGCTTCACTATCAAACTAATCGCCACCCCCGTCTGAATACCGAAAACATTATGAGTTATCCCTGAAAGTTTAGGATTTTTCCTGACATTACCACCTAAATCAATGATATAAATTTCACTAAACTCATTCTCTACTACTTGCATCTCACCTTTGTAACCCCTAAATCAGGTTTTATGTCAAGCTCTTTTGAAAGCCTTGCTAGAAACCAGTTTGAGGGACAAGTATAATTACTCACTTGCATAAATGAGATGCTCCCTCGCATCGATAAAAGAAGAGTTAGTAATAAAAGCTATTATACCATTTTCACCTAACCTATCAGTAGCCCAACGAAAGAAGCGAGAATACATATCATATAGCTTTGTCTTCTGCGCTGTACTTTCTTCAATATAGGTATCCTTAATACGCTTATCTATCGCTGGATACTTGCGATTTTTATTATTATCATTCTCATTTTGCTGATTAGCATTATAAGGAGGATTACCAATAATTACAGAAATATTGCGGTCATTTTGATTTTGAATGCGTTGGGTATTCTCCACCGACATGGCAAACAAATCCATCTGTTTGAGATGAAAAGCAGCATGGTCCAGGGTATCGACAAAACAGATATGCTCAAACTCTTCATACTCACCCATCTTCTGCTTGTAGGTGAACTCAATATTCAAATTAGCAATATAATAAGGCAGAATTGCCACCTCATTACAGTGCATCTCATGCTTATACTTGTACCGTAACTTATCCTTCGGTAAATACTCAATCAACTCCGTTACAAAAGTTCCTGTCCCCGTCGCCGGATCTAAAATTTCTACTCCTGGATCCGCCAACAACTTACCAAAATGCTTGTGGACTAAATAATCGACACTTTCAATCATAAAACGGACAATTTCATTGGGTGTATAGACAATTCCCAAGCGGTCCGCCGCTTTCGGATTGTACGCTTTATAAAAATTCTCATAAATCGCCTTGAGAAACTTCTGCTTCTCGTGGTGGTTATAAATATTCGCCGCCGTCCGCCGAATTACCGCATAATAACGTTCAATTGTCCCTAAAGTATTGCGCTTGGTATTACCGGTAAAAAAAGTTTCAATCACTCCCTGTAATTCCCTAGCGATATTATTTTCCCGGTGAAACTGAGACTCATTAAAAATATTGATAAAAATATCCTCTGTCAGAATATGCTGAATAATCATCTCTCGCACATCTTCTAGGCTAATTTCTGGATTGATTGACTTACGACAAATCTCTAAAAAATTGTCCCGCATTGTCACAAAATTCCGATTCGTCTCCGACTGCAACGCAATTAAACCCCGCAACGCTTCTAAAATTGTTGGTAAATCTTCCTTAAAACTAGCAATCGCCTCTCGAAAATCCTCAACTTCCGGACGGACATAATTAATAAAAGCATTAATAATCCCATCCAAAGCCTCATCATCGCGCATCGAGACGCGCAGTCTTTCCTCTCCTCCTTGAATTAAAACCGCCGTCTGGGAATCTTCAAATAAAATATTGTCATTAGGATAGCCTTTCGCCAACTTCTTCTCAATTTCTTCGTCTAAATTATCGTATTGATCCTTACTTTCCCAATATCCCCAATCTAACCGTAAAGCATCCTTTACCGTCCCATCAGGATAGACAACTTTACCCGACTTGGTGCGATAATCCAACTCAGGAATTAACAAAAAATCCCGCGCCTTGCAATAGTCATTCAACAAATTCTGAAAAGCGACTCTAATCGAAGTTTCCTTGCGACTGCCGCCATATTGAACAATCTTTTCAACTTCCGCCTGATATTGGCTGATTAATAATCTAGACATTGGCTTAGAGGAGGTAAATAAGTGGTTAGTCGTGCAAAATTAATTTCTTGGTTAGGAGAGGCAAAAGGCATTCATGCAAAAGACAGTTTCTTCCTGTCTTCGTGGTTAGTTCCACCCCCTCGCCAGCAGGACTATATCTTAGAATACATTTTACCCAGCAAACCCAAGAGAGCCGGCGTGGGGGGGTATCTGACAGTTTTTTTCGATGTTTTTCACTGGTGCTGGCGTTCCATCACTTCCCGCAAGATGTGGTTAATTTGGCTTTCATATCCTTTTCCTTGAGCTTTTAACCATTCTAAGATATCTTGATCTAGTTGAATGGTTAATTGCTGCTTTGATGGCGAAAAAGATACTGTTTTTTGAGTAAAAAATTCATCACCTAACGGCGGAATATCAGAATAATCGATATTCTCATCCGTCATCGTATCAATTCTCTTCAAGTCGCTTTTGATAGATTTTTTGCTCACGATTGTTTGCCTTTCTCATTGAGATTATACGAATTTTATTAGACCGAGGAGTATGGACGATTAAGACAACTCGACCTTTTAATTGGCCAAGGGTAATATATCTTATCTCACTATAAACAAAACGATTATCCTCGAAAGTAACACATTTACCCTCAAAAACCAGCGGTGCATCCTCAAAACTCAGTCCGTGCTTCTCTAAGTTAGCATCGCTCTTGTCCTGATCCCATTCGTATTTCATTGTTTGAGGTAAATAAGTAGTTCTAATTAAATAGAAGATAGATTTTGGACTCTCTTATTCTTTGTGTGATAAGTTTAACCCATATAGGAGCGATCGATCTTTGTGTCCTCTGTGTCGGTCGGGTTCGTTCCACTCCCTCGCCAGATGACTATATCTTAGAATACATTTTACCCAGCAAACTCAAGAGAGCCGATTTTGCCTCTCCCCTTGATTGTCTTTAATCGGGATGACAGGATTCGAACCTGCGGCCCCTTCGTCCCGAACGAAGTGCGCTACCAAGCTGCGCTACATCCCGAAAATTTTCAGCTAAATCATCATAGCATATTCGGCCTTGATTGGGTCGAGACTTGCTAGGATATTACAGATATAGGCAAAAATTATCGGAGTAGTTCAGGCGTGACGGTCAAACCAGAGTGGTTACGGGTAAAAGCACCGCAATGGCAGCGAGTTGGCAGTGTTAAGGAGGTTTTACGCGATTTAGGCTTAAATACCGTTTGTGAGGAGGCTTCCTGTCCCAATATCGGCGAATGTTTCCACGCGGGGACGGCTACCTTTTTAATTATGGGTCCTGCTTGCACTCGCGCCTGTCCTTACTGTGATATAGATTTTGAGAAAAAACCGCAACCTTTAGACTCCACAGAACCCCTGCGACTAGCGGCAGCCGTGCAACGTCTTGATCTTAATCATGTAGTGATCACTTCTGTCAATCGCGATGATTTGGCTGATGGGGGTGCTAGTCAATTTGTCCGTTGTATCGAGGAAATTCGCCGCATTTCCCCAAAAACTACTATCGAAGTGCTGATTCCCGATCTTTGTGGTAATTGGCAGGCTTTAGCTTTAATTCTTGCTGCTAAACCTGAAGTTTTAAACCACAATACCGAAACTGTTCCCCGTCTCTATCGTCGCGTGCGTCCCCAGGGTGATTACCAGCGTTCTCTAGAATTATTGCAGCGCGCTCGCGCTATTGTTCCCGCTACCTACACAAAATCGGGCATTATGGTGGGATTGGGGGAAACCGACGAGGAAGTGCGCCAAGTAATGGGCGATTTACGGGCCGTCGATTGTGATATTCTCACCATCGGGCAGTATCTGCAACCATCGCCAAAACATCTCGGGGTGCAGGAATTTGTCACCCCTGAACAGTTCAAAGCTTGGCGCGAATACGGGGAGTCTCTGGGATTTTTACAAATTGTTGCGAGTCCCTTGACAAGAAGCTCTTATCATGCTGAACAAGTCAGAGCCTTAATGAATTTGTACCCGCGAGAGTCTTGAGATGGGGCAGCAATTGCTCAAAAGCTCGTCCTCGGTGGCTGATTTTTCTTTTTAATTCGGGAGACATTTCCGCAAAGGTTAAAGCGTATTCAGGGACATAAAAAATCGGATCGTAACCAAAACCACCTTTACCCCTAGGACTGGTGAGAATTTCTCCCGTGCAGATTCCTGTGGCACTCAAGGCAATCTCACCATCGGGACGGGCGATCGCAATTACACAGACAAAACGGGCCGAACGATCCTGATTATCCCCTAATTCTCTGACGAGGCGATCGATTCTTTCTCGATCATTTTCACCGTAGCGGGCCGAGTAAATCCCCGGGGCATTTCCTAACCCAGTTACTTCCAATCCCGAATCATCAGCGATCGACCATTCTCCCAATGTTAGGGCAATTTGAGCAGCTTTTAAATAGGCATTTTCAGCAAAAGTCGCCCCTGTTTCCTCTATTTCTAAATAATCGGGTTTTAACTGCAATTCTAGGTCGATATCAGTTAAGTATTCCCCTATCTCTGCTAATTTACCCGGGTTACTGGTGGCTAGAATTAATTTTTTCATCGGCATTTTATCTCAGTGATCAGTGATCAGTTACCAGTTATCAAATATGAGGTTGTTGCTTACTAGACCGACCGCTAATATTATCTCAAGACTAAAAGTCTTTCTGGTTGATTAACCCGTATTTTTTCAGTGAATTGCAGATATCTACTGATAACTGATTACTGTTTACTGATAACTGATAATCCCGCTAACATTTGAGCATAGGGAGTTTCGTGGAGGTGGGCCTTATTGACAGCACCAAAAAGGGTTAATTTGTCGATAATTACCGATTTCATCGCAGAAATTGCCTCTCCTGCGATCTCTAATAAATCCTTATCCTCTGGCCCACAAATTTCCTGTTTAAGGGACTGCATATAGGCTTGACGCACTTCCGTATTAACATTAAATTTGCAAACTCCTAACTGGATCGATCGCCCGATCATTTCTGGGGGTAAACCGGAAGCACCGTGTAAAACTAGGGGAATAGACAGAAGTTGTCGAATCCGGGCCAGGCGATCGAAATCGAGACGGGGCGGACTTTTGTACTCGCCATGGACATTACCGATAGTTACGGCCAGAGAATCCACTCCCGTCGCCTGCACAAATTGCACTGCTTGCTCTGGATCTGTCATTTTAGCCTCTTTTTCGGCAATAGTTAGCCCGTCCTCAGTGCCGCTAATTCGGCCGATTTCTGCCTCCACCACGGCCCCGTATTCGTGAGCTAAACGGGTCATTTCTTTGGTAAAAGCGAGATTATCTTGGTAGGGAAGATGAGAGCCATCGGCCATAATTGAGGTCATCCCCGCTTCTAGAGCCTCGTAGATATCGCTGGCTTTAGTGCTATGGTCAAGATGAACCGAGATAGGAACCTTGGCCGAGCGAGCGGCCTCTAAACAGAGAGCGACGAGGGTAGAACTGCCATAACGCAAAGCGCTGGGGTGAATTTGCAACATAGCAGGACTACGGCAATCCTCGGCGGCACTAATCACCGCTTTGACTCCTTCTAGGTTATAAACATTAAAAGCTCCGATCGCATAGATATTTTTGCGAGCGGTTTCGAGGAGTTCCTGAGTAGAAGCGAGCATAATATGCAAAATAACCATTGATACTGCCCAATTTTACCCTAATTAGGGCTGGCTTCTAGAGGACAAATAAAAGGGCAGCGATGGTCAAAATCGCTACAATAATACATAAAACCCCAATTGTGAGGAAAGCCTATCGATACCATCTTCGGCAATACCCAAGGACTAAAAGCTAGTCAGATGAAACAGCTACAAAGGCTGTACCATGAACGCTTGCCTATTGATACTCTCACCACCCCAGAATTCGCCCAAAGACTGGCTGCCATCAGTACCGATATCCATCAACCCCTCTGCACCTATATCAACCGTCGCGGCCAGGTAATTCGTGTGGGAGTGGGAACCCCCCGACAAACCCAATTTTCTCTCTTGGAACTACCCCGCTACGGTTCCGAACGTCTTTGCGGAATTCGTTGCATCGCCACGGAACTCAAGCAGGAACCGCCAAAAGAATCCAGTTTAACCGCCATGGCTCTGCAAAGATTAGACGCACTGGTGATCTTAACCCTAACCGGTACAGGCATGATCCGTCGCGGTGGTGGGGCGACCGGTTATGTGGAGCAAGTCTATCTGGCGCATCTCATACCACAAAGTCAAACAAATGTCAATAGTAATATATACTGGTCTGTCTCCCCGCCCTTAAATCTAGAGGATTTAAGCAAACAGGACTTTTTAGAGTTAGTGGAAGGACTAGAGGCGGAGTTTCAGCGAGAATTTACCGCTATAACCGTTGATACAGCCGAAGATCGGGTGCTATTGGTTGGTTTAATCACCGATGGTATGAGCGATCGCCAGTTCGAGGACGGTTTAAGCGAATTAGAACGTTTAGTTGATACCGCCGGGGGTAAAGTTTTGCAAGTCACCCGACAAAAACGGGATCATCCCCATCCTCAAACAGTGATCGGTTCGGGAAAAGTGGCAGAAATCGCCCTACAGGTGCAAACTTCGGGAGCTAACTTAGTTGTATTCAATCGCGACCTTTCTCCCGCCCAAATTCGCAATCTAGAGAACCAAATCGGGGTGAGAGTGGTCGATCGCACCGAGGTGATCCTAGATATTTTCGCCCAACGGGCCCAATCCCAAGCGGGTAAACTACAGGTCGAATTAGCGCAATTAGAATACACTTTACCCCGTCTCACCGGGCGCGGATTAGCCATGTCGAGATTAGGGGGAGGAATTGGCACTCGCGGACCGGGGGAGACAAAATTAGAAACAGAACGCCGAACTATTCAACGTCGTTTATCCCGTCTCCAGGATGAGGTGGATCAACTGCAAGCTCATCGTTCCCGTTTACGCAAACAACGGCAAAAACAAGATGTAGCCAGTGTGGCGATCGTCGGTTACACCAATGCGGGAAAATCTACTTTAATTAATGCGCTCACCGCTGCCGAAGTTTATACCGCCGATCAACTGTTTGCTACCCTCGATCCCACCACCCGACGCTTAACTATTACCGATCCCCTCACCCAAGTCTCTCACACCCTTTTACTAACCGATACGGTGGGTTTTATCCACGAATTACCCCCCTCACTGGTGGATGCTTTTCGGGCAACTTTAGAGGAAGTAACGGAAGCAGAAGCATTACTCCATCTGGTGGATCTCTCCCATCCAGCTTGGGAAAGTCAGATTGCCTCGGTGTTAAAAATCCTCTCGCAGATGCCGATTCAAACCGGTCCGGTGTTAATGGTGTTTAATAAGTTGGATCAGGTAAAAAGCGAGGATTTAGAAATAGCTAAGGAAAAATATCCCCAAGCTGTTTTTATCTCGGCTATTCGTCGCCTCGGATTGGAAACTTTAAAACAAAAGTTAATCGATTTAATCGCTTAAGTATAGCAGTAAGCTGTCAGTATTCAGGAGACAGGAGTTAGGAGTCAGGAGACAGGAGTTAGGAGTCAGGAGATTATTTTTATTTATTCTTCCCACTTGATAATTCATAATTCCTAATTCCTAATTCCCACTGATAACTTAGGAACTATGCAAACAATCTTTCAGCGCGTAGGCTACCTGTTGTTGTTCCTCGCAGCTTAAATCGGGAAACATAGGCAAAGATAACACTTTTTCACTGGCCAATTCAGCCATGGGTAAATCACCTTTTTTATAGCCTAAATACTGATAAACCGGCTGTAAATGTAGGGGAATCGGATAATAAACCATGGATAGGACATCTTTTTCCTGCAAAGCTGCCCGAATTTGGTCACGATTTTCCGTTAGGATTGTGTACTGATTCCAAACGTGCTTACCTCCGGCTAAAGCGGTAGGTAAAGTGATATTAGGCAAAGGTTGCAGTAATTCCCGATAACGTTGGGCAATCTCGATCCGTTGATTATTCCAAAAATCGAGATATTTTAGCTTAATTTGCAAAATAACCGCTTGAATGGCATCTAAGCGGCTATTGACACCGATTACCTCGTGGAGATAACGCACCTTGCTGCCGTGTTCTTTAATCATGCGAATTTGTGCCGCTAACTCGGGGTTATTGGTGGTAATTGCGCCACCATCGCCACAACCGCCTAAATTTTTGGTAGGAAAGAAGCTAAAACAGCCAATATCGCCGATACTCCCCACTTTCTGCCCATGCCATTCTGCTCCCGTTGCCTGAGCGCAATCCTCAATCACTGATAAATTATGGTAACGAGCGAAATTTACCACCTCAGACATATTGACAGATTGCCCAAAAAGGTGTACTGGGATAATCGCTTTAGTTTGGGGAGTAAGCGCTTTTTCCAACAGTGCCACATCGAGGTTGAAAGTATTAATATCGATATCGACAAAAACCGGCACTGCCCCGACTAAATTAATCGCTTCAGCGGTGGCAATAAAAGAAAAAGTGGAAGTAATTACTTCATCCCCCGCTTGAATACCGAGGGAGCGCAGTGCCAGATAAAGGGCATCGGTTCCCGAATTACAGGCAACACAATCGCTAACACCGTGATAGAGGGCAAATTGTCGTTCTAATTCGCTCACAGCTTCACCGCCAATATAGCGCCCAGAACGGAGAATTTCTAAAACGGCATGGTTAGCTTCTTCGCTGATGACTTGGTATTGACGGGATAAATCGACGGGGGGAATTGTACTCACGCGCTTTCACTCAAATTAGAGACTAATCGGGATTTGTTCGGGAAAAAAAGGAATAATTAGTCAAAAATAATTATAAACTTGCTATCTATAGATGAAGTATCTTTGTAATTTGTTTCTTTTATTTTTATGGATGGATTAGTAGAACTAAATCTGGTGGATTTGGGTTGGGCTTTGGGGATGATGGGTATTTGTTTAATCCTCTCCCGTTGGTCAAATTTAGCCCTAGAGGGACAATTATTATTGGCGACCGGTCGATCGATCCTGCAATTATTAGTGGTAGGCTATGTTATCGCCGTTATTTTTTCCCTGGATAATCCTCTAGCAGTGCTGGGGATTTTGGCAGTAATGATGACTATAGCGACTATTGTTGCTAAAAATCGCATCGATAGCCGAGATAAAGGCTTATTACCCCTAGTTTTCGGCTCTTTATTGATTAGTAGCTGTCTAACTTTAGGTTATGCGATCGCTTTAATTATTCAACCAGAACAATGGTACTCACCCCAATACTTGATTCCCTTGACAGGGATGGTGTTAGGGCAAGCGATGAATAGTGCCTCTTTAGCCGGGGAAAGATTAAGCAGTACGATTAAAAGTCACCGTTTGGAAATCGAAACCCATCTTTGTTTGGGGGCAACTCCTCAACAAGCGATCGCATCTTACCAAAAAGAAGCGATTCGAGCTAGTTTAATACCCACCCTCAATCAGATGATGGTGGTGGGTTTAGTCAGTTTACCCGGAATGTTCACCGGACAGGTATTGGCAGGAAGTGAACCTTTAAACGCCGCTTCCTACCAGATACTGATCCTGTTTATGATTGCCCTAGCTAACCTAATCACCGCTCAATTGGTGACAGAGGGAATCTATCGGCGCTTTTTTAGTGAGAATTTATCACTTATCAGTTAGTCAGTTATCAGTTATCAGTTATCACTAGCCACTAACCACTCCTGACTCCTAATTAACGCCCACTGTTCACTGATTACTGTTTACTGATCACTGATTTAGCCTTTCCACTTGCTGGCAACGACTTCAGCGAGATCAACCACCCGTTGGGAGTAACCCCATTCGTTATCGTACCAAGCGATAACTTTCACCATATCGCCACCCATCACCATGGTGAGACTAGCATCAATGATCGATGAGGCATCAACACCGCGATAATCAGAGGAAACGAGAGGTAAATCATTATATTCGAGAATTCCTTTCAAAGAATTTTCCGAAGCTTCTTTGAGGACTTCGTTTACCTGTTCCGCGATCGTGCTTTTTTCCACTTGCGCCACTAAATCCACCACAGAAACGTTAGGAGTGGGTACACGCAGGGCGATACCGTTAAGTTTCCCTTTCATTGCGGGGATAACTAAGGCTACAGCCTTGGCGGCACCGGTGGAGGTGGGAACGATGTTAACGGCGGCGGCGCGAGCGCGACGCAGATCCCGGTGACTAGCATCCAGAATGCGTTGATCACCAGTGTAACTGTGGGTGGTGGTCATCGTCCCTTTGATGATGCCGAAGTTTTCGTGAATCACTTTGACGACAGGAGCCAGACAGTTGGTGGTACAACTGGCATTGCTGATGACGTTGTATTTATCGTGTTCGTATTCGTGAGCGTTGACACCAACGACATAGGTTCCCACACCCGAACCTTTACCCGGTGCGGTAATGAGGACTTTTTTAGCTCCTGCGACAATATGCTTAGAAGCGCCCTCTTCATCAACGAAAACACCGGTAGCTTCGATCACTAAATCTACACCCCATTCTGCCCAGGGCAGATTGAGGGGATTGCGATCGGAATAACATTTAATGGTTTTACCGTTAACAATTAAAGAATTATCATCGGCATCGATATTAGCGTTAAGTTTGCCTAACATCGAGTCATATTTGAGCAGGTGAGCGTTACTCCGGGGATCGGATGTATCATTGATCCCCACTACCTCCAAGCCACTATTAGTCCGTCCTAACCAACATCTTAGGAAATTACGTCCAATCCGTCCGAAACCATTGATCGCTACTCTAATCACTGCTGCTTGCCCTCTACGTTCTAGTGCAATACATAAAAAAATAATTAATGTTCCCAATCATACCTTAAAGGTTGAACTTTACGATCCCGATCGAAAATAATTTATTAGCTCACCATTCAGGAGACTCCGAGACGGGAGACTCCGAGACGGGAGACTCCGAGACGGGAGACTCCGAGATTATTTTTATTTATTCTCCCCACACCCTACACCCTACACCCCACACCCCCCCTGCCCCCCCGATGTCGGGGGGGTTGGGGGGGTCACACCCCACACCCACATCCACACCCCACACCCCACACCCCACACCCCACACCCCAAAAAAAGGGAATTGGGAGAAAAAATTTTAATTCTGCGTCAAGGATTTTGCCAGGTGACTGGGCAACACTTGGGAATTCTGCTCAAATGCCCCTATCATGAGGTTGACTTTACTACCGATCGAGTTTAAAACTTATATAATTGCGGGTCTGAGGAGTGAAAACAGTGAAAAAAGTTAATTTTAACGGCCAACCTTTCCATTTTATCGGTATTGGCGGCATTGGGATGTCAGCCCTCGCTTATATCTTAGCCAAGCGCAATTTACCTGTATCTGGCTCCGATTTACGTCCTACTCATATCACCCAACGGCTACAGGGAGCGGGAGCGCAGATTTTCCACCGTCAAGAGGCAAATAATTTAGCTTTATTTCATTCTCCCGGCCCTCAAAACATCAGCCAAACAGTTCCGCAAGTAATCTGCTCCACGGCGATTAATGACCATAACAAGGAATATCAAGCGGCCAGAGACTTAGGATACCCAATTTTTCACCGTAGCGACGTTTTAGCGGCTTTAATCGCTGATTACGACAGTATTGCCGTCGCTGGAACCCACGGAAAAACCACCACTAGCAGCTTAATCGGTTACGTTTTGTTAGAAGCAGGATTAGACCCCACGATCATTGTCGGTGGTGAGGTGGACGCTTGGGAAGGTAACGCTCGTCTTGGTCAAGGTCGTTTTTTAGTGGCAGAGGCCGATGAGTCCGATGGTTCCCTAACCAAACACGCCCCGAAAATCGGCGTAATCACTAATATTGAGCTAGATCACCCGGATCATTACCATAATTTAAGCGAAGTTATCGATACTTTCCATGAATTTGCCAATCAGTGCCAGATTTTAGTCGCTTGTTTAGATTGTGACACGATCGCCGAGCATTTCCGTCCGACAATTAGTTATAGTCTCGATCCCGAAAAAGGTGCCGATTACACCGTCAGCGAGATTATCTATGAACAGGGAATGATGAAAGCTTCCGTCTGGGAAAAAGGCAGTTATCTGGGACAAATGGAAGTGAAAATCCCGGGGCAACATAATATTAGTAATGCTTTGGCAGTGGTGGCTATCGGACGTTATCTCGGTTTAGAATTTGCCGTTATTGCCGATGCGATCGCTACTTTTGCCGGAGCAAAACGCCGTTTTGAACACAAGGGAGAAGCAAACGGTATTACTTTTATCGATGATTATGCCCACCATCCTAGCGAATTGTTAGCCACGTTAGCAGCGGCAAAATTAAAGGTAGAAGGCAAACAGTACCAACGTTCGATCGCTATTTTCCAACCCCATCGCTACAGTCGCACCACTACCTTTTTAGAGGAATTTGGCTCCGCTTTCAGTTCCGCCGATGTGGTAGTCTTAACGGATATTTATAGTGCCGGGGAAGTGAATATCAATCACGTCACTGGGCAGCAAGTGGCTGAACAGGTGAAAAAACACCATAAAAACGCCTACTATCACCCCGAATTGAGTTCTTTAGGTCAATTCCTGCTAGAAATTCTCCAACCCGGCGATCTAGCTTTGTTCCTCGGCGCTGGCAATCTCAATCAAGTTATCCCCGAAATGCTCTCTCTTTACTGCGAACAATTAGCGGTTAGAGTGTAGATTCAGTTATCAGTTATCAGTTATCAGTGATCAGATTTGAGTTTTTAAGTGAGCAGTATTAAATAAGTAGGGAGGCACAATTATTTGTAGGATGGGTTAGCGGCAGCGTAATACTAAATCCGTTGAGTAACGCACAGAAAACGGGTTTCTCGGAGAAACCCGTTTTCTACTCATGCACTCATGCAAAAAAGGGAATGAATAATCAGTCTTTAATAACCAGATTTAGTATAAGATGATCGTTGGGTTTCATGCTTCAACCCAACCTACGTTCTGCTCCTCATATCCCCAATTTATAATTCATAATTTATAATTTATAACTTCCAACCCCTAAAACCCTATGATTAAATCCTCTGTTTCTCTAGCTGATTTCACTTCCTACCGGGTGGGGGGAAGAGCGCAATGGTATGCCGAACCAGTTAATCTAGAGGAATTAAGAGAAGTGTTCGCTTGGTGGCGATCGCAAGATTTACCCTTGACTGTTTTGGGGGCTGGTTCAAATTTACTAATCAGCGATCAAGGTTTACCCGGACTTGTCCTCAATACTCGCCATCTGCGATCGAGTTGTTTTGATGCCGAAACTGCTACGATTACAGCAGCGGCGGGGGAACCCCTGCCAAAAATAGCTTGGAGAGCGGCAAAACGGGGCTGGAAGGGCTTAGAATGGGCGGTGGGTATCCCGGGTACGGTGGGGGGTGCTGTGGTGATGAATGCGGGAGCGCATACCTCCTGTGTGGCGGAGCGATTAGTACAGGCTCTGGTATTAAATCCCGATGGTCAGTTAGAAACTTTAAGCAAAGAAGATTTAAATTATAGTTATCGCAGTTCTTCTCTGCAAGGGGATCACCGTTTAGTGATCGAAGCCACATTTCAGTTAGAAGCTACCGATAATTGCGAGGAAATAATGGCAATTACTACCCATAATTTACTCCATCGCAAAAGTACCCAACCCTATGATCGTCCTAGTTGTGGTAGTGTTTTCCGCAATCCTAAACCGCAATATGCTGGGGCTTTAATTGAGGAAATGGGATTAAAAGGTTATCAAATTGGTGGGGCGCAAGTATCAGAATTACACGCTAATTTTATCCTGAATATTGGTTCAGCAAAAGCCTCGGATATTCTGCGTTTAATTCGTCATGTGCAGGAACAAGTGTTCGATCGCTGGTCCCTCTGGTTAGAACCAGAAGTGAAAGTTTTGGGGGAATTTGACGGGATTTAACTAGGGTTTGCGGCAAAAAGTTTTTCGTGGGGACAGGGTGTGGGGTGTGGGGTGTAGGGTGTGGGGGTAGCAATTTTGTAGGGTGCGTTAGGCGGTGATAACCTTGGCATGAAAAACCAAAATTAGTAGGGGTAGCAATTTTGTAGGGTGCGTTAGGCGGTGATAACCTTGGCATGAAAAACCAAAATTAGTAATCCGCCGTAACGCACCAGTTAAGTATTCTCAAAGTTCTCATCAACCAGAAGCTTAATCATGATTGCTGCGCTGCTTTACGCGCAAGAAGGCGATCTCGCAATCCCTGGGGGTCAAATCTCGCTTGATTGATTACCCGAATCTTCTGTGCTTGCTGTTGTCGCTGTTGCAAGTAGGATTCTACTTCCGATTGGTGCTTGAGGTAAAAAGCGATCATGGGGTAAACGTCAGCTAGATTTAGTGATGGGTAACGATTAACGATTTCCTCTGCTGTCGCACCCTGAGGAAATACAGACACTACAGTATCCAATGTGACACGAGTTTTTCCCACGAGAATTACGCCGTCTTCATTAGCTTGCAGAGGAGCAGGTTCAGCCAGAATTGCTAAGGTCATAAGCATTTTCGTCGCCGTGCCTAGAATTTTATTGTCTAGTACAGGATCGCTATTATAGCACGATCGATTTAAATTGACCATAGATAGATAAAGGCAAATAATCAATTAATCGATCGAGATCAAGACTCAATGTCTGATAACTTGTTATTGGTGGGGTAGGGAATCACCTAAGTCACCCTGTTGAACTATTGATTGTCATTAAAAATGTTTAAGCGATCGCTTTTCTTGCCCCTGTTAATTTTATCCCTTAGTTGTACGCTGCTTTTTAGTGCTTGTCATCAACAAACAGCTAATAATCCTCCAGCAACGACCAATAGTAACACAGAAACTTTAAAACTTTTATATTGGCAAGCACCGACGATTTTAAATCCCCATCTCTCCACGGGATTTAAAGACTCAGAAGCGAGTCGCATTACCTTAGAACCTTTGGCTAGTTTTAATGAAAAAGGGGAATTAGTTCCTTTTCTAGCGGCAGAAATTCCTACTATTGAAAATGGGGGAGTTGCCCAGGATGGTAAATCGGTGACATGGAAGCTAAAAAAAGATATTAAATGGTCAGATGGTACTCCTTTTACTGCCAAAGATGTCATCGCTACCTATAATTTTATTACCAATCCGAAAACTGGTTCTACTAGCGCTGGCAATTATGAAATAGTTAAAACTGTGGAAGCGATCGATCCCCATACAGTTAAAATAACTTTTAAGCAAGTTAATCCCGCTTGGTCATTAGTTTTTGTGGGAACAGAAGGGATGATTTTACCCGCTCATCTCTATGAAAAGTATAGCAATGAAACGGCACGCCAAGCCCCTGCCAATTTATTACCGGTGGGAACTGGACCCTATAAAGTGGTAGAATTTAAACCGGGAGACACGGCAGTTTATGAACCAAATTCTTTCTTTCGAGAAGCGGATAAATTAGGTTTTCAAAGAATAGAATTAAAAGGAGGAGGTGATGCCACTTCTGCGGCACGAGCGGTTTTACAGACACAGGAGGCGGATTATGCCTATAATTTGCAAGTAGAGGCCAAGGTTTTAAGTGATTTAGAAAAAGCGGGTCAAGGACAGTTGATATCTAGTTTCGGTTCTTTGATTGAACGAATTTTATTTAATTTGAGTGATCCTAATCAAGTTACTCCTGAAGGTGAGAGGTCTAGTATTAAGTTTCCCCATCCTTTTTTGAGTGATGTGAAAGTAAGAGAAGCTTTATCTTTAGCTGTTGATAGAGATACTATTGCCACGCAACTTTATGGTATTACTGGGAAAACAACTCCTAATTTTATTGTGATGCCATCGGAATATAATTCTCCCAATACTCGCTATGAATTTAATCTAGAAAATGCTAAGAAATTACTAGATGATGCGGGATGGAAAGATAGTAATGGTGATGGCACTAGGGATAAAAATGGGGTAGAAATGAAATTAGTTTTTCAAACCACTGTCAATCCTCTCCGTCAGAAAACCCAAGAAATTATCAAACAAAGTTTACAAGCGATCGGGGTAGGAGTAGAATTAAAAACTGTTGATGCCAGTATTTTCTTTTCTAGCGATCCTGCTAACGATGACACGGTAGAAAAGTTTTATGCTGACCTACAAATGTACACTACAGGTAATAATAGTCCCGATCCGAAAGCCTATTTTAAAACCTTTACTTGTAGCGAAATTCCCCAAAAAGCTGATGGTTGGGCCGGGGATAATTATGCTCGTTATTGTAATCCTGAATACGATAAATTATGGCAAGCTTTTAGTCAAGAATTAAACCCAGAAAAACGGCGAGAAATAGCGATTAAAATGAATGATATGTTAATTAATGATTTTGTGATTATTCCCCTAGTTCATCGTGCCGATGTGGTGGCAATTAGCAATAGTTTGTCGGGGTTTGAATTAACTCCCTGGGATAGAAATACTTGGAACATCAAGGACTGGAAGCGTAGTAAATAAATGCTGAAATATTTTCTGAGAAGATTATTATTTTCGATTCCCACTCTTTTAGCCATTAGTATGGTGGTTTTTGGCATTTTGGCCCTAGCACCGGGGGAGCCGATGGGGGAATTTGCCGCTAATCCCGCTATTACGGAAGCGGTGCGAGAAAATATTCGCAAAAGTCTCGGATTAGATCAACCTCTTCCCGTGCGTTATGTCAAGTGGTTGTTAGCATTTCTTCAAGGAGATATGGGCTATTCTTTCACCAGTCGCAGCCCGGTTTTTACCCTAATTTGGCAGCGTTTACCCACAACTCTCTGGATTGTCGGTAGTGCCTATATGTTCGGGGTTTTAATCGCTTTTCCTTTGGGCATAATTTCAGCAGTCAAGCGCTATTCTTGGTTAGACAAAATTATCTCTACTTTTTCCATGCTTGGCTTTTCTTTACCCACCTTTGTGACTGGATTATTATTAATTATTATCTTTAGTGTGCAGTTAAATTGGCTACCATCTTTTTATAACAGTACCCTAGAAATCAACGATTTTAATAGTTTAATCGAGCAGGTTAAACAGTCAATTATGCCCATAGCTGTATTAAGCTTATATCAAGGGGCGATGTTGATGCGTTTCGTGCGTTCTTCCGTAACCGAAGAAATTCACCAAGAGTACGTTAAAACTGCCTTAGCGAAGGGACTAACTAATTTTTCTGTCCTAACTAAGCATATAGTTCGCAATGCTTTAATCCCCGTTGTCACCCTGATTGCTCTTGATATTCCCTCAATTTTTACCGGTGCTTTAGTCACAGAACAAGTGTTTCGTGTGCCGGGTATCGGTGCTTTATTAATCGATTCTATTTCCCGCAGTGATACCCCCGTAGTGATGGCGATTACCTTTATCTATGGGATTTTAATTGTTATCTTTAACTTAATTGCCGATTTAACCTATAGTTGGCTCGATCCGCGAGTCAGATATTAGTCATGAACATCACAAAATCCTTACACACGGCGATTTTAGTCACGGAGCTAGAAAAAGCCATTAACTTTTACGAAAATGTTCTAGGATTGACTAGAATTGATCGCCCTTTGCAATACGATGGGGTTTGGTATCAAGTGGGAGATTATCAAATTCATTTAATTGTCGATAGCAATTACCAAAACTACCGTCCCAATCCCGAAAAGTGGGGACGCAATCCTCATCTTGCCTTCGCTATTGATGACGTGACAGCCATGGGTAACTATCTAGAAAGTCAAGGTTATACAATTCAAATGAGTGCCTCGGGTAGAAAGGCCTTATTTGTCAGTGATCCCGATGGTAATATCCTAGAAATGAGCCAAATTTAGCCTGAAAAATTCCCCAATATGTTAGACCAATTACAGACTCAACTCTATCACCTTGAACAATACGCCGATCGCTTAGTAACTTCCCAACTAACTCACCTTAGTTTTGTCAGTATTGCCGTGATTTTTCTAGCGGGTTTACTCACCAGTCTTACCCCCTGTATGCTGTCGATGTTGCCGATTACCGTCGCTTATATCGGGGGTTACGAAAATAAAGGTCGTTTAGCGGCTTTTTGGCAGTCCACATGGTTTTCCCTGGGATTAGCCACCACCTTAGCGGGATTGGGACTAATTGCCGCTACTCTAGGGAAAGTCTATGGACAGGTGGGGATCGGTTTACCAATTATCGTCAGTGCGATCGCTATTTTCATGGGGTTAAACCTCTTGGAATTATTACCCCTGCGCTTCCCCTCCCTTGGTGCTACCGATTGGATTACCAGCGATTTTCCCCCGATTTTGCGGTCCTATCTTCTCGGTTTAACATTTGGTTTAATCGCTTCTCCTTGCAGTACGCCTGTTCTGGCAACTTTATTGGCATGGGTGGCAAATACGGGAGATTTAAGCTTAGGAGGGGGATTATTGTTATCCTACACTGCCGGCTATGTTTTACCCCTAATTATCGTCGGTTCTTTTACTGCCTCGCTGAAAAGCTTTCTTTCCCTGCGTCAATGGTCCGGGTGGATTAATCCTGTCAGTGGGGTTTTATTAATCGGTTTTGGAGTTTTTTCTTTATTATCCCGTCTGCTGTGATGGTGGAGAGTTATGATAGATAATTGGCTAGAATTGCAAAACTTTTAACTATGAACCTCTTGCATAATTAATTTTTGAGGGTTTAAAAACTGCTTTGTAAATCTGCTGAGTTGGGATTTTTAAAGGTAAACTATCTTCTAAAATTGATCATTACTTCCGATTTTATCACTCAATCCAAGCTTTTGGGGGGTTCTACCCCCCAAACCCCCCGTTGGGGGCGTGGCGCCGCCCCCAAACCCCCCGCGCATTAGCTTTTCGGTGGGATGCTTACAGACAGCTGCTGATATATCTGTGATAATTTAAGAATTACTGATAACTGCTGGTTGTCGGTATTTCTGCAAATGTGAGATGCAGCCTAATTGATTATTATTCATTCTTAATTCTCCTGACTACCGACTACTGGCTACTGACTCCTAACCCTAACAACAATTTTTGATCTTTACAAGAGGTCCTATGACTATATCGGAAACTTCCTCAAATTTAAATAATACACCGCTCCGATGGGGACGTAAATTTATCCAGACTATTGCCGATCTGCGATTGGCAATTATTCTTTTACTTTTAATCGCTATTTTTAGCATTTCTGGGACAGTAATCGAACAGGGACAATCCCTATCTTTTTACCAAGCTAATTATCCTGAGAAACCCGCTTTATTTGGCTTTCTGACTTGGAAAGTTTTATTACTATTGGGATTAAATCATGTTTATAGCACTTGGTGGTATCTATCATTATTAATTCTCTTCGGTTCCAGTTTAACCGCTTGCACCTTCCGACGACAATTTCCTGCTTTAAAGGCAGCAAGAAAATGGCAATTTTATCAACAATCTCGCCAATTTCAAAAACTAGCTTTAAGTGCTGAATTAGAAACTGGTTCCCTAGAATCCCTAACCCCCTTGTTAGAAAAAAAAGGCTACAAAGTTTTTCTAGAAAATAACAGTCTCTATGCTCGTAAAGGTCTGATTGGTAAAATTGGTCCGATTATCGTTCATGCAGCCATGTTAATTATTTTAGCAGGAGCGATCTGGGGAGCGTTAACCGGTTTTTTCGCTCAAGAAATGGTGGCTAGTGGCGATAGTTTTCAGGTTAAAAATATTATTGAAGCTGGACCCTTATCTAAAAATTCTCTCCCTAAGGATTGGGGGATTAAAGTTAATCGTTTTTGGATTGATTATAGTCCTAAAGGTGACGTAGAACAATTTTATTCTGATTTGTCGGTGATCGATAATCAAGGCCAGGAGATCGATCGCAAAACTATTCAAGTTAACCAACCTTTGCACCATAAAGGGGTGACTTTTTATCAAACCAGTTGGGGGATTGCTGGGGTAAAAGTACAGGTGAATAATAGTCCGATCCTACAGCTACCGATGGCTAGTTTAGACACCAAAGGTAATGGACAAATCTGGGGAACTTGGATTCCGACTAAAACCGATCTTAGTGAGGGAGTTTCTCTTTTAACCAGAGATTTACAAGGTACGGTAATTGTCTATGATGCTAAGGGAGATTTAACCTCTGCTGTACGAGAAGGAATGACGATTCCTATCAATGGAGTTAATCTAAAAATAGTCGAATTAGTGGGCAGTACAGGGTTACAAATTAAGGCAGATCCGGGAGTACCGATCGTCTATTTAGGTTTTGCTTTATTGATGATGGGAGTGGTAATGAGTTACTTTTCCCATTCCCAAATTTGGGCTTTGCAATCGGGCGATCGCTTTTATATTGGGGGTAAAACTAATCGCGCTCAAGTCAGTTTTGAACGGGAAATAATTGATACCATCGAAATGTTAAAGTTAAAGTAGAATCGACGTTAATCTGGTGTCGTTTCCTGATAAAAAGTTCTGTTTATCTATCTTTTGCCTTTTGCCTACCCTAACCAAGAACTTAATTTTGTTCAATCACTTATATGCCAGAATTGCCAGAAGTAGAAACGGTGCGTCGCGGATTAAATCAAGTTACCCAGGGCAAAAAAATTATCGGTGGGGAAGTATTATTACAGCGTACCCTAGCCTATCCTAATTGTGAGGCAACTTTTCTGCAAGGAATTGCTCAGACTACGATTACCAATTGGCAGCGCCGAGGCAAATATCTCCTCGCCAATTTAGATAATGGTAGCAGTATCGGGGTTCATCTGCGTATGACCGGACAACTGCTCTGGGTAAAAGATACCACTCCCCTGCCAATTCATACGCGCTTACGCTTCTTTTTTGCCAATCAGCAAGAATTGCGCTTTGTCGATACCCGCACTTTCGGGAAAATTTGGTGGATTGCTGCCGATAAAACCCCGGAAACTGTGATTACCGGTCTCAAAAAACTGGGAATGGAACCCTTCGATCGCAATTTTACCCCCGATTACCTCTATAGTCACTGTCAAAAAAGTCGTCGTCCGATTAAAACTTTTCTCCTCGATCAAAATGTGGTGGCAGGAATTGGTAATATCTACGCGGATGAAGTTCTTTTTAAAAGTGGTATCCATCCCCAAACTGCCGCTAATCTCTTAAAAATTGAGCAAATAGACTTATTGACAAAAAACATTATTTCTGTATTGGAAACAGCGATCGCTGAAGGCGGCACCAGTTTTAGCGATTTTCTCCACGTTACGGGAGTTAATGGCAATTATGGCTCGATGGCCTGGGTTTACGGTCGTAATGGCGAAAATTGTCGTCTTTGCGGTGCAACTATTGCCAGAATTAAATTAAGTGGACGCTCCTCTCATTTTTGTCCCCAATGTCAAGTCTCAACAGTAATCAGTAAACAGTAATCAGTAAACATCTCCAAAAATTATAACTCAATCACAGCTTGCTTTTCTGCTATAGCAAAAAATAGGTCATTTAGGACATCTTCAATTTTCAAGCTCTTATCGGTCAAGGGTTTTACCGATTGATCGTCCTAACCAACTCGCTCTCTGCTATATGTACTAATTGAGTAGTTCGATAGCTAAAAACTCACATCTGATCACTGATTACTGTTTACTGATCACTGATAAGTGTCCACACTTCGACACATTTCGACTTTTTAAGCAATTATTGTAGGTTGGGCTGAAGTATGAAACCCAACAAACAGTAACCTTTGGGGTGGTTGGGTTTCGCTTTTTCCAGCGAATTGAGCTATTTTCACCCCAGTATTGTTTCGCTCAACTCAACCCACGAGGCGATGCTCCAGAAAGCTGGTATCGACAAAGCGCGAGTTTTAGCGACGGTATTACCCGATGATGCCTTAAATGTCTTCATCACTTTAACCGCAAGGGAACTCAGTCCGCAACTATACATCATCGCCAGGGGAGAATATCCCAGCACCGAGAAAAAATTAAAACTAGCCGGAGCCGATCAAGTGGTTTTACCTGCTACCATTGGAGCAGAGAGAATGGCCCATTTAATCACCCATCCGGCCGCGATTGATTTTTTACAGGAAGATGAAGGTAGGCGCAATCTTAACGAATTATTAGCCGATATCGACCTGCAATTTGAAGAATACTCAATCTTAAGCGATTCTCCTTTTTTGGGACAACCCATCAGTCAGATGGAAGTGCGGGGACAGGGTGCTTTTATCATCGTCGCTATCCGTCAATTTGATGGTCTTGACACTCTGCGCGCTAAAGCGACGCAGATTCTAGCACAGAATTAGACCAAAATCTAATTCTGATGGGCATTGTCAAGATGCCTCTAGTAACTCTGCTCAAATCTAATTTAAGCATTGTCTTTACTTTTCTTAGAATATTTGCGCCGCCGTTACAATCGGCATTGACTAACCAATTATCAGCAGTACGATATAAACCGCGCTTAATTCGTTTTCCTGAAGACTGCCACCCGTCGGGTTTTTCACCATATTTAGGTAGCTCATCATTGTCCAAAAAAGAAGCTTTTGAGGTATAACTTTCTTCCGTCTCAACAAACTTAATGTCGTATTGTTCGCAAAGTTGAACAATTCTTTCCTTAAGTTTAGCTGTGGGAATTTGTACAAACTTTTGATTATTTTTCGCCCCCATATTTGACTCGTTTTTCTGACCTTGATTCCAGCCAAAAACAATAGTACCAATACCATGGATAAGACAATGATTGATTACTATTCTGGCTGCTTTATTAACGGCATCTCTCATTTGTTGATTACGTTTTTCGGTGACATGAGCTAAAGTTCTTGACCAAAATCCTTGAGGTTTTCCTTCTTTCAATGTCGCTATTTGTTTGTTGTACCATTGGTTAACCGATTTAAGATGTTTTCCATCAATAATAAAGCTGGTTTCAATATTAGAAACACAAGTTAACCAATTATTTAATCCGTGATCTATACCTAGTACCTTGGTTGAGTCAAGATGCGTCGGTAGGCTTCGCCCCTCTTTGAGTTCACAATGTATTTGTTGATAAACAAATTCTGCATAAAGACAAGTATTTCTAGGAACTATTCTGACTTCTTTAATTAATTCCCATTTTAAATTAACAGGAAAAGGCAGAAAAAATTCTGTTAATCCAAACCACGCTCTAACTTGCTCTCCTAGAGGGAACCTTATTTTGCCCTCGATTAACTTTAACCATTTTTTAGGATAAGTAACCGTAAACAATCCTCCGCTTTTACGATACTTCGGGACATTAGGCTTTTGATTTAACTCTCCTTTAATAGACTTTTTTAAAAGTTTCTTAAAAGATTTAAAGGATTCACCAACATTTAAGCAAGTTTGCTGCATTGACGAAGCATATCCAGCCTTAAAGTGAGGATTAAACTTCATTTCTTTTGTCAGAGCAAATCCAGTAACAATCTTACCCGTCTTCAACCAAATTTGACGAGCATAATAAACAGAACAATTGTATAAACTATTCGACTCACGACATAGATATTCAATAATTGCTCTTGTCTCTTTGTCTGCTTTAATTAAAACCTGCTGGCATCCAAACAATTTAATTTACTCCTGCTAACGGAATAATATTCATGTTAACCTATTGGTTGTCTACTGTCAAGCTATCAACCAGTATATATGAGAAAAGATTCGTTTGGATATAGACACAACAACCATTCGGTAGGGCTTGCAACTATTCACTTAGTTTGGATTCCCAAACGTCGTAAGCCAGTGCTAAGGGGCGACATTAAACTAAGATTAGCAACAATCTTGGAATCGGTTGCATCTGATAAAGGTTGGATTATTAAGGCTAAAGAGATAGCCCCAGATCCTGTTCACTTGTTAGTAGAATATGATGAGAAAACAGCTATATCTGAAGTGGTCAAGGCTTTTAAAGGAAGAAGTTCAAGAATGCTAAGAGAAGAATTTCCAGAATTAACAAAACTACCCTCTCTTTGGACAAAAAGCTATTTTTATGACACTTCGGGTAAAGTTAGTACAGCAAAAGTAATGGCTTATATTAATGACCCACATCATGACAGACATTAGGACGGCGGATAAATCCGCTCGCGTCGCTTTTCCGCCCCGTGTTGAAACGACGGGGCTACCAAGCTCCCGTCTTTTTTCGTGTCATCACCCATCCCGACCATTCCACCATTCTACAGCAAGGCGATACGGTCATTTTATTAGGTCATCGGGGCGATATTCCCAATTTTGCCCGTCGTTATGCCCTGCGTCGAGAAATGCGCTATCGGAGGTCTTCTTGGCAGGATATTTACCCAGAAAAAAGTTTAGCTTTTCTGGAATTAATTTCCCTGGGGATGGAGATAGGAATGATTCACCAATACAGAGACACCTATGAAATTAACCTATCGCGGCATTGCTTACGAGAAAAATTCCACTGCCACCGTTGCTTCTAGTCCGATGATTTTAAGCTATCGTGGTGTTCCCTATTTAAAAAACCGTGGTGTCGTTCAAACCATTCAGAAACAGGTGGCAGTTACCTATCGCGGTCAAGCCTATCATACCACTCAATCTTTAGCTTCTTTGCCCACGGAAGGACCTTCTTTAAGTTTTTAATTTCTAGTTCATTTTTTAATTAATCTCTTTTAAAGATTGTCTATTAATGATTACAGCAATTACCTTAAACGGGTTTGATCTCCCCTCTTGTTCCCCTGCTCAAAGAGGGCTATTTCATTCTCAGATAGCACTGAAGATGGTAACATAGCGCGAGTCCCGAAATCCTGAAAACTACTGATGCGCTTACGTCCATGCCCCAGTATTCGACCCGAATTCCCGACTCCATCCCCAGTTACTTTTGCTAGGGAGCAAATTGAAATTCTGGAAGCCTTTGCTGAATTATCCGATCCCCCGCCGTGCGGCTGGCAAAAGGCATCAATTCCCCTTGTAACTGATCCCTGTTCACCCTAGCAGTGGTGGCAGGGAATCGAGGCTTTCTCGCGAGCGGCGATTAGTTGAAAAGCTATCGCCGCGAACTCATATTAAATCTTAAATCCGTTTAAATGGCCATAAAATAGAAGGAGGATATGAAGAGTGACCCCGAAGAACAAGAACAGTGGAAAAAAAATTTCGCAGACCGTTGAAGAAGTGAAACGAGAGCATCCCGAAGCCAGAGTAGAAGCATAGGCAGAAAATGAACATCCTATCGGATTAAAACCGATTAATCGAATTATTTGGGTGCAGAAGGGAGAAAACCCCATAGCTGACCTGAACTGGAGATTTGAGTGGTTGTGGTTAGTGGGATTTGTTCATCCCCCAAGTGGGAAAACCTATTGGTGGATTGTTACCAAACTTAATCTAGAAGTCTTCCGTAGAATTTTAGCTGATTTTGCCGAACATTTTCGACTTGGGGCGCAACGTCGTCTGGTTTTAGCTCTTCTTTTCCTACCAGTGAACAGTTAGAAGTCCCTGAAGGAATTCATTTACTCTGGATGCCGCCCAAATCCCCTGAACTCCAACCCGCCGAGCGATTGTGGCCTTTAGCTAATCAACCCCTGGCTCATCGAGTCTTTTCGGGATTAGATGAAGTAGAGGAAGTTTTGTATCAGCGATGTCGAGCCTTGATCAAAAGACCAGAGTGGATTCGAGTTTATACTCAATATCATTGGTGGCCTGTCGACTTAATTTAACTATAGTAAATAATGGGTTATTTAGGACGCTTTCAATTTTCAAACTCTTATCTGAACAGGGTTTCAGCGATGGATTGTCCTAAGCACCTTGGTCTTTGCTATATGGGTAATCAAACGGATTTAGTATGATTCCCAGGCTGGAGCCTGAGAACCAGGGATTTGAAGTTGGAGCCATTCCCGCCAGTACCCGAATCGCAGCTAGGGAAATAAACTTTTTCAGATATGCCATGTTTGACCAATATGCTGAAAAGTCTAGAGCAAATCTAGTTTGTCAGAGTCAGTGCCATGTAAAGGTTCTAACATTTGGATCAAGTCGAGCCTACACCCCATTTTGTCCCTCAAATGGGGTTGTCGTACTTTAATCTACCTTGAATTTGACTGTTCAAATTTTGGTGATGTCCGAAAAATTCTTCCAGAACTTCCTGGCAGGAAGTTGCAGCCACTGTTCCTTTACCATATTTGGCCAGTTCTTCAGTGGTTAAACCTAGACTTTGCAACGAATTTTTGTAGTGATACTCCTCCAGACAAACAGTATAGTCAGTGCCTGACTGCACAGGCTCGCCGTTAATCGTCAGAGATTTAAGGCTCTTTTGAGCATCACTGTATATCGCTTCAACACCCTTACTTACTTGAAAACAACAACTCTCACCTGCTAGTCTATTTTCCGGTCTCATAAAGTGAGCAAAAATCTTAAAAAGCTGGGCACCAGTCATTATCACCTTATAAAGTACATCATCGTAAGGGTAAATGGTTTTAAGATCACTAAGCGTCACTAAAGGTCCTAGTTTTGTTCCTCGGATTGAACCACTACCGATCAAAACAATATCAAAATTATCGCACTGAGCAACAATATCAGCAATCAGGTTTCCTAACTCGGTTTCTTCTTCACGTTTAGGATGAGTCAATTGGTGAGCAAGACGACCCAGAACACGATTATATTTACGATCAACTTGTTCTTTAAAGGTGGCAACCAGTTTTTCGATCTCAGTGTCTGGTTCGGCAAGATTATTGTCTATAGGAATCAGCTGCCACTGCCATTCCACAATGCTGTTAGTATCATCATCGACGACAATATCGAAGCGTCCAATCTGGTCGGTACCCACTGCTGCTTGTGCAATTAACACATTATTAACCATGTCCGGTTGTTCAAGCACAGTATGAGAATGTCCACCGATGATCAGATCTACACCCCATGCTGGGTCTAGCATTGCTGCTAGTTTTTTATCTTCTTCAAACCCAATATGAGTCAGCAAAACTGTCAAGTCTATATCATCGTTTCTGTAGGCATTGCAGATTTTGCCCACCTCTGCCGCCGCATCCTCAAGACTGACAAATGTACCAATGCTGCTATCTTTTTTCAAGGACTTTAGGGCTTCTTGAGTGATGATGCCGATGAACATCAAGTCAAATCCATCTACATTAAGAATTATATAAGGATTCATCAAACGTTTGCTGTACTTCTTAATATATAGATTGGCATTCACAATAGGAAAATTCGCCATTTTTTCCAGAAAAAGAAGATGAGGTAATCCATAATCTAATTCATGATTTCCTAAAGTAACAACATCAGGAGCCAGGTAATTCATAATTTCAATTGTGGAAAGCCCCTTGAATTCTTTATCAATAAGAGAACCCTGAAGCATATCGCCAGAAATCACATACAATACATTCTTTTCTTCCTGGCGCACCTTGCTGATATACCCAGACAATAGTGAAACTCCGCCAATTAAATGACCTTCTGCGCCACTAGCTTCGGCAAGAAAATCTCCATGCATATCATTGGAGTGCAAGATGGTAAATTTCTTGAATCTTTCGCTGGTAGTTTCCATGGTTTTCTCAGTATTCTATAGCTCAATTAAATTAAATAGTTGCCTCAGATCTTGGACTAAATGGGTAAAAAATTGTTCTTCGTTAACTTGCATCGACACCCAGGCATTTGCGCTTGTTTTAGGGGTAGGGCGGCCATCAATCAAAGTCTGCCCTAAGGCCAATTTTCCTTCGGTTTCAATCCTAACATTAGCTCTTTTTAACATAAAGGTTTCTGGATAAAACAGATATCCTAATGTCGCTGCATCATGAACCAGAAAACCTTGAATCCCTGATGTTTCTCGATACTCAAGTGCCGTGGTAATCATGAATTCAGAAAGAGAATTCATGAACTGAGCTAGCTGGCTAGCAGGACTCACTCCCGTCACTAATTGGCTCATCTCCTGCGTAAAAATCAAGCGCCGTGTAACATCTAGCGGCATCACAACAATATCGTCTCTACTATCGAATACAATTCTGGCTGCTTCAGCATTAAACCAGATATTAAATTCAGCATGGGGAGTAACGTTTCCTGGACAGTCAAAAGCCCCTCCCATCAGCACAATTTCCCTCGCTTTCTTGAGAATACCAGGGTTTTTCATTTCTGCAGCAGCCAGGTTTGTCAGAGGACCGACGGCAACAATTGTAATTTCTCCTGGGGCGGCATTTAATTTTTCGATAATCAATCTGTCAGAGTCAGGAGCCGATTCAAACTGATGGATAGGCTGAGGTAAAGTGCAAGACAGATTACCCATGCCATCTGATCCATGAATATGAGATGCGTCCTCAATGATCTCTTTCACAGGAATACCTCGACCCACCTCGATACCAGGAAACCCGACCAGGTTTAGAAGTTGACTAGCACTAGAAAAAGTTTGTTTGGCTGCAACATTTCCCTCGGCAGCAGTAACAGCAACCAGTTCTGCAAATCCCTGTTTGACTAGGCTTGAAAGCCACAAGAAGGCATAAATATCGTCTCCGCCAGGATCTGCATCAAGGATTATTTTGGGATAATTGGATTGAGTGATCATACGCTTTTTAGCTTGGGAATAGGTGATTTTGTTTAGGCTTCAACTAGGTGTTTTTTCTAACCTTTCATCATCTTCAGGTCAACAGTAACACTTCAATAAATTGATTCCAGGTAAGTGGCTCTCCTCCTGTCTGTTGCTGTAGAAATCGGACTTCATCCTCCGAGAGGGGTGGCTCCCTTAAACTAACCAGAGCCGTATTCATCTCTTTAATGCTGATGATATTATCTTCATCAGCATCAATGGGTAAGAAATAAGTGACAAATTCTCTGTACTTTGCCATTAATCTCTGGTGACGTAGCATTAACTCGCCAAACTCCTGAAAGTCAATTGTACCACTATTATCCCGATCCATAGATCGAAACAAGTAAGCCATTTCGGCATCTCCAATAGGCTTTGCTGCCTGTTGGAGATGCCATTTAAGTTCCTGACTTGAAATGAAGCCGTTGCGATCACGATCAATAGCGTCAAAGATGTAGCGCAAATTGCCTTTGATTGCTTCGGGAGCCTGTTCAAACAAAATCTTGCGCGGATGTCCTGCTAGCGCTGCTTGAAGCTGTTGTCGGAAACTGCGAACTACTTCCTTAGCAGCAAAGTAGCGTTGCCGATGCTCTTCTGGGCTGGCTACGGTTTGAAGTACGACAGGAACCAGAGACGGAAGCGATCGCTGCAAAACCAAGCAGCAACTAATCGTCACAAAGGCAAAAGGTACTGATAAAATCGGCAAATTAACCGATGAGAACAGAGGAGCGAGGGTAAAGCTAACAATTGAGGCAAGGAACGCACAGAGCAGCCCCAGGAAGATACTCAGAAGATTTGGCGTGTAAAATACTCCCCCAATGGCTGTGGCTGCCAGCACCGCATTGTAGCTCCACAAACCGATGTAGAGTTGGTCAGGGCTGGTTTTAAGGAACGTACCAGCCAACAGGAAGGCCGCGCAACCCAGCAGTCCTACTATTGCCCCAATTGGGGTACTGATTGCAACACCTAGGATCACTAGCAATACTGAAACGAATTTGTCTGAGAAAAATACCTGCCCAAAACCAAGCGGCAGCGACTGAAACAATCTTACTTGATCGAGAGTACCGGGGGAAAAAATAGGCGGGGCAGCTAAATTGAAAATGGGTTGAGGAACCAGGGTAATCAACACAAGAAAGGTCAACATAACCCCATTAAACGGAATTCCCAGTGGCGCTACCCTGAATCGGATCGCAAACCACGTTCCGACTGTTTGCATTACCACTGCAGTGATGGCAGAAAGGATGATGATGGCGATTACCCAAACAGGATGCCAAAGTCTATTCCCCAATGCCCCAAAGAAAGCCATTGTTGCGCCAACCAGCATACCGTTTAAGCCAAAAACTCCATTTTGGATAGCACTTGGATTAGCTCTTAAAACGATGGCTGTTATTGTTGCGCTAACAGTACCTGCCAGAGCCATGATCCCTAACCAGGGCAACTGAATCAACATTGCCAAAAGAAATAGGAACCCACTGACGGGATTATTCACAAAAATGACCTGGCTAATGCCTCGCAAAACTGCATTAATAAAATTGAGTAAGGGTTGATTTCCAAGACGTTGATTGAGAAACTGCATCGTTCCCAATCCTGAGAGAAGTCCCTTGGATGAATAATCCAGAGGATCTGGTGCAAGAATCTGAGAAATCAGTTCATGTAATGGCAACGGCTCGTTGTTTATGATATTCATCTTTGACGGCATGATAGAGCTTTGAAAATATCAGAATTGCATTTTTTTACAGCTAACCACTTAAGTACCATGCCAGTGGAAAAGCCACGAGTAATGCGACAATCCCTCCAATTTGGAAATAGATGTCAATACGGTCAATTCGCTTCTCTGTATCTCGCTTTTTCTCTTCGGAGGCCGTGATGTACTGGTGCGTCCCCCAGCAATATAGAATAAAAAAGATAATTGCCAAGATATAAGCGTACACATATAACCAACTCAAAAATGTCAGATAGGAAAGAGAGGGAATGGTGGTCAGGTAAGATTGCTCCAGAAAGATCAGGGTTAGCAGTGCAGTAGAAGGAATGGCGAGACGCACATCACCGATTGACCCTGGCAGACTGGGAGAGGCCAACACGACCCCAATGATCACCAGCAGCGGCAACAAATACTGGCTAAAAGCGGCAATAGGGTTTGCTTTGTAAATGAAAGAGAAGTCAACCGAGGGGAAGTCAACTGGTTCGCCAACTCCAAAGTTTGAATTGTATTTATGGATATAGGAAACCACCTGTGCTCCCTGATATTCGTAGCCGTTTAAGTTAGAATACAAACCCATCAGGCTTTCTGTTTTATCTTGATAAATCTGGGGTTTAAGATGAACACAGGGCGGACCTCCTTTGGTGCAGGACAAGACGAGAGGACGGGTTTCAATGGTTACCGGAAGCACAATTTTTTGAAAAGGGGACTTTTCCAGAGTCAGCTTGTCAGCATAAAACTTTCCCGATACACGAAACAGTTGATAGGTAAAGTTACCCGGCAGTTGGAGGGGCTGACCAGGTTCAGGTTCAATTACCATACTGTCATCTTCAACTTGGTTCGTAAGCTCTACCATGTTCTTTAGATCAATCTTGTTTTGGTCAATTATTTTCTGAATCGCCTCTGGCCAGATCAGCCAGTACCAGCCTTCTACCCAAAAAGTTTGATCGGCCAAAGAGAGTCCATGAATATTCTCAACGTGAAGCCCAACCTCAATCGTTCTCGCAGGGTTATCGAAGGTCACAGGTTTGCGAAAAACGGGGTCAGTTACCAGAAAATTTGTCTTGTTAATAACAGACTTACTTGCCTGATTCCCGTGGCTAGAAGGTTGATTGGCTACATTGATAGAATGGTGCCTTGCTAAACTCCCGATCAAGAAAAGAATCAAACAAACTGAAAACAAGATTAGTATAAACTTCTGTAAACGTTTACGCTTCCAGGATGATCGCATGGGCTTCGGTCAGTAGGAGTCTGTAATTAATTCGCTGTTGGTATGCCAGTCTCATGATATAAGTGCAGCAAAAACTAGGCTTGATCGGGGAGCATTGTATCCCAACCATCAACTACCTAACCATCATCCTGAAGCTCACCTTCAGTAGAGCGCAGGGAAGTCCCCGCTTGGTAGCCAACAGTGCTGACTGCAGCTACACCTGTTGCCAGACAATCGTTAGACTGTACGTTAGTCAAATTCTCTTTTGAGGCACAATCTCTAGTTTAGCAGCAATTCCAAGTTAGGAATGTAACATAAAATACAGAAATGTATATTGCTTCATTCCAGGAATCGGCCGAGTCCTTTGCCCATTGCATTCAAGGCTATAATATTTAGCCTGATTTTTTTGCCATCATCAGGTTAAACAATCAACGATAAAATCGGATGTTTCGGCTGAAGTCCCCAAATATATTGAAAAATTTCCTCCTTGAACATCCAGAATTCCTAATGGAACTTAAACCTCGGAATATTGATGATCATAATCTAAAGCTTTGATTGGTTCTCGGGTGCTTCTTTTTCCTTCCCTTGATAAATCCCCAATTTTTACTTTGGCTTTAGAATCTAGAGAAATTCTCTTTTCGGATTTTCATCGGCTTCTTTATTAGCTTTAGCTAGGTTCTCACAGATTTTATCTGTTTCGAGAATTTTCTTGAAAGGCTTCACTTTTTGTGTTTTTTTAAACGGTATCCTATCCGATTTAAAATATCCCCAATGGTTTGACGACAAGGTAACTACTCATCTTTATATTTATCCCCTTTTTATTCGATTAAAGCTTCTCGCACTGCTCTAGCACTGATTTTAGCATAAGCAAATGTTGATTGAAATTTAGGATCAGCTTGCGAATGGGTCGATCCTAAACTTTTAATATCTTCTTCTAAATTTATCAGGATTTCTTCCGTTTTTTTCCGTCCTCTTGCTCTATAATTATCCAAACAAGTGATTCCTGTTTCTAGTTCTTTTTAATCCAGTCGCTATCGCTTTTCTTGACCATCCTAATTGACTTGCCGCTTTTCTTGGCGAAGATTGAAAATAATCTTGTGCTACTTGCGCCATGAAAGCTCGTTTCTTGAAGCCTGTTAGCTTAGAGGCTGCATCTTTTAGAGTGGACTCAAATTGTTTGTTTAACTTGGAATTTTTTATTAAGTTATCCTCTTAGTCTAACTGGTAATTGTCCGCAAGTCCCTTGCCTCACATCTTTGCGGTGGAGCGGAACTTGGCTTTGAATCTCTACCGCTCGAATGGATTTCGCAATATGGCTCAAGCGCAAAGGAAATGCCAGTTCAGGCTAGACTTACTCAAGCACCTTTTTAGAATGAAATAGCCCTGCAAGGAATATATGTTCATAGTTAACCAAATTAATTACACATATTTTTCCCTTCCGCAGTTCCGCAGTTCCAGCGTTCCCTCTTTCCGGGGTGTGAATTTAATTTTGTCGAACTGCTGATAGTTATCAGTTTTTTGTAGAATAGGGAGATTGAGAAAACGAACATCTGCCCCTATGACAAGATTCCCTTTGACTGGTCGCTATTCTGGTTTATGCGTCTTGCTCACTTTATTCTGGTTAAGCGGTCAATCTTTACCGGTGCGAGCAGAAAAAATCTATAATCCCGTCCCCCTCATCCTCAACAAAGAAATTAACGATACTCTCACCGACAAAGATATTCCCACGGGTGAGGGGGGGTTTGCTAGGGATTATACCGTAGATTTGGACAAGGATGATCAGGTGGCCATCGATCTCAAATCGGAAAACTTTGATGGAGTTTTAATTCTCCTGGCCGACGATGGTTCCACTGTAGCGGAAAATGATGATGGTCCCGATGGTGGCACTAATGCTCTCCTCTTTGCGCGCATTACCGAGTCGGGTAAATATATTATTCGGGTGAGAGCTTTCGGAGAAACCGGTGGGGGAAAATTTACCCTGAAATTAACCCGTTTACGGGCCGTGGAGGGCAAAAATTAGCTAATTAGGGTTTGCGGCAAAAAGTTTTTCCTGGTGGCAGGGTGTGGGGTGTGGGGTGTGGGGTTTTACCCATTTTCAGGTGGTCAATTACCTAATTTTCAGGGAAAAAGTCCCTGAATTTTCCCCCCAATCACTCCAATGGTCGGCACTTTTTGAGGGGAAAAAAGTCTAAAAACCTTATCCAACAAGGTTTTTAGATTTATTCAGCCAGCCCTAATTATTGTCAAAAAAACCAAGAATAGAGCCTCTGTCCACTCTACCACCGCACCGTAGGTATCGCCGGTGTGACCGCGAAGACGACGATATAACCAGTAACCAGTAAGCAGAGCGAGGGCGATTCCGGCACTAATGGCGATGATTCCCCACCTTAGACCGCCAAATAGGGCGATTAACCCCCAAATTACTCCCCCACAGTCCCAGGGAAGACAAAAAGCCACTTTATGAAAGGCTCCCTTGCCTGTGGGTTTGAGATAGGGATAAAGAGCGATCGCCATTACTTGCCCCCAACGTCCCCAAATTGGAGCTAAAATTAGAGCTAAGGCTCGATTATCGCTTAAATCCGTCAAAGCGGCGATTTTTAGCAGCAAAACCATGGTCACGGCCATGACTCCAAAGGCCCCAGTAACACTATCGGCCATGACCGCTAAACGGCGCTGGGGGTCGGTGACAGCTAAACCATCGGCCGTGTCACTAACTCCATCAAGGTGTAGTCCTCCCGTTAGATAAACCCAAACCCCCACAAGGACAACAGCACGAGTCAGGGGTGGCATTCCCAGACCAGCTAGAGTTAGATCGAGCAAAACCAGAATTAAACCCAAAAATAAGCCTACTAAGGGAATCCATCGGGCAATTCTGCCAAAATTAGGCCAGGCAATCGGAACCGGAATAATCGTGTAAAAAGCGATCGCACCTAAAAATGAGCGAATTTCTTGACAAATGAAGTTAAATATGGTAATCAATCCCTCCAAAATTAGATCCCAGTATGGCAGTTTTTCTCATAAAGATGAAGTATAACTTAATTTTGTATCGGCCACCCTGTGGGATTTTCAAAACATGAGAACGCCTATAATAATTCGACATAACACGCTTAGTTGTAATTTTATTAGGAAAAGTTCTTGCGATCGCTCTATAGGAGAGTAATATGCGGAAAGATTTTTTTTAAAATGTGTATTTGGCGTGAGCTCTGGAAAGTTTCCGTATATTATGCAGTTAGGTACGCAAGGAGTAACAATTAACAATGTTTAACCCCCTAGAACCTCTGTCAACGATATATGCAAGAATCCACGATTCCGTTGAGAAATGGAACGAACCGGCACAAGTTGCTAATCAGATAACAAATAGACCTCCTGCAAAAGTCTTATTCAGCTACTTGATGATAGCCTAAAGCAAGTTCGTAGTTGTAAATGCCAGCGATTAAATTAAATCTCAGACCAAAACGTCGTCTCCGATTCCTA
>SFAQ01000148.1:0-6828 GCA_007096525.1 Microcystis wesenbergii Mw_QC_B_20070930_S4 | reverse complement strand
AGATAACTTTTACTTATCATTAGTCCTTGCTTGAGTACATAAATACTAAGAAAATCCCTAATTTTTTAGCCCCTATCATTTAGCGATCGCTATTGGACAAAAACTTTTCCATCTACTGACTGTCTACTTAAAACTCAAATCTGATCACTGATAACTGATAACTGATAACTGACCTACTCCTCGGTAGCGGCGAGAACTAAATCTTCCTCCTCCAAGGCGGGAGGGACTTCAATTTCTTCCACTACTTCCGAGACAGTTCGGCCTTCCGCTTCCGCTAGACGTTTTTCTCGGTATTTAATCGCCATTTCTTCGGCTTTCTCAAACACTAACGGGCGATTTTTTAGCATATCTCCCGGTTCTGGCTCTAATTGTTTAGTCGAGAGGGAAATGCGACCTCTTTCGGCATCGAGATCGATAATCATCACTTTTAACTCATCATTGACATTAAAAACCGTGTGGGGGGTGTCAATGTGATCGTGAGAGATTTCGGAAATATGCAGTAAACCACTGACTCCACCGATATCGATGAAAGCACCGTAGGGCTTGATTCCACGCACGGAACCGATTACCACCTGTCCCACGGCCAAACCGTTCATCTTGCGTTCCACTAAAGCGCGACGATGACTCAAGACGAGACGGTTGCGATCCTCATCCACTTCTAAAAACTTTAAGGGCAATTCCTGACCGACTAAATCCTCTTTCGCTTCTCTGGTGCTAATGTGAGAACCGGGTATAAAGCCGCGGAGACCTTCAATCCTGACTAATGCCCCACCACGGTTAGTGGCAAAAACATTCGATCGCACGGTAGCATCTTCTTTTTGCAATTGACGCACCCGTTCCCAAGCGCGCATATATTCGATGCGACGGATCGACAGGGTTAGCTGTCCATCTTCATTCTCGTCGGTAAGGATGAAAAATTCCCTGGTTTCGTTGGGTTGTAAAACTTCTTCGGGATTATCGACGCGGTTGATCGACATCTCCTGCACGGGGATAAAAGCGGCGGTTTTAGCACCGATATCGATGAGCGCTCCCCGGGGTTCCATGCTGAAAACAGTCCCGGCGACAACATCTCCCGGACTGAAATGATAATCGTATTTGTCTAGAAGGGCGGCAAAATCTTCATGGGTAAAGCCTATGTTTTTGTTTGCAGTTTTTTGGGTGGTCATGTACGTTGTTTGGGCCTCGGAATTTCCGTAGGTTTTTCCTCCTATGTGATGTACAGTTTCTAAATCAAGGAGATGCCTCCTAATTTAGTTACTAGGCGGGGCCTAGGGGATGAACTGCCGCATCCGGCTTTCTTGCAGGCAATCTGCCTCAAGAATGACTTTTAAGAATCTAACCAGAGCTTGGGCTTGAAATAGCACAAGGGATCCTAATTATAACTGAATCGGGGACTATTTAGGGCTTGCTGAATAAATCTAAAAACATTGTTCGATAAGACTTTTAGACCTTTTTGAAATCCAAAAGTACCGCCTATTGGGGTGATCGGGGGGAAAATTCCTGGACTTTTTCCCTGAAAATTAGGTAATTGACCCCCTGAAAATGGGTAAAACCCTACACCCTACACCCTACACCCCACACCCTGCCCCCAGGAAAAACTTTTTGCCGCAAACCCTATTTAAGACGAGGTGATCACGCTGGCTTCTTCCACTGGAGACCAAGAAGGATAGGCGCGTTCGATTTCGGAGGATTGCAGCAGAGCTAAAGCGGCGATAAAGTCTCTAATTCCCTGAAAATTGCCGTAAACCGAAGCAAAGCGCACATAAGCCACTTCCGATTCTTGCCGGAGATATTCTAGGACTAATTGACCGATCTCCTGACTTGTTACCTCCCGTTTTGAGTCTTGCTGCAGACGGGATTCGATATCATTGACGATCGCCTCTAATCTTGAGGGGGGAATGCCGGTTTTTTCGCAGGCGCGGACGATACCCCGCAGCAGTTTGGAGCGATCAAAAGATTCCCGTTTACCATCTTTTTTAATCACCGTGATCGGCACGAATTCGATGCGCTCGTAGGTGGTGAAGCGATATTTACATTGTAAGCATTCACGACGACGACGAATGCTCTGACCGTTTTCGGAGGAACGGGACTCTAAAACGCGACTATCGGTATGCTGACAATTAGGGCATTGCATAGGAGGCGCTCGGTGAGGGGAACCTTTAATTTAAGCCTTTAAATACGAAAACCAGAGCCGCTAACCTGCTTTTGACAAGCTGGCGGCTCGGGGAAGAAAATTATTAACGTGAACTACTCTCAACGGAGTTAAGAAATTTACTTTTGAATCCGGGGAGGTTCCCGGAAGGCGATGGCGAAGAAAATTACCGCCAAAGCCATAGTTAAAACCAAAATGTAAGCGACGCTTTCCATGGTTGGACATCCTACAAGACTGCTATAACAATCCTATAGTATCAGGAAATGAACTTTTCGGCTTGTCTAGGGATGTAGATTACATCCCTAGAATCAGTGGCGATCTATTTAACGCTAACTTTTGCCCCGGCGTCTTCCAGTTTTTTCTTGACGGCGGCGGCATCATCTTTGTTAGTGCCTTCTTTAACCGCTTTGGGAGCGGCTTCTACTAGGTCTTTCGCTTCTTTGAGTCCTAAACCGGTCAATTCGCGCACTACCTTAAGGATAGCAATTTTCTTGTCGGCGGGAACTTCTTCAAGAACGACGTTAAATTCGGTTTGTTCTTCCACAGCTTCAGCCGCAGCCGCGGGAGCAGCCCCGGGGGCAGCCATCATCATCATGCCACCGGCCGGAGCGGCGGCACTAACTCCGAAGGTTTCTTCGATACCTTTGACTAATTCCGCAGCTTCTAAGAGGGTAAGGGTTTTGAGTTTTTCTAAGATTTCAGCTACAGCAGACATGGGTTAGACTCCTAATTGTTTGTAAGGGATTGATTGGTGCGGTGTTAAGCCGCTTCTTTTTCTTCTTGACGGGCCACGGCATCGACGGCACGGGCCAAAGATGCGGGAACTTCGTTGATGCTGCGGGCCAGCTTAGCGGCAATGGCGTTGATTGCTCCGGCAGCCTGAGCGATTAACTGTTCTTTCGACGGTAAATCAGCGATTGCTTTGATCTGATCTTCTGTCAACAGTTGACCTTTTGTCCCCTCTTTGAGGACACCGCCGCGCAATTCGGTTTTTTTGCTTTCTTTTTTAAACTCTTGATAGGCCTTGAAAGCTCCACCGATATCCTCTTTTACGAGCAGAAAGGCGGATGTTCCCGATAAAAGGCTTTTCATCGGTTCCCAGCCACTATCTTCAGCGATCGCCAAGCCCATCAAAGTATTTTTGGTGACTTTACAAATCGTTCCCGTGGGGCGCAATTTGCGGCGTAGATTGCTGATTTCGGCGACGGTTAAACCTTGATAGTCGATGACCATCGTTAATTGAGCTTCGCTAAGGGAGGTTTTTAATTCTTCTAGAATTACTCCCTTGCTTTCTCTGCTTCTCCCCATCCCTTGTTCACCTCCTGTATGCGGGGGATCGGTTCCAGAGGCACAAAAATAACCCCTTGTAGCGCCGGGGTTGAGTGGAGAGAATTCAGTTCAGGCACGACCGAGACAGAAAAAATCTCTCTTTAGTCTTTTTGGCTGCTGTTTTCTCGCTTTGACCTCGGCAGGGTATTTAAGCTGTTTTGCGCCTGCTGTCTTTGGCTTAAGCCAGTGTTTTATTATAACATTATTGCTGGGTTTATGTCAAGCCCTAGGAGAGATTGTCCAATGCGATCGCAAAGGATTTTTCATGGTCGCAGTTATCTCAAGGCTGAGGTAAGCTAAGAGGCATTTATAGCGGTTTTCACACTTGTGTGGTACAATCAAGCCTTTGATAATTAAGCTTTTCAACATTGATAATGTACCTCTTGCGAACAGGAAACGCTATAAGTACCTAAGCAAAATTAATTACACATATCTAACTACCTCTTACCTCTTGCCTTGTGCCTTTTGCCCATCCTAACCAAGAAATTAATTTTGCACGACTACTGAATGTCGTATTAATTTTGAGACCAAAGGATGTTTGACAATCTAGATAACCCTTTTTTTTGGGGCTTTTTGCGTCGTCAAGTCCAAACTGGTTGTATTTTGAACTGCCAAAACTATTGAATGTTCTTTAATTCTTTTTACTGTACTTTTGGTTTGAGCAGCAATTAGTTCTGAAGGTTAAAAATAGGGGGAATTACCAAAATCATACCAAATCCGTTTTTAACAGTGTGATTAACTCCCAAGCTATGGATTGTTTCTCCGCGGATCTGGCGATCCCTGCTCCCCACTCTTCCATACCTTTTAAACAGGATTTAGTCTTAGATTAAGACTTCCCCTATTTTACTCTTCAACTCAACGAACAGGCTCACTTGCTGGGTATGACAGCAGGTAACACCTGAAGACAGTCCGCACAAAAATGAATGAGCATGGTGCGTTCCCAAAAATCGATCGGTGGAGCAGTAGGAGTTGCATTAGGGAACGCCTACCAGAGCTACTTATCACGAGACAAATGGGGGAGGAGAACCGATGTCATCCCGAAATAGTTGTGCTAGAATGGCGAAAAATTCTCGCGATTGATGATTATGTTAGCAGAATTAGCCGCCGCCGAAATCGCTAAAATCGCCTTTGAAGCTGTTATTGGTAAATTAACGGAAGGAGCAATGGATAAAGGTGTAGAATTGTGGCAAAAAATTAAGCAAAAGTTACAAAAGGAACCCACCGCAGCCAAGGTTTTAGCGGCAGCCGAACAAACCAAATCCGAGGCAATGATTGAACAGCAAGTGGTTCCTTTTTTACAGGTAGAAATGCTCAAAGACTCCAATTTTGCCCAAGAAATCCAAACCCTAGCACAACAAATTAAACAAGTTATCAACAGTGGCAATCAAGAAAATATCGCCATGAATGCCACAGCTTATGATAATAGTACCGTTAAAATGGTAGGAAAAATTGAGGCTGATACAGTTAGTTTCTAAATCCTAATGGCTCTCTTGGGTTAGTTGGGTAAAATGTATCACTGAATACATTTTATTATTCCCTATTTGCCAGAAGAGAAGGATGAACCACAAAGGCACAAAGGACACAAAGAGTAACTAGCGATCGATTAATCAAACTTATCACAGGAAAGACAAGAGAGCCATCCTAATTTTTATCTCAAGAAAACCCCCAATTTTTCTCATGACTTCAGAAACTAATTCCAACGAGATTAATCTATCGGCAACGGCACAGGATCAATCTAAAGTAAATTTAATTGGCAAAATCGAGACTAAAAATCTAATACTTTCCGAGGAACTTTTAAACCGTTTGGAAACTCCATCGGGGGGTATTTTCAAGGGAGGAAATGCTCGAAAAAGTCTCGTCTATTGGCAGGGAAGGAAGGAGGAAATCACCCAAATTAAGCAGTGGTTTACTGATCCAAATGTTGCGATGATTGGCATCAAAGGAGTTGGAGGAATTGGAAAATCTACCCTAGCCAGCAAAATTTTTGAGGAGGAAATTCCCCTCGATCCTTCCCTAGGGGACGATGAAGATTTATTCCCAAAACGCTTTTGGTGGGAAGCGGGAAATCCGGGCGGATTTAGTGGTTTAGCTCGCCAAGTCCTGAGGGAATTTGGTTATCCCGTCCCCGAAAAAGAGACACAATTACAGGAAGCTTTAATCAGGCAATTGCAACGGCATCGCCACCTAATTATTATCGATAATCTAGAGAGTTTATTAGGGGAAGATGGTTCTTGGAATAATGAATTTTATCAGCAGTTTTTCACCGCTTGGATAGAAAAAGGGGACACCAGCAAAATTATAGTCACCACCAGAGAAAAGCCAAAAACTAGGGGTTTTAACCATTGGATTGAGCTAAAAGGTTTGAAACCACCTGAAGGGGCGCAATTGTTAGCAGAATCGCAAATAACAGGGGATATAGAGAACTTTTCTCGACGGGTGGATGGGCATCCATTACTATTGCGATTGGTGGCGGATTTGCTCTTAGCAGAATTTCCGCAAAACCCCAGTTTAGAAAGGTTAGCGGATTTGGGATTAGGAAATTTATCACAACTTTTGAGCGATCCGCAGGTGATGGGTAGCCATCGTCAAGAGACAGTGGGAATTGCTTTAGTTTTGGATGCTAGTTTTCAGCGACTTAGCCAAAGACAGCAGGAATTATTCACTAAAACCAGCATTTATCGTCGAGAATTTGATTCTCCGGCAGCCAAAGCGGTGATGGATAATTACCCAGAGATCGCACTATCCGAGATCACGGCAGATTTACGAGAATTGCAGCGACGATCATTATTAGAAGAAAAAGAGGAAAATCGCCAGCGAATTTTTAGTTTTCAGCCTTTAGTTTGGGAATATGCACAATACAAAGCCGGCGATCAAAGGGAATTACACCAAAAAGCGATCGCCTATTATCTTTCTATTGCTAAACCCGACTCGTGGGAAACCCTCAACGATGTGCAACCTTACCTAGAAATTTTCTATCATCGCTATCAGTTAACCGACTACGACAATGCTTTTGATATTCTCCGTCCTATCGAGGATTTTCTTACCCGGGGAGGCTATTATCAGATCTTAGCCGATTATTACCTGCAATTAGTCACTGTTTACCAACAACAGGAAGATCAAACCCACTGGAAATATACCGCATCCCTCACCAGTTTAGGCAATGTTTACAAATCCCTAGGAGAATACCAAAAAGCGATCGAGTTTCATCAACAGTCCTTAGCAATCAAACGGGAAATCGGTGATCGGGGGGGTGAAGGGAAATCCTACAATAATTTAGGCAATGTTTACTATTCCCTAGGAGAATACCAAAAAGCGATCGAGTTTTATCAACAGTCCTTAGCAATCGA
>SFAQ01000147.1:0-7451 GCA_007096525.1 Microcystis wesenbergii Mw_QC_B_20070930_S4 | reverse complement strand
TAAACTGCGCTATGTTAACTTAATTTTATCGCAAGAGGGAAATTTAATCTCTCTAAGCGAACGCCTGTTCTCGTCGGCTTGTATGTAAAGTTTTATGTACGGATTCAACATTTCTGCTTTTTTACATACCTTTAAATCAAGGCAACTTACTAAGTCTAGGAGAATGTCATCTGATTTTTCAGTAATTCGCCCAATTTCGTATAAATATTGTAACTCTAGCCTTACTATCGGCGAAATATAACTGTAAGGTAAACTGGCACTAACCACAGTAGCAGTTGTTTGCTGTTATTTGCACACATTTTTGACAAAACTTTACAATACTGTTATCTCTCTGGTGATATTTCTAGTTTAACCTTTAGAGCTTATTGGGTAGTGGCGATCGCGGTTTTGCCCTTGTCCCCTTGGCTGGAGATCTCTGTTTTCGTGGTCTTTAGTCTGAATGAAGAGTTTCGGCAAAAAGCAATCACTCCGTTGCATCTCCTAAAAAGCGATCACTCTCCAGTATCAAAATTCTCTAGTCATAATGACTCCACATTCGATAAATTTTGATCAATTTCTCCGATTCAAAGACTTCATAAACTAGCCGGTGCTGTTTATTAATACGACGACTAATTAACCCTTTCATGTCTCCTGTTAATAACTCATAATCTGGTGGATATTGAAACGGGTCTTCTTCAATTATTTTGATAAGTTGAAGAACTTTGGGCTTCAGTCCACTAGAAGCAATCTTTTTGGCATCTTTTTGAGATTGGGTCATAAAGATTATTTTATACATTACCAATCTAACTCATCTAAGCTTAAGCTCTGTTCAATAGATTCATCACGGGCTGCCTGAATACTTTGAACCATTCCTTCGATTCCCCTTAGATATTCGTCATCACTGACAAAATCTGATTGTTCCAGAATTTTAATTTCGTCTCTAGAGAAGCGATCAAGTAACCATAGAAATTTTTCCCTAATGCTATCGTCAATTTGTAAGGTAATTGTTCGCATAAATTAACTCCTCAGCTTTCTGTATAAATCGCTTTCACATTGAAATTTACACTCTGTGCATTCTATCATTATTTTCCACATTATCCAACAAGCGATCGCTGGTTGTATTGTCGGTATAGCTCTAAAGAAATTACAAGTTTTATCTTCAGTGTTTTGGTGTGCCATAAAGATAATGATCGTGTTGTTCGGCTCCGTCGGTGGGTAGGGTGTCTAGGACTTCTGGGGGAATATCGGCGGTGAGTTCTTCAATAAATTGCCAAAAGGGTTGCTTGGTTTTGGTGGCTTGGGTTTGATGGAGGAAGTCGAGGAGTTGATGAATGGTTTCATCGGAGGTGGTTTCAAGTTTCTTTAGGAGTTTGGGGATATTCCAGATTATAGGGATTTACTAGGGCGATCGCCGTTTTGCCTTGTCCCCTTGTTTGAAGTGTCTGTTTTTGTTGTATGAATTAAAAGTCAATGATTATTTTAGATATTCCCAATCTTCTTGATCCACGATAGGGCTGACAATATCCCCTAATGTTTTGCCTTTGCCGATTAGATGAGCAGGGGTGGTGCGTTTTGCTGGGGTGGAGAGAGATGGTTCTTCTTCAATGATAATGATGGTGCGAATATTCTGGGCTGTGGGCTTTTGTCCTAGCCATTGGATGCGGTCTTGCGAAGCAAGTGCCTACGGCATCGCCTTCGATGGTTACGTCATAATGTTTGAGCATAGTTACGGTTCTCTAGCAATTCTTTTAACTAAGTCTATAAAAATAATGCTCCTGTTGTTCGGCTTTGTCGGTGGGGAGTTGGGCAATAATTTCTGGCGGTACATCGGCCATAATTTCCAGCGCAATCTACCAGATCGGTTTATGGGTTTCGGGATATTTTTCTGAGCGTACTGACAAAAGAAAGTCGAGGACTTCTTGCAGTAGAGGTTCGGAGCTTTTTTCGATTTCCTGTAGAAGTTGTTCTTTTAAGGTCATGGTTTTAGTGGGAGGGAGAATCAACTAAAAAAGAATGGTTAAGCCTTCCTGAGCAAAATGTTTATCATGGGTGAGTATTTCGTAAATTCCCATTTGTTTCATCACAATCATTGAGACACAATCGGTAAGGCTATAGCCTTTATCTAGACGACTGGCATAAAGTTCTATTCCTAGCTTTCTTAGTTCTTGATGGTAAGAAATTAGTTGAATGCTGGGATCATCAAGAATACTGTGATAAAGTTCTACGGACTTACCGCGCATAATGTCGCCTTGTTTGGAGAAATGAGCAAAAATTTCATCAACAATACCGTCTGTCATCACTAGCGATACATGAGGGTTAGATTGGCTCCATTCGATGACTCTGAGATGCCAAGTGTCTCTAGGACTAAGCAACGCTATCCAGTAAAAGGTATCGGCAAAAATTATTTTCATTCTTTACGTTTTGGTGTGCCATAAAGATAATGATCGTGTTGTTCGGCTCCGTCGGTGGGGAGTTGAGCGATAATTTCTGGCGGAACATCAGCCATAATTTCCTGAGCGATTTGCCAGATGGGTTTACGAGTTTCAGGATATTTTTCTGAGCGTACCGACAAGAGGAAGTCGAGAACTTCTTGTAGGAGTGGCTCGGAGCTTTTTTCGATTTCCTGTAGGAGTTGTTCTTTGGCTGTCATGGCTGGTTTGGGATGGGGGAATACTCGATATTATAGAATATTATAGAGATTTATCGGGCGATCGCTGATTGTATCGCGGTTTCCCCTTCAATTCCTTCGCCTTTTCAAGAAAGTCCCCTTTTTTAAGGGGGATTGAGGGGGATCAAACTCGATTGCCCATTGTTGATAGCGATCGCGTTTACTGAGTAATTGCAAAGCTTCGGCAATGATTTCATCTGGATTGGCATAACGCCCTGTATTTAGTTTGGCTTCGATTAGCTTTTGGTGTTCGGGTTTTAAAGTTAATTTCAGGGTCGTTAAGGCTTGGCTTTTTTTCATTATTAGGTTTGTCGCGGTGGGATCGTCCCAAGTTTGTTCAGGCAAGATGCTCTACTCATTTTTGCTGTGGGGTAAGCTCTCTAGCCTGTCCAGATGACAAAAGTGGGATACTCCTATCTCGGTTTTTGTGGTTTTGGGGATGAAGGCAAGGTTTGGGGGTCGGAGTGGGGGGAGATTGTCAGGATATTTTGACAAAGCTTGGGCTTAAGTTGGTAAAGTTGGGAATTTTTCCCAAGTTAAGGATTTTTGCGGGAGGTTGAAGGGGCTGGAAGTTAGGCAGGGTAGGGATTTGGTGAATTTTACGAACTTTTTCCTTAAGTTGGTAAACTTTGGTTGCGTTGGGTGTTGAGACTAAATAAATTATCATTAGGATTAAAAAAAAATTCTGGTGATCGCTCTGTCTGGGTGTAATATACGGAAAATTAAAAAAAAAGGAGATTTCTGGAGATATGGAAGCTGATTATGGAATTCGTATTCAACAAGGGACTATGCTGGTAATTGCCAGTAATAATGCCTACGATTTTGGTGAGCATGATTTCACAGTTACTGCATTATTTCAAACAACACAGTCAGGAATGATTATTTCCCGCAAGCCTGCTGAAGGTGGGGAAGGGAATGGAGGGTGGTGGCTTCACTTAAAGGCTAATGGGGCTATTCAGTTAAATACGGATGATGGCTTTGGCTATTACAAAGCTGTCTCTGAACCAACGAGTGCCCTTGATGGCACATGGCACAGCGTAGCAGCTATACGCCAAAACGGGAAAATTTCTATCTTTTTTGATGGAATCTCTATTTCAGTTACCCCAGAATCGAATAGGCCGACTCCCTTAGATGTTTCCAATTCACATCGACTTGTTATTGGTTACTGCGATCAACAAAGGTTGCAGTTCGTTGGGATTCTGGAAGATATATCTATCTGGAACCGAGCGTTGAATCAAGCTGAGATTAAACGAACAATGTTTAATCAGATTACACCAGAAGATCCAGACTTAGTGGGTTTCTGGGAAATGAATCGCAACTTTTTAGATACATCCCGTATCAATAATCCCGCTATTCCTGTTGGACCTGTGTCATGGGTTCCTATTTTTCACTGTGTGTGGGCAGAAACCATCAATAACTACTCGTATTGTGCCATTGACCTCAGCGAAAATCTCGTAGAAGATCATGGCATTCAGATTGACAACGGTGGAATGATCACAATTCCCCCTAATTCTGCCTATAATTTTGGTCTTGGAGATTTCACAATTACAGCTATTTTTCAGACGACTCAGCCTGGAACAGTTGTGTCGCGTAAGTCTACTGAAGGTGGCTCACCTGATTATGCTGGTTGGCTTCTTGTTTTGAAGCCAAATGGTGTGTTCAAGATGGCAACTGATAATGGCTTCGGATTTTATGAAGTCAATTCTCAGGCTACCAATGCCCTCAACGGACAGTGGCATAGTGTGGCAATCATCCGAAAAAACGGTGCGATTTCGATCTTCTTTGATGGTGTACTTATCAATATCACACCCAATTCCAGCTTACCTACCCCTTTGAATATCTCGAATTCGCGGCGAGTTGTTATTGGAAACTGCGATCAGCAACAAGAGCCTTATCGGCAATTTGTAGGAATCATTGAAGATGTAACTATTTGGAACCGAGCTTTGGATGAGGCTGAAATTCAGCGCACTCGTTTCAACGAAACAAACTCCAATGATCCTGGCTTGGTGGGTTTTTGGATGTTGGATCAAAATTTTGATGATTCTTCGCCAATAAAAAACAATGCGTCAGGCTCAGGATCTGTCAAGTTTCTTGAAGTTGCCCATCAAGCAGAACGCCAGCAAACCTTGAAAATTGCTGAAGGGACAAGCTATCTTTATGGCGTTGCCCTTGATAAATCTAAATCTTCGGTTACGTTTCCAGAAGGGGCTTTAGTTAAGGTCTTTCGTCCTGATGGAACACAATTAGATCAGGAGTCCAATACCGATGATCTTTTTGTGAAAATGAATGGTAATTCGGTTTGGGCATTTACGGTGAAGAACCCACAGGCAGGTGACTGGAAGTTTGCTGTTGAATGTCCTACTTCGACACCATTTTTATTGAGTATTCAAACAACGCCTTCTAAGGATGTTGCTCCCACTATTGGTAATGCTTTACAAGATCTTTATGTGGATGCTCCTGCTACTCATACTCGAACCTTTTCTACATTGGCAAACAATAGAATTTCAACTCCCATTTCATCAGGACAGAGCTTATTAAAGGCACAAGCAGGATTAACTCTGACTGGTCTAGCAAGTCTAGGCATTGTAGCGGGTGGGCCAGCATTGTGGCTAGGAGCAGCAGCAGTATTGGGGATTGGATTATTCATACAAAATATCATTGAGGATGATAGTCAGGATATTCAGGAAAAAAGCGATTTGATAGGCAAAAAAATGGGTATTGGTGACTTCTCGTTTGAAAAATATGGTAAAAATTCCTATCGTTACCTTGTGTATGACAATGTTTCTAATTATCGAAACGAATTGGTAAACTATAGCCATAAAACTCAGATAGATCCAAATACCCCTTATTTATACGCTGTTCTCACTCAAAATGATAGTTCAATTGATTTTCCAGTAGGGGCAATTCTAAACATTCAAGCACCAGATGGAACTAACTACAATCATGATATCCAAGACGGAAACTCGTTAGCGATCATATCCAATTCTTCAATACATTCCTTGATTATTAAAAATCCTCAACCCGGATCTTGGAATATTTCTATCAATGCTCGAGCAGGTGTAAAATTTCATTGTGAATTTGGTACAGTTCCTTCTAAGGATGTGTTCGATACAATAGCTGATACTTTCAATGCTCAGGATGACGCAATAGATCAACTTGTCCCTCCCTTTATTGGAATAACAGATGCTATTTTAATTGGGAATAAAACCGATAATGTATCAGTTCCTGCCAAAGATTTGTTATATCTTTTTACCACGGTAGCATTAGGTCAAGATTCTGTTAGTGTAGGTTCTCAACAAATACCATTAACGCAAGAACAACAAAAGCAAGTCGGCGAAGCTCTTGATAGTAGTTTGACCGAGATATCTAACCGAAAAAGGGTTAGGGATGAAGCAGAAGAAGATGTAATTCCCATCGTGGCCACCAAAACTAAAAGAAAAAAGAGTAGTAAAATAGATGCTTTAGTTACTTGGAATATGGAAGGAGCTAATTGGGATAATAGCGGTAGAAGTCCTTGGGATGCGCTTGCGCGTTGGTTTCTTGATGGACACAATGAAAATAACACAGAGTTTCCTTATAAAATTCAGATCGCTTGCCTACAGGAATGTGGATCTCCTCCCCCTAATGGAGCAAACCCATACTTCAGTGATCCTAATAATGGAATAGAGAGATATTTTTGGAGACTTGGAACGGAGACTAGACCTCTTTACTTATACATTCTCTTTTTTCGTTGGGATCAGTCTACCTCCAGTCGAGTTAATCTTGCTCTAGTATCAACTACGGGTGTTGATACTACTACAGGAATTCATTCTGACCAATTTATTCCAGGAAATTATCGTCCTCTAATCGGTATAAAGAACTTTGGCACTTGGTTCTTTTCCCTCCATGCAGCAAGTGGCAACAGCCAAGGGGGAGATGCTTGGGCTTTATTAAGAGACGTACAGCAACAAACATCGGATCCTTGGTGGGTAGCAGGTGATTATAATCAAGAACCAGACTTACTTACTCAAAGATTAAATAACAACAACGTAAATGTAACGGTTTGTCCACCCAGTACAATAACACGACCAAAGTCTGGGAGAAAACTAGATTATGCAGTTCGTGAGCATAACGCACAGGTGATAATGGGGGATGTTCCTGGTTATGATGCTGGCAGATCCGATCATCTTGCCGTTTTCTATCGTCTAGATGTAGATGTATGAATCTATTGATTCAAGTGCGATCGCCGATCTTATAACACAATTCTTAAGAGGGGTTAAAAGCCCCTTTTTTTTGGCAAATCATGAGGACGGATGTAAAGGGCGATAGGGCAATTCATTGCCTTTAATAGTGACTTCTATAAAAACTCAACATTTCCATACATATAATCAGAATCTAAACACTCCCAGACTAAAACTAAATTGCTAATAATCTTTCCCATCGCTTGACGTTGATGCGAATAGATAATACCACAATGCTCCAATCCCATTGAAGCCAAAACCAGAAAATCATCATCAAAAGTGAAAATAACTCGGCCTTGGGACAAAGCATAAGCCAATTGCTCCTTATCCGAAGCCCCCATTAATCCTGCTTCAGAAGACGTTGTAACATCAATTCCGCGCATCCTTAAACCTTTGGCGATCGCAGAAGAAACACTCTCATCCAGGTGAAACCTTAGCTTATTAGCCATGATTCCCACTTAAAAGTTTTTCGACCAAAGAAGGCTTATTCCCTTGTAACCGTTTAGCAAAATCCTCGCTGGCTTCAATATCTTGACGAATTTCCTCTTGATGATCATGGTAATAAGCCAAAGCTGCATAAACAT
>SFAQ01000146.1:0-8886 GCA_007096525.1 Microcystis wesenbergii Mw_QC_B_20070930_S4 | reverse complement strand
TCGGGGAAAAAGTACCTGAATTTTCCCCCCGACCACTCCCAGGGCTGGCACTTTTTGATTTCAAAAAAGCCTAAAGATATTATCCAACAAGGTTTTTAGATTTATTCAGCAAGCCCTAAGTAGTCGTGCAAAATTAATTTCTTAGTCAAGACAGGAGACAGGAGACTCCGAGACGGGAGACGGAAGACAGCTATCAGGTATCGGATTTGAGTTTTCAGTTCACTGTCGGCCTGGTCACTGAAAAAGCCTTCGACTGACGGCTTAGATGTGTAATTAATTTTGCTTAGATACTTACTTCCCACTGATAACTGATAACTGATAACTGATAACTGATAACTTATTTCCAACCAGCGCGATTCATTACCTGTACTGCTTTGGCTAAATTAGGACCATAATTAGCCACACTAACGGTATCTTCTTTACCGCGTCCGAGTTTTGCTAGAACAGGGTCTAAAGCAACCCCTCGAACGACGGGATATTCGCGATTACCCTTAGCAAAAAAGTTCTGTGCTTCATTGCTAGAAAGATACTCTAAAAATTTAATGGCCGATTCTCGATTCGGGGCGGTTTTAATTAAACCACCACCGCTAATATTAACGTGAGCGCCGCGCCCTCTTTGGTAGGGGAAAATTACGCCTACTTGGTCATAAATTGCCCGTTTAGCGGGGTCTTTTTCTTCGGCATACCCCGCTAAGTAATAGGTGTTAGCTAGGGCTAAATCGGCAATTCCTGCGGCGACAGCTTCGATTTGTGCCTTATCATTTCCCTGGGGTGAACGGGCAAAATTAGCCACTAATCCTCGACACCATTTTTCTGCGGCCGCTTCCCCTTGGATGTCGATTAACCAAGCGGTAAAAGATTGACTATAGATGTTACTGGATGACCGGGTGACGACTTTTCCTTTCCATTTGGGATTGGTTAAATCTGCATAGGAATCGATTTCTCTGGGGTTAACTCTGTCTTTGTTATACATGATTACCCGCAAGCGTTTACTAAACCCGAACCAGTGACCTTTTGGGTGACGCAAATTAGCGGGAATTCTTTGGGTGAGAATGCGGGAATTGACTGGGGCAAAAATTCCCTGTTGGTCGGCGCGCCATAGTCTCCCCGCATCTACCGTCAGGAGTATATCGGCAGGACTATTGCTGCCTTCGCTTTTGATCCGTTCGATTAATGGGTCTGCTTCCCCTTCGACGAGGTTAATTTTTATTCCCGTTTGTCGGGTGAAGTTGTCATACAATCGTCGGTCGGTGTTGTAGTGACGGGAGGAATAGAGGTTTAATTGTTTAGTTTGGGCGGAAACTTCGTTTATTTTCCCTAATTGACCCACTGCTATCGCTAAGGTGGCTGTTCCCGCACCTAGAAAGACTCTACGAGTTATTTTATCGTTCATTGCTCGATTCTTGGCAAAGTTGTCTTTTCCTATTGTACAGCTATTGAGAATAATTCTTATCTGTGTGAGAAATTATTTGCCTTACTAGAGCAGTCAATTCAAGACAATCCCAGCAAAATGAGGATTTTTGGCCTTAATAGGGCTAATAAATCCTCGAATCTATCGCTATTAAAATTCAATAAGTCCGAGATGTTACCCGAAGCTCGATCGAGGGTATTGTGGAATTAGAGCAGCGGGAGTCAAAGATAATGATCAACAGTGATAACCAACAAGCGATCGAGTTAATGTTAGCATCGGGAGACTATAATCAATTATTGTTATTTTGTCAACAAGCGCTGGCGGTTCATCCAGAAGTGACTGATTATTATCCCTATCTGGGATTAGCTTATCTGCTGCTAGGGCAGCAAGCAACAGCGCAAGAAATTTGGTTATTTTGGCTATTACAATCAGAGTCTAGTCAAGATTTAATTATGCTCCTGAAAAAAGAGATAATTAGAAATCTCGATTGTTGGCAGTTTGCCCAAGCTAAATTAATCTATCTCCAGTGGCTAGAATTAGAAGAAATAGAAGGGGATGAAGAGATAGAAAATTATGCCCTGACTGCGATCAACTCCTGTCTTCAAGAGGTGCAAGAGGCAATCAATCGGCAAGAATATACTTTAGCTGAGGACTTTTACTTAAGAATTTTATCTTGGCGTGAACAATTAGCTTACATCTGGCACGATTTAGGATACTTATACTATATAATTAACCGACTAACAGAATCTTTTAACTGTTTAGCAAGAGCCATCGAATTAGAGGAAAATCAAGCCTTATATCATTATACCATGGCCAGGGTGCTAGAAAAACAATCCCGTTTAGATATAGCTTTATCAGCTTATCATAAAGCGATCGATCTCAAGGCTAATTTTGTCGATGCTTATAATAAACTGGGCAATTTATTTTATCAATTAGGGCAGCTAGAGTCAGCGGAAAAATTCTATCAGCAGGGAATTAATAGCCAAGCGGATTTTTATCCTTTTTATATCAATTTAGGCAATGTCTATTTAGTTAAACAAGCTTGGACAGAGGCAAAAAATGCTTATAAAACAGCCCAACAACTGGCAGGAGATAGACGAGAAATTAGTCAAAATCTCTCTCTTTGGGAAAACCTGCAAGCTGATCAACAAATTGCCGATCTTTACTCAGGTAATTATTTTTATCAAAGAAAACTCTATCAATTAGCACTAAACTATTATCAAAAATTATTAGCAATTAAAGTAGAAGATAGCAACTTTTATTTAAATTGCGCCCATTGCTATCTCATTCTTAAAGAAGAAAAACAAGCTTTAGAAGTGTATAAAAAAGGCATTAGCTATCATCCAAAAAATATTGATTTACATTTGCGCCTAATTTGGTTACTGCAAAATAATTATCCGATCGAGGTAGCAATTCAAGCAACTAAATCAGCTTTAGAGTATCTTCCCGATCACCTATCTCTGAAGTTAGAATTAATGCGGTTAATGCCGATAGTTTACACAACTCAAGCAGATATTATGCTATATCGATCGAACTACGAGAAACGGTTAGATAATATCTTGTCTAATCTTGATTTAACCACTACTCATCAACAAGAGGATGCTTGGAAAAGTATTGGATTAAGAACTAATTTTTATCTTCAATATCAGGCTAAAAATGATTTAGAAGTACAAAAAAAATATGGAAAATTAGTTTATAAAATAGCCTCGGTTAACTTTCCTAATTGGGTGAAAAACCTAACCATACCGACGGGAAAAATTCGCCTTGGCTATATTTCTGCTCACTTGCGTCATCACACGGTAGCGAAACTGTTTCAAGGATGGTTGCAGTGGCGAAATCGAGAACAATTTGAAATTTATTGTTATGGAATAGATATTAATAACACTTTCGATAATTTTACGAGAGAATATCAAGAGCAAAGTGATTATTTTTATCAGTTTGATAATTTAGTTAATATGGAAATAATTGCCCAACATATTTTAGATAATCAGTTACATATTCTGGTTTATTTAGATATTGGTATGGATGCTCGTACTACCCAACTAGCAGGATTGCGTTTAGCTCCAGTACAATGTGTAACTTGGGGACATCCAATCACCTCAGGATTACCAACCATTGATTATTTTATCTCCAGTGAATTAATGGAACCCGCGGAGGGAGATAATCACTACAGTGAAAAATTAATTCGCTTATCTAATTTAGGTATTGCCTATCCCAAACCTTCCCTTCCTCCCCAGAGAAAAACTCGTTTAGATATGGGATTAGCCGAGGATAAAATCATCTATTTAAACTGTCAAAGTTTATTTAAATATCTGCCAGAAAATGACGAAATTTTTCCTAGAATTGCTCGACAAGTTCCCAATAGCCAATTTATTTTTATCTGTCATCGTAGCGAATTTGTGACCCATTGCTTTCAGTCGAGATTAAGTCAAGCTTTTAATAAGTATGGACTCAATTGGCAAGATTACGGGGTCATGATGCCGCAACTAGAACAAAATGATTATTTTCAGCTTAACTTACTAGCAGACATCTATTTAGATAACTTAAGTTGGTCGGGGGGAAATACCACCCTGGAAGCAATTGCCTGTCAGCTGCCAGTGGTTACCTGTCCCGGGGAATTTATGCGCGGAAGACATTCCTATGCTATCTTGAAAAAATTAGGCATAACCGAGACAATTGCTACGGATAAAAATCACTATATTGAAATTGCTATCCGTTTAGGTTTAGATAATCAATGGCGACAAACAATCAAAGATTATACTAAAGTGAATATCGATACAGTATTTAATGATCGAACCTCTGTAGAAAGTCTAGAAAGATTTTATCAATCTGTAGCAGGAGAAGGTAAATAAAACTTTAGAGCTAGATAAAATTTAAAAAACTCACATCCGACGACCGACTCCCTAAAAGGAAAACTTCCTACCTGATCATTAAGATAACTGCTATAGTTGAAACCCGATTAAATTTTCGATCGCTTTGACCAAATCTTGATTAGTCCAATTCTGGTATAGATAAGCAGCGATCGCACATCCCCCCGCACCGACTCCCTCTTTGACAAAACCCTGTTCATAAACTTGCAAAACCGGGTATTTAGAGGCGGAAAAGTTTAATTGTGTGGCTAATAGGGGTATTTTTCCGATCATGCTGGCTAATCCGATTGTATCCCCCGTTTTATCTTCCGCTACCCAGCGAGTTGTGCCGACGATGATATTTTCCCAGTTAACCGGATAGGCATATTTAGCCCCTAGAGCTTGAATTAGGGCAGAAACGGCTAACATTTGGGTTCCTCCGGCGAGAAGTACCCCACCCTGCCCACTTGCGGCGATCGCCATGCCAGCGACGAAAATCTGCTGAGGATCGCCTAGGGCGGCGATTACCTCAAAAGGATCAAAAATTTCTTTTTGGGCTAATCCCTGCTCAACTATTGCCTGTTTCTGAGCATGATTGCACTGGGGATGGCTACTATTAACTTTGCCCTTGGCCTGATAACCCAATCCCGTTAAAATAGCGAGGGCGGTGGTGGTGCCACCCACCACACATTCGCCGATAATTAGATAACTAGACTCGCGGGCTAATTTTTCTCCCCAGGTTAGTCCTTGGACGAACAGGTGTTTTACTATGGGGAGATCTAGGGCGCGGCCGGTGGAGAGACAACGGGCCGGTTGTCCCCCTAGTTCGATATAATCGACGGCCGGGGGCAAGGGTAAACCGGCATTAAAAACCCGGACGGGAATGGCTAATTTTTCCACTACGGCGCGAGTAATATAGGCAGGAGAAGCGCCTACCGTTAGGGGTGGTAAGGGATAACGGGGATGGGGAGAAACCCCTTTAACGACAAATTCGGCATCGGCGATCGCGGTGTATTTTCTATCTTCTGGGGTAGCGCCGGCGGTGGAGATTCCGGGGATTAATCCCGTCTCGGTAAAACCTAAAACTAGGGCAAATATCGGAGAAGATTTTTGATGGCGCTCTAACCAATTTTGCCCCCGTTCGATTTCCGTGTAAATTTTAATCATCTGTTGACTTAACTAGGGTTAGCTGAATAAATCTAAAAACTTTGTTGGATAATGTCTTTAGGCTTTTTTGATATCAAAAAGTGCCTGTCCTATGATCGGGGAGAAAATTCAGGCACTTTTTCCCTGAAAATGGATAAAGACCCACTTCCCACTTCCCACTTCATAATTGATAATTCATAATTCATAATTGATAATTCAGCCAACCCTAATTATGTCTTCCCTGTCTTCTGCAATTATCGATACTTGGCGACGTTTTTACCGAGATCCCCTGGCAGTAATAGGAGCGATCGCATTAATGATAATTATTTTTGCTGTCCTATTCGGTCCGATTTTTTATCGAGTCCCCATCGATACCATTGATTTTAGTCAAACCACCGCTCCCCCTAGTTTAAAACATCTTTTCGGCACTAATGATCTGGGCCAGGATCAATTGGCGAGGATTTTGGTGGGGGGTCGAATTTCCCTAGCGGTGGGGATTGCTGCTATGATGGTGGCGATGATTTTGGGAACAGCGATCGGGGCTATTTCCGGGTTTTACGGGGGGGCGATCGATGGCTTATTGATGCGATTAACGGATTTATTTCTATCTTTGCCCCAATTACCCCTACTTTTGCTGATTGTCTATCTATTTCGCGATAGTATCAAAAAAATCGCTGGACCGGAAACGGGTATTTTTATCCTCGTGGTTTTGGTGATCGGGGGTTTAAATTGGATGTCGGTGGCGCGATTGGTGCGGGGAAATTTCTTAAAATTACGGGAGATGGACTTTATCTCGGCTGCAAAAGCTTTGGGGGCCAGTCCTTGGCGTTTAATCTGGGTGCATTTATTGCCTAACGTTTTGGGAATGATAATCGTGGCAGCCACTTTAGCCGTGGGTAATGCGATTATTACCGAGTCAACCCTGAGTTTTTTGGGTTTGGGTTTCCCCCCCGATGTGCCGACTTGGGGACAAATGTTATTTAAAGCTAAAGATTACTTGACAACTGCTCCCCATTTGGTCATTTTTCCCGCTCTAGCTATCGTGATCACGGTGTTAAGTATTAATTTTATCGGTGATGGTTTACGCGATGTCTTCGATCCTAATGTTTGAGGAACTGTGGAACTGGATAATTGCCGAAAAGTACCCAGAACCTCTATGATGATCAGTAGCGATGGTGAGGAAATAAATACTGTGAGTAGCGTAACTGTCATTAGCGATCAGAAGTTTGACCAAGAGGTTTTTGAGGTCGAAAAACCCGTTTTAGTCTATTTTTGGGCTAGTTGGTGCGGTCCGTGTCGTCTGGTATCCCCCTCGATCGATTGGGTAGCGAAAACCTACGACGAACGGCTAAAAGTAGTTAAACTAGAAATAGACCCTAACCCCAACTCGGTGGCTAAATGTAAGGTGGAAGGTGTTCCCGCTTTACGCATCTTTAAAGATAACCAAATTATTGCCAGTCATGAAGGGGCGATCGGTAAACAACAATTACAATCTTTTATCGATACCTATGTCAGCTAATTAGGTATCTGTGGTTATGAATAACTTAACCCTAGCACACCGCTTACAGGCACTGCAATCCAACGTTTTTGCCGATATGGATCGGGCAAAAGCTGCCAGTAGAGAAGCGGGTAATACCATTATCGATCTTTCGCTCGGTTCCTCCGATCTTGGTGCCTCTCCCCACGTTATCGATGCTATCGAGCAATCTCTCCACGATCCTCACACCCACGGCTATTTACTCCATAATGGTACGCGAGACTTCCGAATAACTGCCGCTAACTGGTATAGCGATCGCTTTGGTGTCCCCGTCGATCCAGAAACGGAGGTTTTACCCCTAATTGGTTCTCAGGAAGGCACAGCCCATCTACCTTTGGCCCTTCTCAACCCCGGAGATTTTGCCCTGCTTCTCGATCCGGGTTATCCCTCCCATTTAGGCGGTGTTGCCCTTGCGGGCGGTCAAATCTACGGGATGCCAATTTTGGCAAAAAATGACTTTCTGCCGGTTTTAGAGGACATTCCTGACCCAGTGCTGGCACAATCGAAGCTGATGGTCTTGAGTTATCCCCATAATCCCACCACAGCGATCGCACCTTTGGCATTTTTCCAAAAAGCGGTTGATTTTTGCCGTCAGCATAATTTAGTTTTAATCCACGATTTTCCCTATCTAGACATCTTTTTTGCGGGAACATCGCCTCCCCCGTCAATTTTACAGGCCGATCGAGCTAAAACTAATTCGATCGAGTTTTTTACCTTTTCCAAGTCCTATAATATGGGCGGTTTTCGCATCGGTTTCGCCATTGGCAACCCGCAGTTAATTATGGCTTTGCGACAGATTAAAGCTATGGTTGATTTTAATCAGTATTTGGGCATTCTCAACGGTGCGATCGCGGCTTTAACCGGTAATCAAGATTTGGTCAAAGAAACCGTCGCTATCTTCCAAAAACGCCGGGATGTGTTTATTAATGCCCTAAATCGCATCGGTTGGCCGGTTGCCACTCCGGCCGCTACTATGTACGTTTGGGCGAAAATTCCCCCCAGTTGGCCGGGTAATTCCGTCGATTTTTGTCGGCAATTGGTGGCCCAAACTGGTGTCGCTGTTTCCCCCGGTTCCGGTTTTGGTAAGGGTGGTGAGGGTTATGTGCGTTTTGCCTTAGTTCACGATCCCGATATTCTAGAGGCTGCCGTGGAGAAAATTGCGGCTTTTTTGGCATAAAACCGATATTCTAAGCAATGTTTATGCTGCAATGGATAACTTTCGCCTTGTTGCTTCTGATATTTCGGGTGATATTGGTAATGCGTCCACTACCGAACCTTCTGGTATTATCGGATTAGGCATACTAGGTAGTGGTTTAGTGGTGCGTCGCGTCGCTAAATGTCGTTAATCGGTGTGGGGTGGGGAGATGGTCGGAAATTTTCCTAATTCCCCACCCTTTGCGGTGCTATCCCTGAATTGTTGCTGAAATTGTTCAATCTAAGGCTTTTTCTTTAATTTAACCATTGGTGCAAATCTTCCACATCCGAAAAGTCCAATAAAGCAAGAGCTAAATTATCCAGTTGATTAGGATTTAACTGTTTAATTTTTTGTTCTACCTTTAAAGGAATAGAACCTAGTTTTAAATTTAGCTGACGCAAAATCAGGCTTTTTTTAGCGGATAATTCTCCTTCCTCTCTACCTTCCTCTCTACCTTCCTCTCTACCTTCCTCTCTACCTTCCTCTAAAGCTTCTTGATAGACCTTAGTTTCTCTTAAATCACTTAAACTAAACATAGCTTCTATCTCCTTACGATTCATTTTCGGCAATTTATAAATGAGAATTGTCTCAATTAATTCGAGAATGTCCCGTCTTTTTAAAGACTCCTGGAATTGTTGTCTAACTTGTTGAATCAGTTCTTTGCCTTGCGCTAAGGTGTTGGGTTCCGATTCTACAATTAATTGTAACACTTTTACCCCTAGAGAATCCCCCTCATCTAACTGATTCA
>SFAQ01000145.1:0-15280 GCA_007096525.1 Microcystis wesenbergii Mw_QC_B_20070930_S4 | reverse complement strand
GTGGAAGTCAAAAGTAGTTTGAGTGTAGATGATGTCAAAGAATTAATCAAGAATCTAACAGAATTTAGGCAATTTTTCCCCGAATATAACCACAAACAATTATATGGGGCAGTAGCAGGTATTGAAATCGAAGAAGGAGCGGATAAATATGCTTATCGTCAAGGTTTATTTGTCTTGGCACAAAGGGGTGAAAATGTAGCGATTCTTAACGATGCTGAGTTTCAACCAAAAACGTGGTATAATCCTTAAACTTGTCTTTGGGAAAGTCCAGTGCAATTCTGGTACCGTGCCGCAGCTGTAATCAAGTAAAAAGTAAAAAGAGTACATCTTCCCTTTTTCCTTGCGAGTCAGAATACCAATTACAAGCTTTTGATCGGTAGTATAGACAACTAATTTTCTAACTACTTCTCTGCGTCGCATGGAGAAAAAACAACGGTGAATTGGTTAGTTGAAGCAAATGCTTGTCCCGGTTTATTTTATGGAACTGCTGCCCAGGATGGGTTTTTAATTCGTCTCCGCACCCCCGGTGGATGGCTCAATTCTCCCCAGGGAAAAGCGATCGCCACTTGGCTCGAACAATGGCAGACGACAATACAAGTTACCAATCGGGCAAATCTGCAAATTCGCGGACTGCAAAAATCCCCCAGTTTAGAAGAATTTCAAACCCTGCAAAAATTAGGGTTAGCTGCCCATAATCCCAGTATCGATCATCTGCGTAACATCATGTCTAGTCCCACTGCCGGAATTGACTGCCAAGAATCGATCGATACTCGTCCATTAGTCCAAGAATTAGATAATTTTATCCAAAATTATCCATTAATTGCCGAACTAAGTCCTAAATTTAGTATCGGGATCGATGGCGGTGGTGCAGTGGGAATTGGTACTGGTTCAACTATGGCCTGGCAACACCGCTATAACGAGATTCAGCTATCGGCAATTGCCGTCAATAATCCGACAAATTTAACTTCTCTTGTTTGCTTTCGATTAGCCCTCGCAGGAGATAAACAATTATATGACACGGACTTATTAATTGAGCCAGAAAACTGTTTAGCTGTGGTCAAAGCACTGGTAAAGGTTTATGTCGATTATGTTCAACAAAACCCTAATATCAAGGGGAAAAAACCTCGGATGAAACACCTGCTAAAAGATTGGGGATTAGCAAAATATCTCGAACAAGTTAACTCTCAATTACAGCGGACTTCTACTGGAATAATACAACGGCAAGAATACTGGCAGGCTGCCCATTCTACTCAACCCTATTTTCATCTGGGAATTCATCCTCAAAAGCAACCCGGATTGTCTTATATTGGTCTATCATTAAGATTAGGACAATTGACGGCTAATCAACTATGGGGATTAGCAGCACTATCAGAAACTTTTGGCAGTGGTCAGTTACGATTAACCCCTTGGCAGACTGTTATATTACCCGATATTCCCGATGAAAAAGTGTCAGAATTGTTGCCAAAACTGGCATCACTAGGATTATCCGCTTCTCCCAGATGGGATGCGGGGATAGTTGCCTGTAGCGGTAAACCGGGTTGTGCAGCAGCGGCCACTGCAACTCAAATTCATGCTTCTCTCCTAGCAGATTATTTGCAGGAACACTTAACCTGCAATTCTCCTGTTAATATTCACTTGACAGGTTGTGCTAAATCCTGCGCTCAACCGGGACCGGCTGAAATTACCCTTTTAGGAACTACCATCGAGGAAAATGGCCAAATAATGGAAGCTTATCAAGTCTATGTGGGTGATAGTCAAAAGTTCTTAGAAACACCCATATTTGAGGGAGAATTTACCAAGATTCCCCCGCTCATAGCCCAAATTTTAAGCTCCCAAAAATCGAAAAATTTAGATGAATAGAATGGAATACATTAAGAATGGTGAGGAAATTTACCGCAAATCTTTTGCTATTATTCGGGCTGAAACTAACTGGAAAAATCTCCCCGATGATTTAGCTCATGTGGCGGTTCGTCTAATTCATTCCTGTGGGATGACAGACATAACAGAAGATTTAGAAGCATCACCGGACGCAGTTAAAATCGGACGAAATGCCCTCGGTGGGGGTGCAGCAATTCTCTGTGATTCTCAAATGGTCGCTAATGGCATTACCAAAGCCCGTTTACCTAAAAATAATCCGATTATTTGTACCCTCAATCATCCAGAAGTGACCGAGTTAGCACGGCAAATTAATAATACCCGATCCGCTGCCGCTTTAGAACTTTGGCGACCTCATTTAGCTGGAGGGGTGGTAGCCATTGGTAATGCACCAACCGCACTTTTTCACCTACTAGAATTGCTCGATCAAAATGTAGCTAAACCAGCTTTGATTTTAGGCTTTCCCGTGGGATTTGTAGGAGCGGCAGAGTCGAAAATAGAATTAGCAACTAATAGTCGTGGTGTGCCATTTATTACCCTGCACGGACGTAGGGGAGGCAGCGCAATCGCAGCAGCAGCAGTCAATGCTTTAGCAAAAGAGAACGAATTATGAATAAATTAGGCAAACTTTATGGATTAGGAATCGGGCCTGGTGATCCCGAATTGTTGACGCTAAAAGCACACCGGATTCTCACAACTGTTCCAGTAATTGCTTATCCTACCTTAGAAAGTGGCAAAGTTTTGGCACGGGCAATTGTTTCGGATTTTATCCGTCCCGAGCAGATAGAAATTCCCATGCCCTTACCTTTTAGTGTCGAGCGCAGTTCTCAACCTCATTATGATATTGCCGCCGAAAATATCGCCGAACAGTTAAACTTAGGCCGAGATGTGGCAGTTTTATGTGTGGGCGATCCGATGTTGTATGGCACATTTATGTATATCTTTAATCGCTTGTGCGATCGCTTTTCCATTGAAGTCGTGCCGGGTATTTCTTCAGTGATGGCAAGTGCAGCAATGCTGGGTGTACCTATCACTTATCGAAATGACGTATTTAGTATCATGCCCGCTACTTTAGAGGCGGAAATATTGCGGGATCGCCTAGCATTTATCGATGCAGCAGCGATTATTAAATTAGGCAGACATTTCGCTAAAGTTCGTGATATTCTCGAGGAATTAGGATTATTAGAACGCGCCCTCTACATCGAACGAGCAACCTTACCCAATCAGCAAATTATTCCGATTACCGAAATCGATCCAGAGGCTGTCACCTACTGGTCATTAATTCTGATTCCTAGTAAAACTAAACTCCAATAATTCTATAGAGACAATTAAAAATTAAATCAATCTATAATGAAATCAATGCTGTTTTGTTCCCAAAGACTGCCCCCATGACTTCTTCCCTGGCTAAATCCTTAAATTCTCAGGCTGTAAAGACTCAACATTTACCCCCTTTAGAAAATGGCGATCGCTTAATTCGTCCCGAATTCGAGCGCCGTTATCAAGCTATGACCGGATTAAAAAAAGCCGAACTGATCGAAGGAGTTGTGTATATGGCATCCCCATTACGGTTTAAATTTCATGCTGAACCCCACGGACGTTTAATCACTTGGTTGGGAGTTTATCAAGCTGCTACACCCCAAGTACAAATGGGTATTGAGCCAACCGTTCGCTTGGATATCGACAACGAACTACAGCCGGATGGGGTGTTATTAATCAGTCAAGAAAGCGGGGGTAAATCAACCCTAAGTGCAGAGGGATACCTAGAAGGATCGCCGGAATTGGTAGTAGAAATTGCCGCTAGTAGTGCCGCCATAGATTTAGGGGATAAAAAACGTGCTTATCGACGCAGTGGTATTCAAGAATACCTTGTTTGGCAGGTATTTGACCAAAAAATTGATTGGTTTAGTTTACAAGATGGCGATTATATTTCTTTGTTACCCAACCAAGAAGGGGTGATTTGCTCTCTAGTATTTCCGGGTTTGTGGTTAGATGTTTCAGCCATGCTCAACGGCAATATGTCACGGGTGTTAGACAGCTTAAAGGCTGGAATTAACTCGGTAGAACATCAAGAATTTATCCAAAAGTTAACCGCAGCGCAGTCGGGGGAAACAAAATGAAACCTCCAGCTATTCTCATTTTAGGAGAAACCAGTATCCCCGTTGCCCGTCAAGTGCAAATAGCCCTACCGGAAGCAGTGGTTTATGGATTAATAGATCGTACCCATTCGGCTGATTTTACCTATACTAATTTTGGCGAAACGGTGCGAGAATTTTTCCAGACGGGAACGCCAATTATTGGCATTTGTGCGGCGGGTATTTTAATTCGCACTTTAGCACCTTTATTAACTAATAAATGGCAAGAACCGCCTGTATTAGCAATTGCAGAAGATGGCAGCGCCGTAGTGCCTTTGTTGGGGGGTTTACAAGGGGTGAACGATCTCGCTCGTCAAATTGCCTCGGTTTGGCAAATTTCCCCCGCAATTACCACCACTGGTGATATTAGATTTAAAACTACTTTATTATCGCCACCACCGGGTTATCAGTTAGTTAATCCCGATGATGCTAAGAAGTTTCTCGCCGATTTATTGGCGGGTGAAAAGGTAAAATTAATTGGTGAAGCCGACTGGTTAAAAAATAGTAATTTACCGATTTCATCAGCAGCAAAACTGAGCATTGAGATTATCGATAAACATAACTTAAACTTAGCAAAACCTAGCACTACCTGTTTAGTTTATCTGTGTGAGGAAAGCCAGCCAATTAAGGAAAAATCCAGTTTGCCACCGGGGAATTTTTCCAAGGAAAGTCAAGGTAAATTAGCCATAGTCGGAACCGGACCGGGTGCGCTAAATTGGATGTCGCCGGAAGTTCGAGAAGTATTGGAAAAAGCCACGGATTGGGTGGGTTATAAAACCTATTTGGATTTGGTAGAATCCCTGGTAAAACCAGAAATTGTCCGCCATGAATCCGATAATCGGGTGGAACTCGATCGCGCGGAAATGGCCCTAGATTTAGCGGCTCAGGGGCGATCAGTTGTCTTAGTTTCTTCCGGAGATCCGGGCATTTATGCCATGGCCGCGGCCGTGTTTGAGGTATTAGAAAAAAAAGCAAAACCGGAATGGCAGCAGATTGCCATTCAGGTCTGTCCGGGTATTTCGGCCATGCAAGCGGCAGCGGCGAGGGTTGGCGCAGCTTTAGGCCATGATTTTTGTGCGATTTCCCTATCAGATATTCTCAAATCTTGGCAGGTGATTTCTCAGCGCATTGAGTTAGCGGCCCGGGCAGATTTAGCGATCGCATTTTATAATCCTGTGTCTCAAGAGCGCACTTGGCAATTGGAGAAGGCAAAAGAGATTTTATTACAATGGCGATCGCCGCAAACTCCCGTGGTACTAGCGCGTAATTTAGGGCGAAAAGGGGAAACAGTGACGGTGAAATTCCTAGAGGATATGACTATTAACGATGCGGATATGCGGACTATAATTTTGATCGGGTCGAGTAAAACTCGCCTGATTGAGCAAGGTAAAACAAAACAGTGGGTTTATACTCCACGTCACTATTAAGTAGGGTAGCAAAAAAAGAATTAGATTCGGAGAATGAATCAGCCCTAGGGATTAAGGGGGGATCCCCCCTTAATAAGGGGGGCATCTGATAATTTTTAACGCCTACCTACTTAAAAACCCTAGTAATGGCAGAGATGGTTAATCGATCTTTGTTTTCTTTGTGTCTTTGTGGTTCGTTCCTTTACCCAGCAAACCCAAGAGAGCCGGTAGGAAGATGGAAAATTAGTTAACCTTTTGGCAATTGCTAGATGACTAAAAATAAAAGAGTGCTGATTTTAGGGGGAACGGGGGAAGCGGCGGCATTAGCGGCTAAAATTGCGACAATTCCGGGTATAGATGCCATCGCTTCCTTTGCCGGTCGCACGAGAGAACCGATTACTCTCACAACTCCTTCTCGCCGGGGGGGGTTTGGTGGTGCCACCGGGTTAGCCAATTATCTGCGGCAAGAAGGCATTGATTGTTTAATTGATGCTACCCATCCCTTTGCCGCGCAAATTTCTTTTAATGCCGCTCAAGCCGCCTCGGATTGTGGTATTCCTCGATTAATGTTAAGTCGTCCAGCTTGGGAAAAAGTATCTGGAGATAATTGGATTGAAGTAGAAAACAATCAAGCGGCCGCGAATATTTTATCGGGGTTAGCGCCGCAGATATTCCTCACTATTGGTCGGCAAGAACTGGCCAGTTATGCACATTTAAACAATATCTGGTTTTTAATGCGGATGATCGACCCTCCGGAACCAGATGCCATCGTACCGATTGGAAAATTATTGTTGGAACGGGGGCCTTTTTCCTTGCAGTCAGAGCGCTCTCTTTTACAAGAATATAAGATTGGGGCGATCGTGAGTAAAAATAGCGGCGGTGATGCCACCTACGCCAAAATTATCGCCGCCAGAGAGTTGGGAATAACCGTGGTAATGGTACAACGTCCACCTGTACCTGAAGGAGAAAAAGTGGCAGATGTTAAAAGTGTCCTGGTATGGTTAGAAAAAAGATGGCTCTCTTGATTTTTCTGGGAAAATCATCAGTAAACCCTATCTAAATTACTCGTTCAGACTGTACCGGAGAATGGAGAAGGGATTAGGGAGAGGAATTTTGAGCATTTGTACTAAAATTTCCCCTACGCAGTTTAAATTCAGTACAGCTTATCAGTTATCAGATGTTATTTTTCAGTTCACTGGTTACTGTTTACTGTTTACTGATCACTGAAAACCTCCCCACTTCCCACCCAATCTAGGAAAATTACACTTTCACCACGTTGCTAAAACGGATTTTCAGGTAATCATCTTCCATTTTTGCTCCAGAAGGTTTCAGGGCTGCCAAAGCTTGGGGCAAGACTAAATTACGACGGTGATTACCAATGCGAATATTTAACTCGTCTCCAGTTTTATTGAGTTGTATTTGTTCCTTGGGTATGCCGGGTAAATATAATTCCAGACTGTAATTATTTTCCTGTTGAACTACCCGAATGGTGTTTTCTTGGTAATAAACCTTAGTCGGATCTTCGTCGGCAAAAAGAGTTTCTTTCAGTCTTTCCAAAGCGGGTAAACCACACATTTCTTCGGAGTAGAGAGGAACTTCCTTAACCGGTAAAGGATGAAAATTATCGTAAATTTCCTGTTTATAACCCTGTTGATTTTCTTTCCAACGAGCAAAGAAAGGATCGGTTACTTTGTCGGGAATAATCCGATTAGCAATAATCAAATCGGTGGAAACATTATAGAGACTTAGATAGGCATGGGCGCGTAAAGACTCCTTAATCACCATTTTTTCAGGGTTTGTCACCAAACGTACCGAGGTTTGAGTATTATCGGTCAAAACCTTTTCTAAAGCCTCGATCTGCTCATAAAACTCGTAGGGAGCATCCATAACTTCCTTGTCCGGTAGGGAAAAACCGGCGATCGGTCGAAATAAAGGTTCTACCAGTGGTCGCAATGCCATCGACATTCCCTGTAAAGGTTTGTAAAATCTTCTCATGTACCAACCGCCCACTTCTGGCAAACTCAGCAATCGTAAAGCTGTCCCCGTGGGTGCGGAATCGATAATCAACACATCATAAGTACCCTCATCGTAGTGGCGTTTCATGCGAACTAAGCCGAAAATCTCATCCATTCCGGGTAAAATCGCTAATTCTTCCGCTTGCACTCCATCTAAACCCCTAGCTTGCAATACCTGAGTAATGTAACGTTTTACTGCGCCCCAGTTGCCTTCCAATTCCATTAGTGCATCTAATTCTGCCCCCCAAAGATGGGGACGTACCAAACGAGGATCGTGACCTAATTCGAGATCGAAACTGTCAGCGAGAGAGTGAGCGGGATCGGTGCTGAGAACTAGGGTTTTATAGCCAAGTTCGGCGCAGCGGAGTCCTGTAGCGGCGGCGACGGAGGTTTTACCCACGCCTCCTTTACCGGTCATGAGAATTACACGCATGGGGGCTGATTCTAAGAAAATTTACATTACTTATTCTTATTATGACGGGAAAGTTAACAAATTGAGGACAAGAATCAGCATTCTCGGCTATAGAATTCCACTCCCTGACCATCACCCCGGGGAATTAAGCTCTGTTCAAAAAATTGCTGACAGCGATTTTCGGCATCAGCGACGATAACTTTGGCAAAATGACCGTTTTCGAGAACTTCTTGCCTTGGACGTTGTTCGTAGGCATAGATAATCAAAATATCTCCGGGTTGACAGAGCAGCGCCGCACCACCGTTGGGGCAGATTTCCCCAGTTTGGCCCGGAAAAACGTAGGTGGAAAAGCGCTTACCATTGCTAAGATTGACCACATCCACCTCTTCAAGGGGCAAAATACCGACCCGCTCAATCAATTCTCGATCGATAGTGATACTGCCGACATAATCGACGTTAGCCTCGCTGACGCGCACTCGATGGAGTTTGGCGTGCATTAATCGAATTGTTCCCATGTATTTTTTCCTATTTCCCCCAATTACTTCAATTATTATGCTCTCCCAGTGGGAATGTTTACTAAAAAATCTCGGTCAATGGCAAGGTTCTTTTACCCGTCTGTCTCCCCAAGGCGATCTGATCGAAGATACCCCGACTTTGGTATCTTTGCAAGGCATTAATAATAATCGATCGATTCGTCAATTGGTCCGCCGTCTCTACAGCGATCGAGCGCCGGAAGATTTAATTTTAGAGTATAGTTCTCTCCATCAGGGTATTCTATTTAGCCAGACGGGAGCTTTTTGCCAAGGTTCTTTATATTTTAGTAGTTTTTCCTCACAATTCGGGGCAGAATTTGGCTTAATCTCTGGGGAAAGACGATTAAGAATCGTACAGTTATTTAATGAACGCTGTGAGTTCGATCGCTTGACTTTAATTCGGGAAAAGTTAGTTGATTCTCAGTCACCAGAAAGACCGATGTTAACGGTGGAGCAATTACTGGGTCAATGGCGAGGACAAGCGGTGACAACGGGACGCGATTTTTATAATTCTGCTGCCTATTCTACCCATATATCGATCGAGCGTCAGGGGGATAATTATCTCTCGCAAACTTTGACTTTTGGTGATAGTCAAATCACTTCTAGCGCTCGTATTGAGGGACAAAGATTGTTGTTTGAAAATAGTCCGCTGCCGGTGCAAATTCTGCTGCTGCCGGATGGAGCTTCCTGTAATACACCTCTGAAAATTACTGCTGGTCATCCTTTTGTTTTAGAGGTGGGTTGGTTACTTTCTCCTACTCAAAGACAGCGCCTAATTCGTTCTTATGATCAGAAGGGAGAATGGACGGGTATTACTCTGGTGACGGAGGAAAAGGTGTTTTAAAGGAAAAAGTAAACAGTTATCAATGAAAAGATAGCACTGTTAATGCTATTGACAGCATTTGATTTAAACAAAAGAAGAATACAAATATTTATTAAATTGTATCCCAGAATACTTGTATTTTGGTAGCATATATTGCTGTTTTTAATTCTCTTTTATAGTTGGGTTAGGCTGTTGCTTGACCTAGCTGCGAGGGAATAGCTGATGAAAGATGATATCAACACTGAGAAAGAGTAAAATAGCCAATTGAGTGCCGCAATAGGAGTAGTTTAGGCGTGGTTCAAAAAAGGGCAATTTTGGGTGACAAAGCCTGACAAATCCAGCCATTCTTCAGACAATCGCTTAACGTACAAAAGTATTAAGACTCAAGCCAATTTCTCAGGCGCTTTGAAATCGCTCAAAGCCTAACAGTTCTAGCCAATGGGGATGTGCTTGTCCCATCATCAACTCCCTCGGACTTTTGTCAACCCTTTCAGGATGGCGACTTCGCCTAAAAGTCCGATGGTTCAAAAAGAATCGCAATAGGTCAAGATAGCCTGAACCAAGCTGCTTTCGTAGGAAAAAGTAATTTCTCAGGCGAGAATTGAGATTTTCCACCAAGGAGCTAGTTCTAGGGGTAGTAGCCATCCCTTCGCTCACCGCCTCAAGGATGAGGTGAAACTTGTTGGGAAGAGGAAATAAGGCGGTAATCTTCTATCCCACATTCCGCACCCTAGTCGTTGAAACCAACAGTTGCTCTAGCCCTTGTCTAGTAAGACTTTTAGCGATTACTAAGAATTATGAAGTGTCACACTCTAGTCAGCGATCGCCTGCTTAATGAGAGTCCATCTCAATAATTTGGTATCAGAGCTATCAGATTTTTAGCGCTAATTGTGCATCTGCCGGGCAAACAAATTAGCCTGTAATTTAGAGCCGGCAATCGTTTTGACGATTTAGATAAAATTTTCAATGTGACACTTTAGGGTGCGGAATGTGGGTTCTATTATCTCTTAGTTTTCGCCTTAGCCTAATCACTTAAGACAAATGCTCCTATCGAAGGGAATTTTTTCACCAAAGTGTTACCTGACTTTGAACCTCGCCCAGTATCACTACCTAAAAACGTAGCAGCTTACCTATTGGGTGTAGGCAGGTAAGTCTTGACTCATTTGGTTTAAGTTGCTGGCAATGGCTTTCATCGTCATAAAAGCCGAGCTAAAGGCGATTAGCTCATTTAAGGGATAACTTCGACTCTCAACCCGCAAGCTCAGTAATTGCTTCTCAAGAGATTCAATTTCTTGGATGAGCAATCCTAACTTTGGTGGGTTGAGAATGACCTGGGCAGCGATCGCCTCAGCAATTTCATCAAAAGCGATCGCAGTTTGTTGTGCGATCGCTTGTAATTCAGGTAAAAACTTTTGTCGTATCGGTTCAGGAAGCGGTTGCTGCAGCACATCTTGTAAAGCATCCAATTGAGCCCAGAGTTTTTGTTCGTAGCCGATGCAGAAATTCCAAAAATTTTGGTGTTTGGTTGCTAAAACTGTGGAAATTTGTTCGAGACTGGCAATCTTAACCGAGGCTGGATGTTGAGCAATCGCCCCTGTGATGGCCTGCTTCAGTTGGGGGATATCTGACGGTGGTATCGTATCCTGAAAATAGCCTGACAGCAGTTTTTGATATAGCTGTCCCATTTTCTTAAAAGTCACAGAAAAATCTGTTTCCAGTTGGTTTGTAGCCGATTTTGTCATAAATACAGTGGTCAGCAACACCCCCAGAAACGCACCTACGGGAACTGAAATCAGTGCAGCCCAAATTCCTTGCTCGAAAAAAGGAAAAATATCCTTCCCGATGGCATCGGCTGCTACAATCGCACCGATGCGAGCGATTGGCGTAAACCCCAGCCAAGCACAACTGAAGTAGGCGAAAAAATAAGCCAGACTGCTACTAAAAGGATTATAACCAAAGGACTTGACCAACAGGTAAATACAGAGAATCGTCAAACTCAACGAAACAGTGGCCGCCCAACCGATTGCGATCGCTCGACCCCGTGTCGGTTGAATGACAGTGACCACTGCACCTATGATCACAATATCTGCCACTTTTTCGTAAGCAGAAGGATAGGGAAACTCGATGTGACGAATAATAGCCAGTAACAAACCAATAACCACGCCAAGACTGACAATTTCTCTCAGGCGTTTTAGGGATATAGGGGCCCATTTGGGAAAGGTAATCAGGTGTCTTCGCCTGAAAGTTGCAGTTACTTTGGTTTTATCGATTATCCTGCCTCCTAATCCCTCGCATTGTTGGATAAATCGCGATACAAGTTGAATAAATTGATAAAACTGTAGTGATTCTTGAACATCATACCGGTCAATCTCTCCACTTGTTCGGAGATGATCAAGTTTACCCCCAATATTCGCTAAATCTTCTTCTAATTCTGTCAGGTAAGGGGTAGCTAAGATTTTTTTGGCGTTACTCAGATCCCTCAAGCTATCAAAGCTGTCGGTAAGATGAGTCGCCAATTGGTGAAATTCCGCCCTGAACTGACCCACTAAATTTTGTTCATGCTTTTCGCCCTTAAAAGCCATCAGATCAGCTAATTGTCGAGTCAATTGGTTCTGAATTGCCAAGATTTCACTCCAATTTTCTGCCACCAATATCTCACTACCGAATTCATGGGTTGCTTTTGTGAGTGTTGAAAGGCTAGTTTGTGTTGATTTTTTAATCTGATTGAGTAAGTTAAGCTCGTTCTGCTCAATAGAAAGAGAATAATCCCGCTCCTCGACCTCAGTTTTTAGGTAGCGATCAAGGATTTTTTGGAACAAGTGCGGTATATCTTGAAGGATTCCCATCAAGTTCCGGTTGAGATCGGATCGAGTATTCTGGGGCCAAAATAGTAAGGCCACAGCAATTCCCACAGCGATTCCGATCCAGTTATCGATCAGGCGCGATCGCAAATAGAGCCAGATATCTTGTTGTGCTGATGTTCCTACCACTCTCATGGCAATTAAAGCGCCCAGTAGTGTGGCTTGGGAATAAGCGGCTTGCCATCGGTAAGTTTCACAGATCAGGGCGGCTAAAATGTAGGTGAGAGAGGGAATGACAAAAAAACTTGAGCCTTGGATTCCGTAGGCGTTCACCAGGATAGCGGCAATGATTCCCCCCAAAGCACTTCCCCCCAAACGCCCCAAACCTGCGGCGATCGCACCTCCCATCGATGGCTCAATCAGTACAGATACATACCCAAAGACGGGATAGACAAAGTTGTCCAATACATTTCCTCGGTGCCAAAAGAAACTCGTTAAGAGAGCAGCACCCAGGGAAAATTTCAATCCCTGTCTGATCATTAGCCCGTTTTTACTGTCCAAGGTATCTCTAAGTAGGGAATTACCTAAGTTTCAGGGAAAAAGTGCCTAATTCTCCCCCCCGATCCCTCCCATATCTGGCACTTTTTGATTTCAAAAAAGCCTAAAGATATTATCCAACAAGGTTTTTAGATTTATTAAGCAAACCCTAAGTAGGTAGGCGTTAAAAATTATCAGGCACCCCCCTTATCAAGGGGGGCAGGGGGGATCGAAGCTAAAATCCATTTTTAATTTAATCATAACCAGCTACTTATATCCTTTTTCGACTTACTCATTGTTACCCATTAATTGCTCGCTCAATCCCATATAAAATCAGTGCCAAAAACGTCACCAACCAAAACCAAAGCTGAGGAGGCTCACTATGGATCAAGATGACTAAGACAAAGGCTGCGGCGATAATCCACCACTTAAACCACCAAGTCCACCATTGAGAACGTCTTTTCGGATTTTCCATATTAGGTTTAACCGTTTATTCTAGTCGTTGTTTCTTTCAGCTACTTACGATGCCGAAGGCACTGCGTAGCAGATCAATCGCATTTTGTGGTTAACGGTCGTACACCCCTGTAATCCAGCGAAAAGCAGGGGTTATATAACTCACTAAAGAACGCTCTTCCACCACGGCATGGACATCTGCGGTAGTCCCGTTGGTAATTGTTTGAGGCGCTCCCTTGGCTTGGGTCCAGTAAAAACCACTCGGTGTATTGCGATCGACCTTCAGCGCCAAAGTGGCTTTGATAACACTTGCATTGACGGGTATAGGCTTATCGCGATCGTCTTCATCTCTACCCAGAAACAGCTTGCTGGCCAGTTCATGACTTCCCACTATATTTGCCAGTTCTGCCACAGTTACCGGCTGCTGATCGACGGAAACGACCTTAGCGACGATACCCCCATAGCGTTCGCGATCATAGAGATCGGGAACGACTTCTACTTCCTTGCCCGGTTCTAATCGTTTGGCATCACCACTCTTAAACAAAGCCACCACGTTGGTCTTGGCCTTTAGATTGGAGACTTCTAACGTACCGATGCGCCCCCCCGGAGCCAGAACTTCCCCCGGATTAACAGATAAGTCTAAAATCTTGCCGTTGTACAGACTCACTACATTTTTGTTGGCTTGAATAGTGGTTTTTAACGTATTAATCTCTCGTTGTTGGTCAGCGATCGCATTGTAACGAAGAATATCACTGGCTGTATCTTGGAGGTCTATTTGCCGTTTTTCTGTGTTTAGTATATTATTCTGGGCCGTCAATGCGTTCATCTGCGCTCGCAGGCTTTCATCAACCCCCTTAAGGCGATCGAGTTCTATTTGGACGCGATTGATACTATTAGAAGCCTCTAGATTATTGAACTGAAATAAATAGGAGGGAAAATCTAGCTTGGCGACAGCCCCCTCTTCGATAAGTTTATCGTAGGCGGCTAGTCTTTCATCCGTTGAGTTCTGGAAATTTTTAAGGTATCGAGCATGGGAGAGATAGGCTTCTCTCTGTTTTTGATTACTGGATAATTGAACTTGAAGTGCTTTAATCTGAAGCTGATTCGCCTTTTGCTGGCGCTCTACTGAGGCTGCATTCAATTGGCGACGACTCACTTCAATAGAGTCAACTCTTTTATCCTGCTGCTTGAGATCCGCTAGTCTATCCTTTTTATCTTTTAATTCTGTTTCTAATTCAGGAAACTCTAAAGTTGCTAGTAACTGACCTTTTTTGACAGAATCTCCCGGTTGAATCAGGAGGGTTAACACCCGTCCACCTTGACGGGGTTCGATATTAACAATAGAACGAGGAATCAAAATGACCGCTCGTCCTTGAATAGGAGTCGGAATCTTGCCAACTATCGCCCAATAACTCAATCCTCCGAGCAAAAGACCGACCGGCATTAAGCGCAGGATTATCTCCCCTAATCTTCCTGTTGGCTCCGAATATTTAAACGTTTTTTCCGAATCAATTTTAGGATCAATTCCCGTTTTTATTTGCTTATTATCCTGATGTTCTATCCTAGCCTGCGTTGTTTTCTTCGCACCCATATCTGGCTGCTGATGATTCTGATCAGACATAGATTCGGCTTGATTTTTTGCCATTGTACTGAAATGAGTAAAAATCACTTAATTTGTAACATGATAAACACTCAGAGGATATTACTTTAGATTAGGAAAATCCTCTGAAAAAATCGCTCAAGCTATTTTTGACATAAGATAACTAGGCTACCTCGAAAGATTCACCGAAGGCTCAAACCTTTAAAATTTCCTGTAAGAAAGATAATAAAGTAGTACGCTTGACGTGAGCTAAAACAACCTAATAGGCATCAAGTATTTGAGTCCAACACTCCCACTAGAGAGATAATCTATCGAACGAGTTTACACCATTCCAGCTTCTAACTTACATAAGGCGTATATTTTCATTGTAACCGTTCAGGGGGGGGATGTCAAGCCGCCAGTGGCATTGACTCCGTGGAAGGACTCTCCTGGGGCAGCAGAGAAGGAGAAGAACTGCCTTTCCTAGAGCCATGGATACTACTCTCTCACAGTAGCCGCTCTTTTCTGCGTCTTTTTAGATTACTAGATTTTGTCCCCCCCCCTGAACTAGGGTTGATTCATTGTAGGGTTGATTCCAGAAATGTTGAATCCGTACATAAAACTTTACATACAAGCCGACGAGAACAGGCGTTCGCTTAGAGAGATTAAATTTCCCTCTTGCGATAAAATTAAGTTAACATAGCGCAGTTTATT
>SFAQ01000144.1:0-28357 GCA_007096525.1 Microcystis wesenbergii Mw_QC_B_20070930_S4 | reverse complement strand
GTCTTAAAATTACTGGTGCAAGTTGGGAATCTGGTAATGTACCGCAAGTCCTTCGTCATCGCTCTGCCTATCTAAATGGTTGCCTTTTTTAACTTTTTTATTGAGTTCATTAAGCATTTATACCTATTACAAAGGTGAGATGCTCCCTGCTTTCTGTCCCTGGCCGATGACTCAATTAAAGTGGTTATTACTATTAGGACAGGTGTTAAAAGTTGATGTGAGTATTTGGCTGTAAAATCAGTCAAAGGGTGGGCAATGCTCACCCTTTGATGATTAAGTGGGTTATACTAAATCCGGTTATTAAAAACTGATTATTTATTCCCCCTTTTGCCCCTTGCCTCTTGCCTTTTGCCCGTCCTGATATATAGCCTATACTCAACGGATTTAGTATTAGGTGATGATTGCCCTCGAACTCAGGTTAACCCAGAGACTAAACCCTTAGATTTATAATGGATGATAAGTCTCTCATCGAAGGTTTACATGACTATCACGCCGATTTATGCCGCCTCAGCCAGCACAGCAAGCCAGTATCCCGATGCTTTTGGGCGTTTTGGACGCTACGGGGGCAAATACGTCCCAGAAACCCTGATGCCAGCCTTAAGTGAACTAGAAACGGCCTATAATCAGTATAAAGACGACCCCGATTTTCAAGAAGAATTAAATCAACTGCTCAAGGATTACGTCGGCAGACCTAGTCCCTTATATTTTGCCGAACGTCTCACCGCCCATTATGCCAAAGCTAACGGTACTGGGGCGCAAATTTATCTAAAACGGGAAGATTTAAACCATACCGGGGCCCACAAGATTAATAACGCCCTCGGTCAGGTTTTATTAGCCAAACGCATGGGTAAAAAGCGAATTATCGCCGAAACTGGGGCAGGACAGCACGGCGTGGCCACCGCTACGGTTTGCGCTCGTTTTGGTCTAGAATGCGTGATTTATATGGGAATTCACGACATGGAACGCCAAGAACTCAATGTTTTCCGCATGAGACTGCTTGGCGCAACGGTGCAACCCGTGGCCGCCGGGACGGGAACCCTGAAAGATGCCACCTCGGAAGCGATTCGCGACTGGGTAACGAATGTCGAAACCACTCACTACATCCTCGGTTCTGTGGCCGGTCCCCATCCCTATCCGATGATGGTGCGCGATTTTCATGCGGTTATCGGTCAAGAAACCCGTCAGCAAAGTCTGGAAAAATGGGGCGGTTCACCGGATATTCTCCTCGCTTGTGTGGGGGGTGGTTCTAATGCTATGGGTTTATTTCATGAGTTTGTTAAAGAAACTTCCGTGCGTTTAATTGGTGTTGAGGCGGCCGGGGAAAGTATTGCTTCTGGAAAACACGCCGCCACCCTTACCCAAGGTCAACCGGGGGTTCTACATGGGGCCATGAGTTATTTATTACAAGATAACGAAGGTCAAGTTATCGAGGCCCACTCAATTAGTGCCGGTTTAGATTATCCCGGAGTCGGGCCAGAACATAGCTTTTTAAAAGATAGTGGTCGCGCTGAATATTACAGTGTCACCGACAAGGAAGCACTAGAAGCTTTTCAACGAGTTTCCCGTTTAGAAGGGATTATTCCTGCCCTAGAAACTGCCCACGCTTTAGCTTATTTAGAAACTCTTTGCCCACAAGTAACCGGTAGTCCTCGCATTGTTATTAATTTCTCCGGACGGGGTGATAAAGATGTGCAATCGGTGGCTAAATATTTATCGATGAATGGTTAACAGTTATCAGTTATCAGTTATCAGTTATCAGTTATCAGTGAGAGAGATAAGCTATTGTGCCTCTAAATTTGATATTCGTTTTGACCTGTTTCCCGTTCCAGACTAGCTTAATATGAAAAGTTCTTTTAAGAAGGGTTATCAGTTAGGAATTTTGATGATTGTATCGACAAGTTTAATGGCCTGTAGTTCCTTAAACTATAGCCCTTTTACGGAACTTGTACCATCTTTCTCTCCCTCTCCTTCTCCCTCTCCTTTAGATGCGGCAACTTTACTTGTTTTAGAGAATAAAATCTATCAAGAGGTCAATCGCTATCGTCAATCTCGCAATTTATCTCCCCTACTGTTAAATCGGGCAATTTCGCAACAAGCAAGATTACATAGCCAACGCATCGCTGCGGGTTTAGTTCCTTTTAGTCATCAAGATTTTGACAAAAGAGCGCAAACTATTGGCGTTTCAGTTCCCTATCAAGCAGTAGGGGAAAATCTGGCAGTTAATCAAGGTTATGATCACCCAGTAATGATTGCTCTGGATGGTTGGATTAAAAGTCAAGGTCATCGGGAAAATATGGAGGGAGATTTTGATAGTACCGGGATTGGAGTAGCGACGGATAATCAAGGAAAATTGTACTTTACTCAAATATTTTTAAAACGTCAATCCGCTCCCGTTTCTACTAATACCCTTAGCTACGATCCTATCGGGAATCAATCTTTTTTAATTACCCTTGAAGAAAACACTAATTATCAAGTTAATCGCTACCGAATTTCTCAAAATTTACCGCCCCTACGTCTCGATGCTCGCATTAGTCATGAAGCTCGCTTATTTAGCCAAAAAATGGCCAATAAACAGGCTCCTTTTAGTCATGATGGTTTTGAGGGAAGAATGAAGGCAGTACAAAGGATGATTTCTTTAGAAAAAATGGGCGAAAATTTGGCTTTTATGAAGGGATATCCTGACCCCGTTACCGTTGCCGTCAAGGGTTGGATTAATAGCCCCGGCCATCAAAAAAATATGGTTGGTGATTATAATCTCACTGGTATCGGTATCGCTAAAAATAATGCTGGCGAATATTACTTTACACAACTTTTTGTTAAAAAGCATTGACAAAATGACCATGATGATATTTAAATTTAATTATCAGTTTTTAACATCAGTTATCAGTGAAAAAAGCTCTCCTAATTTTCAAGTGTGCGATCAAGATTTAAGCGATGACCTATTATCCCGTTATCTAGGGGTTAATTCGATCGCTGTAGATACAGAAACGATGGGATTAATACCGGGGCGCGATCGACTGTGTTTAATTCAACTCTGTGATCCCAGTGGTTTTGTCACCGCTATTCGCGTTTTTAGGGGGCAAACAGAGGCTCCTAATCTCAAAAAGGTCATGGAAGATGAGCGGATAGAAAAAGTCTTTCATTTCGCCCGTTTTGATGGGGCTCAACTATCCCATACTTTTGGCATTGCCACTCAACCGATTTTCTGCACCAAAATCGCCAGTAAACTCGCTCGGACTTATACCAGCAGTCACGGTTTAAAAAGTCTCGTGCAGGAATTGGAAGGCATAGAATTAGACAAAACCGCTCAGAGTTCTGATTGGGGAAATGCCGCTAATCTTACCCCACAACAACTGAGTTATGCCGCCAACGATGTGCGCTATTTACTGTCAGTGCGAGATAAACTAATTGTGATGCTGCAAAGAGAAGAAAGATGGGAATTAGCCCAAAAATGCTTTAGTTGTATCCCCATCTTCACCGCTTTAGATTTACAGCAATACAAAGATATATTTGAGCATTAGTCAGCAAAAGTTACAGTCTATTTAATAAGTAAATAGAAGATAGATTTTGTCTTTGATCCCCCCTGCTCCTAGGATCGTTTCATTCTCTCTTATATGAATCAACCTACTATGAGAGCAAAAACCTGTACTCCCCTGCTCCCTAGCTTACCTCATAAGCGATAAAAGGTAGCAAAAAAAAGAATTAGATTCGGAGAATGAATCAGCCCTACCCTGCCCCCCTTGATAAGGGGGGTGCCGATCCCCCCTTAATCCCGCCTTAATAAGGGGGTGCCGATCCCCCCTGCCCCCCTTGATAAGGGGGATGTCTGACAATTTTTAACACCCACCTACTTAGCATCAAAATCTCTGTTTATTTTAATAATAATAAACGCTGGGGAGATAAAGTAACAGTCCAAGGCAAAGCTTGCTCCTTAATTTCTAACCATTTATCCTTATATAACTCTGCTTGGATATGAAAATCTTGATCGTGATTGGAGGGTTGATTAAGTTTCAGATAGAGAGTTACCCGATGGGGTCCTTCAATGGCATTAGCTAACCAACAGGGAAAAGTATTAATATCGCCTAAATCTCGACCAAAAATAATTTGATGGGCGCGAATTCCCGTATAGGCTAAATAGTCGGTAATTCCGGGGACGGTGTATAATTTAACATCCCAATCAATGGCTTCCAATTGTTGATTATTAATGATAATAGCACGGGAAAAATTCTTACAGCCCGTAATTTTTGCCAAACTAACGCTATCTGGTCGCTCAAAAATTTTCTGTTTAGAATTATTAGCAATTGCCCGCCCTTTTTCCATAACCAATAAATTCTCACATATTCGATAGGCTTCATCCATATTATGGGTAACAAAAATTGTCACGCCATCGTAATTACTTAAAGTTTTGATCATCTGACGTTCTAATTGAGCGCGTAGATGGGTATCAAGGGCAGAAAAAGGCTCATCTAATAATAAAGCTTCCGGACGACTAGCTAAAGCGCGAGCGATGGCGACTCGTTGCTGTTGTCCCCCCGATAATTGATGGGGATAACGGTTTTCCATGCCAAGTAACTGCACTAATTCCAATTGGTTGGTAATCTGCTGTTTAATAACTTTTTTAGATAAGTTTTTCGGGAGACCAAAAGCGATATTTTCCGCCACGGTGAGATGAGGAAAAAGAGCATAATTCTGCACCACAAAACCGATACGACGCTGACGACTGGGGAGATTAATTCCCTTTTCGGAATCGAAGAGAATGCGCCCATTTAAGACAATACGACCCCTTGAGGGCGTTTCCACCCCAGCCAGCGATCGCAAAATCAGGCTTTTTCCCGACCCCGAAGCCCCTAATAGTCCTAGGGGCTGATTTTGGCAGTTAAAAGTGACCGAGAGGTTAAAACCGGGTAAATATTTCTCTATATCGACAAATAAGCCTATTTTATCCCTATAATGGGGATTTTCAGCCGCTAAAAGGGCAAAATCGCGACCCTCCCAGGGTTGCAGCCAGTCCTCCATCTCGTTAGGTTTGCTTTCTCCCAGTCGTCCTAATTGCTGTTTGCGTTGACTTTGCCAGAGATTAACGGCGATAATACCCGATAGGGAGATTAATATGATAATAAACACCCATATCCAAGCCTCAGTCATCGCTCCTGCTTCCACAGCGAAGAAAATCGCCATCGGGATAGTTTGAGTTTGCCCCGGAATATTACCGGCTAACATCAAAGTCGCCCCAAATTCCCCCAAAGCGCGGGCAAAAGCTAGGGTTAATCCTGCTAATACCCCGGGGAAGGAGAGGGGCAAAAGTAGGCGCCAGAATATTTTCCCTTCCGATGCCCCTAGGGTGCGGGCAACCTGTAAAAGATTGGCATCTACCTGTTCAAAAGCGCCGAGGGTGGTTTTGTACATCAGGGGAAAAGCTACCACCGTCGCGGTGATAACGGCGGCATACCAAGTAAAAACGATGCGAAAGTTAAATAGGTCTAATAACTGTCCTAATGGTCCGTTTTTGCCGAATAGGAGCAGTAAAATGAAGCCTAGCACCGTCGGGGGCAAGATTAAGGGCGCGACGAAAACTCCCTCGATTAGGGATTTCCACCGTCCACGATAGCCCAACATCCAATAAGCGGCGGCAATACCGAGAAAAAAGATGATTATCAGGGCAATGGTGGCGGTTTTCAGGGATATCCCTAGGGGGGAAAAGTCTGGCATTGTTTATCTGGCTATTCCGAAGCCGAATTTTTCAAAAATGTTTTTAGCGGCTGTGCCGGTGAGATATTGGGCGAAAGTCTTGGCAGCTTGCGGGTTTTTGCTGGCTTTGATTACAGCTATGGGGTAAATAATCGGAGAATGGAGATTATTGGCAGCCGTAGCCACTACTTTTATCCGGTCGGAAATTTTCGCATCGGTGATGTAAACAATGCCAGCATCGGCGTTACCAGTCTCTACGGCGGCGAGAACATTACGGACGGAGTTGGCCAAGACCAGTTTTAGTCTTATTTGCTCTAAAATGCCGAGATTTTTCAGAACTTCTTCGCTGTACTGACCGACGGGAACGCTGCGCGGTTCACCCACGGCAATTCTTTGGACATTACTGTTAGTCAGGGAACGAAAATCGCTGATTTTTAGGGTTGAATTCTTGGGAATGATTAAAACTAGGCGATTAGTGAGCAGATTTCTTCTGGTACTTCTATCGATTAAACCAGCTTTTGCTAAAGCGTCCATTTGCTTAGTCGCGGCCGAGAGGAAAACATCGGCCGGCGCACCTTGTGTAATTTGCTGTTGCAAAGCCCCCGACGCACCGAAGTTATAGTTAACTTTAATGTTGCCATGGGCTTTTTCAAACCCCGGCTTGATTTCTTCTAGGGCATCTTTGAGACTAGCGGCGGCAGAAACTAGAATTGTCTGGGTTTGCGCGGTGGTGATAGTAGATGAAAAAAGGTTTATGCCTAGAGATAATAAGCAACTAAGGGCAATTGAGCCGATAAAAGCCAGAAAATATCGTCTTTTCATCAAGATTGACAGCAAGCGATCGATATTTATATTTCTATCACAACCAATCCACCGCCCGAAATCTGTATCTGCTGAAAAAGTTTTCCGTGGGGTGTGGGGTGTGGGAAGAATCAATAAAAATAATCTCCCGACTCCTAGAACTTAGGAAATGGTGTGAATTTTGAGGAAATTAGTGCCTTTAGTTTTCTGCATGGGAATTCCCGCCATAATCAGGATTTTATCGCCCGATTGCGCTAGATTTTTCTGAAGTAGAATTGATTCGGTTTGCTTTAACACATCCTCAAAGACGGACACCTGATGGTCAAGAAGAATCGGGATCACACCCCAGACTAGGTTGAGACGGTGATAGACTCGTTTGTTAGGAGTCATGGCAATGACGGGAACCGAGGGACGTTCCTTAGAAGCCAGTAGCGAAGTGTAGCCAGAAGTGGTAAAAGTGACAATATAACGGAGATCAAGGGTTTGATCGATCGCCACTAAAGCCTCACTGAGAGCATGAGTTTCATCGGACTCATTGGGGGGAACATTATCAAACTTCACATCCGCTTCCACATCATGGGCGATTTTGGCCAACATAGCCACCGCTTTGACGGGAAAATCTCCCACTGCTGATTCCCCCGATAACATCACCGCATCGGTTCCATCGATAATCGCATTAGCCACATCACTAGCCTCGGCCCGAGTCGGTCGGGGATTGTGAATCATGCTTTCTAACATCTGGGTGGCAGTGATGACGGGAATAGTTTTCATGTTGCAGAGTCTGATAATGCGTTTTTGCAACATGGGGACTTTTTCGGGACTTAATTCTACCCCCAAATCACCCCGGGCCACCATAATTCCGTCACATTCCTCGATAATTGACTCCAAATTTTCGATCGCTTGCGGTTTTTCAATTTTAGCTATCACTGGCACATCCCCATGATTTCTCTCGGCTAAAAATGCTTTAATCGCCTTGATATCTTCTCCTTTACGAACAAAACTCAGGGAAACCCAATCAACCCCCTGAGAAAGACCAAATTCTAGGTCTTGTTTGTCTTTTTCGGTCATGGAAGGTAAGCGCAAATTGAGATGGGGTAGATTGACTCCCTTGCGACTTTTGAGAATTCCTCCCTCCAACACTTGACATTTTAGGTCTTTTCCGTTAATTTCAACGATTTTTAGCTCTAATAAACCATCATCAAGGAGAATTTGCTCACCTAGCTGTGCCTCCTCGGCCAGATAGGGATAATCGATCGCAACGGTGTTCGCTTCTCCCCGATACTCATCCATGGGTACAAGGGTGAGATAATCGCCGTCGTTGATGGTAATCGAACCATTGGGGAGATTGCCAACGCGAATTTTCGGACCTTGTAAATCTTGCAGGAGAGTGATAGGATTGTCTAATTCTTGAGAAATTTGCCGCAAAAGGGCAACAACTTTCCCATGATCTTCGTAGCTACCGTGGGAAAAGTTTAGCCGCGCTACATTCATCCCCGCACCGATCATCTGCTTGAGGACTTCTGGCGAATTACTGGCAGGGCCGATCGTGGCTACGATCTTAGTTCTATGGTTAATAATTGACATGGAACCCTTACTAATCGATCTTGGGACGATTACATGATATTCACTTTAGGTTAACTAACGGTGAAGCGGAAAACAAATTAAGCTTTTCCACAGACTTGCAATCGATCCAGATCCTCTCCTTCGCCGTCAGGAGTCAGTGATCAGTGATCGGATTTGCGTTTTCAGTCAATAGTATTAATACTAAATCTGTTGAGTATAGGCTACTTATGAGGATAGGCACTCATGCAAGAGGCACTCATGCAAAAGGAGGAATAGATAATCAGTCTTTAATAACTGGATTTAGTATAATTAGATAGTCAACAGCTTATATTGCCCGCATTTCTTTATCTTCCTCCACATCGAGAACCCCCGGCACTGCCTTTAAAGAGGGGATCAGCGATCGACGGGCTGAACCGGTAATAATGCCGGAAACCGATAATATATTATCTACTGTCATACCCAGAAATTGTAAATTATTGGCCACTGTCTGAATATCGGCTAAATGCTGTTCATCGATCGTCACGATAATCTGTTCCATGGCTATTAATGAAAGTAAAAAGATGAGCGGGAGTCAGGAGGGGGGAGCAGGGGAGATGGGAGAATAAATAAAAATAATCTCCTAACTCCTGACTCCTAATTCCTGAATACTGACCCCTGAAGGCTAAGGAGATTGGGCTAGTCCACTACCCACATCAACGGTGGGAATAGACAGTCGCAAGGCTTTCGAGGTGAGTAACTGCCAGAGTTGCGCCCCGCGCACTCCCGAAGCTTGAGCGTGGAGAGCAGCAATCCCGGCCACATGGGGGGTAGCCATGCTAGTGCCGTTAAAAACGTCGTAACGTCGGGGCATCGGTACGGAAGAATAGATTGCCACCCCGGGGCCAGCGATATCGACGTTAGCACCTTGGGCACTACCAGAACCACAGGAGAAAGAGGCTAATCGCAGATTACTATCGATCGCCGCTACGGCCATAATTGAGGGACTATTAGCCGGTTGACCCACAGTGCCAGGCCGGTGATTGCCGGCCGCCGCAATAATCAAACAACCATTTTGCAGAGCGCGACGACCGATAGTTTCGTAGGCAGTGGAGGGGGTCGGAACTGTATTGCCTAAGGACATAGAAATCACCGCACAGCGACTGGCGATCGCCCATTCCATGCCGGCGAGAATCCAACTTTGGGAGCCACTGCCAGCATTACTGAGAACTTTGCCCGCATAAATGGTGGCTTCGTAGGCGACCCCGTAGCGGCGACCGTTGACATCTTTAAATCCGCAAGCGGTACCGATACAGTGAGTGCCGTGACCTTGACCATCCTGCACCGCTTCTCCCGGTACAAAAGACTTACTTTGGATCGATCGCCCAAAAAAGTCGGGATGCTTCAAATCCATACCCGTATCTAGTACAGCCACATTAATGCCGCGACCAGTGCGACCAAGGGAATTGATTACTTTCGTGGCTTTTAATCCCCAAGTGGATTGGGCATCATCGCGAAAGGCTAGGGCTGCGAGATCCTTATCTCCCGGCTTTTCTTTAGCCTTGCACTGTTCATAAAGATGATTGACGGCATCGCGATAACCCTTGAGGTATTCCGAGGATAAACCCTCCTCGATCGCATAGTAAATTCGTTCGGGTTCGATCGCTAAAATTGCCGAACTTTCCCCCGCTATGTTCATGACACTGCTCAAGGCTAAGTCATCCATAGAAACCACTGCCACCCCCAAAGTCGGAAAGGTTCCCCCTCCCGCCGCGTCTAGCTCTGAACTGTCCATGGCCGAATCGGCAAAATCCCGGGCATCGGGCAAGGCAGATATCCCCGCCACATCTCGCAGAGCGGCGATTCCTTCTGGGGTTGCTCCATCTTGGAAAGTAACAATATATCGCCCCGTGGTTTCTTCATTTGAGGCGGTACTGGGGATGGGAAAACTCGCTCGTCCAGACATAAAAAATACCTCCAAAAAATGGATATTTTAGCTAATACAATCACGGAAAAATGGCTTAACCACCAGCCTTTTTATCGAAGATTTTTCAATCATCAACCACTGGTCTAACCATCCTTTAATTGTTCAGGATGGTTCGGCAAAATCAGAGATGAGTCAGTTAATTACCCACCCTCAAAATGTTCACGGTTTGGGAAACCATTTTCCTAAGTTCACTTCGGTCTCTAAGTACCGTTGTTTATGGACTCCAGCCCTAGCAAGGTTAAATTTTTTCTAGTAATTCAGGCTCTGGGAAACAACGGAACTAGGTTAGGGAATCTCAATCAATTTTTTTTATGTATTTAGCCTCAAACCGATCATATAAGTTTAAAACCCATCCGAATCGTTATTAAGCTATGGTTTTCTTTCTGAGGTCAGCCTAGCATTACCTCAAGTATTTTGGTCAAAAAATTTACAAATCTTTGACAATGCTTGGCAGCACGGGGGAATAAAATAGTATTCATGTTCTAACGGCAACCCTGAATGATTCAGTCGGAAAACTGGCTTTCACGGTAGGATAAAGTAATAACCATCTCCGCTCTTCGGCGTAGCTCAGAGACCACTCGTTTAGATTTCGTTATGACCAACACATTAGACGATAAAGCCATAGTCAAGGACTATTTTAACGCCACAGGATTCGATCGCTGGCGCCGGATTTATGGGGATGGCGAAGTTAACAAAGTACAAAAAGATATTCGCATCGGTCATCAACAGACGATCGATACCGTTATCGGTTGGTTAGAAAGTGATGACAATTTGCCTAATCTCTCAATCTGTGATGCCGGTTGTGGAGTCGGTAGTCTTAGTATTCCCCTCGCTAAAGCGGGCGCAACTATTTTCGCCAGTGATATTTCCGAGAAAATGGTGACAGAAGCCAAGGAAAGAGCCGCCAAAGAGTTAGCAGATACTGGTAAACTCACCTTTGCCGTTCAAGATTTAGAAGCATTAACCGGCCAATATCACACGGTCATCTGTCTTGATGTTCTTATTCACTATCCCACAGAAGAAGCCTTAGGCATGATTAAACACCTGGGATCCCTAGCTCAATCCCGTTTAATCCTCAGTTTTGCCCCTAAAACCTGTTTATTAACCATTCTCAAGAAAATTGGTCAATTTTTCCCCGGTCCGAGTAAAACCACTCGCGCTTATCAACACAAGGAAAAAACTATAATCGCCGCTCTCAACGAAAATGGCTTTAAAATTGAACGGACGAGTATGACTAGCACTCGTTTCTATTTTTCCCGTATCCTCGAAGCTGTCCGCAGTGAATAAATAATGGCAGTCACCACCAGCAAATTAATCGAGTGGAAACAGCAAAAACGCGCGATTGTCACCCTCACAGCTTGGGATTATCCGATCGCGCGACTGCTTGATCGAGCAGGAATTGATATTATCTTGGTAGGTGATTCCTTAGCTATGACCGCTTTGGGCTATCCTACCACTTTACCGATCACCCTAGAGGCGATGATTCACCATGCGGCGGCCGTGTCTCGTGGGGTAAAACAAGCTTTAGTTGTCTGTGATTTGCCTTTTCTCAGCTATCAGGAAAGTGTCAGTCAGGCAATTCACTCGGCGGGAAGAATGTTAAAGGAAGCGGGAGTACAAGGGGTAAAATTAGAGGGAGGTTATCCCGCTATGATCGAGACTATTAGCCGTTTAACCGAGATAGGCATCCCTGTTATGGGTCATATCGGATTAACTCCTCAGTCGGTGCATCGCTTAGGATACCGTCAGCAGGGAAAAACTCCATCGGATGCACAAAGATTAATCGAGGAAGCTTTAGCCTTGGAGAAAGCGGGAGTATTTGCCCTGGTTTTGGAACATATTCCCGCCAATTTAGCCGCTACTATTACCGATAAATTGACTATCCCGACGATTGGTATCGGTGCGGGGGAAGATTGTGATGGTCAGGTGTTAGTAACGGCGGATATCCTCGGATTAACCGAAAAAGCTCCCCCTTTTGCCAAAGTTTATGCTAATTTAAGCGAGACAATTACAAAAGCAGTGGTGGAATTTGCCAAGGATGTGAGGGGAAATGAATAGCGGCGAAAAAGCTACCTTTGGGGCCGGCTGTTTTTGGAAAACCGAGGACGCATTTCGGCGTTTATCGGGGGTTTTAGGGACTTCTGTGGGTTATATGGGGGGACATTTCCCCAATCCTAGTTATCTCGATGTGTTATCGCGAATTACCGGTCATGCGGAAGTGGCACAAATTGAATATAATCCCCAAGAAATAAGCTATGAGGCGTTATTAGCCGTTTTTTGGTCAATCCATGATCCGACTCAGTTAAATCGCCAAGGACCGGACCGGGGAGAACAATATCGATCGATTATTTTTTATCACACCCCGGAACAAAAGTTAATCGCCACCGCTTCCAAGGGTCAACTACAACTATCGGGAAAATTTCAGCAGGATATCGTTACTTTGATCGAACCCGCAGGAGATTATTATCTGGCCGATCAGTCCCATCAACAGTATTTGGAGAAAAAACAGGCTCGATCGGTCGGGGATTTCCAGAAGAAAATATAAAGACAGGTTCGGGGTATAATGTAAAGTTGCTTTCGCAGGAGATCAGGAAAAATGCCCGAGGCGGTCGGAGTCATTCAAACGTTGGGTTTTCCCCCCGTTTTAGCGGCGGCGGATGCCATGGTTAAAGGGGGACGAGTCACCCTAGTTTATTTTGATCTAGCGGAAAGGGGCGAATTTTTGGTGGCGATTCGCGGTCCGATTTCCGAGGTTAAACCGGCAGTAGAGGCAGGATTAGCGGCGGCGATGACCGCTTTTGGTGGTAATGTGGTCAGTCATTACATCGTACCGAATCCTCCAGAAAATGTACTGGCGGTTTTACCAGTGCAGCATACGCCTAAGTCAGACCGTTTTCGCAGTTAATTTCCCTAGCGATTGGCCCCAAACTAGACTATAGTTAAAGACTGGAAAATAGATTGGATTCTATCAATTAAACTTATCTGATTTTTGTTATTAGGAGTTAATTTATGACAGCCCAACCCGCGGTGGGATCGATCGAGACCAAAGGTTTCCCCGGTATTCTAGCGGCCGCCGATGCGATGGTAAAAGCAGGACGGATCACGATTGTTGGTTATTTAAGGGCAGGAAGCGCCCGTTTTACCCTCAATATTCGTGGGGATGTACAGGAGGTAAAAACCGCTATGGCTGCCGGTATTGAAGCCGTCAATAAAACCGAGGGGGCAGCTTTAGAAACCTGGGTAATTATTCCCCGTCCTCACGATAACGTAGTGGCTATTTTACCGATCGATTATAGCGAGGCAGTGGAACCTTTTCGCGCTGCTGCCGACGGTGCGATCGCTCCAATCCGTCGTTAATATTCAAGGCTGGTTTTTTGTCAGACGTTCGCCCCTGGCTAAAGGCGAGGGGATTCTTCATTCAATCAGTTTCCGTGAGAGGGCAGCACTTCTGCAACTAACCAAAAGGGAATCTCTCGTCATCTAGGCTAAGATTAACTCGCTTACGATCTGAGTACAACTCCCCTAGCTAGGGTTGCTTCGCTGTGAGCGCTCTCTTTTCAGTAAGGCACTAGCGAGAAAAATACCCAGTATTGCCAATACAGCCATGGCATAAAAAGCATAAGTGTAAGTACCTAACCAATCGCGAATTCTACCGGTTACTAAAGTGCCAATCAAAGCACCGACACCGTAGGCAGTAAAAACAATACCGTAATTTTGGGCGTAGTGGTCAGGATTAAAGAAGTGGAGAGTGGTAGCGGGAGCTAGGGCTAACCATCCCCCTAAACAAAACCAAAATAGACAAAAAGCCACTAGATAGCTTGTAACCGCCCCTTTTTCGGCCTTGACCATCAACAGACAACCGATCAAAATGAGTGTATAGGCCCCGATCGCTAGATAATGGGGTTTCCAGCGATCGCTTAACCAACCGAACAAAGGACGACTAATACCATTAAACAAGGCAAATAGCGCAACACTATTAGCGGCTAACTCCGGCTCAATCTGGATAATTTCCTCAGCGACAGGACTAGAAATACCGATAGCACTCAAGCCAATTAAAGCACCAATGGCATAGCAAAGCCATAAGCCGTAAAATGAGCGACTTTTCAGCATATTCACTGGATAATTGGCTGGAAAGTCTGATTTTCGATTAGCCAAATTTAGCGGAGGTTGCCAGTCTTGAGGGGGTAATTTCATGGCGAGGGCAATAATCACAATAATTATTGTAAAGATAATCCCCAAAAATCTTAAACTTGGTCTAACGCTATATTCATTGATGAATCGATTGGCTAAAGGTGCGGTAATCAGGGGAGAAAGGCCAAATCCGATGATAGTTAAACCCACCGCTAAACCTTTTTTGTCGGGAAACCAGCGTGCCACCACTGCCATGGGAACACCGTAAGCGATGCCGACTCCCGTGCCGGCAATGACTCCGTAGGTAAGAATAATTGTCTGGATCTGAGCGGCAAAACTAGCGAGAATATAGCCTAAACCGACGATAATTCCGCCGAGAGCCGTCATCCTGCGAGTGCCTACCCGGGGGATAAAAAAACCAGCGATCGGCATAGAAGCGGCATAAAATACTAGGGCCACAGTGTAGGGTAATAGGCTTTCCGTGGCGCTGAGATTTAATTCTGTTTCTAGGGGTTTTCTAAAGATACTCCAAGAGTACACCGTCCCTAAACAGAGTAAAACACCCATTCCTAGAGGTATTAATAACCATCTACCTTTGGCTGCGGGTAATCCCAAAACTGTTAACTCGGAATCGTAATTACTGGTAGTCATAGATCGCCGTGACTCTTTCTAGACTTGCTGGCCAGTATTCTAGATGAGATCATGGCCAACAGGGCAGACTTTCCAGAAAATTTTCCGATTAAAATAAGGGGTGAAAAATTCACCCCCCTTAAAAGTCTCTCCCCATCTATAGCTGAGGGACTTCTGAGGATTTTTAACTAAACTGCTGCGAAGTAAACTTTCGACTTCACAGGGTCGGGAACCATGGTAGCATCCCCTTCTTTCCAACCGGCGGGACAAACTTCATCCGGGTGGGATTGGACGTATTGAATCGCTTTCAGAGTGCGGAGGGTTTCATCGACACTGCGACCAAAGGAAAGATTATTAATAGTAGCGTGTTGGATCACACCTTCTTTATCGATGATAAAAAGACCACGCAGGGACACTCCTGCATCTGGGTCAAGAACATTGTAAGCGGTGCTGATTTCTTTTTTCAGATCCGAAACCAAAGGATAGGCCACATCACCGACACCACCGGATTTTCTCTCGGTTTGAATCCATGCTAGGTGAGCAAATTCGCTATCGACGGACACCCCTAAAATCTCGGTGTTGATGCTGGCAAATTCACTAACTCGATCGCTGAAAGCGGTAATTTCCGTGGGGCAAACAAAGGTAAAATCGAGGGGATAGAAGAATAAAACGACGTATTTACCCCGATAATCCGATAATTTGATGGTTTTGAACTCTTGATCGAAAACGGCGGTGGCGCTGAAATCCGGCGCTGCTTGTCCGACTCTTAAGCAACCTTCGGCGGTCATACTCTTAATCTCCTTAATCTAGTTTCTGGGAAAATGCAACTATTTTTACATTCCTTAACAACTATATCATAGTCATAACGATTTTGAGTAGTCAGCAATCAGTGATCAGCAATCAGTGATCAGTTATCAGTGGCTAGTGGGGAGATAGGGAGATAGGGAGATGGGGTGATGGGGGTTAGGTGTTAGAGAGGTTTGATCGGGCGAGAGAAAAAGAATTTAATAGACTCCGTAATGTTCACTTTTGCAGCGGGAATAATAATTTAAGGACAGCGAAAGAGATCGTCACCCGGGGAATTCAGCCCATTGTACAACCTAGTACAACTTTCTTGCCTTAACGTTCCCCCATGCTGCTGTCTGCTTTTACTTATAGTTGCAAAGGCTATGTCAATGTCATCAAACACCGGTAAATATCTATCCTCATCCGAACGTCAGCAACTTCTCGAAATCTTAACAGAACCGAATATCTCTGATGTTGATCGCAAACGGATTCAAATCATTCTTTTCGCTGACGAGGGCAAATCCCAGGGCGATATCCGTAAGCTTCTCGATTGTACTGCCGCCACCGCTAGTAAATGGATACTGATCGCCGAGAGTGGCAAGATCGATCACTGGCAGAAATACCGCCGCGGTCGCCCGCCAAAAGTTGAGCAACCTTACCTCGATCGCCTCAAGGAACTGGTTAGTAAATCCCCCCGGGATTTCGGCTATTCCTTTAAGCGATGGTCGGGAGTTTGGTTAGCGCAGCATCTAGAGAAAGAATTCGGGGTCGCACTCACCCCCACCCACATCAATCGCCTCCGCAAACAGCTACAGCCTCTCCGCATCGTCGATCTTTCTCCTTCACCTAAAGCTTAAAACAACTATGCTCGATACTCACAGCCTCGTCAATCCGTGGCCGGAATTCCTGTCCGAAACCCAGTGGCGGAGTCTCCAGAAAACGGCGATCGCCCTCTCTCCCGAAGCGGGTACCTTGTCCCTACAGCCCGGATTATACCTAGTCGTTCGCGGCAAAGTTCGTATAGCGAACTCCCAGCAAAAAGAGATGATCGCGCTCAAAACCGAGGAATTTTTCGGAGAATTCTCCCTCTTTCCCCGATCGGGTTTTCTGCCCTACTCGGTTCGAGTCTCCGCAAAGGCGGAACTACTTCTTATCCCGGAGTCCGCCCTGAGGCCGATCCTGAAAAAACACCCCGCCCTGAAAAAAACATTACTACAACGGGCGCGGGAAATTGACCAACTTCTTGGGACGAAGACAGAAGAAACGGACAAAAAAAGCGATCGAGCCCATTTCCCCTCTCCGGCGCAGCGGTTAGGTCACTGGATCGGGCAATCCCTCCGCCGTTATCCCTTTTTCGAGCAACAGTCTGCCTCCGATTGCGGGGCGGCCGGTTTAGTCATGATCGCCCGTTATTGGGGCAAAAGAATCAGCGTCAACCGTCTCCGGGAACTGGCCAACGTCAACCGCGACGGAGCATCCCTGAAGGGACTGATCACGGCGGCGGAAAATATCGGCCTCTCCACCCGTCCGGTAAAAGCGACTCTAGAGGGATTAGTTAAACAAACCCTACCGGCGATCGCTCACTGGGAAGGTAAACACTTCGTTGTTATCTGGAAAATTACCGCCAAACAGGTGATTATTGGCGATCCAGCGATCGGGCAATTAACCCTAAGTCGTGCCGAATTCGCCAGTAAATGGACGGGATTCACCCTTCTGCTCCAACCGAACCAGAAATTCCGGGACACGAAAGAGGATAAAGCCTCACTCTGGCAGTTTTATCGCTTACTGGAACCCCATTGGTTCGTGCTGCTGGAAATTTTCGTCGCCTCGCTTTTTATCCAAATATTCGGCTTAATTACGCCGATTTTCACCCAGTTAATCCTCGATCGAGTGATCGTCCAGGGGTCGTTAACCACCCTTTGGGCGATGGGTATCGGTGCGCTAATTTTCGGGGTTTTTCGGGTGGCAATTACTGGTTTACGCGCCTATCTTCTCGATCACACCGCTAATCGAATCGATACGGCATTAATCACCGGTTTTATCCGCCATACCCTCAGCCTTCCCCTCGGTTACTTCGAGTCCCGCTATGTGGGGGATATTATCTCGCGCGTCGGGGAAAATCGCAAGATCCAGCGTTTTCTCTCTGGGGAAGCTCTCTCGATTTTACTTGACTTATTAACGGTTTTCGTGTATGTAGCGGTGATGCTTCGCTATAGCTGGCAATTAGCCCTAATCAGTTTAGCGATCGTGCCACCGTTCTTTCTGCTGGCGTTAATTTCTACCCCTTTTCTCCAGCGAATATCCCGGGATATTTTTCAGGCGATCGCTAAAGAAAGCAGTTACCTGATCGAGATTTTAACCGGTATTCGTACCGTCAAATCTACTGCCACAGAGCGATCAACCCGTTGGCACTGGGAAGACCTTTTCTCGGTGGAGGTCAAGAAAAATTTCTCCGGGCAGATCATCGGCAATAATCTCCAGATATTCAGTAATCTGATCGAATCTTTAGCGACAACGGGGTTACTCTGTTTCGGTGCCTATCTGGTAATTCAAAATCAATTATCGATTGGACAATTAATCGCCTTTAATATGCTTTTTGCCCAGATCATCGCGCCTTTTCAACGCTTAACTGTTCTCTGGACGCAATTTCAAGAAGTCAATATCGCCGTCGAGCGCATTAACGATGTACTAGACGCAAAGCCGGAGGAGAATTTAGAGGAACTTTCCCGTCAGTTTCTCCCAGAATTACAGGGACATATTCGCTTTGAAAATGTCACCTTTCGCTACCATACTGACAGCGATCGCAATATTTTAGAAAACCTGAGTTTTGAGATTTTACCCGGTCAAACCGTTGCCCTCGTCGGTCGGAGCGGTTCGGGAAAAACCACGATATCGAAATTACTGATCGGCCTCTATCCTCCCACCGACGGGAAAATCTCGATCGACGGTTACGATCTGAGTACAATCGCCCTCAGTTCCCTACGGCAACAGGTGGGAGTCGTCGATCAAGATACATTTTTGTTTGGTTCCACGATTCGGGAAAATATCAGTTTAGGTCATCCCGATCGCCCCCTAGAATCGGTTATCGAGGCGGCAAAATTAGCGGGAATTCATGACTTTATCCAATCGCTTCCAATGGGTTATGAAACTCAAATCGGCGAGGGTGGAGGGCTACTTTCCGGGGGACAGAGACAACGGATCGCCATCGCTCGATCGTTGATGGGAGAACCGCGGCTTTTAATCCTCGATGAAGCCACTTCCCACCTCGATACAGAATCAGAGCAGATCATACAAAATAATCTCCAGAAAATCCGCCAGAATCGCACAATGGTGATTATTGCTCACCGTCTTTCTACAGTACGGAACGCAGATATGATTCTCGTCCTCGATCGAGGGATATTAGTCGATCAAGGAACCCACAAAGAATTAATGTCCCGTCCCGGTATTTACCGGAATTTAAACTCTAATCAATTGAGTGAATAACTATGACAACCAATCTAGACAGAGAGCGTGATAACTGGTCTTTCCAGACCAAGGAATTGATCGATACTTTACCCCTACCCTGGACGCGGGGTTTACTCTATTTTCTGATTATTTTCGTCTCGATCATTCTCCCCTGGGCGATATTCTCAAAAGTCGATGAAACCGGTGTCGGACCAGGAAAACTGGAACCCCAAGGGGAAACAGTCAAACTCGACGCAATCACCGCAGGAGAAGTGGAAAAAATCTATGTCCGTGAAGGCCAAGAGGTGAAAGCAGGACAACCGATTTTAACCCTAGATTCCTCTTTAATCGGCAAGGAAATACAACAAATCGAGGAGAAAATAGAAGGACAAAAAAGTCGTCTTTCCCAACAGAAACTTGTCAAAAGTCAGTTAGAGATTTCTTTAACCACCCAAAGCCAACAAAATCGCGCGGCGGCAGCGGAAAAAGAAGCCTCGATCGAACAAGCGCGGGAGAATGTGGACGCATTAATCAAGAAAGCGAAAATATCCCTAGAAGAACAACAAGCGCGAGTAAATCAAGCGAAAACCGCCCTCGCACAAAGTCAAACCGATTATCCGATTCTCAAAAGTCGTTATCAAACGGCTTTAAAAGAAGTCGAGCGCTACCGAAAAGCGTGGGAGGATGGCGCGATATCGGAGGTGCAATTCATCGAGCGCGAGGACAATGCCAAGGAGCGCCAACAACTCTACGAGCGGGGAAAAGCGGAGGTAAAAGAAAATCAACACAAACTAGCGGAATTAGAAAGCACCTACCGTCAGACGAGTCAACAAACGAGCGCGGATATCGCCCAAGCGCGTCTGCAATTACAGGAGCGGCAGCGGGGTTATCAAAGTCTCCGCCATTCCAACGAGTTGGCACTCTTAAGGATACAGGAGCAGATTAAAAATCTAGAAACGGAGATCGCAACACTGGCATCGGAAATCGCCCAAAGCGAGAGCCAACGGCAAGCGCTCCAGATCCAGTTAAATCAAAGGGTTTTAAAGGCGAATACCGACGGCACGATCTTTTCATTACCGATTAAACGCGCAGGTGCGGTGGTGCAGTCAGGAACGCGGATCGCGGAGATAGCACCGAAGGGATCGCGGTTTATTCTCAAGGCAGAAATGCCCACAGATCAAAGTCAATTTCTCCGCGCCGGTATGCCGATAAAAGTCAAGTTCGATGCCTATCCTTTTCAGGATTACGGGGTTATCGGCGGCAAGATCACCAAGAAATCACCGACGGCGATCGAAAAGGAAACGGCGACCGGAAAAATTAACGTTTTCGAGCTAGAAATTCAACTCGATCGCTCCTGTATTCAAAAGGGAAATCAATGTATTCCCCTCAATCCGGGGGATACGGCTACCGCAGAGGCGATCGTCCGTCAGCGTCGGGTGATCGATTACATCCTCGATCCCTTTAAGGATCTGCAAAAAGACGGGTTAAAACTGTAGTTTTTTTAGGTATCGAAGCCAAATTACTTACACCCCTCCCTAACCCTCTTGCCTATCTCAACTAGGAAATTAATTTCCCATAACTGTTTCAGGAGTCATTATGTCCCATAGTATCACCATCACTAATCAAGACCTTATCCAACAGCTTAAGCTATCGGGGAAACTTCCCGAAATGGCCGAGGGAATTATCGCTCGGAAAATCATCACCGAAACCGCGACGGAAGCGGGGATTAAAAACACGACTGCCGAGTTACAACAGGCGGCCGATCAATTCCGTCTCGCCAATGAATTACATAACGCCAAAGATACATGGAATTGGTTGGAAAAACAGGGCTTATCCCTAGACGATTTCGAGGCGATAGTTCAATTCAGTTTACTATCGGGTAAATTAACTGAACATCTTTTCGCAGACAAAATTGAATCCTATTTTGTGGAACACCAGCTAGATTATACCGGCGCGGTGATCTACGAGGTGGTGTTAGCAGATCAGGCGATGGCGGAGGAGTTGTATGAATCGATTCAGGAGGAGGAAATCAGCTTTCAGGAAGTAGCGCACCGCTATATCGAGGATGTGGAATTACGACGCAAGGGAGGTTATCGCGGTACCGTTTACCGTAAGGATTTACGACCGAATCTTTCGGCCGCAATTTTCGCATCGGATTCTTCTCGATTGTTGAAACCGCTGCAAGGCGATCGAGGTTTTCACCTGATTTTCGTTGAGGAAATCCTTAAGCCAAAATTAACCGAGGAGTTGGCTCTGAAAATCCGTGTCGAGTTGTTTAACGGTTGGGTAAAGGAGAAGATTCAGGAAATAAAATACGAGTTAAGTAATTAATTGTGGACGGGGTGGGTAATACTCACCCCGCAAACGTAGCAAGTGAAGATAAGAACTATGGAATGTGTGATCTGTAAATATGGTACGACTCGATCGAGTTTTGTTACCGTTACTTTAGAGAGGGATAATTATATCATGATTTTAAAACAAGTCCCTGCGGATATCTGTCAGAATTGCGGGGAGTATTATCTAAGCGAGTCGGTTACGGCAGAGGTTTTACAGAAGGCCGATCGCCTATTTTGTAGGTGGGGTTGACAACGGAAACCCAACATCATCCCCCTATTATTCTTCATGTTATGTGTTGGGTTGCACTTCGTTTAACCCAACCTACGGATTATTTTACTATAAAATTAATACAATATGGATTAATAAAATACCAATAATCCGATTATTCTTGAGTGAGCTTATTTAGTATAAAAACCAACAAAGCGATTTTTAATACATACACTTTTAAAAATTCCTGAATCTATTCATTAACAGAATTCCCAGTTAATTAAAAAAATAAATAGGGCTTGCTGAATAATGGTAAAACCCTTTTACAATAAGGCTTTTGACCTGTTAAAATCCGATGTTCATGCTGCGAAAATAGGATTGTGACCTTCAAAAACTTGGCATTATCCTTTTTATATAGCAAATAATGGGTTATTTAGGACGCTTTCAATTTTCAAACTCTTATCTGAACAGGGTTTCAGCGATGGATTGTCCTAAGCACCTTGGTCTTTGCTATAGTACACAAGCTGGTACAAAAAAAAGAGGGCAACAAAGCCTGAAACGACCGACGACCGGCTACTGAATCCTGACTCCTAACCCCACCAACAAACTTTTTCAGCAAACCCTAAATAACTCAATTAAGTTAGCGTGGTTGGTTCTCTTTGCTTCCAACAAGACAGGTTCAGAGTTTTTTGTACATAAATTACTTATTTTTGTTTCTTTAAATAGCTTGGAAGCCCGTTGTTTAATCGGTTTTGATGATGTTTTTGCAAAAAATAGTCTTTAAAAAAGAACATAAATAACTAAATTATGTTTTTTTTGTTCGATTTTGATAGTTGATCTGGTTTAAAAAAATTGTTATTGTTTTCTTGAATCAATAATTTGATTCATTCATTTAGCGAAAATTTGGAGAATACATCATCATGGCTAACATCAAAATTAACGAGCTCAAAAACACGGTGACTGACGAAATTATCGAGCTTCGCACCGATGCCGCTAACGACAGTCCAGAAAGCATCACCGCTTTTAAAACTTTACGTCAAGTTGCGGGCGGTGCTGCTGCTGCCAAATGGACTGTCAAATGGAAGGTCGCGGTTAAGTAGTCCACTATTATCAGTACCTACGGTCCGTGCATAATGTGCCATTTTAGGGCTTGTCTGATTCTTCTACAGAGCAATTGTCTGGCTGGGATATTATTCCTACGCAAGTCCCCAAGAAGTAGGATTGGGCATTATTTGCGATTCTATTACTCAATCCAAGCCTTTGGGAGTTCTACCCCCCGTTGGGGGGTAGAACTCCCCCGAACGCTGGAGGGCATTAGCTTTTTAATGAGATGCTCACACGCAATTGTTCAGATGTTTGTATTAATTTAAGAGTCGCTGATAATTACTCGGCAGTGGGGATTTCTGCAATATTGAGATGCACCCAAGTCAAATCAGCTACTAATTTATAAAATCCCGAAGACTTCGGGATTTTATATAGATGTTAGCTATCGTGAAAATACTAACGGGTACAAATTGCATTATTGAGAGTATGTATTATGTTGTCTTTAAACGATTTTCCGATCCCTTGGAGCCATCGTCCTTATTTCGATCTTAGTCCCTATCAATCTGGTGCTTGGCATATTCAGGGAATTGACTATAGTTATCGAAGCCTTGTCTCCGAAGTAGGAGGTTTCGATACACCATCAGAGTCCCCAGTTTCTCTCGTTCACTCTGCTTCTTTTCGAGAGCAACTGATTCGAGAGACTGGTCTTTTTCAATACCCAATTAACGATCCTCTCGCCCTCCCCGATGAGTTGAGAACCGAACGTTGGACAGTTCTTTGCGAGCATTTAGAGCATTATCGTGAGCTTTCACCCGCTACTCAAGTGAAAACGGTCGATCTATTATCGAGTTTATGCTTTCATGAAGCGATTACTCGCTATATTCCCGCAATTAGCGATGAAAACATTGGCAGAGACCCCACGTTCGCTAGATTAGCTTACAGCCTGGCGATGTCTAAAATCCTTTGTCAAGAAGATATTGGTACATCAGAAAATCTCGAAGATTTTCAACGAATCTTTCAATACGCTTCTAAAGAAAGCCTGGTGGTTTTCGGGGCGGCCGTAGAATTAATCGTTTTGCAGGCTACTGCCTTTCAAGATATAGCGGCGGTCGCCCATTGGCGAGAAGTAGCCAAGGAGGCACTCCATCACGTCGAACCTTCCCTCGATCGTTTCGATTTTAAACATTTAACCAGTGTTTTCAAGCGTGCGGCTGTTTTCGCTCCACTTTTGCGGGGTGAACGACAAACGGTTGTCCGTGAAATGGATCTCTGTCAATCCCTGGCGGAAGAACTAACTCGCGAGTGTAAAAACGAGAGCGAACGACTTTCCGCCTACGACACTCTCATAACGGTTCTCGAGAGCCGAACAAAAGAAGCTCTCTGGTTAGGCGATATCGATCTCGCCGAAGAGAGATCGAAGAAAATGGTGGCGATGGAACCTCTTTACTCTCGTTATCGCCTGCAACTGGGGGAAATTTTACTAAAACAAAATAAATTTGAAGAAGCGGCGAAAATCTATCGTTCTGCCACTAGACTCGGCCCGCCTGGAATGGCGATCGCTTGGTTTATGGCCGGGCAATGTCACGAACGATTAGGAGAGATAGACATCGCCTGTGATTGCTATCTAGCTTCCCTACAGATGGATGAATTGGGGATCTCCGCCGTCGAGAAAATTAACAAATTAGCCCCCCGGCTAGGTAACTCGATGCTGACCGATTGGAGTACCATGCGTCTAGAACAATTGCGGGAACAACAGGGAGGTATCGTCTCTAAAACGAAAACTTCCTATATTCCTGAAGCCGCTTCTGAACTGAAATTAGCGGGTGAACGCGAACTCTCTCAAATTTAACTCAAGGCGATCGAGCAATCCGAGAGAGATTCTACCTCGATCGCCCCGCAGCCAGAATTCCCTTCGATAACGGCTAATTTGCGCCAGTAGAAGAACCTCTAACCCCTCACTGAATCGCCTGTTTTAAACTACGACAGAATTCTTCGAGGGATTTTAACCCATCGCTGGGGGAATTATCGGCCAGACGTTTAACCATGGCACTACCCACAATTACCGCGTCAGCACCCCAGTTTTTCACCTGTAGCGCCTGTTTCGGGTCAGAAATGCCAAATCCTACCCCCACGGGTTTATCGGTGACAGAACGGATAGAATCGAGCAATTCCTCCACTCTGGTGGCCACTTGGTTCCGCATTCCCGTCACCCCCGTGACACTAACCAGATAAATAAAACCTTGGGATTGTAGGGCGATCGCTTGTATTCGTTCCGGGGGACTGGTAGGCGCTACCAATAAAATCACTTCAATTCCCTTAGCGGCAGCCGGTTGCAGCAGACTTTCCGCTTCCTCTAGGGGTAAATCAGGAACCACCAAACCACTCACCCCGGCTGCTTTTATTTGGTCTAAAAAGGCCTCGATCCCGCGATGATAGATAGGATTATAGTAAGTAAAGAGAATAATGGGAGCTTTCACCTCTCCCTGAGCATTTTTGACGATTTCTAGCACATCTTCCAACTTGACACCCCGATTTAAAGCGCGGGTGGCTGCCGCTTGAATAACCGGACCATCCGCAAGAGGATCGGAATAGGGAACCCCCAACTCGATCAGATCGGCCCCTGCCCGGTCTAAAATGCGTAAAGCTTGGGCAGTAGTAGATAAATCGGGATCACCGGCAGTGATAAAGGGAATTAAGGCACAATTCCCCTGGGAACGGAGAGAACGAAAACACTCGGAAACAGCAGTCATCGAAAATTACTGGAGACATAAAGCACCGTCTATTATCTCATGGCGGGGAATAGCTCCTTGCCGGTCGCCGCAAGCTCAGGTAAAGAATTTTTCAAGTAATACTTAAGAGATATTGACAAAAAGGCGATCGAGGGTAGAATTAGCGCAGTCTGATAGTTTTGAGAAAATCTCTTCTATAAACTGGTTTTCATTCCGCTTTTTCCGGTACAAAATAGGACTACTGCCCGATCGGGTTTCGTATAATCAAACACCATACCATATCTATGTTTTCCATTTACATTCTCACCCATAACGAAGAAATTGATATTGCCCCCTGTGTAGAATCGGCACTTCTATCCGATGATGTGATTGTGGTTGACTCCTACAGTAGCGATCGCACAGTAGAGATTGCTTCTCGTTATCCAGTGCGCGTGATTCAGCATCAATTCGAGAGCCATGGTAAACAAAGAACTTGGATGTTAGAAAATATCGAGACTAAATACGATTGGGTTTATATTCTCGAAGCAGATGAAAGGATGACACCCCAACTGTATGCAGAATGTCTGCGTGCCACTCAACAACAGGAATTTACTGGTTTTTATGTGGCTGAAAGAGTTATGTTTATGGGAACGTGGATCCGTCGCAGCACCCAGTATCCCCGTTATCAAATGCGTCTATTTAGAAAAGATCAAGTCTGGTTTAGCGATTATGGTCACACGGAAAGGGAAGAATGTCGAGGAAAAACCTCTTTTTTACAAGAAACCTATCCCCACTATACCTGTAGTAAAGGTTTAAGTCGTTGGATTGAAAAACATAATCGTTACTCTACCGATGAAGCAGCAGAAACCCTACATCAGTTGGCTAACGGGGGTGTTAGTTGGAAAAATTTATTTTTTGGTGAAACCGAAGTGGATAGACGAAGAGCTTTAAAAGATTTATCTCTACGATTGCCTTTTCGTCCCTTGCTTCGTTGGTTTTATATGTATTTTATCTTGGCAGGAATTCTCGATGGTAAAGCTGGTTTTGCTTGGTGTACTCTGCAAGCTTTTTATGAGTATTTGATCCTCTTAAAAGTGGCGGAAATGAAACAGGGTTTACCCACTCCCCCCGAAGTGAGAAATCCTTTTCATCCCCCGCAAAATGGTGACAATCTTAATTCCCATAGGTCTAATTTCGTCTCCATAAAAGGAAAAGCAGATTGACATTCAACCATTATTAATCAGTCAGCAATCACCTAACAACAACCTAGATATAAAAAGCAATCCTGATCCATTTTTTATTAGCTGTGACATCAATTTCACGGCTGTTGTCTTATGTCAAGCTGTACTGTATTTAGGGTTTGCTGAATAATGGTAAAACCCTTTGAAAATAAGGCTTTTGACCTGTTAAAATCCGATGTTCATGCTGCGAAAATCGGATTGGGACTCTCAAAAACCTTGCATTATCCTTCTTGTAGTACATAAGTTGATACAAAAAAGAGAGGGCAACAAAGCCTGAAACTCCCGACTCCTGACTCCTGACTCCTGACTCCTTAACCCCACCAACAAACTTTTTCAGCAAACCCTATTTAAACTGCGTATTAGGAGTTTTAGTACAAATGCTCAAACTCCCCTCTCCATTCTCACCATACGCTTCTCCCATCTCCCTGATTAGTAACGGATGCGAGGATCAATGTAAGCATTGATTAAATCGATCAAAATACTGGCAAAAACTACTATTGTCGCAAAAAAAGCCATTAATCCCTGCACTGTTGGGTAATCCCGCAGAGAAATCGCCCGATATAACTGATTTCCCAAACCCGGCCAAGAAAAAGTAACTTCCGTCAAGACTGCACCCCCTAAAAGAGCCGCAAAAGTTAATCCTAAGACAGTAATTACGGGAATTAGGGCATTTTTCAGCGCATGGGCAATCATAATCGTTTTTTCTGGTATTCCTCTCGCTTTTGCCGCATCTACATAATCCGCTTGCAAAGTTTGTTTCAGATTAACTCGCACCATCCGTTCAAAAATCCCACTCAAAAGAATGCCGAGAGTAAAACTAGGTAAGGCTAGATAATACAAAGCTGTAGGCAACTTATCTAGTTGTAGAGTCATCAGACTATCAAAGGTGTATAAACCCGTAATTGTCTGGGGTGGAGTTTCACTCAAAGGAAAACGAGTCCCCAAGGGAAACCAGCGCAACTGTACCGCAAAAATTAGCTGTAAGAGCATTCCCACCCAAAAAATCGGCAAGGAATAGGTTATCAGTCCAAATAAACGTCCCCCCGCATCTAAGGGAGTATTCGGACGGGAAGCAGTGATAATTCCCAATCCGACTCCCACTATCACCGCAATTAGCATTCCATAAAAAGTTAGTTCCACCGTCGCTGGAAAATGTTTAGCAATAATCTCCCACACCGTCACCCCCTTACTGGTTAAAGAGTCTCCTAAATTGAGACGCATTAGATTGAAAATATAGTCTAGATACTGGAAAAATAGGGGTTTATTCAGTCCTAATTGTTCTCTTAGGGCATTTTTGGCACTTTCAGGGGCGCGGTTGCCTAAAATCGCATCCGTGGGATCACCGGGGGCAACACGCATCAGCAGAAAAACCACCGTCACGATCGTCCATAACATCAAGGGCGCTAGGAGTAAACGCACCAGTAGATAGGATTGTAAAGCAGAGCGGCGAGACATGAGGGCTTTCCTTTCAGAAAATAGATTCTCAAGGAACCATACCCCAAAATCGACCCAGCGATCGAGAGGGACTGAATAAAAAATTAAATTGAGGAAAATATTTAGTACAAGTAAACTAAAGTAGCCGCGCCCACAGTTCTGAGCAAAGGACTAGCCAAAACCCCTAAAAGCCGAAAGGCTTACGTAGCAAGGGATAGAAAAAAGATCAAAAAATTTTGCCAAAAGGGGTTGACAAACTTGGGGAAGTTAGATACATTGGTAAATGCGCGGTTGAAGCGAAGCGAAAGCGAAGCGAAACCAACGACGCTCGAACCTAGACAAAACAATAGTTTGAAAGCCAAGCAAAAAAAGCCTCGTTT
>SFAQ01000143.1:0-27946 GCA_007096525.1 Microcystis wesenbergii Mw_QC_B_20070930_S4 | reverse complement strand
ACATCCTCGCCGCCGTAAAACGGACGGCGATTCCTCACCACGCCACTTTTTTAGGGTGGTCGCTGAACGGGGTTGACGCTTCACCGAAAAACGCTTAATTGCTTAAGTCTGACACTTTCTCCACGTCCGTTTTGAGTGTCCGAATGCCCTCCGGCCACTTTGAACAAGTCGAAAAAATCTAATGTTCAACCTTATTTCCTAGAAAGTTTTACTCGTTCAAGGCCGAATTTGACTTCTTTTCTGAACGAAACCCCCTACTATCTGTGGTCAAGGTTCAGTTTTTAGCTTGGTTATCGCTTTTTCCATTGTAGCTTAAAGCCGTCCTAAAAGGACGGGGTTTTAACCCAAATTTTCGATAAACAGCGATCGATCACTTGTTTTAATACAAGCGCCGTCCAATCGATATCGGCTGCGCTGGTGTCCCTTCCCAGGGTTAAACGAATTCCCGCTAATGCTTCTCGATCGCTGTAGCCCATAGCTTTTAAAATTGGACTGGGGGAAAGTTTGCCACTATGACAGGCGGATCCGGAACTAATGCCGATTCCTGCTAAATTAAGCTGACGAACTAGCTGTTTTCCCGTGATGTGACTATTATCGTCGGGACGGACAATAAAGCTGACGTGGTGGGGTAAACGATAGAATCGGTCCCCGGTGGGCAGCAGATAAGGATAATCAGCTAAGAGGTCAAATAATCGATCTCGCAGGGCGATTAAACGCATTTTTTCGCTAATTAAGTCTTTTTGGGCTAATTCGGCCGCTAAACCGAAAGATGCGATCGCTGGTACGGCTGGGGTTCCCGATCGCAGACCTTTTTCCTGACCACCGCCCCGCAGTAATGGTAAAATATCGACACCGGCTCTGATGTATAAAGCTCCCGATCCTTGCATTCCATAAATTTTATGGCTGGAAAGAGATAATAAATCTACGGGCAGTTTCCGCACATCAATCGCGCATCTTGCCGCCACCTGCACCGCATCGGTATGAAAAAGCACTCCCCTTTCTCTGGCAATGCTGCCCAATTCTTCAATCGGTTGTAGGGTTCCCACCTCACTTTGTCCGTAAATAATGGAAATTAAGACCGTATCGCTTTGAATTGCGGCTTTTAGGTCTGAAGGATTAACCCTACCTTGACGATTGACGGGAAGACGAGTAATTTGCCAACCTTGCTGCTCTAATTGTTTACAGGGTTCAGCGATCGCCGAATGTTCCACACTAGAAATAATTATATGACGGGGGCGATTATACTGTTGAGCAACCCCGATAATCGCTAAATTATTGGCTTCCGTACCGCCAGAAGTAAAGATAATCTGGTCTGGATTGGCATTAATTAACCCTGCTACCTGTTCTCTGGCCATTTCGAGGACTGTCGCCGTATCCTGTCCCCAACTGTGTAAACTGGAGGGATTGCCCCAATGATGCCGCAGAATAGTGGCAACCCGCTCGATCACTTGGGGATGAGTGGGGGTAGTGGCACTATAGTCAAGATAAATTTGCATTATTTTACAATCTGGGAAATGAGAGCCAAGGGTAAGCAGCTATTTTCAGTTTAGCGGCTTAAGAGATTAGTTTCTTCAAGAAACCCGCTTTCTTTAAGAAAGCGGGTTTCTGGGTTGATGAGAAACCCGTTTTCTGTCTTATACTGAGCGTCAGAGGATTTACAGGGGTTAAGTTATGACAGGAATTGAAACAACCATTCTAACAGCATTGACTAATAATTTTATTGGCCAAATGATTAAATCGGGGTGGGAGGGTATTAATAAAAATGATTTTTTGAATAAAGATGTCGGGCAGCTTTTCAAAGAGGGAAAGTATCTTTTTTTGCGGGAATATACTCAACGTTACTGGGATCGGCACGGCATGATTAAGGTTTTAAAAATGTCTAAGCCGATGGATTTGGAGTCAATTTATGTTAATGTCAAATGTTTGGGGAATTTAGTCAGGGATTATTATGATGAAAATTTAGAAAATAAATACCGTGAGAGTAAGCAGCGACGGTTTAACTTTAGGGATGATGGTAAAGAAGATGGTTTACTTTTGGCTAATCAAGAACAATATTTAATGGTACTTGGTGATCCCGGCATTGGTAAATCTACATTTTTGCGAAAAGTTGGGCTAGAAGCTCTCAAGGGAAATAAAGACAGTTATCAGCATCCTCTAACACCTGTTTTACTGGAGTTGAAAAACTTTAAAGAAAACGAGATTAATATTCAGGCATTAATTGAAGAGGAGTTTAAAATCTGTGGTTTTCCCAATGTGGAAAAAAATATTAGCAATAAACTAGAAAAAGGAGAATTACTAATTTTATTAGATGGTTTGGATGAAGTGCCAACAGCTAATGTTTATAATGTGATTGAGAAAATTAAAGATTTTGTAGATAGGTATCATAAAAATCGTTTTATTCTCTCCTGTCGCACTGCTGCTAGAACTCATCTTCAACGATTTACCGATATTGAAATTGTCGAATTTGATGATCAGCAAATTCAAAGTTTTATTGAACATTGGTTTAGTTCCGAATTAGATCGCAAAAATGAGACAGCTAAAAATTGTTGGGAACTGTTGCAAAAGGAGGAGTATAAAAGTGCAAAAGAGTTAGCCCATACACCGTTATTGTTGACTTTTTTGTGTTTGGTTTATGATGAAAATCAATCTTTTCCCACAAATCGCAGTCGCCTTTATCAAGATGCGTTACGAATTTTATTGGAAAAATGGTCAGCCGAAAAACGTTTACCTAATCGCGGTTTAGTTTATGAAAATCTCAGTATTGAGCAAGAAGAAATTTTGCTATCTGAAATTGCTTATCAGAATTTTGTAGCAGATAAACTTTTTCTAGAAAAACGAGAAATTGTTAAACAAATTAAAGATCACCTTAAACAAAACTTAAATGCTCCGCAACATCTGGACGGCGAAAAAGTATTAAAAACCATTGAAATTGAACAGGGAATTTTAGTAGAGCGGGCGAGAGATGTCTATTCTTTTTCTCATTTAACCCTTCAGGAATACCTCACGGCTCAGTATATCTATGACAATGATTTGATTGAAGAAGCAGTTAAGAATCATATAACAGAAACTCGTTGGCAAGAGGTCTTTTTGTTAGTGGCGGGTTTGATGCGAGGGAAAGCCGATAAATTGTTATTAGCAATGGAGAAAGAAGCCCATAATTATCTTAAAACGCCCCTTGGTCAAAAATTAGTGCCGATTTTGCAATGGGCAGATGAGATGACTAAAGATTCTGTTGATAGTCCGATTAAACCTGTAGAAAGAAGAGCGATCGCCAATTTGCTCGCCATCTCCCACACCTACGTCACCTACAGCCACAACGTCTTGCACATCCCCAACGTCACCGTCATCATCATCTTAAGCCTCAGCCCAATCCCAGGCAACGCCATCGCCTACGTCGACCTCGTCGCCGTCGCTATGCTCATCGTCAACGCCAACGCCATCGCCAACGCCGACATCATTGATAGGTATGTCAAGTTAGTTAACTTATTGGCTCAGGATCGAATTGTTTCTAAGGTTAATTTTTCCCAATTAAGCTCTGATTTAGAAGCTTTAAAACAAATTATTCCTGATGATAAAGCAACTGAAAAAGAACGTCAAGAATTTCTTGATCAATTCCTGAAAATGTGGAATACTGCTTTTAATTTAACGACTGAATTACTTAATTTATCCACCGAGGAAACTTACGAAATAGACGAGCATTATTTTTATATTAATAGCCTGATTCTCTGCTGCCAAAAAGTAGCTGTTAATATTTCCCCTACCGTTTGGCAAGAAATCGAAGAACGAATGCTCCGCGTTCCTTAACTTATACTTTTTTTCTCAAATTTTGCCTTTCCAATTGCATGAGATTAGCGAATATTAAGTGGGTGGGTAGAATTAAATATAAGATGAACGTAGGTTGGGTTGAAGCATGAAACCCAACGCCCGCATGGGTTACGCTACCGCTAACCCATCCTACAAATAATTGTGCCTACCTACTTAACACTATGAGGATTGGGAGCTTCAAAAACCTTGCATTACCATTTTTATAGAACACAAATTAGTGCAAAAAGAGGACAACAAAGCCTGAAACTCCCGCTTCCTGACTGACTTCAACAATAACCTTTTTGCCGCAAACCCTATTTATTGGCGGTAAGCTTGACTGCGATGTTCAATCAGCAAGACGATAACTTGAGACTGACTATCATCAACTGTATAGATAACCCGATAGTCTCCAACGCGGAAGCGATACTTCCCAGCAAATTCTCCCTTTAATGCTTTAATTTGAGGGTGATTTTTCGGTGTTTCTTGAAGGAGTTTTAAACACTTAGCAATCTTCTTTTTTAAGATTGGATCCGCTTCAGAATAAACTTTATTTGCTTTAGCTGTCAAACGGACTTTATAAGTCATCTCAGCTTTCCCAATCAATGAGGCAACCTGATTGTAAATCCATTTCAGCTTCTTTCAAATGTTCCATAATATTCGGGATTGCTCTAATTTCTTGCGTTGCCTTTTCACTTTCTTTATCTGACAAATAAGCGGCAAATTCTAGAATCATCTTTAAATTTTCTACTGATAGGGTTTGTATATATTGTTGAATCTTTTGCTGCATTAAATCGACCTGTACTAATGTTTCAGAATCTAAAAAATCTTCTGGAGTCGAGGGATTTACTTCAACGTTAGTTAGAGTCATATTTAATCAAGTGCTTCTCTCAAGTTTATTATTTGTATCTTAGCGTGTATCCCGTCTCCTGACTCCTGACGACCGACTCCTTAGGGACTTGCGTGGGAATAATATCCCAATTGATCGGAGGGCGCAAGCTTTGCGCCCCTACAGTAACGGATTTTGTCCACAATGTAGGGGCGAACTGCGTTCGCCCAAAAGGTACATTATCAAAGCGCAAGTCCCTTACCCCACAGTTAACTTTATTTTTGTCCAACTACTTAATACTGCAAATGTATGAAAACGCATCAATTGGGCAAAAGCTCAACGATGCGTTTTTAAGCTCCAAAAACCGCTATACTTGTAACCCAAAACAAATTAATTCTGATTAGAGTCAGTGGCTGCGGCCATTTGCATTCTCTGTACCAGATTATCGAGGGCTAATTCTAGATGTAAACCGGCATCTACGGCGGTCCAACCCTGTTCGGTTAGGTGTCGCCATTCAAAGTGTAGGTGGGGACCAGTAGAAAGTCCCGTACTACCCACGCGACCGATAACTGCGCCCTGTTCCACCCATTCTCCCGGTTTGACGGTAATTTCCGAAAGGTGGGCATAACGAGATTCTTGACTACCATCGAGGTGACGTAAAATCACCGTTAATCCGTAACCTCCTAACCAGTCGGCGGTGGCCACTTCCCCCGCGTAGGCGGCTAATACAGGTGTTCCCATTGGTGCGCCTAAATCAGTACCTGCGTGCATGGCCTGATTACCAGTTACCGGATGATTTCGCCACCCGAAAACCGAGGTAATTTGGGCGGGAAGGGCGAGGGGAAAAAGTAAATCGGTGCGTTGAGTTTGGTTAGAATCCGTGGGACTTAAACGGGTGGCCCGCTCATAGGTGGTCGCTTCGCTGGTTGCCTCCACTTCTGCGCGAGTCACCGGGGCCAAAGCTAATTTTACGCCATTCCATTCCGGGGGATTGAGGGCTACCACCTGACTTGGAATCACCGTCGGGGGTGCCAGACGTACCGGGGCGCTAGAAGCGACGAGAGTGGGGGCATAACGACCCAGGGAATTATTAGCGATAACCGGCTGATTTCGGGGCTGCCGTCCTACCCGCACGGCCGGATTAGGATTGAGACGCACCCGGGCCAGATTAACTGGGGGTAAGGGTTTGGCCACAGTGCTGACCGGCTGACGACGGGGGGAGCGGGCCGCCAGATTACAGCTACCTCCCACCAGTTGACCATTTTGGGCGATGGTTTGGCAACCACTGCGGCGCTCGGTGACAACAACGGAACTGGGGGGGTTAAAGTTTCTAGTATCGATAAAGTTATTTTTACCGCCGGCCCGGGGGGCAAGGGTAGGCATATCGGTTTGATGGTTTTCGGGGATAGCCAGACGGGGGGCGGGATTAGTATTTTCTTTAATAACGGGGGCTTTCAGAGTCGGGGCGGCATTTTCCACCACCGGGGTTTCGCTGCCAGTTTCAGAATTAGCGATCGCATTGGGAGCAAGAGTAATCAGACCGCTGATTACTAAACCGAGACCACTGCATAAACTCAGATTCTTTTTTAAGGATTTTCCTAGAAAAAGTTTCAATATCACCGATGAAGGATACATAGGGCGGCCTCACTTCTCACAGTTTAGTCAAAAAAATATTTAGACTCAATTATAGCCGAGACTGACCCTACCGGCCGGCAGATAGATTTCGCTACTGGCATTGTCCGAGGTTAGTTTAACTTTTAATTCCCCTCGATCGCTTACCCCCGTTATTATGCCCTGATAGCCCTCGAAAACTATCTTTTGACCAAAATTAGCAAAAAGTTCTAAATAGGAGGCTAATAGAGCTTTTATACCGTGATGACAGTAATATTCATAGCCGTATAGTATAGCATCGCTGATGAGAGAAGTTAATTGAGCGATCGAGGTGATTTTATTGCCGGCCAAAGCTTGTAAATTAATACCCGTGGGGGGGACAGGATTAGTCCAATTGAGGCCCACTCCGATGACTGCTTGCGGGATGTTTTGACCCTGAATCCGGGTTTCTAGGTTAATTCCCCCTAGTTTGCGCCCCCATAAGACCAAATCATTCGGCCATTTAATTTTAACGGGTATTTCCTGACAATTGAGGTGATGAGCGATGCCCCAAACTGTAGCGAGAACGAGATGGGCAGATTTATCCACCTCTAAATCAAGATTTAACGCCAAAGATAAATATAATCCCCCCGGTTCAGAAATCCATTCCCGTCCCCATTGTCCCCTCCCGGCACTTTGTTGACTAGCAGTCACCACAAAAGGCGGATTTTCCCCCGACTCTAATAATTGCCACGCTTTAGTATTAGTGGAAGGTAATAGCTCAAAGTGATGGATTTTGGTCATAAATTGGAAGTGGGGAGTATTTTCAGCGATCAGTAAACAGCAAACAGTAATCAGTGACCTGATACTAAATCCGTTGAGTATAGGCTACATATCAGGACAGGCACTCATGCAAGAGGCAAAAGGCAAAAGAGGGAATAGATAATCAGTTTTTAATAACCGGATTGAGTATGAAAACTGACATCTGATCACTGATAACTGAATCACTGATAACTGATCACTGATAACTGATCACTGACCAAAAGCTTGGATTGAATGATCAAGTGGGAAGTAATACTAAATCCGTTGAGTATAGGCTACATATCAGGGGAGGAAAAAGGCAAGAGGCAAAAGGCAAAAGAGGGAATAGATAATCAGTTTTTAATAACTGGATTGAGCATGAAAACTCACATCTGATCACTGATCACTGATCAGGTGCAAGGAAGAGAACGCAGGTACTCACTGAGATGGGAACGTAAACCGATGCCATGGAAAAGCGGGCCACGACTGCCTAATTCGACAATACTGACAGCGGCCACGGGCATTTCAAATCGATCGCGATAACGGCCCACATCGATGCCCATCAGACTACAGAGCATGATCCGGATAGTGGCCTTGTGGGAAACGATCAGGATATTGCCCTCACTGTGGGTGTGTTCAATTTCCTCCAAAACGGCCGCAGAACGACGGGCGATATCGATCCCCCTTTCCCCGTTGGGGGGGGCATTCCAAGCCGGATCCGTCAACCAGCGTACATAGAGATCATGATATTGATGATCAATATCGTTGGGGTGCATTCCTTCCCAAAGACCATAACCGATCTCTTGTAATCCCTGCCGGATTTCTAATTTCAGTCCCACCGCTTCACAGAGAGGTTTAGCGGTTTGAATAGCTCTTTGGAGGGGACTGACATAGGCCGCGCGCCAAGGTAAAGAACGATAGACATCGGCGAATTCTTCCGCCATTTCGATGCCTTCGGCAGTCAAACCGGGATCATTTTCTGGAGTACCACAGTATCCTCCCGTTTTGCTATAGGCTGTCTGTCCGTGTCGTAGAAAATATAACATCAAGCACATAGTTTTTCAGGAGACCAAATCCGGGGTTTCCCTGGTTGCTGTTGACTGGTTAGGTTCCCGATCGGGAGCGCAGGTCATTGCGGATGTGAGAGCGATCGCCCATGACTTGAAAGAGGGGACCATGTTCGGCTAATTCGACGATCGTTACCGAGGCCACGGGCATGGCAATTCGATCGCGATAACGGCCGATATCAATGCCTAAAAGAGAACATAACACGATTCGGATCGTTGCTTTATGGGAAACGATCAAAATATGGCCATCATCGTGATGATGGTCGATTTCCTCTAATACCTCCGAACTGCGGCGAGCGATATCGATGCCTTTTTCGCCCCCCGTGGGAGAATTCCAGCCCGGATCTGCTAACCAGCGCACATAATCATCATGAAACTCCTGATTAACCTCGGCTGCGGTTTTTCCCTCCCATTGGCCGTAGGCAATCTCTTTTAATCCTTCCCGTTTGTGGATGGGAATACCTAAGAGATCGCTTAAAGGGATGGCGGTGGCCATGGTGCGCTTGAGGGGACTAGAATAGATCCCTGTCCAAGGCACATCTCGATAGGCAAGAGCGAAATCCTTGGCCATTTCATAGCCGGCCGGAGTTAATTCCAAGTCTAATCGACCGCAAAAACTACCCGTTTGACTGGCTGTGGTTTCGCCATGACGCAAAAAGTAAAGTTTTAGACTCATTTTTTAGATTCCTCTTAATATTTGTCACTCTCTCCCACCTATAGTGATACTAAATCTTGTTTAAAAAGTATAGGAGAACAGGGAGCAGAGAAAGTGGGAAGTGGGAAGTGGGGGGACAAAACGAAAACCTCCTATTAGCTTATCTGATTCGCACGGCAAGCTAACTCAGCAATTTAAGCGAAAATTCTGCCGTTCTCTAGGATGCCATTCTGGGTTAATCTGGGTTTTGTGACAATTTATGGCTAAATTTTAAGAGGCAGTATGGAACGCACTTTCTTAATGATTAAACCCGACGGTGTGCAACGCAATCTGGTGGGGGAAATTATTCAACGCTTTGAAGCTAAAGGTTTTACACTGGTTGGGCTGAAAATGATGCAGGTTTCTAGCGAATTAGCGGAAAAACACTACGCTGTTCATCAAGAAAGACCCTTTTTCCGCTCTTTGGTCGATTTTATTACTTCCTCCCCCGTGGTGGCCATGGTTTGGCAAGGAGAAGGAGTAATTGCCTCCGCTAGAAAAATTATTGGCGCCACTAATCCCCTCAATGCTGAACCCGGTACGATTCGCGGTGATTTTGGCATTAGTGTCGGACGCAATCTTATCCATGGTTCCGACGGTCCAGATACCGCCAAAGATGAAGTTAGTCTCTGGTTTAGCGATGCAGAATTGGCTAATTGGACTCCCGCCATCACTCCCTGGGTCGTAGAGTAATTCCCCACTGGAAGCCATTAGGAGTCAGGAGATAGGAGTCAGCTTTTTTCTCCCTTCTCCCTTCTCCCCTCTCTGCAATAACTACTGCTGCATACTTTGTGCTTTTTGTCAAAAAAACTTTTTTTTTGCAATAAAACTACACAAAAAAAAGATCATCGTTGTGGGTGAAATTGACCGATTTACCTGTCTTAATTAGGATCACCCTCTAGGTGTGGCAAGGGTTTCAACGATTGCTTCCCAAAAAAGCACAGAATACCCGATTATGAAATTCAGTAAAATCGCTGTAACCATTGTAACATCGTTGTTAAATACAAATCTTTCTCAATTAATTTTTAAGAATTTGTAAATATTGCGAAATGTTAATTTAAATATTCTCAAGTTTTTGGAGTCAATGAATAATTTTTGCTTATCTTTGTCGAACATTGGGTTAGAAGTCAGGAGTCGGTCGTCAGGAGTCGGTCGTCAGGAGTCAGGAGATAGGAGATTATTTTATTTATTCCCCCCACACCCCACACCCTACACCCCACACCCCACACCCCACACCCTACACCCCACACCCCACACCCCACACCCCACACCCTACTTCCCCAATGGCCAATCAAGGTTGGATTTATCGAGATAAAATTAGCAAAAATCAGGCAGGATTAAGCTTATTAGCCTACTATGCGGGCAAATATTCCCATTCTAGCCGAGAAGAATGGCTCGATCGCATTTTATCAGGAGCAATTCTAGTCAACGGTCGTCCCGCTGGCCCCGATACAGTCTTGGAAATCGGGCAGCAATTGACCTATCAGCGTCCGCCTTGGACAGAACCAGATGTCCCGCTCTTTTTTGAGCTACTCTACGAGGATGCCGAGGTGTTAGTGGTGGCGAAACCTTCGGGATTACCCGTGTTAGCGGGGGGTGGATTTCTCGAACATACTCTTATCCATCTGGTACATCAGCATTATGCCGATGTCACTCCCTATCCAATTCATCGTCTTGGTCGCGGCACTTCAGGCATAGTCTTAATGGCGAAATCAAAGCCCGCTAGAGCTAAATTAAGTCAACAGATGCGAGAGGGGAAAATTACCAAAATATATCGAGCTTTAGTTGGTCAGGGCGACATACCAGATAACTTTACTATTAATCAAGCGATCGGGAAAATCGCCCATCCCATCTTAGGCTATGTTTACGGTGCGCTCACAGATGGGTTATCGGCCCGCAGTGATGGTCGAGTCTTAAAAAAACATCCCGATAGTACCCTATTAGAAGTACAAATTTTTACGGGCAGACCCCATCAAATTCGCATTCATCTGGCCTTTTTTGGCTATCCTTTAATCGGCGATCGATTGTATGGTGTGGGGGGATTACCGCAACCGGATGCAGTGCCGGGAGATTGTGGTTATTATCTCCATGCCCATCAAATCGTTTTTAATCATCCCAGTACAGGGGAAAGAATCTCTATTTGTTGTCCAGCGCCGCCGGAATTAGTGGATAGGGAAAATCTGGAAATCTAGCCATATTTTCACCCCCCCAAGCTCGATCGCCAGAGTCGCTAAAAGACCACTTCGGTAATCACGCCCTCAATCCTCCCCGAACTGAGAGCGAGAACCTAAGACAATTCGATACAATATTGTCAACAAGCATTAAGCGATTTAAACTATCGATCGAAGGAAAAAGTCCCGAAGTTATCGAAATCTAGGGGGAGACAAAAACAAGCATGGGTAGAGTAGTAGGCATTGATCTAGGGACAACTAACTCCGTCGTCGCCGTGATGGAAGGCGGAAAGCCAGTGGTCATCGCCAACTCGGAGGGCATGAGAACCACCCCTTCTGTGGTCGGTTTTAATAAAGATGGGGAGTTAGTCGTCGGTCAAATGGCCCGGCGACAAGGGGTACTCAATCCCCAAAACACCTACTATGGAGTCAAACGCTACATAGGTCGTCGCTACTCGGAATTAAACCCCGAATCGAAGCGCGTCCCCTACACCATCCGCCGGGATGAGATGGGCAGTATCAAAATTAAATGTCCCCGTCTGCAAAAAGAATTCGCCCCCGAAGAAATTTCCGCCCTAGTTTTACGCCGATTAGCCGAAGAAGCCAGCCGTTATCTAGGGGAAGAAGTGACCGGGGCCGTCATCACTGTCCCAGCCTATTTTAATGACTCCCAACGTCAAGCCACCCGGGATGCCGGCCGAATTGCAGGGTTAGAAGTGCTGCGGATTCTCAACGAACCCACCGCCGCCGCCCTGGCCTACGGTCTCGATGAACAGGAAAGCAAGAAAATCCTCGTTTTTGACCTGGGAGGCGGTACTTTTGATGTTTCTATCCTGGAAGTGGGTGACGGCGTTTTTGAGGTGAAAGCCACCAGTGGCGACACCCAATTAGGCGGTAATGATTTCGATAAAAGAATTGTCGATTGGTTAGCCAATCAATTTTTGGAACAGGAAGGCGTGGAGCTGCGCCAAGACCGGCAAGCCTTACAAAGACTCACAGAAGCGGCAGAAAAAGCCAAAATTGAACTATCTGGGGTCAGCGTCACCGATATTAATCTACCCTTTATCATTGCCACGGAAGACGGACCCAAACACATCGAAACTCGGCTGAGTCGGGCCCAATTTGAGGAGTTATGCGGCGATTTAATCAGTCGTCTCCGTCGTCCTCTCAAACGAGCCCTTTCTGATGCCGGTTTGTCTCCCGTTCAACTAGACGAAGTGGTACTGGTGGGCGGCGGCACGCGGATGCCGGTGGTGAAGGATTTAGTGCGGAGTTTTATCGATAGGGAACCCAATCAAAATGTTAACCCTGATGAGGTTGTAGCGGTCGGGGCGGCTATTCAAGCGGGAATTTTGGGCGGCGAGGTCAAAGACGTGCTGCTCCTCGATGTGACCCCTTTATCGTTGGGTTTAGAAACCATCGGTGGTGTGATGAAAAAGTTAATCCCCCGCAATACCACTATTCCCGTCCGCAGATCTGACCTTTTTTCCACTTCCGAAAATAATCAAACTGTGGTGGAAGTCCACGTTTTGCAGGGGGAAAGGGAAATGGCCAGCGATAATAAATCCCTGGGACGTTTTAAATTAACCGGTATTCCCCCCGCACCCCGGGGTATTCCCCAAGTGCAGGTGTCCCTCGATATCGATGCTAACGGGATTCTACAAGTCACCGCTAGGGATAAAATGACCGGACGGGAGCAAAGTGTCACCATTCAAGGCGCTTCTACCCTCAGCGAAGGGGAAATTAACCGCATGATCGGCGATGCTGCCCGATTTGCCGAAGCAGATCGTACCCGTCGCGAAAAGGTCGATAAACGCAATCGCGCCCGCTCTTTGGTGGATCAAGCCCAACGACGCTTAAAAGATGTTACTCTCGATTTTGGTAATGAGTTTACCCGTTCCTATCGTCGTCAAATTGAGTCTTTGAGTACGGAAATTATCGACGCTTTGGAGAAAAATGATGACCGTCGCATCGATCGCGCCCAAGCGGACCTACAGGATGTAATCTATGAATTAAATCGCGAGGTACGGCTACAATACGACGAGGAAGACGAGGGCTTTTTTAGCGCTATTCGCAAGACTTTTACCGGGGATAAGGAAGATGAGCTTCCCTACGAACCGCGCCGCGATCGTTATCGCCAGGATTATCGTCCGGGTACACCGGGTTATCAGAGTGATTATCGACCCAATTATTCGGCTAATCAAGAGAGTTATCGCCCCCGCGGTCAGGACAATTACGACAATGGCCGCGATAGCGATTGGCCAAGTCCCCCCCGTTCGGAGGAAAAAAGTTATAACAATAATAAAAGTAGCCGCAGCAGCGGCAATCGTTCCCGCAATATTCCCCCCCAAAATAACTGGGATGATGACGATGACGATTGGTTCTAATCAGTGAGCAGTAAACAGTGACCAGTGAACAGTGAGCAGTGAACAGTGAACAGTGAGCAGTGAAAAGCAGCTCCGAGCTTATCGCTTAATACTATTGACTGAAAACTGAAAACTCAAAACTGATAACTGATAACTGAAAACTGAAAACTGATAACTGATAACTGATAACTGATAACTGAAACCTGATAACTGAAAACTCAAATCTGATAACTGAAAACTGATAACTGAATATATGCCACAATTAGTTAATTATTATGATGTTTTAGGAGTATCTCGCACGGCTACTGGTGACGAGATCAAAAAGGCTTTTCGACGACTGGCGCGCCTATATCACCCCGATCTCAATCCGGGGAATAAATCCGCAGAGGAAAAATTCAAAGATATTAATGAAGCCTATCATGTTCTCTCCGATGATCAAAGGCGACTTCAGTATAATAGTACCTTTAAGGAGAATAATCGCAGTGAGAAGCGTGCGGGGGAAAAAGGGAATAGTGGCGGTAATGGGAAAGCACCCCGTACAGAAGAGGATTTATGGAAGTTTAAAGATAACGCTAATGCTAAACGCGCTAAAATTACCTCCTCTACCCGTTTAAATCGTCGAGATGTGGAGGCGAAATTGACTTTACCGTTGGAGAAAGCTTATCAAGGTGGTAGACAAAGAATTCGTCTGGAAGATGGCCGTTCGATTGAGGTTGATATGCCAGCAGCCATGATCGATGGGCAGAAAATTCGTCTCAAAGGTCAGGGTCTTGAAGGGGGTGATTTATATTTAAAAATAACTGTCGCTAGGCATCCTTTTTTTAGGATTCAAGGTTCTGATATTGTCTGTCAAGTACCGATTACTCCTAGCGAGGCAATTGTGGGCTGTTTTGTGGAAATTCCTACCATTGACGGTTTAGTTAAAATGATGATTCCTAATGGAGTTAAAAGCGGTCAAAGATTACGTTTGGCTAATAAAGGTTATCCCACTTCCCAAGGAAAAAGGGGCGATCAATTAGTGGAAATTCAATTAGTTAATCCTCCCTATCCTAGCCCTGAAGAATTAGAACTTTATCAAAAAATACGGCTGATCGAAACTTTTAATCCTCGCCGAGGTTTATAGTCTTGGGGAGTGGAGAATAGGGAAAGCAAATTTAGTTAATAAAAACTTGATCACTTTAGTCATTAAATACTTAAAATTCTCCAACCCCTAACCCCTAATTCGTAATTCCTGTCTTCTTATGACAAATATAATTGATACAATTAAACCTTTTTACCCTCTAGTTTTCAAGGCTATTCGAGGCAATTTAGAGGGAACACAAAAACAATTATTAAATACTCTGCAAAAAATCGATCGCTCGCGGCAGGGATTTTGGGGACAATGGTTAATCTCCCAATTATCAGAATCCCTCAGTTTTAGCGATTCTCGCCTATCTCAAAGCCTCTGGGGGTTAAATTTCCCCAATCCCGTCGGATTAGCGGCAGGATTCGATAAAGACGGTTTAGGGGCAGGACTTTGGCATAATTTCGGCTTTGGTTTTGCTGAGGTGGGTGCTGTCACCCTAGAAGGGCAACCGGGCAACCCAAAACCGAGATTATTTCGTTTACCAGAAGATTTGGCGGGATTAAACCGTATGGGGGCAAATAACCTCGGCGCACCAGTTCTAGCGGCAACTCTCCAGCAATCTTGGCAACGACAACCCCGACAGATTCCCATGGGTATTAACCTCTGTAAATCGAAAAATACGCCCCTAGAAAAGGCCCCGGAGGACTATTTGGGTAGTTTTCGCTATTTATTCCCCCATGCTGATTATTTTGTTGTTAATGTTAGTTCTCCCAATACTCCCGGTTTACGTTCCCTGCAAAGTGGTGAACAACTCGATAAAATCCTCGATATTTTACAAACAGAAAATCAAGGTAGAAAACCCCTATTAGTGAAAATTTCTCCCGATTTAGAATGGGAAGATATCATAACAATTATTGAGTTAGCTTTCTCCTATCAATTAGCGGGAATTGTCGCTACTAATACCACCACTAAACGCACGGGATTAAAAACCACAATTCTGCACGAAACCGGTAAACCAATCACTGAAGAAGCGGGGGGAATTAGTGGGCAACCTTTGCGGGAACGTTCCACGGAGGTTATCCGTTTTATCTATCAGCAAACCCAAGGCAATTTACCGATAATTGGAGTGGGAGGCATTTTTTCCCTCGATGATGCTTGGGAAAAAATTACGGCTGGTGCGAGTTTATTACAGATTTATACTGGTTGGTTATACCGAGGACCTTGGCTAGTATCAAATATTTTACAAGGATTAACAGAAAAATTAGAGGCTAATGGGTTGACTAATATTAATCAAGCGGTGGGTTGGCAAGCTAACCAAGAATGAGCCAATTTTCTCCGGTAATTAGCAAGAATGTCGGAAAAATTAGCTGAAATGTTGTCTGTTACCTTTGGGGATAAGATAAGATAATTAAGATAACTCCCATAGGACTGATCTAGAGACTACAACCGAAGACAAATCGATCGCCAAGTATTGAACTTTTTAACCAAACCATAGTGATATGTCAAAAAAATCATTTTTACCCGGTTGTTTAGTCGCCCTAGGACTAACAGCAGTAACCGCAGGAGGTGTCTATCTTTATCTACGAGGACAACTACCTTGGCAAAGATTCACCCCCTTAGAATCTGCAAAAGTTATCCCAGAAACTGCCTTTGCTAGTAGTTTTGTCTCCACGGATGCAAAAGCTTGGTCAGTGTTAGCTAAATATGGTACACCAGAATCCCGAACTGCGGTTAGTCAAGGACTAGAAGAATTACAAAAAAATATCTTCACCGATAAGATTGATTATCAACGGGATATCGAACCTTGGATCGGTAGTATTAGCTTTGCTTTCCTTCCCGCAGCTACCCCCGGACAATCGGAATTATTAACGGTTATCGGGATCAAAGATAAAATTAAAGCGTCAGAATTCCAGAAAAAACTAGGACAACAAGTTAATCGCAAAACTAGCACCAGTGACTACAAAGATATTAAAATTACTGCTATAGATTGGCAGGATAACACCACCATTTATACTGCCGTTACTGGCGATTTTTTGTTGATATCCTACGATAAAAAGGTGTTAGAAGCGGCGATCGATACCTACCGAGGACAGCCATCTTTTAGCAGTAAACCAGAAGTGAGAAAACTGCTTTCCCAGTCCCTCAACCTACCCAATACCCTAGCAACAATTTATATTGATGATTATGCCAAAATCTTGGGAGCAGATGCTAATTTATCTCCCCAAAGTCGGCAAGAATTAGCAAAAATTCAGGATATTGTCGCGGGAGTGGGTGTCACCGATACGGGATTACAGTTACAAATGGTGGCTAAACTTGCCCCTGAAACTATTTCTAATCTACCTTCCCCTAGTAGAAATCAAGTTTTAAATTATTTACCCGGAGATACCATCGCACTCTGGAGTGGGAATAATCTTAAACAGGGATGGGAAGAAGCAGAAAAACAGTCCCAAACTAACCCAGAATTACAAGCTTTTCTACGTCAGATCCGTGAGAATTTTCAGATGGCAACCCTTGACGCGGATAAAGAAGTTTTTAACTGGATGGATCGAGAATTTGCTTTCGGAATTATCCCCAACCAGCAAGCGGTGGGAGGTTTAAGTTTTGGGGGAATGATGATTTGGCAAACCGGCGATCAGAAAGCGGCAAAAACTACCCTCGATAGGTTAAATAAATTGGTAAAAACTTTTCCCTTTATCACCATAAAAAACAGTCAAATTTCTGGCCAAGATGTGACTGAATGGAAAGCGGAAGAACAAGCGATTTTAACCTATGCTTGGCCTAATAATGATACCCTAAAAATGACCGTCGGAATTCCCTATCAACCGCAACCGAATCAACCGATTAGCAAAAGTGAGAATTTCCAAGCATCGATCGCAAATTTGCCTAAAAATAATCTCGGTTATTTTTTCATCGATGTGGAGCAAATTATCGCTAAAGCAGGGGGAATTAATAATCTTCCGGCCACGGAATTAACCCCAGAAGCAAAGGCCTTTTTAGAATCGGTACGCGGGATCGGAATTACTGCCACTATGCCTGATAAAACCACCAGTAAAATTGATGTTTTATTTTCCCTGAAACAAACTCCCTAAAAAGTAACCAACTAGATAAAGCGAACCACAGAGAATTATCTGACTATCGGCAGATTCTTGGATGGCTTTTTTTAGTCCTAAAAATACATCGGAACAAGTCTCTAGGTGAGATAATTCTGGACAAATTGAGGTCGCTAATTCCGCTAAAGTTTCAGGATTGGCACTGCTATGATCCGGGACGGGAACTAAATATAAACTATCGCCTTTTCTTAATAAAGCTTGGAATATTTCTCGATGATCTTTAGTCGATAAAATTCCCATCACCCAGATAATTTTTGGAGCCTTTAAACTATCTACATACTGCCTTAAACCAATAGCAGCAGCAGGATTATGAGCGCCATCTATTAAAATTTCTCGCTGACACCAATTAACAGTTTGTAAACGTCCTAACCAGCGAGTTTTTGCCATTCCTTCCTGCACGACTTCATCGCTAATTTGCCAACCTTGCTGACGTAAAATATTAACAACAGCGATCGCTATAGCGGAATTAGTTAATTGAAAATCTCCCGCTAAGGATAAAGGATATTCTAACCCTTGATATTTGGCCCGATTATCGGCAATTTTTTCGGCAGCTTCTACCCATACCGTCGGACAATTTAACAGCTTGATTCTCTCCCTAACTACCCCCTGCGCTGATTCCGGTAATTGTCCGATAACTGCCGGACAATTCGCTTTTAATATCCCCGCTTTCTCCCCGGCAATATCAGCAACCGTGGGGCCTAAATTTTGCCAATGTTCCCGACTAATAGAAGTGATGACAGTAACTAAAGGTTGAGCGCAGACATTAGTCGCATCTAATCTTCCTCCTAAACCCACTTCCATCACGGCAATATCCACCTTTTCCCGGGCAAAATACAGCCAAGCAGCGGCAGTAATTACCTCAAATTGAGTAGGACTTTCCTGCTGGGGATCGATACGGGATTGTATATACTTAAGCAGGTTTTCTAAAGTCGCAGTTTCAATATTTTCGCCATTAATAGAGATTCTTTCCGTCCAATCAATTAAATGGGGAGAAATATAACGTCCGACTTTGTAACCGGCAGTGCTGAGAATAGAGGATAGATAGGCACAAACTGAACCTTTGCCATTAGTTCCCGTGACATGAATAATCGGAATTTTATCTTGGGGATTGCCTAAAATCTCCAGCAGATTTTTTATTCTTTCTAAACCGAGATTGACACCAAAACGCTGAAAAGGTTGCAGTAAAGAATCGATAGTCATGGTCGGTAAACTATAAATAAAGGAATCCGGGTAGGATTGATGCTCCTACCCGCACGGATGACTCTTTCTGTGGGTGGCAATGTCTAAAGTTTGACTAAAATGCTCGGTTCTTTTTGGATCGGTAAAACATCAAGAGAGTCAATATTAGCGCAGTATTTTAAATCTTCTTGACAGTGGAGACGCAAGAGGCGCTGACCGTGACTACAACTGTGGAACATTCCTAAAAGATCATTTTGCCATTGACGATAAAGAGCGATCGAGGCGATCACCTCATCATTACCGATCGCCATTTGCCCCGATTGTTCTTGTAGCGCATCGGCGATCGCTCCAGCACAGGCCGTATCTTCCAGAGAATAACCTCCTTCCCAACCAGAGCCAACAATCCAGACGGTTTCGGGCTGCTTATCCAATAGGTAATTAACGGCGGCTTGCCGATTGATCATAGCCGCAGTGATCACGATTGGGGATTCTTCCACTCTTTGCAGAGCGCGAGTGCCGTTAGTGGTGCTGATAAACAGACGACGACCTTTCATTAAATCAGGGGTACAATCGAGGGGAGAATTGCCCAGATCGCAGCCTTCCACTTTCGCACCGCCTCTTTCTCCTGCCCGGAGACGTTTTTCCGGTTGCCAACCATCACTCACCTGCATCAGGGTTTTCAGATCGCTAAAGGTTTGCACTGCTTCCGCACCGGCATTGAGGGCAGTGGCGATCGTGGTTGTTGCTCTTAAAACATCGATAACGACGGCGCAATCGGGTAGAGTATGGACGGGGGTAAGTTCGGGAGTATGATAAATGAAAACCTGCACGAGTTATACCAAGTAAAAAGTAAAAGGGGAAATAAGCTCAACATACCGCCGCTCGGCGCTGCGCTGGCAGAAGAAAGACAAGGCCGATTTTATCACGATGGATGTCAGCTATTACCTAGGGTTGGCTGAAAAAGTAGGGGCGAAGCATTCGGATAAAAAATCTACGGTTTCAGCGATAGGTTATTGTCCGAATGCTTCGCCCTTCAAAATCAGCAAGAGACTTCGATTTTTTTACCTTGCTGATCTCTGCATTTCTTTGTTAACAAAACTTAACAATTAGGGGCGAAATTTCGCTTGCTTTTGTCGGGAGATTTTGAGATAATATTTTTAAAAGATTTTATTCATAATGGGAATCTATGCGTTTTTAAAAATTTTGCAAAGATTCCCATTATAAGAAAAGCATAGCGCAAGTCGCCGGCAAAGTCAAGTCCTTTCCCATTAATTATGGGTTGGCTGAAAAAGTAGGGGCGATCGCTGGTTTAGATACAAGGTTTTTGAGCCACCAGCTTGAAAATCTTGCAGCTGCTTGGCCAAACAGGCCGCCAAACCCCTTACCTCGTCTATATTTCACATTTATTCAGCCAACCCTACCTAAATCTCTGCTGAAGGTGGAGATCAAAGGCTGTTTTAAACTAATGCTTTACTGCGATCGTTAGAAGTATCCCCAAAAATTGCCCCTCGTCGAATCAAATCCTGTTTTTGTTCGGGAGTGATAGCCGTTGCATTGATAAAGATAGCGTTTTCAACTTCCGCCCCACTCAGGTCAGCTATCCACAGGTTAGCCCCACTCAGGATAGCCCCTCTCAGGTTAGCCTTAATCAGGATAGCCACACTCAGGTTAGCCTTAATCAGGATAGCCACACTCAGGTTAGCCTCTCTCAGGATAGCCCCACTCAGGTTAGCCTCTCTCAGGATAGCCCCACTCAGGTTAGCCCCAATCAGGTTAGCCCCACTCAGGTTAGCCCCACTCAGGTTAAGCTAAACGGCGCTTAACCTGCATGATCCAATAGCTATAACCCTTTTGGAGTCTATATCGGTGATCCGAAGTAAAAGCCGTTTAGCTTAGCATCACTCAGGTCAGCCCCTCTAGCGTTTTCAACTTCCGCCCCACTCAGGTTAGCATCACTCAGGTCAGCCCCTCTAGCGTTTTCAACTTCCGCCCCACTCAGGTCAGCCCCACTCAGGTCAGCCCCACTCAGGATAGCCCTACTCAGGTCAGCCCAACTCAAGATAGCCCCACTCAGGTTAGCCCCTCTCAGGATAGCCCTACTCAGGTTAGCATCACTCAGGTCAGCCCCTCTCAGGAAAGCCCCACTCAGGTTAGCATCACTCAGGATAGCCTTACTCAGGATAGCCTTACTCAGGATAGCCCCACTCAGGATAGCCCCACTCAGGTTAGCCCCACTCAGGTTAGCCCCACTCAGGTTAGCCCAACTCAAGATAGCCCCACTCAGGATAGCCCCACTCAGGATAGCCCCACTCAGGATAGCCCCTCTCAGGAAAGCCCCACTCAGGTTAGCATCACTCAGGTTAGCCTTACTCAGGATAGCCCCACTCAGGATAGCCCCACTCAGGATAGCCCCACTCAGGATAGCCCCACTCAGGTTAGCCCAACTCAGGTTAGCCCAACTCAGGATAGCCCTACTCAGGTCAGCATCACTCAGGTTAGCCCTACTCAGGATAGCCCCTCTCAGGTTAGCCCCTCTCAGGTTAGCCCCACTCAGGTTAGCCCCACTCAGGTTAGCCCCACTCAGGTTAGCCCCAATCAGGAAAGCCCCACTTAAATCAACTTGTTGTAGAGTTGTCTTATCGATTGTTCCCTCTCGAATTGCCTTAATTAATTCGGCTTTTTCAATAACTTTTGCATCTGTAGTGAACTCTGCTTTTTTGACGATAATTTCGGGTATATCGTCTGATTTAAGTTCATTGAGAAGGGCTTGCAATTCCCCCGATTGATGTAAATCTGCTAGGCGCTGTAGTCCATCTTCTGAACCTTCTAAAAATAGCCGAATACTGCCTTTAAGTTTCATAATAGGCTTGATCGTGTTGTCTCTGGCGATTTTTTGAATAAGGTTGTTAATCTTATCAATTTTCTCTGGTGTCAGGTCGTCTATACCTACCTCAATAACTAATTCAAGAACTCTATCCGATTGCTGAGGTTGCGGTTTATTGTTATGATCAAATATCTGAGAATTATCTCTATACCTTGCCAAAGCAGTAATCAGATTCTTACTTCCAATCTTTTCACCTGTTTGCTCTGACAAGATTTTAAATAAACTAGAAGCTGCATTCTTGATTGACTGTTCTTCTTGTCTAATTTCTTCCGCTAGATCAGCATATTTTTTATCCTCAAAAATACCTTTTAATATTTTTGTCTCCAAGTCCGTTAATCCCTTCTTTGTATGCTTTTTTTTCAGATCATTAACCAGTCTTTCTAATTCAAACCAAGAAAGGGTTTCAATTTCAGTCATTTTTAGTTCATTCATTATCATTATTTTTATAGGTAACAGGACTTAAGATTACTTTTCAGTACCCTGTCAGGTTAATTGATAGTACCTAAAACAAGTACCGTTTTCAGGACTTTTGAGTAACGACAAATAATCAGAATTTTTTTAATCTAGAGATAGTTAACCTCCTAAGTAAAAGGATCGATGATTATGTATAAATATTGGTTAAAGTACAGAGAAGACCTTGTCAGTCTTGCCAAAATTATCAGCACCATATTTGCGATCGCATCATTTTTAGGCTTCTCTTTTCCAGAGAAATTTCAACCCACCCCCTGCCAACCGACGGCAATTGTTGAAACCACCGAAGTTAGCACTAACAATTAGTCAAAGCGCAAAATTCGCCTAACCTAATCATAGGTTAAGCGACAAACAGGATCAGCAAGAGACTTCGATTTTTTTACCTTGCTGATCTCTGCATTTCTTTGTTAACAAAACTTAACAATTAGGGGCAAAATTTTGCTTGCTTTTATCGGCAGATTTTGAGATAATATTTTTAAAAGATTTTATTCATAATCGGAATCTATGCGTCTAAAAAAATTTTGCACGGATTGCCATTATAAGAAAAGCATAGCGCAAGTCGCTGGCAAAGTCAAGTCCTTTCCCATTACTTATGGGTTGGCTGAAAAAGTAGGGGCGAAGCATTGGGATAGAAAATCTACGGTTTCAGCGATAGGTTATTGTCCGACTGCTTCGCCCTGACAGGATGCGATCGCAGATCAAGATGTGGTGAGTCGTACCGCACAGAAAACGGGTTTCTCGGAGAAACCCGTTTTCTACTCATGCAAAAGGCAGATTTAGTATCAGACCAAATTCGGCAAAATTTTGCTTGCTTTTATCGGCAGATTTTGGGATAATATTTTTAAAAGATTTTATTCATAATGGGAGTCTATGCGTATAAAAAAATTTTGCACGGATTGCCATTATAAGAAAAGCATAGCGCAAGTCGCTGGCAAAGTCAAGTCCTTTCCCATTACTTATGGGTGCGAATTTCCAAGAATCAAAAAAGGGGGTTAGTGGGGGACTGGTGTTGGGGAGATTTTTGCTGGGTTCGGTGAACAGTTATAAGTTATCAGGGATAAATTGTATCCTAAGCTACATTTTTCTGGATAAAAGCGAAATCTTTATATTTTTTTGACAATCTTCAGGCACAGTTCTGTATTTCTAAAATTCTACACTTAGGTTTTCCTAAAATGGCTCAGGGCAGATTTGAACTGCCGACCTTGGGCTTATGAGTCCCCTGCTCTGACCAACTGAGCTACTAAGCCGTTGTTTACACAGTTATCAATCATAACACACAATCACCCAATTGCACAAGAGCAAAAAAGGGAAGAAAAAATCTTCCCTTTGCGGGCATCTTTAACGTCTGCCTGGCAGGAAAGCGATGGGATTAACTGCGCCCTGGCCGGAGGGGTGAACCTCGAAATGGAGGTGGGGGCCGGTGCTAAAGCCGGTGCTACCCATATGGGCGATTGGCTCACCTTGCTGAACAGTTTCGCCGCGACGCACCAGCAGACGGCTGTTATGGGCATAGAGAGTGACGCTACCATCGGGGTGACGCAGTTTCACCAGATTGCCATAACCACCCGAATTCCAACCGGAGGCGATTACTTCACCGGCAGCCGCCGCCACAACTGGTGTACCCACTGGACCGGCGATATCGATGCCGCGATGAGGTCTGCCCCAGCGCCAACCGAAACCGGAGGTTAACACCCCCCGAGTGGGCCAGATAAAGCCGGTAAAAATCGGGGCGGGATTGGGTAAATGCTCATCGGGATTAGTGAGGGGAGGAAGGGAAGGTTCTACGGTTTCGCCGACGGGAATTCGGAGGCGGTCATTATATTCTTCCACATTAGTAGGAGCCGAACCGATAATCTGGGGGGGGGTGCTTTGGTTAGAACGCGAACGAATGGCGGTCCATTGGGGATTAGGGGTTATTTGCGGCTCATCGAGGGTTTCTGTGGGATTATCGACGGGAATAGTGATACTTTTCTGGGTTTCGGAAAGATTAGTTTCCCGCAGATTAGCCACCTCTTGGCGCAATCTTTCCCGATAGTTTCCAGTGATATTTTCGGGGAATTCTTCCGTCCCCGGGCTGGCGGGGGCGGGGGGCAGATTTGGCTGATTGCTGGGGTTAAAGGACAATCTCGGGCGATCGCCGAATAAGGGGGGAAGATTTTGATTAACTCTAGCGCTGGCAGAGCGGTCGGGAATCACTAGGGTTTGATTAACTTTAATCTGATTGGGGTTGTCAATGCCGTTTTCCCTGGCTAATTCGGCGGGGGTGATGCCGAGAGCGCGAGCGATCGTGTTTAAGGTATCTCCGGGCCGAACCCGATAAACTTGGTTTTCTGGGGGAACTATGACCCGAGGATTGGGAATGGCGGGAATTTCAGTCACAGGAGCCGGATTTCGTAGGACAACGCTGGGAATTTCCGGTCTGCTGGTTAAGGGAGGATTAACGGCAATTGGGGCTATCGGGCGATCGCTTTCAGGGGTGGGAACGGGAATCGGGATCACCTGGCCAGTTGGTCGGGGGGATTCTTCGGGAGCAGTAACGGGAATCTCGACGCTAGTTGGCGAATTATCGGGAACGAGAGCGGTAGTTTCGGTGACGATTACCGTTTCCCCAGAATTGGACTGATGGGGGGTTTCCTCAGTCCGTAAGGCGGCCAAACTTTCTTGGAGACGTTGACGGGTTTGACGCAGACTAGCAGAGGAACTATCCAACTGCTCAGGAGTTGCTGCCGGGGCTGCCGGGGGCAACTGCTCAGGAGTGGGAATTTTTAAGGTTTGTCCGATAATCAGATCGGATTGGGGGGAGAGATTATTGCTGGTAGCGATCGCTGTGGGGGTGGTTTGATAGGTGTCAGCTAAACTCCACAGGGATTCTCCCGGTTTTACCTGATGCTCAACTACTGATGTGGCGATGAATTTGACGGTAGCAAGTGCTTGGGATTGGATTATTTGCGGTTCTTTGAGTTTTTTACCCGCATCCTTGGCTTTTTGGGACAGGTCAATCACTTCCCATGCCAAGGGTAGAGAATTGGCGGCCTGGGCTGATTCTAAGGTGGAGTTGAGAATGCTAGGTACTCCCAGAGAGAGTGCTAATCCCAGCAGGGCAGCCGAGTAACGGACTCGGTTAGACTCAGCAGTGCAATTCTGTTCTGGGGTAGCGGATGTCATGGGGTTGTGGATAAAAGTCTCTTTCAAACAGACCTCCTGTGGTGTAAAGAGTTAGCTAGAGCCAGTCAATTAAGCCGATGATTCTAGCTTTCAGCATTAGCCTTGAGGCTAGAGTAGAAGTTAGGCCACTTTCTTTTTAGTCAAAATACCTAAAGGTGACTTTTAGGTGAGATTAACTTAGATTTGGCCATCATGCAAGTCTCCCTCTGACCATTAGCACCGGGATCACGGCAAGTTGGTGACATTTTGAATGTCCAGATAGACGATGCTCTATCTCAGATGTTCCAAGCTGATCAGCATTTTTCGTCCTGCCAATTTTTGCCAGTTTTTTGATAGAAAATTTTTATCGGTTTTGCCGTTTCCAAAGAAATTATTAATGATTCGCTGCTCGCAAGAAGCAATGATAGCTATTCAGGGGGCAATAATTAGGGTTTGCCCAAAAAGTTTTTCGTGGGGTGTGGGGTGTGGGGTGTGGGGTTTTACCGAGAACAATACGGGGCGTTGATGTCATAACAAATACAGCCTAACGCCTACCGGCTCTTCATAGAAATTCCCGAAGCTAGAGAAAATTATTGGGATGAGCCTCAAAGATATTATTGGTGCGTTACCTGGGGGTTTTTGCACCCGACAAGAGCGGTGATCGTACTATCCTCATAATTGGTATCCTAATGTTACCAACACAACATCTTCTAGTTGAGCTATTGTTTCAGTCCTAAGTAGTCCTAACCGCTGAATTAAACGGGTCTTATCTAGCACTCTAATTTGAAAACAAAGTGCGACTGAATCCTGCGATAACCCGCCATCTCCCTGTCTAATCAACATACAGATTGGTAATGAAGCACGGCGTTGGTTTGTCGTTAGGGGAATAGCAATGGTTGTTGTGGAAAATTGAGAAACAATATCATTTTGGAAAATAATTATAGGACGAATACCTGCCTGCTCAGAACCTTGAGCAGGATTGAGGTTTGCTAACCAAACTTCCCCACGTTTAAGCTGTTCAGTCATTGATGCTCTTCCTGAGCAAGCATCACCGCATAGTCATCCATTCCAGCTTCGGCAAAGATACGGTCTTCCTCGGCGAAATCAGTCGCAAGGGAAACAAGTTGACTAGGATCAAGAATGATCCGGCGGCGTTTATCTTGGAACTTGAGAAAGGCAATGAAGTCAGCAACTTGCTGAAGTTGATCATTAGTTAGTTGGTCAAGGTCTTGCTTAAGAGCTTGGCGAGTGACTGGCATAGCAGCGAGTTAGAAGATTGTAAGCTTTTAATTTATTTTACCTTTTTCGTCCCTGAAACTGAACCTCTCTATTTTAACTTAAGCGATCGCATTTTCAAAAATTCATAGTTCTAGAGCAGCCCAAGCCAAAAAAGCCAAACATCTTCAACTTTTGATAACTGCTCTGAGTCCAGTTCACCTAATACCAATCGATTTTAGTTTTGATCCCCCCTGCCCCTACAGGGGGAATCCACCTTAATAAGGGGGGCATCTGATAATTTTTAACTACTACCTACTTAACTCTAGGAAATGACAGATTTCAATCATTTAATTAAAAAGAATACACGGCTGCTTTGATATTTTGATAGTTATCATCTAGGTCTGATTCTAGGAGAATAATCGCAGTAATTCTTCTAGTCATCTCGCTTACTTCCTGCACTTCTGCGATAGTTAATCCCCGTCCTAATAATTTTTCCTCGCGATAACTTAGCCATTTTTTAATGACTTGATAACCCCCGATGGTATATTCCCATACCCGGGATGGTATATTTTGCCAATAGGCTCGATCGTTGAGATAAATATCATAGGTTTTCGTTCCTAATAATTTTCGCATTTCTGGGCTAATTACGCTCATTTCTGCGGTTGTATATTGTCTTGCGATCGCTTTTCCTTTACCCGGCATCGTCACGCCATTTTTACCCCCGTGTCCCCAACCGACGTTAATAATTAAATCTCCCTGATCTGGGTTTAAATTTCCTCCATCAGTGCAGGAAATCAAGGCGATTTTTTGCAGTGCAGGGGTCGGTTTTTTTGTCACTCCTATAACGGGATTTTCTGTGTCTAAAAGATATGCGATCGCTTGTCCTAATTCGGCAGATTTAATTAATAATTCTTGGCTCTTGGGAAGGGGAATTCTTGGGAAGTCTTGACGAATACCGTCGGCATTTTCCCGAAGATACAAGGGAGAGTATCCAATCGCTAATGCGTGCAGCCAAATTAAGGAAGCATTCTCGATATTTTCCTCGAGATTATTAATACCAAGTTGATTTAAGTATTGACGAGATTTTTCTGATAGATTGGCTTTTATTGAAGGACTATTAAAGTTACTGGAATCGAATAATTTTCCCTGAGTATTATCTTCTGTATTTACTTTTTCTGAATAGTTTTGACGTAATCGCATCGGGAAATGATAAGCATGACCTCTGATAAAGTCAAAATCTCCTAAACAGTTAGTAAAATAAAAAGGTATTCCTTCAGGGGTTGCTACTCCAGCAGGACGACTGACTAAAAAGGAATTACCTTCAAATTGATGAATAAATAATGAGGGTCTTGCTCGGTTCCATAAAGGTGTAACTTGAGTATAATAACACCACTTAACTTCGTAGGGTCTTAGCAGATAACGAAGCAGCATTTTTTGCAGAAATGTTGAATCCGTACATAAAACTTTACATACAAGCCGACGAGAACAGGCGTTCGCTTAGAGAGATTAAATTTCCCTCTTGCGATAAAATTAAGTTAACATAGCGCAGTTTATT
>SFAQ01000142.1:0-12269 GCA_007096525.1 Microcystis wesenbergii Mw_QC_B_20070930_S4 | reverse complement strand
CACTTATTCCTAATAAACTGTCCCACTCTTATAGCCTCTTGAATGGCTATTTCTTGGGGTGAATTGGTTTTTAACTTAAACTCTATGACTCGCATCGATTCCACCTCTCAATGTGTTATTTTATGATTATAGCAATTCATCGTACAAAGTGTCAAGAGGATGAAAGCTAATTATTTCAAAACTCGTAGGACTACCTTTAATCTCACTGTTTGTTTACATAGTTCTCGTGACAAAGTACCGTAGAAAGGTGTTTCAGAAAGAGCATTTAGAGTTTTTGAAGGTAGCTTTTCATAACATAGCCGAGAAATGGAATGCGAAGGTAATAGAGATTAACGGGGAGTCAGACCATATTCATATCCTTTTAACTTACCCCCCTCAGAAACTGTTAAGTAGTCTAATCGCTAACTTAAAATCAACTTCTTGCCAGCTGATGTGGGATAACTTTTCAGACCACTTGAAAGAGATATATGGTCAAGACAAGAGAGTTTTGTGGACAGGGGCATATTTTGTGGCTAGTTGTGGCGGTGTTACAATAGACCAACTTAAGAAATATGTAGAGAATCAGGATTCCCCTGAATATTAGCTGTGCTTCGTGTCACTGAGCTTGTCGAAGTGCTGTTTTATACTGGTCGGTTTTTCATCTCCGAGGTAAAACCGAGAGCCTTCAAACCGACATTTAAGGTAAACTTCTAAGTATTCTTCTAGTTTTGTTAATTTATTTTGGCAAAATTTCTCTCTTTTTAGTTAGGGTTGGCTGAATAATGGTAAAACCCTTTTAAAATAAGGTTTTTGGCGTTGTCAAATTGAAAGATGATCCGAATCAGCCCGGAACTGAAATTACTTTGATAGCAAGGATTGCATTGCATCTTTCATATTCTGATCTGACAACGCCACGCCCTTTTTTGCCCATCAATTTAAAAACTTGCGTTTTTTGGATCATCTTAGCATAGAGGACTGAGTAGTATTGAGTTACAACAAAGTTGATTTGTTAATTTTGTCCATCAGTGTAATCCCAGTTAAATCTCTCACTTTTTTCCGTTATCAATTACTAAGGAGATTTCGATGGCTAAACAATATATGCCCCTTGAAGATGGCTCTGGAGCTGCGGTATTGGGTGGAGAAATTCCTCAATTACGTCCCCCAGCATTTTCTGATGACTCGAAATATACCACATTTAGCTATACCTATTATCCAGGGTTATCAGAAATTTACGAGGCTGTTGCTCCTAATATTAGCACTCGTTTCTATGCGATCGAAGCAGCTATTGATTTCTCCAAAGCTAAAGGGGAATTACAAGCTGTTCTGATGGCGCACGGCGGATATTTTGGTGAACACAGTTTCTACATCTATAAGGGAAAACTATGTTATGTCTATAACTGGTTAGGGCAGCAACAGAAGATCACTTGTGATCTTCCTCCTCTTAGTGGCGAGGTGACACTGAAAGTTGAATTTACCAAACCAGAGATAATCGCCCCTTCAGATGAAAAGTTAGGTGACAGCACGATATATAAGATGAAACTGTATATTAATAACATCGAACAAAATGTCGATATTATCAGAACTTTTTCCAATCATACTCCTAACTTTCTAATTCGATATAAACACGAGATTCCTGACGAGTTTCAAGGTGCGAGGATGCGAAGAATTATCGTTACTATTACCAATGATGTAGTGCGATAAATGATGATCAATTATGATCGATTAAGTACCTAAGCAAAATTAATACTAGAAAACGGGTTTCTTAAAGAAACCCGTTTTCTGGTTTAAGTAAATGATCAACCCCTCCAATTAATGAAGGGGTAATTGAAGTTTTCATTGATGGTTTCAGGTTAAAGAACGCAGCCTACTTTAGGCAAAGGAACAGGGAACAGGGAACAGGAAAAGGGAGGCTCTCTCTCAACAAATTTCGGGGGCTATTTCCTTAAGTTGACAGCAATGATCGCGTGCGCCCAAAATGTAATATAGATATTTCTCCAAAATTGAGATGCACCCATTCAAGATTACCCTTCAATCCAAAGTAACGGAACTAAATCATCGACAAAGCACGATAAATCCGCAAAATCATCAGGATATTGATTAGACATTCTCTTAAAATCATGTTCTGGGATTGTTCTCATTTTTACCCCGGCAAGTTTTTGAAAACTTGTTATTGATTTAATCTGTTTATAATTATCGGTAGGGGTGATAGAGATTATTACTCCATTACAAGCCATTTCCCAATGATTATTATAGGAACGATTCTGACGAGCTAGGGCTTTTTGTTCGCGACTGCCTATTTTAAAACCTTCTGCTGATTCGATTCTTCCCCAAGGTTTTCTTCTAATCTTAAAACTGGTATTTATATTATTATTTTCTTGAATAAAATTTTTAATCTTTGCGGCTGTCCCTTTCGGAGAACAATCTGTCCAGTCATATTTCAAATGAATATGTGGTAGCTCTTGAGAAGTTTGTGGTTTAAACCCAATAATGATTAATCGTCGAGAAAATTCCCTGAGAAAATTTCGGAAGACTAACTCTGATGGTACAACTTGTGGAGATTTAACTTCTGTTCTATTTAGCAAAGGTTGAAAATGTTTAATTAGATATAGTTCAATTTCATTTAATTCTTCATTATCGCAAACTTGCCAAGCTATTCTTACAGGATAATCTTGATTAATTTCTTGTAATTGATATATACGATGATGATTTTTCCAGCGATTTAAAAGATTAACTGCTTGACCAATATAAAGAATTCTATTTTGAGAATCGATAGCCAAATATATGGCCGAACAATCAGGAAGTTGATTTAAATTATCTAGTTCTACTGAAGACATTGCCAAAGGATCGAGCAGCATAAACCTAGTCTTATTTTATTTCCAAGATAATAATTTTGTGTAATTGCTATCAATTATAACTCATTGTTGGCTTAATTTTTTAAGGTAAGGGTTTTAAAATTGCCGTAACCTTACAGTGCCGAGAGTGCAATCGCCAATTGGCTCGCTCAAACCCTAATCAATTCCTTAACCTCAAAATGGTCTTTTTGTACTAACAAATATTCGAGTAGAACGCTCAATGCGTTTGCTAGACTACATTTGAGACAATTTATCAAATTTTCGGTTCCAGAAATGAGCCAACGGTGAGTGATAAAATTCATGTCAGCGAAGAAGTCCGTCAAGCTGTGGAAGAAGAAGGGGTCTAAGATAGTTTATTTACATCCTTACTCTCTCGACTTTACCTCGATTGAAAACTATTGAAAACTTTTGCCCAAAAGCCAAGTCTATCTTGGGAAAATTACAACCGAAAAATTATCGAGACTTAAACAAGGCTCTCGAAGAAGCTTTTAAGGCAGTCTCCAAGAAAGACACCCGTAATTGCTGCAATCACTGTTGTCATTATACCTCATCTGTCCGAGAAAAACTGTCAGTATTTATAAAGTAAAATTTAAAATAAATAATGTCGTGGGTTGGTAGAGCTAAAATACTGTATAAGATTTAAGGGAGTGTGGACGGAATTATTCTCATCCCGATACCTGACAGGACTCCACCGAGAAGTAACTATTTTTTAGAGCCAGAAAATATAATGAGAGAAATTTGGGGATCCCTATTTATTTTTTTAGTCTGTCCTATCATCGGGGGATTGCCTCTGATTGATTGGATAAATTATCTCGTAACTGGACGTAAATTATCCCAATTAGGGACCGGTAATATCGGTGTAACTGCCGCTTTTTACCATGGGGGTAAATTAGTGGGAATTTTGGCGGTAATTTCGGAAGCAGCCAAGGGAATTATCGTTATTTTCCTAACCCGTTTATTTTTTCCCACCGGCTCCACTTGGGAATTATTAGCTTTAATTGCCTTAGTCGTGGGGCGCTATTGGTTAGGAAAAGGTGCGGGAACTACTAATGTTTTCTGGGGATTAATTGTTCACGATTTTGTCGCTGTTTTTCTCACCTCAATCATTAGTGGGATTAGCTTTACTATTTTTCGAGAAAAATCTACGGGTAGATTGGTAGGATTATTTTTATTAGCTTTAATTCTCAGCTTGCGCCGTCCCCACGATTCAGGTTATATTATAACTGCCATTGCTTTAGTCTGTTTATTAGGGGCAATTTTTCAAAAAATCGCCGATGATTTAGACTTACCTGAAGCAAGTGTTAACAATGAATCAAAAACTATGTTTCGTTTTTTCCGTGGAGATCGATCGATCCAAACTCTTGATGACAATCTGACGGCTTTAAAAGTGGGACAAAAAGCCGCCACTTTAGCCTATCTTAAGCGTGCCGGTTATCCCATTCCTAGGGGGTGGATTTTACCACCAGGGGATGATCCACAACCGTTAATAGAATCTCTTAATCCTGATATTAATCATCCCTTAGTCGTGCGCTCTTCCGCTATTGGAGAAGATAGTGAAACCGCTTCATCTGCGGGACAATATACGACAATTCTTAACGTTGTTGATCGAGAAAAATTAGCGGCGGCGATTTTAAGTTGTCAAACCTCCTATAATAGTCCTAATGCTGTTAATTATCGACTTGATCGAGGTCAAGAAAACACGGCCATGGCTGTGTTAATTCAAGAACAAATTCGAGGAGTTTTTTCGGGAGTTGCCTTCAGTCGTGATCCGATTAATCCTCTCAGTTTAGATGTAGTTATTGAAGCTTTACCCGGAGATGCCACCAGAGTTGTATCGGGAAGAATCACCCCCGAAAGTTATCGGGTTAATTTAGAAGAAAATATCATCATCGGAGCGGGAGATATTCCCCCAGCTATTATTCAACAGGTAGCTAATCTTTGTCGGCAATTAGAAACCCTTGATCATGGCATTCCCCAAGATATAGAATGGACTCATGACGGACAAAAATTATGGTTATTACAGTGCCGTCCTATCACTAATTTACAGCCAATTTGGACAAGAAAAATCGCGGCTGAAGTTATCCCCGGTGTGATTCGTCCTTTGCCTTGGTCAATTAATCGTCCTTTAACCTGTGGAGTTTGGGGAGATATTTTCCGGTTAGTTTTAGACAAAAAAGCCCTCGATTTGGATTTCAATGAAACAGCGACTTTACACTATCAAAGAGCTTATTTTAATGCTTCTTTATTAGGAACAATTTTCCGTCGTATGGGATTACCTCCAGAAAGCTTAGAATTCCTGACCAAAGGGGCAAAGTTTACCAAACCACCTTTAACGGCAACCTTGGCTAATTCTCCCGGTTTATTGAAACTTTTAGGACGGGAATTACAGTTAGAAAAAGACTTTAGCCAAGATCAAAAAACCTCTTTTATCCCGACGCTCGAAAAAATTAACACTACTTCCCTAGAAGCTTTATCTTCTGGGGAGATTTTCGAGCAAATTGAGGAGATTTTAACCGTCTTAAAAAAAGCCACCTATTATAGTATTCTTGCCCCTCTTAGCTTCGCTTTGCGTCGCAGTATTTGGCAAGTACCTTTTGAGAAATTGGATAACTCCCAAGCACCAGAAATAGCCTCAATGCGATCGCTATCTGAACTGAGAAAAAATACAAGCGATCGAGATTTTGACTCAGCTTTTTCCCTCTGGTTAGAAACCTACGGTTATTTAAGCGAAGTAGGTACGGATATTTCGATACCGAGATGGCGAGAAAATCCCCCATATCTGCTACAACTACCCTTAGATATTCCGGGCAATAATAGCCATAAAAAAGTCAAATCTTCCCATACTGTCCAAAAAAGATTAAATATCAAAAACCAAGTGACTGAAATTTACTCCCGTCTTTTAGCTCACCTACGCTGGCATTTTCTCGCTTTGGAAACCCTCTGGTTACAGCAGCAAATATTATCGGAGACGGGAGATATATTTTATCTAAACTACTCAGAAGTTACCCAGTTAGGTCAGAATAATAAAATCGCCAATCTTAACCAGATTATCCGTCAGCGTCGCCAACAATTCCAAGAAAACTCTCAATTAACCGATATTCCCTACATCGTTTATGGACAACCACCGCAAAGAGAATTTTTAGTCTCAAATTTAACTGCTAAAAAACGCTTACAGGGAATTGCCGCTAGTGGGGGGACAGTGGAGGGACGAGTCAAAATTATGCCAACCCTACAAAATCTAGAAATTGCCCCTAATACTATTCTCGTTATTCCCTATACTGACTCAGGATGGTCGCCTTTATTATCCCGGGCTGTGGGCATTATTGCCGAGGTGGGGGGACAATTATCCCATGGTGCTATTATTGCCAGAGAATACGGAATTCCGGCGGTTATGGATGTGCATAATGCCATGAAATTGTTAAAAGATGGTCAATTCATTCGTCTCGATGGCAGTCAAGGAATTATTGAAATTCTCTAGGCATTAGGGGCAGGGTGTGGGGTGTAGGGTGTAGGGTGTAGGGTGTGGGGTGTGGGGTGTGGGGTGTGGGGTGTAGGGTGTGGGGTGTGGGGTGTAGGGTGTGGGGTGTGGGGTGTGGGGTGTGGGGAGAAGGGAGAATAATAAAAGCAATCTCCTGACTTCTGACTCCTGACTTCTGACTCCTAACCCAATGGTAGATGTGGGATTTTTGCGGGAGTCCTATTTTCCCAAAAATATAAGTAAAACTTATGTATTAACTCCAAAAACTTGAGAATATTTAAATTAACATTCCGCAATATTTACAAATTCTTAAAAATTAATTGAGAAATATTTTTATTTAACAACGATGTTGCAATGGTTACAGCGATTTGATAGAATTTCATAGTGGGGTATTATATGCTTTTTTGGGCAGCAAAGGTTGAAACCCTTGCCACACCTAGAAGGTAATCCTCATTAAGACAGGTAAATGAGTCAATTTCACCCACAACGATGATCTTTTTTTTGTGTAGTTTTATTGCAAAAAAAAAGTTTTTTTGACAAAAAGCACAAAGTATGAATTATGAAGTGGGGAAGTGGGGGTGTGGGAAGTGGGGAGAATAAATAAAATAATCTCCTGAATTCTGACTCCTGAATTCTGACTCCTGAATCCTGACTCCTGAATCCTGACTCCTAACCCCACGAAAAACTTTTTGCCGCAAACCCTACTTAACATCTTCCCCAACACCCAACCCCTAACGCTCCTTTTTCGGAAGTTATCTGCTATTTTCCAATAAAAACCTTCTTTCGGCGCGAACAATTGCCTCTCTAGTGGCTAAAATTGCTTCTGTATCCACCGAAAGAGAAGTCACACCCCAAGCAATCAGATCATCGATAATTTCAGGATACTGGACGATAGCCATGCCGCAAACGGAACAGGGAATCTGTAAAACTCTTGCTTGAGTGATAATTTGTTGTAAAGCTGTCCTGACTGCGGGATGACGGGCGTTAAAATATTCTGAGAAATGTTCTCGATCGCTACCTAAAAGTAATTGAGTTAAATCATTAGTACCAATAGCGATTAATTGTACCCCCGCTTGCACATAATCCCCCAATTGAAAGATTACCCCCGGTACTTCCACCATTATCCCCAATTGGAAAGAAGGGACTTGAGTGAGTAAAGCCGATTGTACCCGTTGCCGGCAAAAAATAAATTCTTCCACCCCGCGGACAAAGGGAAGCAGTAAATTAATATTGGTGGCGCTGGTGGTTTGTACCCGTCGTAAAGCTTGCAATTCTAGATCGAATAGAGTCGGATCTAAAATATAACCATGGGTTCCCCGACTGTCTTTCGCTGAATGTTGAGCATCAAAAGAACGGTAAAATAAAGGCTTAGGCTGGATACTAAGGGCAAATTGTGCGATTAAATCACTTAATCTCTCGATTAATTCCCCTTGATGCTCTGGTGTTAACCATTCTTCTAGGCTACGCTGGGAAAGTAACTCTAAAATCATCCATTCTGAGCGCAACAAACCGATCCCATCAATAGGCAGTTCTCGGATTCTGGCAATACTTTCAGTTTGACTGAGATTAACCATCAAACGGGTAGCAATTGCCGTCCTGTCGATTTCTCTGGGGGGTGCTGGGGGTAAGGAAATCTGTTCCTGAGATGCTAGAGAAATAATTCCCCTCGTACCATCTACTAAAATTATCTCGCCTGAGCGGATAATTTCTGTGGCATTTTTCACCCCGACAACGGCAGGAATGGCTAATTCCCGGGCTAAAATGGCTCCATGGCTAGTTAATCCCCCCTGTTCCGTGATCATTGCTCGAATTTGGCGTAAATGGGGCAGTTTTTGGGGAGGTAAATTAGTAGTAACCAGAATGCAATCCTGAAAATTTGCCTCTGGGGAGTCGAAATTGCTGATCACTTTTGCCACTCCCGATACCAACCCCGGGGATGCCCCTAATCCTCTTAAGGGATAATGGGAGGTAGTAGCGGTGATTTCCTGACTGTGACAGTTGAGAATATAAATTTGACCATCCAGCATCATCAGCCATTCTATGCTGGTTAACGTCGGTTTTTCCGTCAGCAGAGATTGAGCCAGCTGACAAAGGCGATCGATGGCGAAATTATCTAAACAGTAGCTTTCCTGTAAACTGGGTGCTAATAATTGTGGTGCAAGCAGATTACTGTCGCTATTGAGATAATAAGCCCTGGATTTATTGCCTAATTGCCGACTGCGTAATTGACCGGAGCGATCGATAATATAGGTATCCGGTGCCACTTCTCCATTAACTAAACTGTGTCCTAATCCCCAAACCGCCTGAATTTGCCAGTTATCCTCATTAATCAGCACATTTCCCGCACAATTGGCTGGTAATAACGGTTGTACCAGTAAAGATAATTGAATTTTTTCTAAACCAATTCCCATTTTTCGCCAATAAAATAGACTTCTGGCGTTGAATAACTCCGCCCAAGCTTGTTTTAGGGCATTTTCTAGATTATCTGCTTTAATTCCACTGATGGGGGCGGAAAATAAACCGAGAGTTCGCCGAGCCAGATGAGCAGGTAAGGAAAAGCGCCATACTAGGCTATCCATGGATAATTGTGCCACGGCCGCCGTTAGTTCTTCTAACCAGAGAGGAGGAATTTCTGCTTGTAAAATGGCCCGCCGACTTTCTTTGGCGACTAATTGCAGAGCTTTTGCGTTATCTACGTCTAAATAGAGGGAAGATTGCGGAAAATCAGTCAGAAACGAGTCAGCATTGTTGATAGTTTCCAAAAATTCCGCAAAAATGCGGTTAAAAATGGCAAATCCCCTGATAATTGGGTATCCTCGCTGGTGTAATTCACTGGCAATAAAAGCTTTTTCCCCCACCAGGGGGCGATCAGAAGCACTAATGCGATCGAGCCAGCAGAGAATGGTCACGGGATTTGTTAAGAATGGTGAAAGGATTATAAAATCATTGTGTGATTTTTGTAACTTTTTACTTCTATCTGCTAGTTTAACTCACCGTCACTATCTTGAGGATGATCTAGTGATTAGGGTTTGGGGTGTAGGGTGTGGGGTGTAGGGTGTAGGGTGTGGGGTGTAGGGTGTGGGGTGTAGGGTGTGGGGTGTAGGGTGTAGGGTGTGGGGTGTAGGGTGTGGGGTGTAGGGTGTAGGGTGTAGGGTGTAGGGTGTGGGGAGAAGGGAGAATAATAAAAGCAATCTCCTGACTACTGACTCCTGACGACCGGCTCCTGACGACCGGCTCCTGATAGCTGATAAGATAGGATTCGGACAATATTCGATCGCTGCGAGAAATTCATGGACACACCTGCGAAAGTTTTGTTAGTGGATGACGAACCGGGGGTTCGTGAATCTGTGCAAGCATATCTACAGTACGGGGATGACTTCGAGGTAAGAACTGCTAGTAATGCTAACGAAGCCTGGGATTTACTCAATCAAGAAATCCCGGAATTAGTTATCTCCGATATTATGATGCCGCAGGTGGATGGCTATCAGTTTCTGAAGAAATTGCGCGAGGATCCCCGGTTTCAGACAATTCCCGTGGTTTTTCTGACAGCAAGGGGGATGACAAGCGATCGCATTTTGGGTTATAATGCTGGTTGTGATGCTTATTTATCCAAGCCTTTCGATCCCGAAGAATTAGAAGCATTAATCAAGTCTTTAATCGAGCGCCGTCGTCAATCCTTGCAAGCCACCAGCGAAAACGCTAGATTAGAAGAAATTGCCCGAGATATCCGGGAATTAAAACAGCAGGTGGGACAACAGAACACTTTTACTACCACTCCCCCCCCGATTAAAGTTGATCTTACCCCCCGGGAACAAAGTGTTTTAGATTTAGTAGCAGAGGGATTGATGAATAAAGAAATTGCCAGTCGTCTAGAAACCAGCGTCAGAAACGTAGAAAAATACGTCAGTCGCTTATTTAGCAAGACTGGTACTAATAGTCGCACGGAATTGGTACGTTTTGCCCTAAAACACGGTCTAACCAGTTAATATAGCAGCTAAGGACAAAGTAGCAAACGGGAGTGTCAATAACTGACGATGACAAGCAACTGAATTACCGATGGAAAAACAACTTTGGCAGCGAATCACCCCCAGAGATAATTTATGTTTGTTTTTATAAATGCACATCATCAGCTATCGAAGACTACGAGAATTTACGAATAAACACGCTGATTCTCGAATAGCTTTAGAGAATTGGTATAAAATTGCCAGTCAAGGGATTTGGTATAATTTAGTTGAGGTTCAAACAGTATTTCCCAAAGCAGAAGCAGTTGGTAACTTTACTGTTTTTAACATTAAAGGGAATAGTTATCGTCTCATAACCAGTATCGATTATCAGAAGCGGCTAATTTATATCAAGTATGTTTTAACCCACGCTGAATACGATAAGGAGCAATGGAAAAATGACCCTTACTTTTAATCCAGAAAAATACAAAGAATTACTAGCTCGCCATTTACCTAAAGTTATTAAAACAGAGGCAGAAAATGAAAAAGCTTTGGCTATTGTGGAAGAATTAATGCACCGTCAGCAGCGAACTCCCGAAGAAGATGAACTTTATGAGCTTCTAATTTTTTTAATTGGGAATTTTGAAAAAAGCTTTTATCTACAAGAATCAACCACACCTCATTCTATGTTATTGTTTTTGATGGAACAGCAAAGCGTTAATAAGAAAGACATAGCCAGAATCCTTGGCTCTGACAAAATTGCCTCTAGTTTAATTGAAGGAAAAGGGTCAATTACCAAAGAACAGGCGAAATTATTAGGACATTTCTTTAATGTAGATTATAGTTTGTTGATGTAGATGCGATACCCTCTAGCTTGTCGGTTGAGTTGAGCGCTTTAATACTTAGGAGAAAACTGCTCGATTCAATAATTTGAGCCAAAACCCAATATTTTTAAAGACATCGGTGCAGTTTCCCGCAAGTATCGCTCATTTTCGATAGACAAAAGTTATTGCTGTCACCCCCAACACAACTTTACTGTCCCACTCGCCAAATTTTGATAGTTTTGTCACCACTCCCACTAGCTAAATAGCGGCCATCGGGACTATATACCACTGAGTTAACCGAGTGAGAATGACCAGTAAGGGTACGCAATTCTTTTCCCGTTGCTACCTCCCAAATTTTGATAGTTTGGTAACTCCCACTAGCTAAATAGCGTCCATCGGGACTATATACCACTGACCAAACCCAGTCAGAATGACCAGTAAGGGTACGCAATACTTTTCCGGTTGCTACCTGCCAAATTTTGATAGTTTGGCGACTCCCACTAGCTAAATAGCGGCCATCGGGACTATATACCACTGACAAAACCCAGTCAGAATGACCAGTAAGGGTACGCAATACTTTTCCGGTTGCTACCTGCCAAATTTTGATAGTATTGTCACGAAGCCCACCCCCACTAGCTAAATAGCGGCCATCGGGACTATATACCACTGATAAAACTGGACCAGAATGACCGGTAAGGGTACGCAATTCTTTTCCTGTCGCTACCTCCCAAATTTTGATAGTTTTGTCATCACTACGACTAGCTAAATAGCGGCCATCGGGACTATATACTACATCAGCCCCGTAAAGGTAAGAATAAACAGTAAGGGTACGCAATTCTTTTCCGGTTGCTACCTCCCAAATTTTGATAGTTTGGTCAATACTCCCACTAGCTAAATAGCGGCCATCGGGACTATATGCTACTAAAAAAACCCCGCCAGAATGACCAGTAAGGGTACGCAATTCTTTTCCGGTTGCTACCTCCCAAATTTTGATAGTTTGGTCAATACTCCCACTAGCTAAATAGCGGCCATCGGGACTATATGCTACTGAAAAAACCTCGTCAGAATGACCAGTGAGGGTTTTATCGGGAAAACTATGTTCTGAAAAATTTTTTCCTTGTGGTGAGTTTATTGGTGAAATTTGAGTATTTATTTCCTGACTTTTAAAATAACCATAAGCTTGCGTTATTCCTAC
>SFAQ01000141.1:0-58957 GCA_007096525.1 Microcystis wesenbergii Mw_QC_B_20070930_S4 | reverse complement strand
TAGCAGACCTGCATCAAATGCTGACTCCCACAGCCGCTGCTAGTAGCGGCAGTCATGGCGGCAGTCATGGCGGCAGTGGCGGCAGTGATGGCGGCAGTGATGGCGGCAGTGATGGCGGCAGTGATGGCGGCGGCGATGGCGGCAGTGGCGGCGGTTGTGGCGGCGGTTGTGGCGGTTGTGGCGGTTGTGGTGGTGGTGGTTGATTGAGTTCAAGACTATTAACAGCCGCTCGCTCGTTCCGTTGAACATTCCCGCCACCGTAAGCCTGTTAATTTTTGCCTTAATCTCCTCTCTGGTTTGATTGCTTAAGTAGGGTTGGCTTAATAAGCTAAAACGCATCTTAGATGCGTTTTAGCTTACAAGTAGTCGTGCAAAATTAATTTCCCTGCAGCCAGAAGTATAACCTAAGTAGCTGGTTACAATTAAATTAAAAATGGATTTTAGGTTCGATCCCCCCTGCCCCCCTTAATAAGGGGGGTGCCGATAGGCGGGGGGATCTGACAATTTTTAACGCCTACCTACTTATTTAGAGATTTTCTGCAACTTCATCGCTATTTTTCCCATTTTTGAACTCTCAAACATTAATTAGGCCAGAAGTCTCTTGAAACTTAACAATATTAACAGAATTAACAGACAAGGACGGGAAAATAATTGCTAGATTGGGTTAGGTACAGTTAAATGTAACCGCGAGAACAAGCGAAAAAAAAGCAGTTTTCCCCAGTAAAACCGCCAAAAAGCCCTAGCTTAATTTCTCGATTCTGACGATTAAATAAATATTAAAACAGCCGATGAATCTAACGAACTTTCCTTGGTTAACTGCCATCATCCTTTTTCCCATCGTCGCTGCTTTATTGGTTCCCATAATTCCCGATAAAGACGGTAAAACCGTGAGATGGTTTGCTCTGACGGTGGGATTAATCGACTTTGCCCTAATTATCTACGCTTTCTATAGCAGTTACGATTTCGCTAATCCCAATCTGCAATTAGTGGAAAGTTACCAATGGTTGCCCGAAATTGACCTAAGATGGTCTTTAGGAGCCGATGGCCTCTCCATGCCTCTGATTATCTTAACGGGATTTATCACCACTCTGGCTATCTTAGCGGCTTGGCCGGTCACTTTTAAACCGAAACTATTCTACTTCCTGATGCTGTTGATGTACGGGGGACAGGTTGCGGTGTTTGCCGTGCAGGATCTGTTACTGTTCTTCCTCGTCTGGGAATTAGAATTAGTCCCCGTCTATCTCATCCTCTCTATTTGGGGCGGTAAACGCCGTCTCTACGCAGCCACCAAATTTATCCTTTACACCGCCGGAGGCTCCCTATTCATCCTTGTAGCGGCGCTGACGATGGCTTTTTATGGCGATACCATCTCCTTTGACATGGTGACTATTGCTGGTAAAGACTTCCCCCTGAAACTGCAATTATTCCTCTACGCTGGTTTTCTGATTGCCTACGGGGTAAAACTGCCGATTTTCCCCCTCCATACTTGGCTGCCGGATGCCCACGGCGAAGCCACTGCCCCTGCCCATATGTTACTAGCGGGAATTTTGCTTAAAATGGGTGGTTATGCGCTCCTACGCATGAATATGGGGATGTTACCCGATGCTCACGCCGTTTTCGCTCCCGTTTTGGTGATTTTAGGGGTAGTTAATATTATCTACGCCGCCTTAACTTCCTTTGCCCAACGCAATCTTAAGCGCAAAATTGCCTATTCTTCCATCTCTCACATGGGATTTGTGCTGATTGGTATGGCTTCCTTTACTGATATTGGTACAAGTGGGGCGATGTTACAGATGATTTCCCACGGACTGATTGGGGCGAGTTTATTCTTTATGGTCGGTTGTACCTACGATCGCACCCATACCCTGATGTTAGACGAGATGGGCGGTGTCGGCAAGAAAATGAAGAAAGTTTTTGCCATGTGGACTACCTGTTCCCTCGCTTCCCTGGCTTTGCCCGGGATGAGCGGTTTTGTGGCGGAATTAATGGTATTTATCGGTTTTGCCACCAGTGATGCCTATAGTCCCACTTTCCGCGTGATTATCGTCTTTTTAGCGGCTATCGGTGTCATTCTCACCCCGATTTATCTCTTGTCCATGTTGCGAGAAATTCTCTACGGGCCGGAAAATAAGGAATTAGAAGAACACCATGCCCTAGTAGATGCGGAACCCCGGGAAGTCTTTATCATCGCTTCTCTATTAGTGCCAATTATCGGTATTGGACTCTATCCCAAAGTAGCTACGACAATTTACGATGCTACTACCAATAAATTAACCGCCCTAGCGCGTAATTCTGTCCCCAGTTTAGTGCAACAGGCAAAGGCAAAAACCCCTAGTTTCTCCCTTTATTCCCTAAAAGCCCCCGAAATCTAATGCAAGATGATCGAATCGCTTTGGGAACGGGAGAATAGGTAAAATAATGTAATTAAAAAGCGTTTCCTCTTCATGTTGAGGAAACGCTTGTTTTTTGGGCTGTTAAGAGTCTTTTTGTTCAACTTTAAATCATCTAGGCCTATTATACTAAATCCGTTGAGTAACGCACAGAAAACGGGTTTCTCGGAGAAACCCGTTTTCTACTCATTCACTCATGCAAAAAGGGGAATGAATAATCAGTCTTTAATAACCAGATTTAGTATTATTATACTTTTAATTGATTGTGTGATTATTTTAATGCGATCGCTACCTAGTACAGCCTGGAGAATTATGAGAATGGGACACCACTGGAGCAATCGCACCCACAGAAGATTAAGTGATCGCAACGCGCTCGCTACGCAAGACCGCAACATAGCAAAATATAGGAGTTTAGCCAATGTCTAACGAAACCGTGACTTATTCCCTAGAAGCTGTTCTGACAAGGATTGAGGGGAAAATAGACTCTCTACAAAGAGATGTTAATCAAAAATTCGACAAAATCGATGAACGATTAACCAAAGTAGAAATAGGACAATCGGAGTTAAAAGGGGAGATTAAAGCATTAGGGTTTAAGGTTGAGGGAATCGATAAAAGATTAGAAAAAGTAGAAAACGAGCAATCTATTTTAGTTAAGTCTGTTTCTGACTTACAGGGATTTCGGGGGTTAATTTTACCTCTGATTGTTGGGGGAATTAGTGCCGGTATCGGGGCAATAATCACCGTCGCCATTAGATTTTCTCTACTCGGTAGCAACCCCTAAACAAGGCGATTACCCTGATCAAAATATAGGAGTTTAGCTCATGTCTAACGAAACCGTGACTTATTCCCTAGAAGCTGTTCTAACAAGGATTGAGGGTAAAATAGACTCTCTACAAAGGGATGTTAACAAGCTAGAAATAGGACAATCGGAGTTAAAAGGAGAGATTAAAGCCCTAGATGAGCGACTAACCACAGAAATTAAAGGATTAACTGCAAGAGTCGCTAATCAGGAATTTACCAATCGGGGGATTCTAATCGCTTTGGTTGTTGCCATTGTAGCAGGGGCAGCTAAACTTTTTGGTTTTCTTCCCAATCCCTAACAGCGATCATGGGAAGCGTGGTTTTTAATGAGGAAGTTGCCGTTTTCTTTTCACTAATAACTGAAAAATCCCCACCCTACCCAATCACCTCATGTAAATCCGTCGGTGCGAGATTAGGATAAACCACTTCACCATCCTTAAACCAGATAATGCGTCCGGAATTACGCGCCACATCAGCCTCGTGAGTTACCATGACGATAGTAATACCACTGTTATTCAATTCTGAGAAAATAGCCATCACCTCTTGGGTAGTTTTCGAGTCTAGCGCTCCCGTCGGTTCATCGGCAAGTAATAATATGGGTTGATTGACAATTGCCCTAGCAATAGCGACGCGCTGCTGTTGTCCCCCCGATAATTGATTGGGTTTATTGTGCAGTCGATTATCCAATTTTACCTTCGTTAAAGCAGCGATCGCTCTTTCCTTTCTTTCTTGGGGAGGAACCCCACCATAAATCATCGGTAACATGACATTTTCTAGCGCACTCATCTGGGGTAAAAGATGGAATTGCTGGAAAACAAAGCCGATTTTGCGATTGCGAATCTGAGCTAAATCCCCATCCGGCAGCGTGGAAACGTCGAGATTTTCTAGATAATAGGACCCCGAGGTGGGACGATCAAGACAGCCGATAATATTCATGGCTGTGGATTTTCCCGAACCCGAAGCCCCCATAATAGCGCAATATTCTCCTTTTTTTAGGCTTAAATTGACGTTATTGAGGGCTTTAACCATGGTTTCGCCACTGCCGTAGATTTTAGACACATTTTCGAGGCGAATAATTACTTGCTGATAGACTTCGGCTTTATCGTTGCGTTCGCTGAGAGAGAAAGTATCAAAACTCATGAAATAAATAGGGTTTGCGGCAAAAAGTTTTTCGTGGGTGTGGGGTGTAGGGTGTGGGGTGTAGGGTTTTACCGATTTTCAGGGGGTCAATTACCTAATTTTCAGGCAAAAAGTGCCTAAATTTCCCCCCTGATCACTCCAAGTACTGGCAGTTTTTGATTTCAAACAAGCTTAAAGATATTATCCAACAAGGTTTTTAGATTTATTCAGCCAGCCCTAAATAGAGATAAAACCAATAAATGCAGCTATTCTAACCTGAGCAATTCTCCATTCAAGCAACATCCTTGAGAAACCCGACTAAAGGCAAGAAAACCGGTGCTAAATTCGATCGAGCCACGGCTAAACAGGGATAGGATCGATCGCTATAATTTTCCCCCACCTGTAAGGGAAAAATCTTTTCTCCTAAAGAGATAAATACCCCGTCTGCGGCCTGTAGAATCGCCCAAACTGCGGCAATATCCCAGACTTTCGGGGTTGCTTCCACTCCTCCCAAGACTGTGCCATCGGCAACCAAAAGCAGATTATAACTAGCCACTCCTATCATCCGCACTTTGCAGGGAAAGGGGTTTTTAAATACACCCGTACTACGAGCGCAGAGATTAAACAGATGATTTTTGCTAGGAAAATCGTCGCTGGTGTGAATCGGTTGACCGTTGCGGTAGGCCCCTAGCGGACCGGTTAAACCCGTCTCACCGTACCAATAACCATAATAGGCCTGTTTCAGGCAGGGGAGATAAACAAATCCGAACACGGGAGTCCCCCGGTAGAGAAGTCCCAGGGAAATGCCCCAGATGGGAATACCGCGAGTAAAATTAGTCGTGCCGTCGATCGGATCCACTACCCAACACCATTCTTGATCCGGGAAAATATGGGTAGTTTCCTCGGTTAAGACTCCATGGTCCGGGAAAGTGCGGGCAATTAGCGATCGCAATTCACCATCGGACCAACGGTCGGCAGCCGTCACTAAAGTTCCGTCTGCTTTATTGGTGGCCTGTAATTTGCCAAAATCAGCTAGTAGGCGATCGCCCACTTGGCTGGTAGCCTGATAACAAAAGTCTAAAACCTGACTCCAAAAAGTTTCCATAATTTTCTTGTTCGTCTTCTAGTAGAATATTAGCTTAGTGTCTAAACTTAGGTAGTCGAGATTGAGCGCGGAAGCCCACCAGGAGATCAGACTAGCTACCCGTCTAGAAGCGATACTTTACCTAAAAGGGCAGCCTGTCCCCTTAACCGAGATGGTGAGATTAACCAACAGCGATCGCTTGACGGTGGAAGATGCCATGATCGAGTTGATGTCCGATTATGCTCACCGGGATAGTGCCTTGGAAGTGGTGGAAACCCCCCTCGGTTATAGTTTACAATTGCGGTCAGCTTATCAGAATTTGATCGAAGACCTGATCCCGGCCGAATTAGGCACGGGAACCCTCCGCACTTTGGCAGCGATCGCACTAAAGGAACCAATCTCACAAGCGGATTTAATTAATTTACGGGGCAGTACGGCCTATCAACAGGTCCAGGACTTGGTAGAACGAGGATTTGTGAGAAAACGCAAGCAAAATGAAGGTAGATCCTACTGGTTAGAAGTAACCGATAAATTTCATCAATATTTCGAGGTTGACAATCTTAGGGAACAGGGTATTCTGGAAGCTACCGATCAGGAATAAGAAGAGAAAGGGTATATTATGGGTAAATGTTTCTGATCACTGAGCTAAACTTGAGGAAGATGGGGGGACTTCAGGCAATCAAGAAGAGCGATTTGTTAACCTAGATACAATAACCACTACAGCGTGGGAGTTCTGATGACTTTTAATCCTGATTTTTTTCCCTGGGAAACCGAAGAACAAAATGATAACGGTCTGATGCAGTATCTCCAGCGGCAGCATCCTGAAACCCTTGAGAGAATAGCCCAATCGGTCAGTAGCGAAATTAAAGATATTATCTCGCAAAACGTCAGGGGATTGGTGGGAATGTTGCCCTCAGAGGATTTTGCGGTACAAATTACCACCGACCGCGAGAATTTGGCTAATCTTCTCGCTTCAGCGATGATGACAGGTTATTTCCTTGGTCAAGTGGAGAAGCGCCATCATTTAGAATCAATTTTGTTAGCTACAGAATCAATTAAATTAGGCAAAAAACCAAAAATAGATTAATCCTCACCCCAAAAAGATAGAGACACTTTCATCGGTGTCTCTATCAGTTTTTAACCCCCTTTGGCAAAACTCACCATCACTAAAATCGAGAGTAGGATACCGGGGACAAGTAAACCCGCTAATAATCCAAATTCAGTCAACGTCATAGGAAAATATGCCCAAAATTCCATCACTTCCCACTCTAACCCCCTCTTCTAGCTACCTCAACAAAGCTTAAGGAAAATTTAAAGCCTTTTACCAGTTTTTCTCCTATCAGTTGTCCGACTAGACAAACCAAAGAGAATCTTTTTGATGTTGCCAAGCAGTTTATAATTCTTTTTTCAGCGCCCCATATAAAGCTGAATAATCTTGCTCTGCGAATCCCATTTCTAAAGCTTTTTCCAGAAGGTGCTGCACTCCTGTTAGGGGAAAAGTGGTTAAATCTAACTTCTCCGATTCCTCTAAAAAGAGATTAACATCTTTGAGTAAATGTTTAGTGGGAAAATTAGGGTTAGCATAATTTTCTTCTAACATTCTGGTTAATTTTTTGTCAAAAGTAGGCGCATATAAGGCACTTTGACGCAGGATAGTCATGAACTTTTCTAGATCTACTCCTTGCTGGGATAAAAAAGCTAAACTCAAAGCAAAAGCAGTAGTTAGAGAGGCAATTAATTGATTTAAAGCTAATTTTAAAGCCGCAGCGGTTCCCACTTCCCCGATTAACATCGGTTCTTGACCAAAATATGCCAATAAATTTGACCATTGATGGAACTGTTTTTCCGTTGCTCCCACCATAACTAAGAGAGTCCCCTTTTTAGCTTCGGGAATACTTCCTAACACGGGTGCTTCTAGATATTCTCCCCCTTTAGCAACAATTTGATCTCGCAGTTGTTTACTTTCAGAAGGGGCAATAGTTCCCATCTGGATAATAGTACGATTATTGAAGTTAGATTGCTCAGAATTTAATCCTAAAACCTCTTGGATAGCGGGGGCATTAGTTAACATTAAAATCAGACAATCTGCTTCTTGAATTACTTGCTCAGGAGAGCTAACTGTTTTGGCTCCTAACTGTTGTAAAGGTGTCAATTTTTCTAAGGTGCGATTATAGGCAATAACAGGAATTTTCTGATTTAATAATCTTTCTACCATTGGCGTTCCCATTAATCCTGTTCCCAAAAATCCAACTTTCATAACTCGCTTTTTTCCTGATTTAGTGATTAGTTTTTACTTGTTTTTATGGCTGTCCAATGACGATTAGAAGACTGATAAATTTTAACATTTTTAAATCCCGATTGCTGGATTAAATCTTCGATTTCTGCTAGGGTAAAAGCGGCCTGGAGAGAATCCTTAAATAGTTGCGCTTGTCGGGGAGAAAAATTAGGATCGATTTCCCTCACCATCCCCTGGATTATTTCCTCGGAATCGGGACGGAATAAATCTCTTAAAAAAATGCCACCATGGGGTTTTAAAACTCGCTTAATTTCGCGTAAAAAAGGCAGAGGATTTTCTAGATGATGGATTAAACTATTAGAAATAACTAGATCAAATTGCTCGGATTGGTAGGGAAGATTTTTTCCATCAACTTTCTCTAATTTTATCTGTTCTTGACAGTTAGCATTAAGGATATTTTTTTGACCAATTTCTAACATAGAATCGGCCAGATCAATAGCGATAATTTGCCATTGGGGACGTAGTTGACTGATCATAATCGGAATGCGTGCAGTACCGGTTCCTACATCTAACACCCTAGCATTAATATCGGCCAATTGCACGGCTTCTTGAGCGAAATTAGTATTAACTTCCGTGAAGTCCATGGCATCATATTCGATCGCTTCTTCCCGATCATCCATTACTTCTGGTTCTAAAATTCTTTCCATAGAAAAGCTATCTTTAAGGATTACAATATTCACAATACATCGGATCGGCGGTTTTTTCACCGTTAGGAAAGAGTTTTTCCTCTCGATAATCACACCTTTGACAACCGTATAGTTCCAGTTTAATTAAAGAGGTGGGAAAATGACATAAACCACAGGGTAAACCCGCTTTTCTTTCGATAATATCAAACCCCGGACAACCACAATTAGGACATAATTGATTAAGTTTCTGCACCAGATTTGTTGTTGCGGCAACAATTGCTTTCATCCGCGTGGGATTGTGCATAGCGCGCATATCGGTTTCTAGGTGTACTTTGCCGTTTTTGTCAAGAATATCTTCAACAATTTTAACGAAATTTTTCTCGTCAGTAATTCCCTTAAAAATCTGCTCGGAGTCGAGAGAATTTTTATCAAACATCACCACTAAACCATGACTAGGAAAGCCGATCTTTTCGGCAAATTCTAAAGCAGCTGCTAGATTAGTTACAGTTTGGTGAGCGTGATTAGTTTCCGTGACTATTGCTTGACCAATTATTTCTAGATTATGGACTCGATCGAGCAATAAAATCAATTCACGATTACAGGAAACTAATGGCAAGTTGGGATAGGGATAAAAACTACCCTCACTAGCAATTCCGATATCGTATCCCGAAAGCTCGATCGCTTCTTGTGCCTTTCTGCGAGCGGTTTCAATTTGTGTCCCGATGCGCTTAATATCCCGGGTAAAAGTGCCAAAGCGATCGGTATTAAAATTATCGGGTACAATCACCTTAAGACCTATTTCTTGCGCTAAAATCGGCGCTATTACCCGCTCTTTTCCGTGCATAGTCCCTAAAATTGCTATCCGATCTTGAAACATCTTTGTCAAGTAAAAAGGAGACAGGAGACAAATTCACCTGATAACTGATGGTGGGTTACGGCGAATACTAAATAGGTGGTAAAATATCTAAATTATTGTCGCCTAACCCACCCTACGCTAACTTGAAACATCTTTGTCAAGTAAAAAGGAGACAGGAGACAGGAGACAGGAGACAAATTCACCTGATAACTGATGGTGGGTTACGGCGAATACTAAATAGGTGGTAAAATATCTAAATTATTGTCGCCTAACCCACCCTACACTAAGTTTCCGGGGTTTTTCCCTGAGCTTGTTTTAATCTTTCTGCTGCTGTTTCCATGACTTCTGCAAAGTTTTCGAGAATTTCGCCGGGGTGCGCTTCGAGGATTTTTGTGGATAGGGAAATGCGATTTTTATATTCGTCAATTTCCGCGACTACCACTTTAATTGCTTGACCAACTTTAAAGAAAGTCATGGGAGAATTAAAAGAAGCTCCCGTCACCTGTTTAGCATGGAGTAATCCCGTCACTCCACCGCAATCGACAAAGACACCGTAGGGTTGTAATTTAACCACAGTGCCACTTAATAATTTACCCACAGCTAATTGACTGATAGCGTTAGCGCGAGCAATTTCTCGCTGAGATAAAACTAATTTATTATTTTCTTGATCGATTTGAATAAAAGTTGCGGTTAAAAGTTGTCCGATCAGGGAATCTAAATCACTTTTTTCTATTAAATGGGAGCGAGGGATAAATCCTTTTAATCCTTCCACTTCTCCCGTCACTCCCCCCTTATTCACCCCCGTGACGCGCAGCTGCACCGACTTGCCACTTTCAGAGATTTCCCTGACATTTTCCCAAGCTTTTTGTAGTAATAATTGCCGCAGAGACAGGGTAACTTGTCCTTCCGCATCCTGTCCACGGGTAATCAGAAAATCGAATTCTGCACCTATGGGTAAAGCTTCGGGAATGGAAGTAACATTTTCGAGGGAAATTTCCCTTAAAGGAATAAAAGCGGAGGATTTGCCGCCAATATCGATGTATGCTCCATCGGAGGTGTGTTGATCGACTCTCCCGCGCACGATTTGCCCTTTTTCAAATTGATAATCGTATTGATCAAGAGCTTTGGCAAAATCGTCCATGGAAAAGGCAGGGTTCGGTGTCATGATAAATAGAATGGTTACAAGTATAATTTCGAACTGCTTCCAGTGTAAGCTGAAGCTTGAGGAGTCAGACCATTAAGATTTAAGAAGGCTAAATAACTCTAGTACATGATCCCAGGCAGATTTGGCCGCCTTAGCATTATAACTAGCTCTTTGGTCGCAGAAAAAGCCATGGTCGGCATTTTCATAGCGGAAAACTCGATGAGGAATTTGATAACGGGTTAATGCGTTTTCTATCTCATCCACTTGCTTTTGAGGAATACTCGCATCTAACATCCCGAAAAATGCGTAGATTGTCCCTTTGATTTGGGGAGTCACTTGCACCGTCGCTTTGCCACCCCCAGGGGTTCCCGTGGTGATTCCCGCACCGTAAAAAGAGGCAGTAACTTTGATATCCTCTAGAGTGGAGACAAGATAAACCACATGACCACCAAAACAAAAACCGATCGTGCCGACACCAGTTTTTTTCACCTGTGGCAAACTATAAAGATAATCGATGGTAGCCTGGATATCGCTGATTAATTCGGCTGCTTTGGTTTGTTCTTTGTACCGACGACCAATTTCGATATCTGCCATACTGTACCCCGTTTCAAAACCGGGAGCAAATCGCTGATAAATGGCAGGAGCGATCGCTATATAGCCTTCTTGGGCAATTCTGCGGGTAACATCGCGAATATGGTCGTTTACGCCGAATATTTCCTGAATCACGATAATTGCTGGATAAATTCCCCCTCGATCAGGAATGGCTAAATAGGCATCGATGTCAATATCTTTGTTAGAAATCGTAACAGTTTGCGTATTAATAGTCATAATTTTCTCGGTGAAAAGGGTGTTGGGGTTTTAGGGTGTTGGGGTTTTAGTTGAATTTCCCCATTCCCCCATTCCTCAAATTAAAACAAACTTTTCCAAGGCCGCGGCCACCCCATTTAAGTTTACACTGGGGGCAACCCAATCGGCTTGATCCTTAACGGCTTGGGGAGCATTACCCATGGCGACACCGACACCCGCATAGGTGAGCATAGAAACATCATTAAAATTATCACCGATCGCCATAACGTTTTGCGGTTGTAATCCTAGGATATCTTCGGCCAAAAATTGGGTGGCGCTTCCCTTGGTAGCCTCAACGTGGGTAACTTCAAAAAAAGTCGGACTCGATTGGGTAAAGTATAAATCTTGATTTTGATAGCGTTGCTGTAAATGCTGCCAAATCTCGGCGATAAATTGCTTATCTTCTCCCATGGCCAGGATTTTAGTAGTTTTGTGGGCCACTTTGCGTAAATCTCCCACTGCTTCGGCAATAATACCCGATCGCTGGCGATAGAATTCCGTTTCCGCGTTTAATTGCCGCACATAAAGCACATCGTCCATATAAAAATTAAGGGAGATTTTCTCCTTCCATTGGGGTTGTTCGAGATAATCTAAAAGATCGAGTGCTAAGTCGGGGGAAATGGGAGTATGTCGATGGTGAACGTGGGAAACAGGATCTTGAATCCAAGCGCCATTGTAAGCAATTAAAGGTAAAGTGGATTTAAGGCGTTGATGAAAGCGTAAAGCGGAGCGGTACATCCTACCAGTGCCGATAGCGACGGGAATTCCCTTTTTTTGGACGGCTGAGACAGCTTGCACCACAGCCGGATTAACCTGATTGTTATCCCCGGCGATCGTTCCATCCACATCGACAACGATTAAGCGAATATCCACAGTCTTTTCCCATTCAACGGTAATAGTTAATAGTTTGCCACTTCCCCCATCAAAAAGGGTAAGAATTAAGTAGTCTGTTAAGACTCCCAACCGTTTATCAATCAAGGCGATTCTATCATCCAGTGTCTTCAGTTTGTCTGAATGGGCGATCGCCTTTTCCGTCAGTTGTTCCACACACTCCTTACTGCTATCCAGACAGGGAAGGGTTTCATGTGCGATCGCTAGACTTGACCATGACAGTAACCTCAACAGCTTCTCTCTCGATGCGGCTATTTTTCTATGATATGCCGTGACGCGGTTCTAGCTTATCTGAACGGTCATTCCTTAAATAAATGACATTGGGACAATGAATCGAGTTACAATGTAAACAGTGTAATTAAAAGTTGAAAAAATTTATGTCCCAAGTTGTTAGTACCCGACTCCCCGACCGCACAGCAGAAAGACTGAAACGGTTTGCCCGCCGATTAGGAAAAACCCCTAGTGAAACCAGTGCGATTTTAATCGAGGAATCTCTCAGAGAAAGCGAGTTCCCCTATATTGAATTTCGCCATTCTCCTTTGGGGCGGCAACCCTACCTAAAAAACTCTAGTTTGGCTCTATGGGAAGTAATTCAAATTGCTCAAAGCTACGCGCTAGATGAACAAAAAACGGCGGCACATTTTCATCGACCCCTCGAATGGGTACGCTCTGCTTTGCTCTATGCCGAAGCCTATCAGTCAGAAGTGCAAACGGCGATCGCCGATGCTCAAACCCTCAATGAAACGACGATAAAACGACTTTTACCCCAATTGGAAACGATTACGGTTTCTCCTGATTCCCCGCTCACGATCGGGGAATAGCTAAAATGCTATCTTTTTTATTAGATGAACATATTTCTCCGACGGTTGCCGAACAAATTAGTCGCAAACGTCCAGAAATCCTAATTTTTCCCTTAATCACCTGGCAAGAAGGTCGGTACTTGGGTGATTCGGATGAAATCATCTTAAAAGCGGCAACGGTCGCCCAGTTAACTCTAGTAACATACGACCAGAACACTATTCCCCCGCTTTTGTGCGAATGGGGAGAAGCTCAGAAAAGTCATAGTGGCGTTATTTTTATCGATTATCAGTCCATTCCCCCTAGCAATTTTGGTCTTTTGGTTCGTTCGCTTTTAGCCTTATGGGAGCTGCAAGGCAAGCGGGATTGGACAAACCGACTTGTTTATTTGAAGCCAAAAATTTGATTCGTTTGGGCATAATGGGGGTTAAACAATAGTCTCTTTTTTTCAAGCTTTGTAGAGAGGCTCCTTCTGCTAAAAGTTGTTCAATATGGTCGAGATTTCTTTTTAGATATTGCAGTTGTTTTTTCAGGGAACCTATCTTCTTTGTTTGGCGGTAGGTTTTCTTTTTTTCGCTACTTATATAGCGTTTCTCATATAGCATAGAGCGAGTTGGTTAGGACGATAAATCGGTAAAACCCTTGACCGATAAGAGCTTGAAAATTGAAGATGTCCTAAATGACCTATTTTTTGCTATACCTGTGTGGCACACTTAAACCTTTGCTGATTAAACTTGTCAACATCGATAATGTACCTCGTGCGAACAGGAAACGCTATATATTTGCCAGATGATTCTTGATGGTTTTTTCTGACAGACCTGATGATTTTTTTAGCCAACTCTCAAAAACCGTTAATAATTTCTGATTGGCTCTTCTTATCTTTTTACAAGCAGCTTCGTATTTCTCGTAATCATTCATCACAAATTCCTTGCATATAGTTCTGAAAGCGTCACAACTTGATATCCTTTTTGAGAAAGTTTGGGCAGCACTCTAGAGAGCGTTAATGCAGTCCTTTCTCCCCACAAACCACTATCATGCAAAATAATGATCGAACCAGGATGAGCATTGCAGAGAATTTGCGTCGAAGCAAACCAAGATGAAGGAATATGGGTATCGAAGGGAAATATAGACCCAAGAGCAACCCGATAACCGTGTTGGCGAGCAGTCTTGACCATAGTGGTACTATACCAACCTCCTCCTGGACGTAGCCAGCACGGTTTAGCAAATTCGGCAATAATTCTATCAGCCTCCAGCAATTCTGCTTCAAACTCTTGTGGTGAGAGTTGAATACTGGGTTTGTCTTCAGTCAGGTGATTTCCTAACTCATGGCCTTGATTAACTATCTCTCTAATAACCGACTCGTTCCCCTTGACGCGATCGCTGATAATGAAAAAAGTTGCCCGCGCTTGATATCGCTGAAGAATTTCCAGAATTTTTGGTGTTGCCACCGCATCAGGACCATCATCAATTGTGAGAGCAATAATTGGCTTGTCAGTTTTAGTAAAATAGACGGCACCAGGGACAATTGAAGCAATAAGAGAAAGAATCCAGCGAGGCTGAAAAAATAAAATTAAAATCAAGCTTAATCCAGCCAAGCTCGAAAAGGCAAAAAGATAGTTGAACATCTTTGATCGCTGTTAATCAGATAAAGAAATAAACTCTTGACTACCAATTTCTTGGAATATTCCATTGATCTTGTCCCTGTCCTTGCCATAGATCCCTCAGTTTCTGGAAAGTTTGGCCCTGTTTAACGTCTTCCCATCCAGATCGCAAATTTTCTTTCTGCTGTTCAGTCAATTTCCAAGACAGGGGTTGCTTATATTCTTTTTTTGTTGTTAAATTCCTTTCGGGAAAAGAGATAGGAAATGACTTAATATCTATGCCTTTCCTTTTTCCTCGTTTTGCCAGTAACTCAACTTCTTTTGAGTTGCGAGATGCTTGCGTTGAATCTCGTACACTATAGACTGCCTGGAGTGGACCAATCCATTCCATAAACCATCCTTTGTCTCCCTTGATTTTTGGTGGCAGTGTCGCTTCAGGAGATGCGTTAATTTGTAGAAGCAAAACTCGTTTAATATTCAGTTTTGTACTAAGGGACTTGCGTAGAGATAGAATACCCGCTAGAGGATGGACTTCTCGCAGAAGTAGCCAAATGAGCGGTACGCTATTAAACCGATCATCTAGATATTTATCTAGCCACTCAACTGCCGTAAACATCCCCGAATTATCGAAATACCCTCCATCGGCAACATGATAGTTAAACTTGAAATCACCATCATTACGAGCAATTGGCGACACATAGGGAAAAGATGCCGAGAGTCTGGCGGCTGTCGTGATGTCTAAATCATATATTTCGTCATTAGTCTGAGATTTTTTGTTGAGGTTTTGACCATTAAAGAGGGTATTAAAATCAAAGGCTTTGCGCTTTTCAGCATCCTGAATATTTTCCAGAAAGGTCATTGGAGAAATTAAAAAACGCCGACCATCCTCAACTAAAGTAGCGTTAAAGACTGGGATAGGAATTTGCCCATTAAATATCTGCGTTCGTAGATCCTTTAGAGTAGCGTCAGGCTTACGCATATTTCCCTTCCAATCCTCCTCTATTGCATATCCGCGATCATTGTATTTACCGCCAGCAAGAGGCGGAAACCAAATTCGTACCAAGTCGGGATAGGCGAGTCCCCAACCTACGGCATCTAGATTATCTTCAGTTGCATTATTGAAGACTATTTCTAATTCTTGTTGTTCAGGAAATCCTTTCTTCCCAAACCGATCAAAAAAGAACATCGTTCCCACAGATCCGCCAGACACCGAGCTAATTAATCCGATTGCCTGAGTGAAAGAAGGTCCTAACTCCTCCTGTAAGCCGTTTAAAACTTGGACTGTCCAACCTGCTGCTTGAATTCCACCACCACTAGCAGCTACAACAACTAAAGTTAGTCCATTATACTGCTCTTTTTTTATCTCATTCTCATATTTCTCTTGACTTAGTTCCCCTTTTTGTAATTGTTCTTCAAGATTTTGGTTTTGTTTTTCAAGATATTGCTTTTGTTTTTCAAGACGCTTCTCTATGGCTTTATTAAAGTTTTTCATTTCCTGTGGTGTATCTTGATCTTGAGATGATGGACGACAAATTTTAGTCACCTTAAAGTAGTGATCTACTTCAAAAAATAAGTACATCAATCCAGAGAACACAATTAGGGTCAAAATAATGGGAAAGTGGAATGGATCGAGATGAGATGTTAAAAGGCCCAATACCCCTGTCAATATCCAAATTAATAATAAAGCATACAAAAGTGCAGGAGCTTCACCTAGATAAGAAACAATTTTCTTCCTTCTTGGTTTGAAAAAATAAATTACCAATCCATAGATCAATAAACCACTAATTCCTAAAGCAAGTCCGAGAAAATCTTCTTCCCTAAGCTGAGATATATACTGACCTAATGCTGGAATCTGCTGAAAAATTGCCAGATTTTTGACTGAAAAATCTTTAAGCAAAGAACCTAGCCAAACTATAAGCCCGATAAATCCTCCACTAGCAACTAAACCTACAAGAATTCCTGAAATCCATTCTCCTGGCTTTAATTCAGAACGGGAACGCCACCAGACCATAACCCATGTAGGTAATGTTAGTAGCAAAGCCAGACCATATCGCATCAACGGTAACAAGTTTTGACTTGAAGAGGAAATAAGTGAAGGATTTTTGAGAAAAATCTCCTCTGAAGTAAAAGAAACCATTAACGCAGCCATCGTAGAACCTACTGTTACCGAAGCAAGTTGCCAAGAACCACGCATGAAAAATAGATTCTGAAAAAGTACAGAAGCTAACGTATTTGCCAAGATAGGAAAGACCCCCAAAATCAAACCAAAGACGATTGGTACTCGCAACGGAAAGAAAAAAGAGTGATACTTAGTAATTCCTCCGATCAGGATGATGACCAAGGAAGTGCTTAATAAAACAAACTTAGTTCTGGTAAAAAACATGGCTATTTTAGTTAGGTTAGACAAATGACTGTTTTTACTTTTGGAGTATTGACTGGCTAGGGCAAAAATCGTCAAGTTTTCACCCAGATCTGTTAGAGTAGTAAAAGCTGGAAACAATATTAATATTCGGGCAACTTCTGTGGGATAAAGAAGAACAATAAAAGTAGCACAAAAAGCCCCGTAGATAAAGGGGAATATTCCATCAACAGTTATCTCAGTCCATTTATAAAGTTCTACTCCTTTTGGTTCTAAGTTTTTAAAAAATTCTTGAACTTCATGGGATGTATAACTCCATCGACTGTCGAGAATCTGGTTCTGTGGTCCTAAGTTTAACTTTTTTGCTCGCCACCAAAGCAGAATCGATAAAAGCGCGAACCCCAAAATTAGGGCTAAAATTCCCTTTAAATTGCTAATTTTCGCTATTAGCTCATATAAATCATTTAAGCTAAACATATCAGTCTCCTTTAAGGTCTAGGCGAAATAATCTTCGCCGTCACCGTCCCCACCGCCTACTGCTCTTTGAGTACAGCGATCGCACCATTAATCCCCAAATACTCCAAACTAACCGTCTGGTATTGGTCAGGCTGAATCGGCAACTTAACCTCTTCGGGGAAGTCCACAGTCAGGGAACCACTGAGGTAGATAGCAGCATTAGGATAAGCCGATTGTAATTCTAGAAGGGGTGTCACAGCGTCTTCATTATTAAATCTTAAAGTCCTAACCTGAGTCGTCGCCGCTTCCCCAACCTCAGTAGTCAGCTTAGACGGAAGAATCTGCTCATTCCTCTTATAGGAGAGCGATCGCTGTACTCCAATCCCCTAGTAAAAAGTGACCGATGGGGAGAGAGACAGCCGCAATGAAACCCCTCGCCAGAAGGAAGTGGGTGATGCTGCTACTTAGTCTATTAAGTATCGGGTAAATCTTGGTATTCAGCCAAAGCATTGATAAAAAAGAAGTCTCCCCAAATTAAACCCGTATCATAGATTTGGCTGGGTCGGATCGATGCAGGATGATGATAACAGCCATGGCGCAATAGACTCATCTCTGGGGCGGTTTCGTCGGGAAAATACTCAAAAGAAGTCAAATTCAAGAGAGTATTATCGATCGCCTCTCGATAGGTTCCATAACTAGGATCACTGCTGGGTAAAGCTTTTAATAAGCGAATCATCCCCGCCACTGCGATCGCCGCTGCCGAAGAATCCCTTTCCGTAGCGGCATTTTTTTGCAAGGCATAATCAAAGTCCCAGGGGGGGATAAAATCTCCGGCGCGTCTTTGTCCACCGGGCCAGCGATCGGGCAAATTTTCCAGATAATAATTAATGGCATCCTTGGCAATGGTTAACATTTCCGGATCGCTGGTGTAAATATAGGCCGTCGTGGCAGCATAAATAAACCAAGCTTGACCCCGGGACCAAGTGCTATCATCGCGCCAACCCTGTTTTCCCTCATTAAATAAGAAATTTCTATAGGTGGGAGAGTTGACATTTTGATCAAAATACCCTCTTTGCCAAGTTCCCGTTTTGCCCGGGCGACGGTTAGCCCCAAAAGTGCGGCTAATGGTGCGGATGTGGGAAAGGGCCTTTTCTTGCCAATCTTTTGCTTCCTTCGGGTCAGGATTGTGGAGACTTGGCCAGAGCAGTTGTTCTATACTGATCGTATGGTCCATAAAAACGTGCCAATGTTCTTGCTGATCGGTGCGATCGGCCTTGCGTAACCAGCCAAAAGTCCCGATATCGGTGTGAAAACTCCCTTTACCATCCTGAAAAGGTTGTGCTAGTTGTCTGGCCCCCCGCAAAGTTATCTCTAAAGCTGTCTGTTTTTCCTGGCCCCGTCCCGACTCAAACCAAGGGGCAAACACCAGTACATTATTAAGAGCGATGTCTTTGTTCTTCAAACTCGCTTCTTTTAAGGGATCGCTCCATTTTTTAGCCGCAGCTACCCAAACGGCCGCATCCACAGGGTTTGATTCTAAATCAGCCATTTTCCATAATAAAGCAGGAAAAGCCCCTGCCGCCCAAAAATTGGCCTTTGCTAACTTCCAGGTGCCGGGGGTGGGACTATTCCCCCTCCGTAGCCAATTGAAGAAATTAAAACCCGAGGGCTCTGGATGGGTAAGATAGGGATAGAGAATCCCCCGACGGGCATAACGATCAACATAGTCGATCGTGGTGGCTAGTTTAATCTTAGCCAGATCGAGACAGAGCTTAATTCTTTCAGCTAGGGGCATTTTGGCGCGCAATTCCGCCGCCGATTCGGGACGACGGATAATCAGGGCGGCCACCCCACCGATCGCCGCCCCCGTACCTAGAATGATGAGAGTGCGTCGCTTCAAATTCCCGACTCCTAAGCTGGATAGATGCGAATACGGCGATTCGGTTCCTCTCCGAAGCTATCGGATTGGAGACGGTAATGTTCCACTAATTCGTGCTGCATTTTCCGCACTTTCGCCGAGCGCGGCAGTAACTCCACCGGTTGGCCGGTAGGAATAACGATTTGTTCCACCGCTAACCGGGCCTCCTCCAAAGCTTCGATCTCGTCATCGCTGCCGCTGCGGGCAAATAAACGCAGATCCGCACCTTCCTGATTCATCGGGTCATCAATGCCCAAAATCCGCTTTAAACCGCGAGAAATTTGGGGCAGGGTATTGGATTTGATGCCGTGGATGGGAATTTGTCTTACTTTGGCAATTTGACGCAATTTTGACTGATTTTTAACGTGGGAACGCAGGGCCAGCACTGCGTCGGCCTCCTGTAAATCTTTGGTCAAAACGATCGGCAAATCTAGGGCCTGTACTACCTGCTCAATCGGGGCGCGACTGACTCCGTAGGGATAGACATAAACCGGCCAATCTTCGCCATTGGGACCGGGGACGCGGACTTTTTCCGTTTCTGGTTCTTCCTGTAGCCAAGATTGTTCGAGGAGGCGATCGAAATCGTTTTCCCGGTTGAGTGGGCCCGCACCGAAACGGGCCACGGGAGTCATCCGGCCATCGGCGCGCCATCCCTTGGGTTTATCCATTTCCGGCAGATAATTGCGACGCAAAGGGGTGAGGTTTTCCGGTTTTGGTTCTTCCTGAGTGACCTGTACTTTTCCCTCCTCATCTACCCAACGGATTTGGGCAATTGCTTCCCGTCCCCGCAGCAGTTGGTCGATAGTGGTGGATACGTCCTCGTGGATGACCCAGCGCTGACGTTCCAACATTTCGATGGCAATCTCAAAGGTGGGGGGTGCTTTGCGTTCTAAAACGGTTTTCTGAGAACCCCGGCGGCGTGCTTCTTCGTCTCCGAGAGTTACTGCCTGAATTCCCCCGACTAAATCCGATAAAGTCGGATTTTTAATTAAATTTTCCAATTGATTGCCGTGGGCGGTTCCCACTAACTGCACCCCACGTTCGGCGATCGTGCGAGCTGCGAGAGCTTCTAATTCTGTACCGATCTCATCAATCACGATCACCTCTGGCATATGGTTTTCCACCGCTTCGATCATGACTTGATGCTGCAATTCCGGACGGGCCACCTGCATCCGACGAGCGCGACCGATGGCCGGATGGGGAATATCTCCATCCCCGGCGATTTCGTTGGAGGTGTCGATAATCACTACCCGTTTATTGAGGTCGTCGGCTAAAACTCGGGCTATTTCCCGCAAGGCCGTGGTTTTCCCCACCCCCGGACGACCGAGCAGCAGCAGGGATTTTCCTGTTTCCACTAGGTCGTTAATCAGGGTGATCGTACCGAAAACGGCCCGACCGATACGACAGGTTAAACCGATAATTTCCCCGTCCCGATTGCGAATGGCACTGATGCGGTGCAGGGTGCGTTCAATCCCGGCGCGATTATCGCCGCTAAAACTGCCCACCCGGGCGATCGAATACTGGATTTCTTCTTTTGAGATCGGTTCGTCCCCCAGATCGATCGCCCCATCGGGAAAACGCGCTTCTGGTATGCGTCCCAAATCCATAACTACTTCGATCAGTTGATGCTGCCGCGGGTGTTCCTCGATTTTGCCGCGAATCCGCGCGGGTAGAATTGCCAAGAGTTTGTTTAAATCGTCGGTCACTGGCATCCGAGAGGAGGGTAGGGTTTCTGGCATTAATAATAAAGGGTTTTGGCGATAATTGGCTGTTTTTATTTCCCAGATTTTCTTGGGGTCTAACACATTTAGGGGTTAGTTGTCAATTAAAAAAATATTATAGTTTTTTGACCAAGGTTAGGCTTTTAATTGAGCAACGAGAATAGAAGCGGCTTTAACGGCTTCTTGGTAGGCTTGGGGGTCATTTTCAAGGTTAGGCTGGTCTAAATGCTCTAAAATTGGCAAAATCAATGAACGGGCGTAACTTCCATAGGCAATACCAGCGATTTTTTTTCTCAGTCCCAGTTGCTGTAATTTGGTCACGGTGTGGTCATTGGTTCCCCCAGCTAACTGGACAAATCCGGCTAGATTGGTGGAAAGGACTTTTTTGGCCATATTAATGGCCGGGTGGGTGGTTCCTTTGCCGATATCGCCGCTCATCGGTCGGCCGTCCGTCTGCCAAATCAAAGGACAGCTTAGGGGTGAAATAGTTTCTTGCAGATAGTGGAGGTAATCAATGATATATTCATGATCTTGGCAACTTATGGCCAGGATTTTTAGGTTTTTAGTTAGAGGTGCGATCGCTTGCCAGAGTCGAGCAAATTCCTCTCCGTGACCGACTTGGGTATGAATTTCGATCGCATCGACTCCCATTTCGATAATTAAGGGGATAATTTCTGCGGGTTGACAGACACGGGATTTTGTCTCGATTATTTGCGGGGGACAAACGGGTAAGCAGCGACCGCAACCATAACAGCGCTGTTCAATCACTCCTCCCCTATCAATAGCATAAGCGGGACAGATTTTTTCGCAGGGACGGGGACAATCGACTGGACAGAGTTGCGGGTTAAAGACAGCTTTACGAAAGTGGGGATCTTCCCCGTCATTGAGACTGACCATTAACCAAGGTCGTCGATTTGGGGAGAATCTGGCAATTTTTTCGGCAGTTTCGATGCCTTCTTTGGCCGCAAGGATCACGGCTCGATCGGCGGCCACATCAATACAATCGGCCCCAGCGATAGTATAGATCAAAGCGAGGTTGCGAATCGTGGGCAAATCTTGGTAACTAGCTCCACAGATGAGCTTGAACCAGTGACCCGCAACTAGGGACTGTAAGGGAGAGGAGTTTTTATCTAGCACTTTTTCATCCTATCGCAGCCAGCCCCAAACTTCAGCCCTGTCCTGCTCCGATTCTGACTAAAGAATGATTATTAATTCTTCTTGGACGAATGCCATCGGCCTCTACATTCAACTATAACCCCAAACGCTCTTTTTGGCGGGCTTTATAGGAAGCTAACAGCCAAATAGAACCAGAAATCAAAGAAGGAGCAAGGACGAAAAAAGTGGCCATGGTTACGGGATGTTGCCGGGCCCACACCCAATAGATCATCACGGCAAAAATCAAGCCACAGTAAGCTAGTCCCAGAAAGGGGATGCCAATGACCAAAACGGCGAATCGAGTATCTTTATCCATAAAATATCGGGATGGCAGCGAAAATTTAGCTGATGGGTTCCGCTTGTCCCTATCTTTACTTATAATCTTCCTTCTGGGATTGCTTGGGGAAAAATAAGGTATTTTTTAGAATTAGCCGGTGATTATTGGGAGGCCTTCCTTGCCGAAACAAAGATTAGATTTATTATTAGTAGCCAAAAATCTCTGTGATTCCCGTCAACAGGCACAGCGATTAATTCGCGCTGGAGAGGTGAAAGTCAATCATCAAATCATCGATAAACCGGCCACAGAAATCGATCCAGAAGCGGCGATCGAGATTAAGCAGAAACTGCCCTATTTGTCAAGGGGGGGCGAAAAATTAGCCAAGGCCTTAGAATTGTTTGCCATCGATGTCAGCGATCGCATTTGTTTAGATGGAGGCATTTCCACGGGGGGATTTACCGATTGTCTCTTGCAAAAAGGGGCAAAACGGGTTTATGGGGTCGATGTGGGTTATGGACAAGTGGCCTGGAGTTTACGGCAGGATGAACGGGTTATTTTACTAGAAAGAACTAATTTTCGCTATTTAACCCCAGAAAAGTTATACGGACAGGAAATACCCGCCGATTTAGCCGTCATGGATCTGTCCTTTATTTCTCTGACCAAAGTTTTACCGACCCTGTGGACGCTATTAAATCCACCGCGAGAAGCGATTTTATTGGTCAAACCCCAATTCGAGGTGGGACGGGAAAAAGTCGGTAAAAAAGGGGTAGTTCGCGACCATCAAGACCAAGCAGCGGCAATTTTTCAGGTTTTACAGGCCGCCGCAGTCTTAGGATGGTTCTATCGGGGTTTAACTTGGTCTCCCATTACCGGACCTGCGGGTAACGTCGAGTATCTTCTCTGGTTATCCACCGATATCGGCCCAGTTAGTCCCAGTTTAACCGCGATCGCAGAAATCACCCAGGAAGCACTCGAACAGTTTTAACCCCGGTTTTTTCTCAAGGAAGTGGGGAGAGGGGGAAATTTTCGGAAAACCCTTGACAAATGGCGAGACTTGCTTTAGACTTTATGTATAATGGGAATCCGTGCGCCCATATATATAGGGTTTTTGAGAGAAGATAAGAGAGAAAAAAATAAACTCAAAAATCGGGTTGGGTAGGAATAAGGATAAAGGTATGAAGACGGAAAATTTCTCTCCCCGACAAGGATTAAACAAAGCATTTCTGAGAGTCAAACCGAATCTTTGTCAGGTACAGAGGTTTCAAGTATTCTTACATACAAAAACGATGATCGGGGAGTTCAATATATCGGAAAATGGGAGAGATAACCCGAAAAATTCTTGTTAAATCATGTTAAGTCCCGTAGAAACGATTAAAATTCTCGAAAATCATCCCGATCGCACTTTTCCAGCTGGTGAAGTTATTTTTGCCGATGGCACGGAGGGCGAGTTAATGTACGGTATTCTTAGCGGAGAAGTGGAGATGTATGTTAAGGGACAATTGATAGAAACTCTACAAAAAGGCGACGTATTCGGAGCAGGAGCGCTCCTGCATGGGGATAAACTGCGAGAATCCACAGCTATTGCCAAAACTGATTGTAAATTAGCCTATCTCAATCAACCGCAGTTTTTATTTGCCGTGCAGGAAACCCCCATGTTTGCGATCGAAGTATTAAGAAGTTATTCCGATCGCTTTCGCAAGTTGAAAAAAATCTTCACCAGTGAAGCATAGAGGAGCAAAGGAAAGCCATACCCACCAAAACTATTGACCGAAAGTCTCACCGATAGTTAAACGGGAACCATTGACCAAATCCCCACCAGAACGCGGTGGTTTTCCCGATAATTGCACTTCTTTTAATAATAATAAACCCTCTCCCGTCTGCACTACCGGCCCGAAATTTTTCCAGAGAGTCACGATCGATCCCAGTTCTCCGCTTAGATGAGAAAGGTCTTTTGTCTGTAATTCTGGGGGGAGTTGACTAGGATCGTCTAGGGGAATAGTGGCCATCACTTTTAGAGGTTGTCCCCGGAAAGTGGTTAGCGCATTAGGATAAAAACCCCGGACTCGATCGTGAATTGTCCGGCCCGAATCTTGCCAGTGGATTAGATAGTCAGATTTTTGAATTAAAGGGGCATAGGTGGCATCGTCATTATTTTGAGGAATTGGGGTAATTTCTGCTCGATCGAGCTTAGAGAGGGTTTCTAGGAGCAAATCCGCCCCTATTTGTCCTAGGGTTGCTCCCACCTGTTCGGCATTGTCAAAAAGAGCGATCGGGGTGTAGGCTTTCAGTAGCATCGGACCGGTGTCCATGCCCGCATCCATTAACATGGTGGTAATGCCGGTTTCTGTTTCTCCCCTAGCGATGCACCACTGCACGGGGGCTGCTCCCCGATATTTCGGTAAAATTGAGCCATGAACGTTAATACAGCCTAATCTCGGCATCTCTAGAATTTCTGGGGAGAGAATTTGTCCGTAGGCAACCACCACAAAGGCATCCGCTCGCGATTGTCTGAGAAAATCTAAGGTTTTAGCGTTTTTTTTGACACTTTTGGGCTGCAAAACTGGTATTTGCTGTTCTATGGCTATTTGTTTCACTGGTGAGGGGATTAATTGATTACCCCTTCCCCGGCGCTTGTCCGGTTGGGTAACGACGGCAATTACTTCTATATCGGGATTGGCTAATAATTTTTTTAGGGTGGGAACGGCAAAAGTCGGGGTTCCGAAAAAAACAATACGCATGGGAGAGGGGGGATTTTTCAGTTATCAGTGAGCAGTAATCAGTAATCAGTGAAAAGAAAGGGCGAATTCTTGAGTGAGAATGTCCACTGAGTTATTAACGGCTAACTATACCAGACCATTGAATTTTTTTTGCTTTTTCCCGACGATAGGAGAAAAAATGATCCTCTTGTTGATAGGTGCAAAAAGGAGCGATCGCAATTTGTTCATCCCTAATTCCTAACTGTTGTAGTTGATGATAAATCACCCGTCGCACGTCTAAGCGCACTTTTCCTTTTTCCTCGTCAGCAAATAAGGGGGAGGGGGACAGGTTAAATAAATTCCCTAGAATTTGGTCGGGATTGGTTTCTTGGGGGAATAAACTTAAACCCACTTCTGCGGCAACTTCTGTCTCTACTTGATACACTTCCCCGGCAATTGCCGGCCCCAGGGCCAGCACTAAGTTATCTACACAGCTACCGGAGTTTAATAACTGCTTAACTGCTTTGGGAACTATCCCCTTAGCTGTCCCTCTCCATCCAGAATGAATCGCCACCCCAACACCGGTAGAGCGATCGCCTATTAGTACAGGCGTACAGTCAGCACTGGCTACCCAAATCCCTTGACCGGAAGCATCGGTGATAATTCCATCCGCTTCGACAATTTCCGGGTTAGTAATCCCTTGGGGATTTAATAGGCGATCGCCATGTACCTGTTTGACCCGATAAACTGGTACATTTGCCCCTAAAGCAGCCGTAAAAGCTTCCGGGGTTTGGGGGTAATAATGACGGGTAAAAAAGCCGTGGGACCAGTCCTCTAAGAGATTACAGGTAAGATAGGGCAATCCTTGCCATATTTGCCATTGCCACAGAGAAGTCTCGGTTAATCGGACATCGATCGCTACATTGGTCACAGTATAAGCCTCTCTTGTTGCATTAATAGTTAAAGCAGAAAGAAACAAAAATCGGCCAACCATTGTACACTGATCTTCTACTGTGATAGTTAAGACCGTCTGAACAATGGTGCGCTAATTTGCCCAGATGTGAGCCTGGTTCTGGGGAAAATGACACAAGTATTGGTGAATTAAATGCCACTCCCCATCTCCCCACGGATAACTGATTACTGATAACTGATTACTGAACAAAGCCTAACTTTCGGCAAAAATCCTGTTTGTGTCCCCTCTTAGGGATAAAATTTCTACATCTCGACTGCCGAAAAGCATAAGTTTTGTAAAGTAAAATTAAGAAGGGAGACAAATTTAAGATAGCCAACTTATGGAAGTAACTTTTACCGCTGCCGAATCCCTAGAAATTGTTGTTGCTGAACAAACTGTCCCGATTCAGCATTATCTGCGCCAACCGCAAAGATTAGTACAGGCAATCGTTGAGACTAGCTTAACAGAACAATTGTCTGAGAACCAGTTTCGCCTGAAAATGCGTCCCCTCAACTTCTTGGATCTGTACTATTTTCAGCCCACAGTTATTCTCAATGTCTGGGCCACCTCTGGGGGGACGATATTTTTGCAATCAGAAGACTGTCAGATCAAAGGTATTGATTATATTAATGATCGCTTTAGTCTCGATGTTCAAGGCAAACTCGCTCCTGTCGAGAAAAATAATCAAACCTATCTAGCGGGAAAAGCCAATCTTGAGGTGAAAGTCGCCCTGCCACCACCATTATGGTTAACCCCGCGTCCGCTGTTAGAAATCGCCGGCAATAGTCTCTTAAAAGGGGTTTTATTGCGGATTAAACAGCGTTTAATGAGTCAATTGTTGCAAGATTACCAACAATGGGCTAAACAGGACATTATTGCCCAAAATTACCCCGAAACCATTCTCGATCTCTCCCTAGGTTAAATAAAAAAAATATGAGTTGGACAAAAGTATTATCTGTAGATTCCCTTGCTCCCGGCGCTCGTCAAGTGGTAAAAGTGGGGGACAGTTCCATTCTCTTGATTAATAATAACGGTCAATTCCACGCCGTCGGTAATCGTTGTCCTCATCTCAAATTATCGATGACGAAAGGCAAAATTAGCGAGGATGGCGCGATCGTTTGTCCCTGGCATCGTAGTTCCTTTGATCTCTGTAGTGGTGCTGTCAAAGACTGGATTACCTGGCCCCCCGTGGTTAACAAAGCGATGGCGACAGTTTCTCAACCCCAAGCTTTACCCGTTTATCCCCTTCGCATCGAAGACGGCAGCATCTGGATAGACGCATAACTGATCACTGAGGGAGGTTTTTGGGCAACCTAAAGAGTAGTTGCGTTAACCGACAATGGGTTAATCTTTGAGAATGCCAAACCCTACATCGCCGCCGCTTGCTCCTCCCATGCACCGTTTCCCCCGTCAGTGGCTATCCGATATTCGCTCACCCCAGAGAATCCACTAGTTTCGTCGCACTCGCCCCCAATGGCAAGGTTTATCTGTGCTAATTTTGGGGGATATTTTGGCCCTAGGGGCGGCTTGGTTTGGCGCTCGTTATTTTAATCAATTTTTCTCCCCCATCCCTTCCGGATTAGTCTGGTGGAATTGGTTGGGATTGCCTAGTTTATTCTGGATTTTTGCTGGGGCGATCGTATTTTTGTTCGCCCAAAATGGCTTGTATAGTCCTTCTCCAAAAAGCCAAGATTATCTAAAAACTGGTCAATTAATTAGCATTGTTTACCTATGCTCTCTAGTTGTCGGTTATTTTTACGATCCGAAATTAGATCCACCTCGATCGCTTTTTTTCAGCGCTTGGTTTTTTAGTGTTATTCTCGTCTTCGGATTTCGTCTGATCACTACCCTAATTATCCGACAAATACAGCCAAAAAATAGCAAATTAGCGGTTTTTATTATTGCTCCCGCCGCTAGAATTCATAAATTAGCCTCGATCTTAGAAAAACGCTATCATTATGCCGTGGTTGGGGCAGCCTTGGCTAACGACGCTAACTCACCCATTACTCTAAAAGCGATCGCCGATTCCGGTGCGGTGGAAGTATTGGCCGATGATATTCCCAATACAGACCTAGCGTCAAAATTATACTGGCAATTGCGGCGATCGAGGATTACCCTGCGTCTTCTCCCCTCCAGTCGCGAAATTCTCTATCGTCGCGGTCAACCGGAAATCATCGCCGGCCTACCGACTTTGCGCGTCCAGGCCTCTTTACTTTTAGGATGGGATTATCGGCTCAAAAGAATTATCGATTTTATCGGGGCTTTTTTGGGTGTGATTCTTCTATCACCTCTATTTATTGTTATTGCTCTATTAATAAAATTTTCTTCTCCCGGACCGGTCTTTTTCCGACAGGAGAGGGTGGGTTTACAGGGAAAACCCTTTTTTATGTGGAAGTTTCGCACTATGGTAGTCAATGCCGATCAGCTACAAGAGCAATTAGAAGCCGCTAACGAAAATCAGGATGGAGTTTTATTTAAAATTAAAAACGATCCGCGCATTATTAAAGGTGGTCATTTCCTCAGAAAAACTAGCCTCGATGAATTGCCGCAATTACTTAATGTTTTATTAGGTCAAATGAGTTTAGTCGGTCCGCGACCTTTACCCCTGCGGGATGTGGAAAAATTCGCCCAATGGCATCATATTCGTCATCAGGTTTTACCCGGAATTACTGGACTATGGCAGATTTCTGGGCGCTCAGACATCGAGGATTTTAACGATGCAGCCCGCTTGGATTTGTATTACATCGATAATTGGTCTTTGAATTTAGACCTATATATTTTAGTGGAAACCCTGCGAATTGTTCTTTTTGGCAAAGGTGCTTATTAATCAATGGAAATGAAGGCAGTAGAAATAATCAGCCCGATCTTATTTAATACAAGTGTTTGTCTATTTTAGTTCCGTTTAAAAGTTGAGAACGAAGCAAATCGATCGCCTCTAAATAACTCGGCATTGGTTCATCACCTAACAGACAAGCACTGCGATCCACGCTAATCATATCATCACCCCAAAACACCTGACCCAGAGGAATAGATTTTCCTCGATCTGGTCGCCAATTACTACTAAAATATTTAAGATTAGCGTCCACCACTGCCCCATCAAAAAGATGACCGATACAAAAATAAACATCCTGTAAAATTAGCGTTACGGAGGGGCGATGTAATTGCCCCCGCGAGTTGGGACTACGGGCTTTATAATGACTACGGGGAAAGAGTCCATAGAGATTTTTTAAAGAAGCAGAAATCAGGGGTTTATCCTTTAAATGGGTGCGTTTTAAGGTTCCAATCGTGATCCGACAATCCACTTCTTCGATAATTTTAGGGGCAAACATCGAGGGAAAACGGACAGGAAAAGGGGAAAGATTTGGATATTCTTGCTGGGTTAAACTATCAGCATCAAGAATAGTTATTCCGGGATCAAGAATAGATTTTACCCCCAAAATATCGATAATTTCTCTCAAAGAAATAGCCGAACAAACTCCCTCTACTAAGATAATTTCTGCCGTGGGATTTACCCTCCTCAATCCCCGCAAAACTTGACTTAATACCGGCAGACTAACCGTTACTGGGGGTGGCACAGGATAACCTAAATTAGGTTTAATTAAAATACGTTTAGCTGTGATAGCTGCCCGGGGAGGTTGATAAACAAAATCCGCCATAGCTGAATTTTTTACCCCGGCAGTAATTGAGGATTGGGTAATCATAGAGAGGAAAATAAATCAATGGGAATTAGCCAGATCATTTAGGGAATTTACCTGCTGTAAAGCTTGCCAGATTACCCCAGAATCGGCCCCAGGAAAATGGCTATTTTCACTAATATAACGCTTCCAGGCCTTAGTTCCGGGCTGACCGGCAAAAAGCTGTAGAAGATGTTTGCTGATCTGGTGTAATTTATAACCTTTACTCACCCACTCATCGATGTAGGGAAGCATTTTTTTGATTACTTCTTCCCGGGTAGGAGGAGTAACCGATTCTCCATAAAAATCTCGATCGACTGTGGCAAATAAATAGGGATTATCGTAGGCTGCCCGACCGATCATAACTGCATCTACTAATTGTAAATGTTGTCTAGCCTGTGCTAAATTAATGATACCGCCATTAATTTCAATAAACAAATGGGGAAACTGATTTTTTAGGCGATAAACATCATCGTAACGTAAAGGGGGAACAGTGCGATTTTCCTTGGGACTTAATCCCTGTAACCAAGCTTTGCGCGCATGGATGGTAAAACGTTGACAACCCGCATCTGCGACAATACGGACAAAATTCGCCATATTTTCGTAACTATCCTGATGATCAATGCCAATTCTCTGTTTTACAGTCACGGGAATCGATACAGCTTGATTCATTGCCGATATTCCCCTGGCGACTAATTCCGGGTTAGCCATCAAACAAGCGCCGAAATTGCCCTCTTTTACCCTGGAACTAGGACAACCCACATTGAGATTTACCTCGTCATAACCCATATCTTCGGCTATTTTAGCGCATTCTGCCAAGAGATAGGGATTATCACCCCCTAACTGCAAAGCTAGAGGTTTTTCTGCTAGGGAGAACCCCAGCAACTTATAGCGATCGCCGTGTTTAATCGCCATCGTCGTGATCATTTCCGTGTAGAGAAGGGGACGACGGCTAATTTGTCGCAAAAAATAGCGAAAATGGCGATCGGTATAATCCATCATCGGAGCCACACTTAAAATACTGCCCATCTTTCCCTTGATTTTTTCGCTGATCGGGACATTCTCCGGGGAAACCCAGAGAATAACCAGTCTTCCTCTCAAGATATTTTAGAGCCTTTTGGTAAGTTGACTATCTAAATTACCGGTTAAGACTGCACCGGAGAAAGGAGAAGGGGACTTTTTTAACTTACCTCCGTGGCATATTTGCCCCTTTAATCGTGTCGCGGATGACGATTTTTTGTTCTTTGGAATAACCGGCAAAAGAACGAGTAGCAAGTAACTCGATTTCTACCCCCGTACCCGATCGCAAAGATTCCACGGGTAAGGGTAATTGACCGATATCTAGAATAAATTGATTGCCCTCCTGTCGGATTAAATTAGCAGGCATATCTCCTTCATAGCGAGTGACAAAATCAGTTCTGGGACTGGTTTGCAAGTCGTCTGCTTGCCAACGAGTGACCCGATAACGCAGTTTAAATTTAGTGCCAATTAAATTCGATTGGGAAGCTTTATCTTCGAGAAAAAGCCTTAAATCAGTACCATTTCCTGTAATACCTTTTGCTTCTAATTGGGTGACATCTCGTTCAAAAACAGCATTATAAACGACAAATTCCGTAACATTATTGCGTTTTTGAGTGGTTCCCTCGATCCAGAGTTCACTGGGGACAGTTACCTTCATTTCCTTTTGATCATCGAGGGTTAAAGTAAAACGCTGATTAGCAAACCGGTTAAACTCTTGGGGGGCATTCCAAATTAAAATAAAAGAACGTTCCGATCGATCTAATAAAATCCGATATTGATCATCGATCAGGGAACCGGGGGAAAATAAAGACATTGCCCCGGTGCGAGTTTCCCAACTATTTTTAGATAGAATATAACCCCGTTCTTTTAACTCCGAAAGGGGAACAGTTGCGCTCGGTTGATCGGCAGTTAAAGGGCGATCGATTTGAATTAAAGTTAACTGTCCTAAACGTCCCCCGCGACCGTTACGACCACTATTACCCGTCGCCCCATCGAGACCATCCTGACAGCTAAATTCTCTGGTGGTACAGCTATAATTGGCATCACCCGGCCTACCGCTGCAGGTTTGAATTGTCCAGAAAGGTTGGGAACAGCGACAACCCTTGCCCCCCTGGCCTCCTTGACCCCCAAAACCCCCGGCGCCTCCGGCCGCATTGACCGTTACTTGTCTTAAAAAATCTAAATTAGTGGCATAGAGGGTTAAAGCGCCGCCATTGCCCCCATCACCACCATTACCGCCATTGCCACCGTTACCACCACCGGCCGCCTGGAGATTTCGTGTGACGTTGCTAGGTTGACCGCTACAGTTGCCATCGCTGCCATTGCTGCCATTTTCACCATCGACCCCTTTTTGTCCTGAAATATCGAGTTTTAGGGGAGAACCATCGAGAAAAAGGGTTAAACTGTCACTATTTTTGCCTTGGCTGCCGACTTTGCCAACTTTCCCGCTTTGGCCTTGTTTACCGAAAGTCTGTACATCGGAACCTTGGGCTAACCAAGAACAGCGATCGCCAGTCACCGTGGCGGGCATTAGGTACGGTAAAGGGAGAAAAAAGGTGAATATTAATGATTTAGCCCAAAAATTCATGATTTTAGCGAATTTATCCGCAAAGACTCCGATCAATTCCCTCTTGATGACTTTTAGATTTAGATTTTTGTTTCCCCTCTATCAATAAGGTGCGCTATCATCCTACACTTACTTTGAGAAGGAAACAGCCAATCGCGAGGGTTACGCGCGTGAAAAAAGTATTAGCTATTATCTTGGGTGGCGGGGCCGGAACTCGCCTTTATCCGTTAACGAAACTGCGGGCAAAACCTGCCGTCCCCCTAGCGGGAAAATATCGCTTAATCGATATTCCCGTCAGCAATTGTATTAACTCCCAGATTGACAAAATCTATGTGTTGACGCAATTTAATTCCGCTTCCCTCAATCGTCACCTCAATCGTACCTATAATTTTACGGGTTTTAGTGATGGTTTCGTGGAAGTTTTGGCCGCTCAACAAACCATGGAAAATCCTCAATGGTTCCAAGGCACGGCCGACGCAGTACGACAATATATCTGGACGATGAAGGATTGGGATATCGATGAATATCTAATTCTATCGGGAGATCATCTCTATCGCATGGACTACAGCAAGTTCATCGAACGCCATCGGGAAACTAACGCCGATATCACTTTATCGGTGGTTCCCATCGATGAACGTCGCGCCTCCGCTTTTGGGGTGATGAAAATTAATGATTCGGGGCGAATTGTCGATTTTTATGAGAAACCCAAAGGGGCAGAATTGGAAAGAATGCGGGTAGATACGACGATTTTAGGCTTAAGTCCCGACCAAGCCCGTCAAAGTCCCTACATCGCTTCCATGGGAATTTATGTCTTTAAAAAGAATGTTTTAATCGATCTGCTCGATGCCAATAAAGAACAGACCGATTTCGGTAAGGAAATTATTCCCTCGGCGGCTAAAGACTACAATCTTCAGGCTTATTTATTTAAAGGTTACTGGGAAGATATCGGGACGATTGAAGCTTTTTATGAGTCTAATCTCGCCTTGACCAAACAACCAAATCCCGCCTTTAGTTTCTACGACGAAAAAGCCCCTATCTATACCCGTTCTCGCTATCTGCCACCGACAAAAATGCTCAATTGTACGGTGACAGAATCGATGATTTCTGAAGGTTGTATTCTCAAAGAATGTCGCATCCATCACTCGATTTTAGGTATTCGTAGTCGAGTCGGCAAAGACTGCACAATCGAGGATACAATGCTGATGGGATCGGACTTTTATGAGTCTTTCCCCGAACGGGAAAGTCTCGTCCGAGATGGCAAAGTTCCCATGGGTATCGGCCCTGGTTCGACTATTCGTCGGGCAATTGTGGACAAAAATGCTCGCATTGGTGCCAATGTTTTAATTGTTAACAAAGATCGTGTGGAAGAAGCTAATCGCGAAGATTTAGGTTTCTATGTTCGCAGCGGCATCGTGGTTATTTTCAAAAATGCCACTATTCCTGACGGTACGGTGATTTAATCTATCAGTTATCAGTTATCAGTTTTTTTAGTTATCAGCTTTTCCCTTTTTCTAGTTATTATCGCCTGGATCTAGCCCCAGACTGATAGGTGCATCTCACATTTGCAGAAATACCAACAATCAGGGTGAGCGCATCTCGAACGCTATTGACAATGGGCCAATTTTGTGATCCGCCTGGGCATTTCAAGTGATACTTGGACTTCCCCCCAAGAAAAGTAATGAAACCCTTACCCCAAGGTCGTCTTGGCGATTGATCGACTAGCCATTACTGGCTACAATCGACTCTGAAGCTTAACTGGAGAGTGTTTTGAGTGATCCCACCTATGCTTTCATTATCCAGCGATCGCTGGCTCCAGTCAAGACCTGCCATGGACACAGAACAAATAAACTGATACCTAAAAACCTTGCTAAGCAAGGTTTTTAGTTTTTTAAGTACAAATGTAAAAAAAGTTCAGTGATAGTTACGAACTCGACCCATTGACCCATTGGGAGCATCTCATTTATGCAAGTGAGTAATTATACTTATCCATAAAACTGGTTTCTAGCAAAGCTTTCAAAATAGCTTGACATAAAAACCTGATTTAGGGGTTACAAAAGTGAGATGCTCCCGACCCATTTGGTCGATTGTTGCTTAACAATTGAGATGGCAAATTCTCCTCAAATATGTCTGAATCGTGGGTAGGCAACCCAGACAAAGTTCATTTTGTCAAGGATTGTTAAGATGCGCTTACCCGGTGCGGAAAGTGGGATAAGAAACGTGGATAGATACCTGTTAGGAATGCCAAGAACTTCAGCCATCGGGCGATAGACAGCTTCAATGAAAACGCTAATCTGCTTAACCCGAACTCAAGTTAATTACCACTTTCTTGCAGGGAATATAAATATGCTGTTAACTCTCAATAACATCAAGAAAAACTATCAGAAAAATAATCAATTTGTAAGAGAAGAAACTAATTTGTTAAAAAGACTAAGTCGAGGAGAACAGAAAGCTTTTTGGTCTCTTTGGTTGCCACATCAAGACTACCTCTACTTCCGTTGTATAACTTGGATGGGAGGCAACTGCAAAGATGGAGAAGAAGCACTGAGTCGAGCCCTTATCAAAGCTTATGAAAAAATGCCAATTCATGCTGATAAAATTACTAATCCTAAAGCTTGGCTGACTCGCATGACTCACAATATTTGTGTAGATATTTATCGAGAACGCCAGCGCCAAGTCAGCAATGTGGAAGATATTGAAACTGTCTCAGAAAATGAAAATTCAACTTCAATGTTAAGCTGGCAAACTCCTGATTCTCTGATGCTTCAAGAAGAAATGGAAGAACAGATCCGCCAGGCTATTGAGCTTTTTCCATCAAGGCTGCAAGAACCATTTATCCTACGGTTTTATCAAGAGATGTCCTATCCAGAAATTGCCGAAAAACTGGTTATTTCTAATAGCAATGTTCGCAAGCGCATCCAACAGGCGCGAGAGGCATTACAGCGACAATTGCGCCAATATCTCTAGTGGACATTTAGTAGGGGCAATCCCCCCGTGGTTGCCCCACAATTGCCATTTCAATTTGGGTGTTTTTGAGATAGCGAGTTTTTGGTGTAGGTGGTTACCGCGTATCAATTATATTTGTTCGTCGAAGAAAATTTCAATGTTTTTGGTTCGCCATGTGGCAATACCTGTACCGAAGAAATCTTGATCCTCCGTCCAAATTGGACAGCCGAAAGCAAGGGCTAATGCAACAATTGACCAATCTTTCTCATCTCGCTCACAGATACGGTTTAAAGCTTTTTGTTTAAAACCTCCATAAACATCCTCTCCTATTTCAGTGACAAGCTGTTTAAGATCGTTCAGAGTATCCAAAGCCTCTTGCTTTTGGGCGGAATTTATGTGGCGTTTTCGAGCGATATTGGGGAGATGAAAAGCGACTTCACGATAACAAGCTTGTGGGGTACAAAAAAGTATCTTATCCCTATGTTCAGCAATTAGGGAAAATGTCTTTATTCCTAAAACTGCGCAAATAAGAATATTCGCATCGACAACAATAATTTTTGGTTTTTTTATCATAAATTGCTCTGTTTTCTCAACTCCTGAAAATCAGTGGCAATATCATCTTCAGTAAGTCCTTTTTCAGCCAGCATATTACTGAGTTTAGTGACAGCTTGGCGTAAAGACTCTAGATCTTTTTTCTGAGATTGAGATTGAGCGGGAATATAATAACCAATCGTTTCCCCATGATTTGTCAAAGCAATGGGTTCTTGATTTTCCCTCGTGTACTTATACAGATGATCTCTAAACTCACGGATTCCGACTGATTGAATCGCTGACATAAATTTTACCTTTTTGTGTACACATAGATACACAATAGCATAAAACCCCGTAATATCAACGCCTTATCGATCTTGTTAGCGCCAAAACTCTCTAAGATAATGCGATCGCTTCTTTTTCTAATTGAAGGGCTAAAATGGATTAAACGCCCAAATGACACCAGCCAGAAAGCCCATGCAAGTTACTTTCGAGCTACCTGATGAAGTTGTCACTCAGCTTCAACCCTTTGAAGATAAGCTACCGCAAATCCTAGGGTTAGGGTTGCGAGAATTTAAGGCTATTGCTCAAGAAGGGTTTTCGGGAATGGCTGAAGTTTTGGAATTTTTGGCAAGTCTTCCCAATCCTGAAGCCATTATTGCCTTACGTCCCTCCAAAACCTTACAAGCTCAATTATCTATGCTCCTAGAGAAAAATCGCACAGGGGATTTGACTCCCGACGAGGAACAGCTATGGCAACACTATCAATATTTAGAGCATATTGTCAGAATGGCGAAAGCTAGGGCATTTTTGAAGCTTAACGACTCTCAAACCCCATGAGCAAAACCTATATTCCTGTTGAGCGATCGCCTTAAAGCGGTTTTTCCGGTATTAACTTAGCAAATTTTTCTCCTGTTTGGGTAGAAAGGTCTGGGGAAGCTCCTTCAATGATACCCACTTTTCCCTTAAGGACTTCAGCTAAGGAGTCACTAGGCGGTGTCTTTTGTTCATCTGAGATGAGATCGAGTACAGTTAGCCTTACTCTTCGCCCTGTTAATTCAGAAGCAATTGAGATTCTCATTTTGAAACGATTTTGCGTTGTTTCAGCGATCTAGAGATTCGTTAAGAATTATTAACCCCTCTAGGTGCAAGGGTTTTAATGTCATGAAACCTTAAAATGAGAATTGCTGATTTCCTCCCAAGTTCCTTCATAAATTGGTTGTGTCATGAGAATTATGCTTTTTTAAATAGTGATGATGACAACAGAAGGTCATCGCAATCATTCTATACCCAGGCTGAAGAAGAAGGGCGAGCTTCTTGTTGGATGGAGTCAGACATGAAAACAGGAGCGGGTATTTGTCCGATTCTACCTTGAACGAGCGTCTGAATAGGGAGGCGGAAACGGCTACAAGTTATATGGAAAGAGGGTTTTAGGCTTTGAAATAGGTTTAATGAGATGAGCCGAGGGAGAAAAAATGGGTGCTAACTCAAAAAATTCACAAATGGGGGTGTGGGATCGTTTTAAGGGTGTAGAGAAAACAAATCTCAAAGTTGGAGCTAATCAAATGACTTACTACGTTGACTTTAACAACCAAACCGATCGCACTTGGACTATGGTAGTCTATCAAACCATACCTGATTCAATAGGCTTAGATAGTGTCGCTTGGAAAAAAACGACAGTCCCGAAATCGGGCGAATCTGGGGTTGAATGGGAGATTGACTATCTTGTAGCTCTCGCTAATTACAAACAACCTACAGGAGTAGGTGTTTATAAAGCATCCCAAAGGCTAAACGCATCATTAGGAAGTAAGTGGAAGGTTGTTTTCCAAGATGGTGTTCAGCAGCTTAAAGCTGATGGCAATGCACAGCCTGGATTTATTGTAATTAACAATGAGTCCGGAAATCTAGCCGATATTGGTATCGGTATGTCTGGCGAATCATCAGTTTACAAACGAAATGTTCTCAGTGGTAGTGGTGGTCAGTTTAAAGTGACTCCTACATATTACGTAGGTCTATTCAATGATTTGGTTTACGGAACAGTAATATCCAGTAATGTAATAGTTGGTCCCATGACACTTGTTTTTCCTAGTGGACAAAATAAAGCTGTTCTCACCGCTTCACTAGATGGTCCGAGCATCACACTAGACCTTCAATATCAGACTGCTTTGGTTGCTAACTATCAAGCAGTTCAAGCACTTTCTAAAACAATAGGTTCTCAGTTGTCTGAAGACTCGGATCTTCAAAATGGTAATCCATCAGGACACTATACACAAGTGTATGTCACTCCCATACAAAGTCAATCAGGAACGCTACGTCCACCTAGCACAGGGACTTATAGCGACATAGGTGTGTTTTCATGTGGTGATTTTACACATAATGATTGGCCAGTAAATGCAACTTACTACAATATAAGTGCCAAATATGATGGTGATGGGCAAACGTACAGTTTTCCTGGTGTAAAATGTGTACACAGTGGCAAAACGAGTGATTTTAAAAAGCCGTAGCCTCGTGGTGCGATTACCTGCTCTTGTAGCCTAATTTTGTAGGGTGCGTTAACAAAGTGTAACGCACCTTTTCAACATTGTGCTTTTGCTGTGTGGCGGCGACAGGATATTGAAGCGGCGCAAGCTTATGGGAAGGAGCATCTAAGTCATCGGTAAATACAGAACATTTAACCAAGTTGAAGAAGAATACTACCGCGAACATCCAGAAGAAATTGACAATTTTTTAACTGTCACCTTTGAGGAATATGCCAAGGACAATGATACAGGTGCTTTATTGTCCGCCTTGTCAATGAGATGCACCCAAGTCTGATGGCTTGCCGCTAATTACTTCCCGATTCGCCGGCTGATTACCTAGAAAATTCCCCTGAAACCCTATACTTTTGAGAGGATGTTTGAAAATCAGAAAAATTTCTATATTTTTGGGTCTGATTCTAGGTTTTCAATTAACCTTAAATTAAAAGCCTAGGGCTTAGATAGAAGCCATTCAGGAGACAAGGATATTTATGAAAGCCAAAATTGCGATCGCTTGTCAGGGAGGCGGCAGTCAAACTGCTTTTACTGCCGGTGCATTAAAAGCATTATTTGACAATAAAGTGCAAGATTACTTTAATATTGTCAGTCTCAGTGGTACTTCTGGCGGTGCTATCTGTGCATTTTTCATCTGGTATGCTCTCGAAAAAGGTGATAGCGTCGTTTGGAAAAGAATGATTGATTTTTGGGAAGATAATAGCGCTCAAACTCCCCAAGAACAACTATTTAATGACTCAGCCATTAAAACCGTAGAATTAGCCAGCAAAGGATTAATTCCCCAGTATAATCTCAGTCCTTCCTCTCCGATTACTAAAACCTTATTTTCCATAGCTACCTACGGTTTACGCAGTCGCTTTACCAACTTTGATCAGTTACTAAGAGCGCATATTGATTTCTCGGAATTAGCCACTTGGGGAGCTAAACCGGAACCACCAATTTTATTAATGGGGGCCTGTAATGTCCTGACAGGAAAATTAAGTAAATTTAACTCGCGCCAAGAAGCGGTTAAAATTGAACATATCCTAGCTTCTGCTTGTGTTCCTAACATTTTTCCTGCTGTCACCATTGAAACTATGGCCTACTGGGATGGACTATTTTCTGATAATCCCCCCATCCGTTCTTTAATTCGCCGTGAATTTGTTGGAGTCGAAAATATTCCCGATGAAATTTGGGTAATTAAAATTAATCCCACCTCTAGAGATAAGATCCCCGTACAATCCGATGATATTGCCGATCGCCGCAATGAATTAGAAGGCAATGTTTCCCTATTTCAAGGTCTCGATCAGATTGAGTTGATCAATCAATTATTTCTCAAAGGAGCCTTTAAAGAGGAATACTTGCGCGAGATCGGATTAACAGAACCATTTAAAATTCCTAAATCTTTCCCGGAAGATACTGATCGAGATTACCATATTCCTATGATCGAAATGTCGGCGGAATTAGCCAATAGTCTCAACTATGAAAGTAAACTCGATCGCTCTCCTGCCAATATCCAGCGTCTGATTGCTGACGGGGAAAAACAGGGAAAACAGTTTCTAGAACATCGACTAAAAGCTATGGGTTTAAGATAATTTTTGAGGTTTCAAAAACGGCAAAAATAAGGATTAAATGGCATAAAATCTGTAAATATGAGCATCTCACTTTTGTAACCCCTAAATCAGGTTTTATGTCAAGCTATTTTGAAAGCCTTGCTAGAAACCAGTTTTAGAGACAAGTATAATTACTAGCTTGCATAAATGAGATGCTCCCGAAGTGAGTCCCGATTGAAACGCTGAAACGCCTATCTATCAAGGGATTTACTATACCTCATTAGACTGAAAACCGCTATAATTGATTATTATTCATTCTTAATTCTCCTGACTACTGACTACTGGCTACTGGCTACGGACTCCTAACCATAACAACAATTTTTGATTTTTATAAGAGGTCTAATAATCACTGATTTTCATTGACTAATACCCGTCCGGATAGATCGTAAATCATAATATCCCATTGCCCATTTTTTGCCGCTTCAAAAGCCACTTTAGAACCATCGGCACTGATGATCGGATTGCGTACTTCTGCGAGGATATCGGGAGCAATTTCCCTTCTCTGTTGAGTTTGTCGATCGTACAGATAAATAGCCGTTTTTCCCTGACGACTAGCAGTAAAAACGATATAACGACCATCTTCACTAATGGAAGGACTAGAAGCGATCTGATCGAGAGAATTTAGTCCGGGTAAAGGCAATAAACGGCGATCGATGGCATCAAAAAGATAGATAGCTTGGGAACCATTGCGATCGGAAGCAAAAACTAGATAGCGAGAGGCAAGATAGGGAGTTAATTCACTAGCAGCACTATTTAAACTTCTCCCCCCTCGATCGAAAGGAAAAGACAATAAACTGGGATAACCCGCACATCCAGTTAACAAACTAATTACAGCAACAAGACTAACAAAAAAATAACGTTTCACGGTTTGGGACTTTCAACGGGACTGCCATCGGGAAGATCTAACTCGATATTCGGACCGCGATCGAGAACCTCCACATCCCATTGTCCCCGACGAGCGGACTCAAAGACAAGATAACGACCATCGGGACTAAGACGGGGATTTCGCAACCAACCGCGATAATTTTGACTCAATAACTCAGAACGATCGGTAATGCGATCATATAAAGCGATGACGGGACGACCTTCAATAATCACCACATAAGCCAGATAACGCCCCGTTTGGCTTAAACTGGGGCTATCGGTAATTTCTTGACCCGTATATAATCCCCCTAGGGACTGATATTGCTTTGTCTGCAAATCATAAAGCAGCATCTGATTACTACCGCGACGATTAGACAGCAAAGCAATCCAACGACCATCACCACTCAGGGCAGGTTTTTCGTCATTATAGCGACTATTGAGGGTTCCTGTAGATAAACTGGGGTTATTGAGATTACAACCGCCTATAACCCCTAAAAACAAGCAGATAAACAGTAAAAAGGGAGGTTTGGTCATCGGACCTACTCCTTAATAATCAAACCTAGTCGGATGATCATTACTCGACTCCCGTTCACTATTATCCGGTCTCTGCCAATCTTCTCGATCGCTCGTATCGCTAGGATCGATCGGTTGATAATCGACGTATTCCCCTTTAAATGGCGGATCATCCTCAATTACTGGGCGAGGACGACGTTTTTGGCTAGTGCGGGGCGGTTTACTGCTCGTCTCTTCACTAGCGGGACGACGACGGGGACGGGAACTGGTTTCTTCCCAATCATCACCGCTACGGCGCTGATCATAAACATCTCGATCGCTAGTGGGGGAACTATTGCGGGGACGACGATTACTGGTTTTGCGATTGCCGGTATCGGCCGGCCGACGGGTGCGGGTGCTGCGGGGTTCCTCCTCCTGATAACTAGAAGTGCGGGAAGATCGGGGATCATCGTAACCGCGTAAACGGGGATTATCTTCGTAACGTTCCTCCGGTTCGTAGGTGTCGAGGGGTTCCAATTCGGCCCGATATTCCCGACTCACAGGACGTTCATCCACAAAAGACGTGCCGCGGCGGGCCTGTTCTGTGGTTAAACCCCGCAATTTTACCGTCTCGAAGGCAAAAAACACTGCTGCCCCAGTCAGCAAAAATTGTCCGAATTGCAAAATCGGATCCAGTCGCCACCCTTGAAAAAGTAGAATTAAACCGCACAGTAAACCAACGGCGGCAAAAAATATATCATGATCCCTGGAAAGTTCCGGCCGCACCGAGCGCAGGAAGTATAACCCGGCTCCGGCCACTGCCAGAAAAATTCCTAAGATACTGGCCGAATTCAGCCCAAAATTGACCATCTTTATCTCCCTTCTCGGTGCTTAAATTCAAGAATCGAGTCTTTATCTATATCTATAGCCGTCAGCTTTCAGAAGCAATCCTGCTGTTTTTAACTCAAGGAGTCGAGCTATATTCTAACCCCGAAGTCTAGCACTATATCTATCATCCTCGATTCTAACTTACTCGATCGAGCCTAGTTTAAACAACCATTGTTGGGGAAGTGGGGAGATTTTATCAGTGATCAGTGAACAGTAAACAGTAATCAGTGAGGGAGCATCTCATTTATGCAAGTGAGTAATTATAAGTACCTGGACAAAAATAAACAGTGCTATGTAACGAAATGTTAAACACCCGAACCCCTTGCCCAGAAGTCATAGATACAGCAATTTACAAAACTTAACATAGTTAACTTTATTTATGTCCGACTACTTACTTGTCCCTAAAACTGGTTTCTAGCAAGGCTTTCAAAATCCCTTGACATAAAACCTGATTTAGGGGTTACAAAGGTGAGATGCTCCCAATCAGTGAACTGAAAACTCACATCTGATCTCTGATCACTGATCACTGAAAAGGCTGATGGCTGAGATTTTAACAAAGTCTTTAGGAATTACCCATTGACAGGATTGACCAAGTGTGATATGGGTTTTGGGCATTTTAACGTGATTTCTTGATGATTTTTGAGCGATCGCTATCGTTGGAGTTAATCGCCGCAAGTCTGAAAGGAGGGATTTTCATTGATGCAGCTCATGGTGAATTTGTCAAGTGCGTAAGTACCAACCTAAGTAAGATCAGACAGAAATTTTTCTGTCATATCATAAAATTAACTTAACCTAGGCAAGAGGGAATTAGCATAGAATGTGAGTATAATCCAGACTAAATATATAGTCTGTTTGTATTAATAGTCCATTCAATCCATAAAATAAGGTGTGAGGATTGACCCATGTCAAAACTATTCAAGAATTTAGTAAAGGTAACTCCTTTAGTATTAGGTGCTTCCGTAGCGGCTGCTGGCAGCGCAGTGGCTCAAACTATGCCGGGTACACCTCAACTTAAAATTGATCCGGCTGCGCAACAACAACTCGATCGCATTCAGCGCGCCCAAAATAGTCAGCAGATTAATACGGGTGTCTATCAGGGTTCCATGTCCCAGGTGACTAGCGTTAACCAACTGCGGGACGTATCTCCTACCGCTTGGGCCTACGAAGCATTAAGAAGCCTTGTGGAACGTTACGGTTGTATCGTTGGTTATCCCGACCGTACCTTCCGTGGTGATCGGGCCACCACTCGTTGGGAATTTGCCGCCGGTTTAAACGCTTGTTTAAACGTCATGGAACGTTTAATTCAAGATGGTGTCGGTGTACTCAGGGAAGATATCGATAAATTAAAACGTCTTGTTCAAGAATTTGAAAGCGAACTAGCAGCTTTAGGGGCTAGAGTAGATAACCTAGAACAGCGCGTTGCTTTCTTGGAAAATAATCAATTTTCTACCACCACCAAACTTAGAGGCGAGGTAATCTTCAGTATCGCCGATGGGTTTGGCGGTCGGTCTGATGTCACGAATACTAACGGAACTGTCTCTCCTGGTGGTACACCTGGTGGCGCGCAGGCTGTATTCAACAATCGGGTTCGTCTCAACTTTGAAACCAGCTTCACGGGTAAAGATATGTTAAGAACCCGTTTACAAGCGGGTAACTTTAACAGCACCTTCAACCAGAGTGGTCCGACGGGAACCAACATGAGCCGTCTGGCATACGATAACGGCCGGGACAACGATGTCACCATCGATGACTTGTTCTACCGCGCTCCCATCGGAACTCCCTTCGGTAACATCACCTTTTGGGTTGGTGCTAACGAGTTAAACCTAGATGACGTTTTCATCACTGCTAACCCCTTCCTCGCCGATAGCGGTACAGGTGCTTTATCTCGCGGTCAACGCTACAATAACATCGTCTTCCGTGGTCCCGATGGTGTTGGTGCGGCGGTCAGATTTAAGATCGGGGATGTTTTCCAAGTCACAGGAACCTACCTAGCTAGTGGTGGCACTAATGGTGCGAGCAATCCTAATGAGGGTAGCGGTTTATTTAATGGTTCCTACAGTGCGGGTGCTCAGGTTGGTTTCTCCTTCATCAAATTTGCCGATATTAACTTCGTCTATGTTCGCAGTTATCAAACTGCGGCTAGTATGAGTTCTGGTTTATTCGGTAACGTCAGCAGCCCTCTGACTGAGCGTCCCTTCGGTAACGTCGGTACTACTGCTGACCGTTTTGGTCTTCAAGCGAGCGCCCAAGTTATACCTGGAGTCTTAAATATAGCGGCCTGGGGGGGTTATGCCAATGCTTCGGCCACTGGTGTTAACAATGCGATCGGAGATGATAACACTAGCATCTGGTCTTGGAACCTTAATCTATCTGTCCTCGATCTCTTTGCCGAAGGTGCAGCCCTTTCTTTAGGTGGTGGTCAAGTACCCCGTTCCGACAAGGAAAGTGGCACTTCCTACATGGTGGAAGCTCAGTATAAGTTCCCAGTCACCAAAAACATCCTGATTACCCCCGGTGCCTATGCGATCTTCAACCCTAACAACAGCAGTAACGATACTGTCTATGTTGGTGTTCTCCGGACAACTTTCCGCTTCTAAGCTGAGTTGACGGACTCGAAAAAACGGTGGGATTTGTAGATCTCACCGTTTTTTTACATTTAACTTTTCACTGGGTATAACCATTTTTGACATCCTCGCCGCCCTAAAAGTGCGGCGATTCCTAAACCTCACGATTTAAGTTTCTGCTTCCACCACCGTCGCATACCACAGTTAAAAAACCATGTACTGTCTTACACAGAGTCCACAGACTTTCGCCCCATTTCAGAAGCCCGATTCCGTGTGTCCCACGGTACGTTTCCAGCTAAACGCTTCTTGTACTTGTTGCGCGCGACTTTTTACCCGGCCAAGCTTTTCTGGTCGGAACCCCCTAAGCCGAGTTTTCAAGGTGCTGCACCGTCCACTTGGTTTTCGAGACTGGCCTTTTAATTCTAACGTAAAGCCAACCTAGAACGGCGGGGTTTCAGACCCAAAATTTCCGATGAGAAGATGATCGGAGCGTACCAAACGCTGCTATATTTAGTTCGCCTATTTAGTTGCTTATCTATGCACTCTCTGTCTTTCCCCCGTCGCACTAAAATTGTGGCCACAATTGGCCCAGCCTCGCAAAATAAGGAAACATTACGTCAGATGATCAAGGCGGGGGCGACGACATTTAGATTAAACTTTTCCCATGGCGATCACGATTACCATCGTCACAGCATTAACCTGATCCGTCAGTTAGCCTTTGAACTCAATCAACCCATTGGTATCCTTCAGGATCTGCAGGGGCCAAAAATTCGCTTGGGCAAATTTGCCTGTGGTTCGATTACCCTAAAACCGGGGGAACCCTTTATCCTTACTTCTAGGGATGTGGAATGTAATCAGGAAATAAGTTCCATTAGCTATCCCTCGCTCGCCCAAGAAGTCCCAGAAGGTTCGAGAATTCTCCTCGATGATGGTAAAGTCGAAATGCGGGTGGAATCAGTGGATCGCCTGAAAGGAGACCTGTCTTGTCGCGTAGTGGTTGGGGGTGTCTTATCCAGTAATAAAGGGGTAAATTTTCCCAACGTTTATCTGTCGGTAAAAGCTTTAACCGATAAGGACAAAAAGGATTTAATGTTCGGACTGCTGTGGGATGTGGATTGGATCGCCCTTAGTTTTGTGCGTAATCCCCAAGATATCCTCGAAATTAAAGAATTAATCGCCAGTGCGGGTAAATCTATCCCCGTGATCGCTAAAATTGAAAAACACGAAGCGATCGAGGAAATGGAAGAAATTTTATCCCTCTGTGATGGTGTTATGGTGGCTAGGGGAGATTTAGGAGTAGAATTACCAGCCGAAGACGTGCCAATCCTGCAAAAACGCCTGATTAACACCGCTAATCAGCTAGGCATCCCGATTATCACCGCCACTCAAATGCTTGACAGTATGGCCAGTAATCCTCGTCCCACGCGCGCCGAGGTTTCGGACGTGGCTAATGCGATTTTAGATGGCACTGATGCGGTCATGCTTTCCAATGAAACGGCTGTGGGTCATTATCCCATCGAAGCGGTGGCAACCATGGCCCGCATTGCTGAAAGGATCGAACGGGAACAGATCAATAGTGCTGCTCGCTCTAACAATAAACAATCGATTCCTAACGCTATTTCCTCGGCAGTCAGTCAAATTGCCGAACAATTGGGGGCAGCGGCAATTATTACCCTGACAAAAACCGGCTCTACTGCCCGGAATGTCTCCAGATTTCGCCCCAAAACCCCGATTTTAGCCGTTACTCCCCATCGGGAAGTGGCACAGCAGTTACAGCTAGTTTGGGGCGTAAAACCGATGTTATTGCTCGATTTACCCTCCACTAGCCAAACTTTTCAAGTGGCGATGAATCTTGCCCAGGAAAATAACCTCCTCGCGGATGGTGATTTAGTGGTGATGACGGCGGGAACTCTGCAAGGGGTGGCCGGTTCCACGGATTTAATTAAGGTGGAAGTGGTAAAATCCCTTTTGGGCAAAGGTACGGGTATCGGCCAGGGTGTGGCTAGTGGCCGGGCGCGAGTGGCCCATAATGCCCGAGAAGTGGGTAGTTTTAGTAGTGGGGAGATTTTAGTCGTTCCCACCACCAGCGCCGAATATGTGGATATGATGCGGAAAGCTGGCGGAATTATCACCGAAGATACCGCCATGAACAATCACGCCGCTACTATCGGTTTAAAATTGGGTATTCCTGTGATTGTCGGGGTTAAAAATGCCACCAAAATTATCCGCGAAGGGGTGATCATTAGTCTCGATGCTCAACGGGGTTTAATTTATTCTGGTATTGGCAATGGCGCGGCAACTATGAAAAACTGAGTCAGTTATCAGGGGATAGGGGATAGGGATTAGGGAAATGGGGAAATTCAACTAATATCCCAAAACCCCAACACCCTAAAACGCCAAAACGCCAAAACCCCAACCCCCAACCCCCAACCCCCAACCCCCCACACCCCACACCCCAACACCCATTTTCACTTGTCTATGAGCGATTCTTACTCTGCTGCCGTCGATAATCCGGCCTATACTGTTGAACAAGCGCTCGCTAATATCCAGCAAAGAGAAGACCTAGGAGCGCGTTATTATGCTGCTTGGTGGTTGGGTAGATTTCGTGTTCGTCAACCAGAGGCGATTTCGGCGTTAATTGCCGCTTTAGAGGACGAAAGCGATCGCACTCCCGACGGCGGTTATCCCCTGCGACGCAACGCCGCCAGTGCTTTAGGGAAATTAGATGATCTCAGTTGTGTTCCCGCTTTAATTACCTGTCTCGACTGCGAGGATTATTATGTGCGCGAATCGGCTGCCCAGGCATTGGAAATGCTTCAGGATCGAAGCGCGATCGCCCCTTTAAAGAAACTATTAGAGGGTGGCATCGAAGTGGCTGTTTTGGTGGAGGGAAAACCCCATTTAGTCCAACCCTACGAAGCGATTATCGAAGCCTTGGGAACCCTGCAAGCGACGGAAGCGATTCCCCTCATCGAACCGTTTTTAAAGCATTTCGTCGAAAAAGTGCGTTATGCGGCTGCCCGCGCCCTCTATCAACTCACAGCTAACCCCCACTATGGTGATATTCTGATTAATGCCTTGCAAGGGGAAGAATTACAGCTGCGTCGTTCTGCTTTAATGGATTTAGGCGCTACGGGTTATCTGCCAGCTGCTAATGCGATCGCTAATACTTTGGCGGAAAATAGTCTGAAACTGGTTGCTCTCAAGGAACTTTTAGAAAACCATCTAAAAACCAATTCCAGCCAAGAAAATATCTCCGAAATTCTCACTTTAATGGATGGTTTGTTATAAAACAGTACAATGAAGAATAAAGCAACAAGCACTGTTGGGCGTGGAAAAACTGTCCAACTTACTGAGAAACTGGCTTTTTCAGCTTGGAATAACAACAGTGTTAGTCTGAGTCTTGGTAATAGCATTGAACATTATGATTCTTGGGAACAACCTATAGTAATAATCTCAGACGGAGGCTACGGTCTTTTAGGATTTGAAGGTGATACATCAGATCATCTTGACCTACCTGAATGGTATGAACCTCATGTGGAAGCTTGGTCGAAGTTGGCCTTGCCAAATACAACTCTTTGGTTTTGGAACTCAGAAATTGGCTGGGCTGTGGTACATCCAATACTTGAGAAATTTGGTTGGCGATATGTTAATTGTAATATATGGAATAAAGGAAAAGGTCATATTGCAGGTAATGTCAACACAGAAAAAATAAGGCGTTTTCCAGTGGTGACAGAGGTTTGCGTCCAATACGTTAGAGAAGTCAAAATTGCTGACTTAACACTTAAAGAATGGCTCCGAAAGGAATGGTTAAGATCGGGCTTACCTTTGCGTCAAGCTAATTTAGCTTGTGGTGTCGCAGATGCGGCAACAAGAAAATATTTTGATCAAGGACATTTATGGTATTTTCCCCCACCCGAAATGTTTGAAAAATTAGTTTTCTATGCCAACGAACACGGAAACCCAGAGGGAAAACCCTATTTTTCTAAAAATGGCCAGCGTCCTTTAACAGGTAAAGAGTGGGAGAAGATGCGCTCTAAATTTAATTGCCCTCATGGTTTTACAAATGTTTGGGATCGTTCAGCTTTGCGCGATGACGAACGAATTAAGTCTAAGGATGGTAAAGCTGTTCACTTAAATCAAAAGCCACTGGATCTGATGAAATTAATTATTGAAGCTTCAAGTGAGGAACAGGATGTGGTTTGGGAACCATTTGGGGGGCTTTTCAGTGCCTCTTTAGCTGCCAATATCCTGAATCGAAAAGCTTTCGCTTGTGAAATTGACGAAACTTATTTCTATTATGGAGTCAAAAGGTTTAGTCAAGTAGTTCATCAATGTTCCCTTCTTTAATGCCAAGGTGTTCTCTGAAAGCAGATTTAATTAACTCCTCTCGACGACTAGCTAAAAGCCTGTTCCACTGTCCAACTTCCATTCCAGAGAACTGTGTTCGATAAACACGCTTTTTAAAATCCTCAATTCTTGGATGTAAAATCCTGTCCATTTTGGCAAAATTAGTGTCTAATCTGTATTTGAAGCGAGTGTTCAGTTCCCGCAAGAGCATTTGATACTCTTGTGTCGGCTTATAAAGCCTGCCATCATTTCCCCAAGAATTAACTATTTCTTCAGCTTGAAATAGTTCTTCATCCGTTCCTTGAAATTTGTATCCATTAGTATTTGTTTGCTGCAAATTTGCTGTTCTTTGGGTTGTATCTTCAGGTTCTAGAACAATGTAATCAGGGGGATTATGATAGTGGTCATCTCTGGCTTTAGCCACTGAAAAGCCAGAGACAACGCATACATCTAGAATCTTGGGTTTGCCATAAATTACCGCTTCGGGCAGCCAAGCTATCAGGGAAACGTAGGTTTGATCAAACCGAAAATGATTTTGACTATCTTTGAAACGGGCTGTTATTTCCGTAGCTAATGGGAACCATGCTTTTATTTCTAATCCGGGGGTAGGCTGGATGCTACCCATGAAGACAGTATCAGGAAATCCTGGATCTTGTCTTTTCCATTCACCAAACGGCGCAAATATTTCCCGCTTATTCAAAAACTCAACAGTGTTAAATTCAATCAGATTTCCCAATAGTGGTGATAGCTTTGAAATTACTTTGGCTAAATTCACTGCTGCAGCAACCGATATTGGTCTAGCAATGTCTAATAGGTCAAATGTATGTCCAGACAAATCATCTAGATATTGCGATGCAAGGCTAATAACATCTTCTGTATTCATAACCTCTCCCCAGAAGATGTGGGCTGACAAGCTTGCTCAACTTGCCTTAAAATTTCGCAAGGATCTACACCGATGACACGACTAACCAGAAGGAACTCAACGACATCTAATCTTCTTTCACCATTTTCGTATTTGGCAACGAAAGATTGCGGCTTTTTGATGGCTTTAGCGAGGGCTGCTTGAGTTAAATTCGCATCCTTACGGGCGGCGATCAGGCATCGACGAAAGACATGGTACTCTGGACTAAAAATAGATTTCATCGTGCTTTAATGAGCACAGTAGTTGCCAAGTCCAACATAAACCTATTTTCGGATAATCCCAAAATAGGATTTTAACTTCCCTGCGACCTTAGCAAACAGCATAACACCCCTAGTGTAGCGGACGGTATGGATTCTTTGGTACAATAGGGGAGGTTACTCGCTGCTAAAGCTTGCGAGATAACCCCGATTATCAATCCTTTAACTTTCCCGATGATTGTCCTTTTCCCCCAGAAATTAGTCAGATTTTACAGAAAAAAGTTTGGCTATAAAATTATCTTTAAAAGTTTGTTGGTGGGGTTAGGAGACAGGAGTTAGGAGTCAGTATTCAGGAGACAGGAGACAGGAGACAGGAGACAGGAGATTATTTTATTTATTCTCCCCACACCCCACACCCCACACCCCACACCCCACACCCCACACCCCACACCCCACACCCTACACCCCTCATCCCCTCTACTGATAACCAATGCTTCCTACCGTTGAGACTTTAATTATTGCCGTCGAAAAAGCCGACTCAGCTAACGGGTTGCTGACAGCCGTGGCAAATTTAGCCGCCGCCAAAAATGAAGCGGCAATCCCCACCCTCACCGATGTCCTAAGATATAACAACCCTGGGGCCTCCGTGGCAGCCGTGGATGGTTTAATCGCCATCGGCAAGGCGGCGGTTCCCTATTTACTGGCCAATCTAGACGGTTATAATTATGGGGCGAGAGCTTGGGCAACCCGCGCCCTAGCGGGAATTGGCGATGTGCGAGGATTGGACTTATTACTTGAGGCGGCGGTGAGTGATTTTTCCTTTAGCGTGCGGCGAGGGGCGGCTAGAGGCTTAGGAAACATAATTTGGTCTGATTTGGAGGAAAGTCGGGTTTCTGAGGCTCAGAAGGCGGTTTTTGTGGCACTGGAGCAACTTTCGCAAGGGGATCCAGAGTGGGTGGTTAGATATGCGGCGATCGTTGGATTGGAGGGGTTAGGAACTGCGGCGGTGGCATTTCGCAGGGCGATTCGGGAACTTTTAGGACAGATTCGGGAGACAGAAGCGGAAATAGTGGTAAAATTGCGCGCCGATCAAGCTCTGGAACACTTACAATAAGCCTAAGTCGAAAGTAGAAAAACTTATTTCTCTACAGGGAGAAACAATTACACTAACATTCTATGAAATATTGGCAGGAAATTTTAGCGATCGCTCAACGAATTTTAGTGGAATTAATCCGGCGCGGGCGTAGCTTAATCCTCTGGGGCATTTTCCCGATCCTTGTCCTGCTCTTAAATGGCCATATTATGGCAGAAAAAGGCAAAATTGAGCTTGCCGAGGCGATGGCTCTGGCTACTCCTCCTACCCTCGTCGGGGCGGCACTTTTCTTTAGTTGTTTGGGGGGAACCGTGGCGACGGTAGTAGCAGAAAGGGAACAACAAACGATTAAACGGTTATTTTTATCGCCTTTAAGCGGTATTTCCTATTTTATCGGCATTTTTCTCGCCCATTGTCTGATTGCCGCCTGTCAGACAATTTTAGTTTATTCTATTGCTAAACAGTATGGAGCCACTTTTAAAGGCTCAATTCCTCTAGAATTATTAATTATTTTTCTTAGTATCACCGCCTATGTGGGTTTAGGATTTATCCTCGGTACTCAACTGGCGAAAAGAACGGAAGATGTTAATGCCTTGGTGGGAACTTTTGGGGTTCCTTTATTAATTTTAGGCGGCGTTTTTCTCCCGACTGCTTTATTCCCCGACAATATTCTATCTCTGGCTAAATATAACCCGATCTACCACATGAATGAAGCTTTAATTGCTGTTTGGGCAAAGGGCGAAAATCTGCAAGATATTAGCTCTCATTTTCGTTTTCTCTGTCTTTTTGCTTTAGCTATGGTAGCAGGTGGTTGGCTTACCTATCGACAAATGTTAAACCTTGAACGCCGACTGTAAATCAGTTATCAGTTATCAGTTATCAGTTAGGTAGGGTGGGTTAGGCGGAGACAAATTATCAGACTTAATCATTAATTTATCTATTCGCCGTAACCCACCATCAGTTATTCAGCTTCTTAGTTTTTCAGTGTAATTAGCCAATTTCCCTGTTATTCGTACTATTACCTAGCTGACGGCTGATGGCCTAAAAAAGCCTGACTATCCTTATTACTTTATTAAAAATGCTGACTATTAGTAATGTCAAAAAAAATTACGGAAGACGCTTAGTATTAGATCAATTAAACTTTCATATTGAAGCGGGAGAAATTTACGGTTTACTCGGTCCCAATGGTGCGGGAAAAACCACCACTATCAACTTAATTTGTAATTTATTAAAACCCTCATCGGGAGAAATTACCTTTAATTATTTGCCAATTTCGAGAGTTACTAAAGAATTAATTGGGGTTGCCCCGCAAGAAAATTTATTGTACAAATCCCTTACTTGTGAGGAAAATCTCAACTTTTTTGCTCAGATTTATGGACTCGATCGCCCCCAGCGTCGTCATCGGATTAAAGCCAGTTTATCGGCAGTAAATTTGCTTGATCGCGCCCGTAGTCCGGTGGAAACTTTAAGCGGTGGAATGCAGCGCCGGATGAATATTGCCGTGGCTATTGTTCATCAGCCAAAATTATTAATTCTCGATGAACCAACCACCGGTTTAGACATCGAATCTCGTTATGAAATTTGGGATTTAATCGGAGAATTACGGCGTCAGGGAATGACAATTTTATTAACTACCCATCTCCTCGATGAAGCACAGCGTCTCTGTCAACGTATCGGGATTTTAAAACAAGGTCGTATTATTGCCGAAGGTAATTTAAATCAGCTGCGTCAGCACATTCCTGCGAAAGAAATTATTATCATGGATACCCAGGATCAAGAAGCGGCCATAAATCGAGGTAAACAATTAGGATTTACTCCCAAATTTTACGGTAAAGATTTAGCTTTTTGGTTAGATGAACATCTAGAATTAAGCGAGATTATTCGGGCATTCGATGGCATTAATATTGATTCTCTCGCCCGTCAGACAATACAGTTAGAACATATTTATATGGAAATTATGAATCAATTTTAACCCCTTTTTTGAAAATTCAGCTTGATGATCGGCATTTTTGCGGTAATTGACCTCAATTAAGCTAAATCGCCGTTTTTTTACCGTCATGATCATCTATAATTTTTAGATAGGTTCTATCTATTAATTGGAGACAAAATCAATGATGAAATTAACCTCTATCACTGGCTTATTGAGTCTATCGGCGGTATTATTAAGCTCACATCTACCGGCAGCCGCGCAAAATTGTCGGCCACTTTCTCTATTAGGGGGTGAAGGTAGTGAAGTTACGAAAACCGTCTCACAACCCACTGTTCCAGGTCCTTTCGGTGTCACGATAACTCGTAATAATTGGAATACCGATTGGGCAGTTCCGGGGGGTAGAAGTTTTCAGAGGTTTATCGTTACGGTTTCTGTCCCCCGGGCTGCCTCCTTTGATATCCGGCTGTTTCTCAAGTATAGCGATCAAACTAACGAGGAATTTTTTAATACTAATGGAGTACGAATCGAACCCGATAAACCCTTAACAATTACTGCCACAGTCCGGGCAAATGATCAACCTTTTCTAGTCAATCTTTTTGTCAATGGTATTCAGCACATTGGTAATACCTACACCGCTTCTGTTGTCGGTTGTGAACGATAAAATAAACCTATAGGGTGTGCTGAAAAAGTTTTTTCTGGGGGCAGGGTGTCGGGTGTGGGGTTTTAAGTTAAGAGATGCTCCCGATAAGTAACAAACTTAATTTTTAACCCATCCCACTTTACCTATCTAGACATCCCGAGGATTGAGATTGACCATTTCCCAAGTCACATAGGTACCGATCGGACTCCAGATCAGGTAGGGTAAAAGTAGGATGCCTGCCCAAGAAGAAACAGGGAAAACCAATAGTGCCAGAAGACAACCCAAGAAAAAACCCGTACCGCCGATAATCGTTCCCGCTTTGAGACTGCGTAGTTTACAGGTGACAGGAGTATAGGCAGTAATAGTCAATTCCACCAACAGATAAAAAGCCATCAAAAACCACTTATGAGCCGGTTGAGCTTCCCAGACTAAATAAGCAGAAATTGCCCCACAAATATAGATAATTGTCCAGATAAGAGGGATTAATCGTTCAAAGGTTAACCAATCGGGACGACGCAAGCGCGCAAACCAACGTACATCGCGAGAATTGAGTAATCCCCCACCTAACGCTACCAAAAATCCGACGACACCGATAAGCAACCAAGAGGGAATCATGATTTTTGGCTATCCTCCGCTAATTTTGGCTTTGTAACCCGATTCAATGAGAATTTGTCGAATTTTTTGGCGATGATCTCCTTGGATCTCAATGGTATTTTCTTTAACTGTACCACCCGTCCCGCAAGCAGTTTTTAACTGTTTTAATAATTTAGTCAGAGTTTCGGTTTGACATTGAAAACCTGTAACTATGGTAACGGTTTTTCCCGCCCGACCAGAGCGGGAGGTTTGTACTCGTAAATTCTGCTGATTCGGGGGTAATTCAGGAATGGAACGTTCAAAAGCTTGAGAATTACTTTTATCTCCCCATTCCTGATAGGCAATCCGGTTTTTTTCCTGAGATTTACTCATAAGTAGTTGGACAAAATTAAATTTACACTCCAGCCCTGTCAGGTGGTTTGACCTCAACTATAACAGTTATCTTCCTAGTCAGGCACAAAGTCTCTGGTTTTAGGCAACGCCAGAACAGTAGCTACTTAACACCCGTTAAAACCGATGGTTATTCTGGTTTTGGCCCGTCAGCCGTCGGTTGACGATGCCAAATTAGGTTACACTTCATCTTGGGGAGAAAGGCTTTAAAAGTTATCGAAGCAGAAATTCAGCCCTATACCGTAAACACCAGCGAGTGAAGCCCCTTTTTGACTGTTAACCCCCTTATCTGAGACATTATGGATGCTTTTAGTCCCTTTCCCCCTGACTGGACAGAGAAGGCCGTTCACGCCTACAATTTTTGTTGTCCTTACTGCGGGGCAAAGGCTAAAGAAGCTCAGTCCGTTTGGATCAATCGCCGCGCTCCCGTTTTAGCAGAAGATTCCCGTCGTCAATGGCAGGAATTCTATCATTGTCAATGCGATCGAGTTTGGTGGGCCTGGAGTAGTGATCGACCTGCCGAAAAATAAAAATTCTGAATCGAGAATCGCAAATATGGCCGATGTCTATGTTTCTTGGGATGAATACCATCGTCTGATCGAAAAATTAGCGGTAAAAATCGATCGTTCTGGTTGGCAATTTCATCAGATTGTCTGTTTAGCCAAGGGAGGATTGCGCGTCGGTGACATTCTCTGTCGTCTTTTTCGTCAACCCCTAGCCATTCTCTACGCCGCTTCCTACGGGGGGCAAAATCAGCAAATTCGGGGAGAATTAACTATTTCCTCGAATTTAGCCATGATCGAGACCAAATTGGACAGTCCCTTGTTATTAGTGGATGATTTAGTCGATTCAGGCATCACTCTCCAAAAAACCTCGATTTTGTTACAGGAAAAATACGGGATTACCAATATCAAAACTGCGGTGATCTGGTACAAAGCAGCATCAATAATCAAACCTGACTATTATGTGGAATATTACCCAGATAATCCTTGGATTCATCAACCCTTCGAGCGTTACCAGCTAATTACACCCAAAGACCTCCTAGTATAGTGGGAAACTCCCGACTCCTCACCCCCACCCAAATACTTTTTCAGCCAACCCTAACTAATCGTGAATTCTTGACCGCAACTACCAAGACTGGCGGTTTTTATTCCCCTAATTGCCAGCTTATCTCTTCACCCGCTCGTAACGGCACCAGTCCGGATTCGGGAAAGGGCAATTCATCGGGAATGCGCCAAGGGGTTTTGTTTAATGTGATTTGTTCGGTATTTCGGGGGAGTTGATAGAAATCTGGACCGTGAAAGCTGGCGAACCCTTCCAGTTGCTCAAGCGCATCGACACTCTCAAAAGCTTCTGCGTACAACTCTAGGGCGTGCAGGGCTGAATAACAACCCGCGCAGCCACAGGAACTTTCTTTGCTGTAGCGAGAATGGGGCGCACTATCAGTCCCTAGAAAAAACTTGGGGTTGCCCGATGTGGCCGCTTGCAAAAGCACCAAACGATGATCCTCTCGTTTCAAAATCGGCAGGCAATAAAAATGGGGACGAATGCCACTGGTAAAGAGAATGTTTCGGCTAAATAATAAATGTTGGGGCGTAATTGTGGCGGCGACATTGTTGTTAGCAGATAGAACAAACTTGACCGCATCGGCAGTGGTAATGTGTTCAAACACCACCCGCAGCTTGGGAAATCTTGTTATCAGTGGGATTAAGTGCTTCTCAATGAACACTTTCTCTCGATCGAACACATCAATATCACCATCGGTAACTTCTCCGTGCAGTAGTAGCGGCATATCTACCTGCTCCATCGCCGCAAAAACGCCATCGCACCTACGAAGGTCCGTCACCCCCAAGTCGGAATTAGTTGTGGCACCGGCCGGATAGTATTTCACCGCTTTGACAAACTGGGAGGCTTTCGCCGCCATAATTTCTTCGGGACTGGTATTATCGGTGAGATAGAGGGTCATCAATGGCTCGAACTTTTGACCCTCTGGAACTGCTGCCAGAATGCGCTCGCGATAGGAGGCAGCATCAGCCACCGATCGCACTGGGGGCTTTAAATTCGGCATGATAATGGCACGGGCAAACTGACGCACCGTATGGGGTAGAACCGCTTTCATTGCCGCACCATCGCGGAGATGAAGGTGCCAGTCGTCGGGTCGAGTTATTGTGAGTCTTCGCATTGTTCAATCATACTACGGTTAGGGATGCCATTACCAAGCACAAGGGTTTTAGTTGATTGGAAAGAACCTTTGATCGTAGCGACGAAATTAATATAATTCCTCTTGACAAAATCCCACCACTTGACATATACTTATTTATAGAATGGGAATCCGTGCCTGCCTGCGACCCCCTCATTTTCAGGCTAGATAGACTTAAGAAAAATTAAATTTTGGGCGCACACAGTTCGAGCAACTCACTGACCACGATGTGCTTCTTTTTGCATGAGTAGAAAACGGGTTTCTCCGAGAAACCCGTTTTCTGTGCGTTACTCAACGGATTTATAATTCCTCTTGACAAAATCCCATCACTTGACATATACTTATTTATAGAATGGGAATCCGTGCCTGCCTGCGACCCCCTCATTTTCAGGCTAGATAGACTTAAGAAAAATTAAATTTTGGGCGCACATGATGCGCTTATTGTAATTAGTACAATAATATTATTCTCTGGACCGATTGTATTCGTCCTCTTTAAGGGGGAATAATAATACAATTGAGGATGCAGTCAATTCCCTTAATCTCGATGGTCAATAAACTATACTATGGTGATAACCTAGAAGTGCTGCGTAAATATATCAAAGATGAATCGATCGATCTTTGTTATATCGATCCACCCTTTAATTCTAAACGCAATTACAACCAAATTTATAACAACTTAGGCAAGGAAGATCAAGCACAAGCGTTTGTGGATACTTGGACATGGGATAATCACGCTAACGAAGCTTTAGAGGAAATTCAAAGCAACTATCAGGGTAAATTTACCAGTCAGACTATCGATTTAATTGACGGTTTGACTAAAGTTTTAGGAAAAGGCAGTCTTCTCGCTTATCTGGTGAGTATGACTCTGAGGATTGTGGAAATCCATCGAGTTTTAAAATCTACTGGTAGCTTTTATCTCCACTGCGATCCTACTGCTAGTCATTATTTAAAAATAGTTTTAGACACTGTTTTTTGCTCTCAGGGTGGTGATTTTAAAAATGAGATTGTTTGGTGTTATGGTTCAGGAGGTGCTAGTAAAAATCATTTTTCTAAAAAACATGACGTAATTTTATACTATTCTAAATCAAGTAATAATGTTATTTTTAATGTTGATTTAGTAAGAGAACCTTATTCTTCTCCTGAAAAAGTTGAACATAAAATTATTAAAGGTAAAGCATATCAAAGAAAACATGAATTGGGACGGATTCCTTTTGATTGGTGGACAATACCTATCTTAACTAATACAGCAAAAGAAAGGTTAGGATATCCCACGCAAAAACCGGAGGCATTATTAGAAAGAATAATCAAAGCAAGTAGCAATAAAGGAGACATAATTTTAGATGCCTATTGTGGGTGTGGAACGACTATTGCTGTAGCAGAGAGATTAGAAAGAAACTGGATTGGAATTGATATAACCTATCAGAGTATTAGCTTAATGTTAAAGCGACTAGAGGACTCCTTTGGTAAAAATTTTTTAGATAAAATTGAACTAAATGGTATTCCTAAAGACATGGAATCAGCGCAAGCATTAGCCACTAAACCCGATGATCGTACCCGCAAAGAATTTGAGAAATGGGCGGTTTTAACCTATAGTAATAACCAGGCAGTGATTAATGACAAAAAAGGGGCAGATAAAGGAATCGATGCTATTGCCTATTTTCAGGGAGATAAGGACAACCGCGAGAAAATTATTTTTCAAGTAAAATCCGGTAATGTCAAATCGGGAGACATCAGAGATCTACAGGGAACCATGACAATACAAGGGGCAGCCCTGGGTATATTTATCACCTTGAAACCTCCTAGCAAAGATATGGTTCAAACGGCCAAATCTGCGGGAATTTATCGCAGTCGTTACATGAGTCAAAGTGTCGATAAAATTGAGATTGTGACGGTACAAGAAATCCTTGAACAGAAAAAACGTCTCGATGTTATCCTCACCTTTGAAGTCCTGAAAGCTGCCGAAAAACAAAGGGAAACCCAAGGACAACA
>SFAQ01000140.1:0-12888 GCA_007096525.1 Microcystis wesenbergii Mw_QC_B_20070930_S4 | reverse complement strand
TTATTCAACTCCTCAGTCACCTGCTACTTTACGCCTACTGGAAGCATCCTTACTACCTACCCCACTGGACAGACGAGATAGATAATTTCAGATTGGAATTGAGCTTGCTGTTTCGCTCTAAGGTAATCTACAATCATGCCTTAGAACGGCTTGGTTATTGTTATCAAAAAGCTCTGGGAAAAGCGAGCCGCAAAAGTGGATTAACTTTACCAGTGGACTGTCCGTGGACAATTGAGAAAATTCTTGATGAAGATTGGTTCCCTAGTTAAAAAGTGGAGCTTGCGGTCCAACTTACATCCATACAACAATAAGGTGGGCATTGCCAACCTTACTTCAGTTGCTTAACAACTAATAGCTGGTATTCCAAAATCTGGTTGAAAAAGAAATTGAGTCATGCGAGGAAGTTTCGGCTCCATCCATGACTCAATTTTGATATATAGCGTTTCTAGGTTCACTAAATAAGAACTACGTCAAGAGAAACCGCAAAACCAGCTGGAAGGTTTGCTATCTTGGCAAACTCGGTCCCTAAAAATGAAAGTGATCCAGTCCCTGCGTTGTAACTGATCTGACTCAGAGAAGTGGCTCCAAAACCCGATTTGCTAACTTCAATTTTGTCTCCTTCTGGCCATAAAAAGTCTTGGATAGTATCAACTTTCTCGGAGAGGAAATTGAAGCGGAACTTATCGGCACCAGCACCACCAGTCAGGGTGTCATTGCCAGCACCACCAATCAGGATGTCGTTGCCAGCACCACCATCGAGGCTGTCATTCCCCGCTCCGCCATTGAGGGAATTGTTGGTACTGTTGCCCGTGATCGTGTCGGCAAAGCTGCTGCCGATGACGTTTTCAAACTGGCTCACCGTGAAGGTCAAGGGCAGCGGCGCGGCCGTGCCGTTCACCTTCACCACGCCGGTGGTGAGGTTGGTAACCGTTCCCGTGGCGGGAGCCACGCTGGCACCGCTGTGATCCACCGTGTCGCCCAGCAGGCTGCTGCCCACAATCGATTCCACGGCAATCAAGGTGTCGGTACCCAGCGCTCCCTTGTTCAACACCCCGAAGGCACCCAAAGTGACGACATTGCTCAGAGCGCTGTAGTTGGCCGTATCGACGCCAGCACCACCATTAATCGTGTCGTTGCCAGCGGTGCCGAAGAACGTGTTGGCCGTTGCCCGTGAGGATGTTGTTTTTGCTATTGCCAGTAGCGTTGATATTGCTACTCCCCGTCAGGGTCAAGTTCTCAATCCCATATCCTTGGTTACCCGGTGTCCCCGGAGGGAATCATCGAAGACCTCCTTGACGATATCGCCCACATTGTCCACGAAGTAGGTGTCGTTGCCATCACCACCATCCATAGTGTCGGCACCCACACCACCATTGAGGACATTGCTGCCGCTGTTGCCCTTGAGGATGTTGTTTTTACCATTGCCAGTAGCGTTGATATTGCCAAACCCCGTCAGGGTCAAGTTCTCAATCCCATATCCTTGGTTATAAAATGTCCCCGGTGCTAGAGAATAAGTGACTGAGGCAAATACCGTATCAGCCGTCCCACCCAGGGCATCGTCGTAGAATTCCTTGACGATATCGCCCACATTGTCCACGAAGTAGGTGTCGTTGCCATCACCACCATCCATAGTGTCGGCACCCAAGAGACCATCGAGGGTGTCGTCGCCAGAGGTACCAAACAGTATGTCGTTGGCATTAGTTCCTGTAATTATGGCCATAAATTTAATCCTCCTGAACAATTAGATAATTTACACCTTGTGCAACTGTATTTTTAGTCTTGATTGCCAATGCTTTCAGAAATCGGCAGAGATAAAGTATCCTCGGGAACCCTGATTCCGTCGTTTTTAGTTGCACATCGCATAACTATTGCTATTCTACAGTCAAACGTCTAGAATGGTCATTAATTTTTGTGCATGGTCGGGTCTTCTCAGCGAAGGCATGGACGAAAAACACATTGTATCTGTCCTAGAGGCACTATGAAAAAGCTTAAGCAATACTGGACTGCTGAAGCACTGGAAAAAGACTTAGGCGATCCTCTCAATCCTGATAACCCTCTATCCTACAAGCGGGTGATCGAAATTGACGAGAGCGAAGAGTTTCCCCACGAGGAAATTCGCTGGTTATACGACTGGAAACTCCAACACTACTACATTCCCACCGATTGCGGCGGTGAATTCACCTCTTTTGAGGAATTTGTCGCTTTTGTGCGGGTACTGTCTCGACGGGATCAAACTATCGGTATCGCTTTTACTACCCTATTCTGGTCGTTTTTAAACTGGATGGCGGGAACCCCGGAACAGAAACAGAAGCTCGCCCGTTTTATCATGGATGACTATGGGGCGATGTGTCTGGGTTACTCGGAAAAGGAACACGGTAGCGATCTGATCAATGGTGATCTGACCGCGACGAAGGTGGAAGGAGGTTATATTCTCAATGGGGAGAAATGGCCGATTAACCGGGCGACTATCTCTGGAGTTTCCTTTATTTTGGCGAAAACCGATGCTAACGGCGGGCCAAAGTGTTTAACCCTATTTATGGTAGATAAACGGCAATTAGACCCCGAAAAATACTATAATTTGCCGAAAATATACACCCATGGCGTGCGCGCCTCGGATATGAGTGGGATTGGTTTTAAGGATTGTTTCGTCCCCGATTCCATGCGTTTACGGGAGGAGGGAGACGGTTTAGAATTAGCCCTGAAAGGTTTCCAGATTACCCGAATGTTGTGCGCTGCTTTTTCCCACGGGGCAGCCGATACCGCTTTAAGAACTACCCTCGGTTTTGCCGTTAATCGGGTAATTTATAACAAAACTGTGATGGATTTGCCCCAACCCCGGCGCACTCTCGTGGATGCTTTCCTTGACATCCTTATTTGTGATTGCGAGACGATTCCGGCTGCGAGAGGTTTTCATATTATCCCCGAACAGTTTAGCGTCTGGGCTTCGGTGGTAAAATATTTTGTTACTGTCCGTCTGGAGGAGATGGTTAATAGTGTTTATGTGGTCTTGGGATCGCGTTTTTATATGCGAGAAGAACACGAATTCGGCATCTTCCAGAAGCTACTGCGGGATAATTCGATTATCAGTATGTTTGACGGCAGTTCGATCGTCAATCTTCATGCTTTAATCCTACAATTGCGTCCTTTAACCAAATATCGGGCTAAACGCAACTCGCGCACTATGTCGGCGTTAAAAAGCCGTTTAGAGGCGATTTTTAGCCTAGAAAAGTCAGTTCCTCCCTTTGAACCCAATAATTTAGAATTATTTGGCCGGGGAATGGATGATTCCCTACAGGGTTTAGAGATTGCCCTTGATATGCTAGAAGGATTGAAAGATTCTCAGGAGGTGGACCGGGAAGTATTAGAAAATCTATTGATGTTGGGTAATTTAGTTTTAGAGGAACTAAATGCTCACGATGAACAGATTAGTCAATCGAAATTCGAGTATGGTCACGACCAATCACCCGAATTGTTCGAGATTGCCAAGAAATACTGCACTTTACACGCTGCTTCCGCTTGTTTACACACTTGGCTTTATAATCGTTCCATCTTGGGTGAATTTTTTGCCCGGGGGGAATGGTTGGTGTTGAGTTTACACCGATTACTGCGAACTCTGCGGCCGCTGCCTTACACTCTATCTGAGGTGTATATAGAAAATGTTGCCCAAGAATTGCTGAAATTATATCGGGAAAATCAACATTTTTCGATCGTGCCTTTTCAATTAGCCCATTCACAAACTACCGAGGAAAAAACCCATGAACTCCAACTCCAATCTTAATAATCTCGTACAAAATTGGTTAGTTAAACAGTTAGCTGATCAGTTATCTTTGGATGCAAAAACGATTAATGTGACTGAACCTTTAACCCGTTATGGTTTAGATTCGATCGATGCGGTAACGATGGTGGGTGATCTAGAAGATTGGGTAGGTCAAGAGTTACCTTCTACCCTTTTCTGGGATCATTCTACTATTGAAAAAGCGTCTCTTTTCCTAGTAGAAAACTACGATCTTTCTAATCTTTCTGGTGAGGAAACCCCCGCAGAAGTTGCCCCCGTCGTTGAAAAAGCCGAACCGGCCGTTAGTGGTGGCAAAGGTTGGAGTTTATTCGGTCGTCGTTAATTTTAGGTGTAGGGTGGGTTAGGCGACGACAATTTATGCTAGGGAAAATTATCTAGTATTCGCCGTAACCCACCTATATTAGTTATCAATTGGCTCTGTTAAAATTAATTACCCATTTCTCCGTAAAGCAACAATCGCTGTATTTCTTTTCTGTTGCCCGTTCCGCAGTTCCGGAGTTCCCTCTCACCACTAGGAAATTTATTTTGTACGACTACTTATAAATTGAAATATACAAAAAAGGGCGATCAATTGAGCGCCCTTTTCTCCTACTAAATAACAAAAATTATCTCAAGATATACACCAGTAAAAACAGGATAATCCAGACCACATCGACGAAATGCCAGTATAATTCTGCCGCTTCCACACCAAAATGAGATTGACTAGAATAGTGGTCTTTTTGACGAGAACGCCAGAGGACCGATAGAATCAGCACTAAACCGAAAGTAACGTGGAGACCGTGGAATCCAGTTAAGGCATAAAAAGCGCTGGTGAAAACATTAGTTGTGAGACCAAATTCAGCGTGACTATATTCGTATCCTTGACCACAAAGGAAGATAATTCCCATCAGGGCAGTAATACCGAACCAAAATTGTAAACCGGCGTTATTGTTTTGTTTAACGGCTTTTTGTCCCATGTGCATAACAAAACTACTAGACACCAGAATAATCGTGTTAATTGTCGGTAGGGTTAATTCTAATTCTGGTGTGCCGGCGGGAGGCCAAACCGGTAACATGGTACGGTAGAACAAGAAAGCGGCAAATAAGCCCAAAAAGATGGAACTTTCCGCCACTAGAAACAAAACCAAACCGAATAAGCGATGATCTGGGTGGCCATGGTGTCCGTGTTCCACCGTTTCCTGATGATAATCGACAGAGATTTGAGAATCTTCGAGCGTTGAACCTTGCATGATTGAATGTCCTTAGTTTACACGGGAGACGGGGAGCTTTTTTTCAGTGATCAGTAAACAGTAAACAGTAATCAGTGAACTGAAAACTCACATCTGATAACTGATAACTGATAACTGATAACTGATAACTAATTATTGGGATTCAGCGCCCACTTCAGCGAGGATATCTTGTACTGATTCCTCTGCTTCCGATTCCTCCATATCAATACCGTAATCGTAGGGGCCGGACCAAAGAATCGGCATTTCCTCGAAATTCTCGATAATTGGGGGGGAGGAGGTTTGCCATTCTAGGGTTAAAGCGCGCCAAGGATTACGACCGGCGGGTTGACCTTTAAAGGCACTCCAGACCATATTAATAGCGAAGGGAATACTCGATATACCGAGAATATAAGCTCCTGCGGTACTAAGAAGATTTAAATCCTGAAACTGCACATCATACAGAGCAATACGACGGTTCATACCCAATAATCCCAATTCGTGCATCGGCATGAAAGTTAAATTCAAACCGATAAAAGTGAGAACAAAGTGGATACGACCGAGAGTCTCGTTATACATCCGTCCGGTCATTTTCGGGAACCAATGGTAAACGGCAGAAAACAGGGCCATTGCCGTACCACCAAATAGTACATAATGGAAGTGACCGACGACAAAATAGGTATCGTGGACGTGGATATCGAAGGGAACGGAAGCCAACATAATCCCGGTCAAACCACCGATGAGGAAGGAAGACAGGAAACCGACCCCAAATAACAAAGACGTATTGAGACTAAGTTTACCCCCCCAAAGAGTGGCACACCAACTAAAGATTTTAATGCCCGTGGGAACGGCGATTAACATAGTTGCCGCCATGAAAAACATCCGTAACCAGCCGGGGGTGCCACTGGTGAACATATGGTGGGCCCAAACGATTAAACCCAAGAAACAGATGGTGAGACTGGAATAGGCGATCGCTCGATAACCAAAAATCGGTTTACGGGCGTGAACCGGTAATATCTCCGAGATCGTGCCGAAAAAGGGCAAAATCATGATATAAACAGCAGGATGGGAGTAAAACCAGAACATATGCTGATAAACCACCGGATCGCCGCCGCCGGCAGGATTAAAAAAGCTCGTGCCAGCGATTAAATCAAAGGACAAGAGAACAAGAGCAGAAGCAAGAACGGGGGTGGAAAGCAGTACCAGAGTCGAGGTGGCCAGCATTGCCCAACAAAATAGCGGCATACTGTACAAATCCATCTCAGGAATCCGCATTTTCAGGATTGTGGTGATGAAATTAATCGAGCCTAAAATCGAAGAAGTCCCGATCAATAAAAGGCTCAAAATCCACAATTCTTCCCCCCATTTGCCGCTAATTAAGCTCAAAGGTGGGTAGGAAGTCCAACCGGACTGGGGAGCGCCGACAAAGAAACTGGATAATAATAGCAGCCCGCCGGGGGGGTTAAGCCAGAAAGCCACAGCGTTAAGACGAGGAAAAGCCATATCTTCGGCCCCAATCATCAGGGGAATGAGATAATTGGCAAAACCTGCCCCAACCGGAACGATCCAAAGAAAGATCATGATCGTTCCGTGCATGGTCATGAATTGGTTATATAGTTCTGGGGAGACAAAATCGGGGTCAGGAGTGGCTAATTCCGTCCGCAGCACTTCCGCGAAAGCACCGCCAATAAAGAAGAAAAGAAAGGCAGTCACCAGATATTGAATACCGATGACTTTATGATCGGTGCAGAAAGTAAAGTAATCTGTCCACTTGCGGTGATGGATCACCTCGGGAACGGTTGCTGGGGTGGTTATTTCCGTTGATGCTGTCATAATGCCAAGATTTTAGATGACAAGAAAAATTACATTTGGTGCTGATGGGGAACTTGGGCGAGGATTTCAGCGTCTATGCCCATTTCTTCGGTGTAGGGGGTCAAATATTGACTATCAGAGCGATCTTTAGCGGTCATGGCTACGGTTTGATCGCTGTCAACTTCAGCGATTGTGTTATCCTGCACCCATTGGTCGTAATCCCCTTGGGAGTGAACTACAAAGCTAGATTTCATGCCACCGTGATAGGCCCCGCAAAGTTCCGCACAAATGATCGGATATTGACCAATTTGGTTGGATGTGAACGATAAAACCGTTTCCTGTCCGGGGATAACGTCCTGTTTTAGACGCAATTGGGGAACCCAGAAAGCATGGATCACATCTCCCGCTTCCATATTCAGTTGCACGGGGCGATTGACGGGAGCGTGCAGTTCCCCGGAAACAATGCCGGTTTCGGGATAGGTGAAGATCCAAGCGTATTGAATACCTTTGACATTGACCACTAGGGGGGGAACTCCTTCACCATCGTAGGAATTGCCGATTCCTAGGGCTACTCTGCGATCGCCGCCCAGGGCCATCATCGTACCGTGGTGATGACCGTGGTGGGCGATTTCTCCTTTGCTACCCTTGGAAATCAAGGGATCTAGACCGCCGATATTGTTATAAATCTCGAAGCTATAGACGGCAAGGATAAAGACGATTACCGTCGGGATGGCTGTCCAGAAGATTTCTAGGGGGACATTGCCCTCCACTGCCGGCCCGTCGGTTTGATCCCCCGGTTTACGGCGAAAGCGAATCACTATATAGATAATCACGCCTTCAACTATTAAAAATAGTCCCGTGGCGATGGTCATCATCAGATTAAAGATATTATCTATCTCCTGAGCATCTTCGGAAGCGGCCACAGGCATTAAGCCATGATTTTGGCCATACCAGAGACTAATTAAGGTCAAGGCGATCCCGAGTACGAGCGTCAGGATACTGCTGGGAATTTTCACGGTCTTTTCAATATTTTTAATAGTGGCTACTTATTCAAGGCTAAAACATGATTCCCCTATAGATGGGAAATTTAACCAGCATCTTCTGAGAATTTTATCTTTTCTTTGGGATCGTTTTCAGGGAAAGTATTTAAAATAACTAATTTTTATGTTTTATTCTGAGTTTATGTAAACAAATGTAACGGAAATGGCCAGAAATCTAAAGAATATCTAAAAGGTTTTACCAGTATATAAGATGAACGTAGGTTGGGCTTCGGCCGTGAGCTCAGCCGAACGGTTGAAGCATGAAACCCAACGCCCGCATGGGTTACGAAGTGCGCTAACCCATCCTACAAATAATTGTGCCTACCTACTTAACTAACTGGCAAACCAAGCCAGTATCTTTGATGACAGACTCCTTGAGAACAGGCAAACCGATGACCGAATCTGTTTTTAACCCGACACCCCGAAGAGAAACCGGCAATATTCAGGTGTGGATGCGCCGCTTAGTCTGGAAAATTGCGATCGCTACTTTCGCCCTCATGGTGGTGGGCGCTGCCACCAGAGTTATGAACGCTGGTTTAGCTTGTCCCGATTGGCCCCTCTGTTACGGTCAATGGATTCCCAGTCAGCAGATGAATCTACAGGTATTTCTGGAGTGGTTTCACCGTCTCGATGCCTCTTTGATCGGGTTTAGTACAATAGCTCTCGTCGGTCTGTCTTGGTGGTATCGTCGCCATCTTCCCCCCTGGCTGTTGCCATCTGCGATCGCTGCCTTGGCTTTAATTCTCCTGCAAGGAGTCCTGGGAGGATTAACCGTCACCCAATTACTGCGATTTGACATCGTAACCGCCCATTTAGCCACAGCTTTGCTCTTTTTCTCCACCCTAATCGTCATTGCTATTTGTCTGACTCCCTACCGTGGCACAGGTACAGTCGGGAAACTAACTGGGATGGGAATAGTCGCCACCGCTCTAGTTTATCTGCAATGTCTCCTCGGCGGTCTCGTCGGTTCCCGTTGGGCGGCCCATCAGTGTTTAACGGTTTCCCAACTCTGCACCGTGATGAATAGCCACATTATCGGGGTTTTTCCCGCCACTATCTCGGTTTTAACCCTAGTTTTCTTCGCTTGGCGAGCTGCCGCTATCCATCCTCTCCTCAAAAAACTAGCTTTTAGCGCCGGGGGATTAGTCGCCCTACAGGTGTTTTTAGGCGTTGCCACCCTGAAACTACATCTCCAGGTGGAACCCTTAACCATTACCCACCACAGCATCGGTGCGCTATTGGTGGGAACCCTCGTCGCTTTTACCACTTTTGCCCTTCGCGATCGTTCTTTCGCGCCTATAAGCCATCTCTAAGGATTTAATCACGATGACTGGAACTCAAGCCCTTCGCCACCACGATAATTTTTTACAAGTCGCTAAAAGTTATTATCAACTGACTAAACCGCGAATTATTCCTCTACTGCTGATTACCACGGCCGCTGCCATGGAAATCGCCTCTAAAGGTCAGGTTTCCCCCCTCTTACTCTTTCTTACTCTCCTCGGTGGCACTCTCGCCGCCGCCGCCGCTCAAACCTTAAACTGCATCTATGATCGCGACATCGATCACACCATGCTTCGTACTCGCGCCCGTCCTATTCCCTCCGGCCGCGTGCAACCCCTCCACGCCCTCATTTTTGCCCTCGTTTTAGCTTCCCTTTCCCTAGCAATTTTTGTCTTTTTTGTCAATACTTTGAGCGGATTTTTAGCAATGACCGGCATCGCATTTTATATGCTGATTTATACCCATCTGCTCAAGCGTCATAGTGTCCAAAATATTGTTATCGGTGGCGCAGCTGGCTCGATTCCTCCCCTCGTCGGTTGGGCGGCAGTAACGGGCGATCTCGGTTGGATTCCTTGGATTTTATTCGCCATTATTTTCCTTTGGACTCCTCCCCATTTTTGGGCTTTAGCTTTAATGATCAAGGATGATTATGCAGAAGTAGATATCCCGATGATGCCCGTAGTTAAAGGAGAAGAAGCCACTAGCGAGCAGATTTGGCTCTATACTTTAATCGTTGTTCCTTTCACTTTCCTCCTGATTTATCCCTTGGCTGCCTGTGGTGTGGTTTATGGTGTAGCGGCTTTGGTTTTAGGGTTTGTTTTCCTGAAAAAAGCTTGGCGATTAAAACAGAATCCTTTTGATCGGGACATGGCTCGATCGCTGTTTAAATATTCCATTCTTTACATGATGTTATTATGTACAGCTATGGTGATCGATAGTTTACCCATGACCTCTCGTCTCCTCGCTACAATTGCCAGTTTATTCCCCTGTAGTTAATCTCAGTTATTAGTTATCAGTTATCAGTTATCAGATGTGAGTTTTCAGGTCACTGATTACTGTTCACTGAAAAACCCCATCTCCTCATTTCCCGACTACTGATTGCGACTGAGGGAGTTAATTCGCTCGATTAATTGGGCTAAGATTTCTTGTAATTGTCGATCTTGATGTTGGGAAAGGTTGATTTTATCACAGCTATAAATAACGGTGGTGTGATCTTTGCCGCCAAATTCTTCGCCAATGCGCGGTAAGCTTAAATCCGTGTGTTGACGCATCAAATACATCCCAATCTGTCGAGCAAAACTAATTTCTCGTCGGCGAGAATTTCCCTTTAGATCAGCGATCGAGAGTTGAAATTTTTCCGCTACTACCGCCATAATAATATCGGGAGAAGTGGCAATTTTGGCCATTGGTGGACTTAAAACCGGGGCGATATTTTCTACCGTCATCGGCAATCCGGAGATAGAAATATAAGTAGTAGCCCGGATTAATGCCCCCTCTAATTCGCGAATATTAGAAGTATAATTAACGGCAATATATTCGATAACGTCTCTTGGGAGACGCAGATTTTCGTACTCGGCCTTTTTTTGTAAAATTGCCATACGAGTTTCTATATCTGGTGCTTGGATATCGGCCACTAATCCCATAGAAAAGCGAGAAATTAAACGATCCTGTAAACTGGGAATCTGTTTGGGGAGGCGATCGGAGGCTAAAACCACCTGTTTTCCCGCTTCGTGCAGGGTATTAAAGGTATGAAAAAATTCTTCTTGAGTGTATTCTTTTCCTTCAATAAATTGCAGATCATCCACTAATAATATATCGGCATGGCGATAATGATTACGAAAACTTTCCATACTATCTTGACGGATAGCGGTGATTAAATCATTCGTAAATTGTTCCGTCGATACATAAAAAACCCTGGATTGGGGATATAATTCTAGACGATAATGACCGATAGCTTGCATTAAATGGGTTTTACCTAATCCCACCCCACCACAGAGAAAAAGCGGGTTAAATTCGCGTCCGGGTAATTCCGCTACCGCTAAAGCAGCCGCGTGGGCCATGCGATTAGTTGGACCGACAACAAAACGGGAAAAATTATATTTAGGGTTAAGTTGATTACTGGGCGGTAATTCTGATTCTAAGCTACTGTTAGGCTGGAAGATAGTGATCGAATCCCCCTGTTGTGCCGTTAGTTGAATCTCGACCGGATAACCGACGATATCCTCCACTACTTCGGCAATTGTTGACAGATAATTTTTCTGAAGATGGTTAAGAATAAAAGGATTGGCAGCCTGAATTACTAAGCGATCGTTTTGCCATTCTTTAACCGTCGCCGTTTGAAACCAAGTTTCAAAAGCGGGACGGGTTAATAGTAATTTTAGACGCTCTAGGAGATTATGCCAAAGTTGTTGGGCGCTGCTATCCACGGTTAATTTTGATTAACAAAGTTGATCTAGTGCTGCTGCGGGGAAACCTTATCAGTTTAGCGAGATTTTTCCCCTGAAGATAAAATGATTTTCAGAGGGAAACAATTAATCTTTAGACAGATGACACAAGTTTTAACAATCACCCAATTAGGAAATCCAATTCTACAGCAAAAAGCACCAGCACTCGATAATCTTCTCGATTCTGACTGTCAAAATTTGATCGATTCCCTGATTACCACCGTGCAAGCTGCCCACGGGGTGGGAATTGCAGCGCCCCAAGTTGCTCGGTCTCTACGTCTGTTTATCGTTGCTTCTCACCCCAATCCTCGTTATCCCGACGATCCGATGATGCCACCCACTGCCATGATTAATCCTCTTGTAAAAATCAAAAATTGTTGTTAGGGTTAGGAGTCAGTAGCCAGTAGTCAGTAGTCAGGAGAATTAAGAAGGAATAATAATCAGTTAAATGGTCTATTTACAGACTTTATGCCATTTAATCCTTATTTTTGCCGTTTTTGAACCCTGAAAAATTAATTATGCAAGAGGTTTATTAATCCTCGCATTTTGCAGGTGAGCGAGGAAATGGTCAAGGGTTGGGAAGGTTGTCTGAGTGTCCCCAATTGGCGCGGTTTTGTCCCCCGTCATCAGTGGATCGAGGTGGCCTATTGCGATCGCAATGGTCAGGAAATCCGTCAAGTTTTCAGCGATTTTGTCGCGCGCATCACTTTACCAAATTAGCCGTTAAAAGTTGATAGAGGCGACGAGTCTCGTCAAACAGCAAACGGCACAGTCCGTCTTGACCTAAAGCCTTTAAGCTTGGCAAATCGTGATTAATCTCGATTTTTTGCGCGGTTTTGTCGTCTCTTTTGTAATAGGTATGACTTCTCGAATTTTGCCAAGCATTCTTAAGCTTGCCAATAATCTCGGTTTTAGCGGGTTTATGGTGGCAAATAGTCACCAGTGCGTGAGCAGACAAGTGAGAACGTACCAAGTCGGAACCTTTCCAAGACTTTTTAACCTTGTCCTGTTTGGCAGAAGTATCACCAGAAACCTGATCAGAATATCCTAATCCTAGATAAGCCTGAAACTTTCTTAAACTAATAAGCTGTACTGAATTTAAACTGAGTAGGGAAAATTTTAGTACAAATGCTCAAACGGCTTCTCCCTGCTCCGCAGCTCCAGTACTCCCCTGCAATCTTAACGAGTAATTTCAGTAGATGGAAAAGTTTGAATAACCAGAGTATTTAGTAACATCTGATACAAAATACTTAGAGAAACTAATTAAGAAAACTTATGTCTAAGAAAAAAGACTATTGCTATTAGCCAGA
>SFAQ01000014.1:0-15432 GCA_007096525.1 Microcystis wesenbergii Mw_QC_B_20070930_S4 | reverse complement strand
AATACTATCCATAAAGGGTGTCTTTTTCCTTTATCTTTCCGAAAGTCCTTGACTTGTTTCAGTTTTTCTATTAAGCTCAACATATATTTAAAAAGTTGGCGGTCACTTCTCATTTTACCAAGACAGTGATCGCTTTTACTTTTGATATTCTGATGGGAGAATGAAACAGCCCTAGGGGGGTGGGGGGGATCGAACCCAAAATCTATCTTCAATTTAATTATAACCAGCTACTTAACTCAACGCTTCAAAATAATCGCGAATTTGATGATGTCGCCTGGATTGACGCAGTTTTTGCAACGCTTTCGACTCAATTTGTCGTACCCTTTCCCGGGATAATTCCAAAGTGCGACCGATATCAGCCAAAGAATGGGATTTACCATCGAGAAAACCATAGCGCAATTCAATCACTTCTCGTTCACGAGCGGTTAAATCTGCCAATAGTTCTCTCATATCTCTTTGCAAAGATTCATAGACAAGATGATTTTCTGAAGACAGTGCTTCGGTTTCCAAAAGGTCTAATAATTCCGTATCTTTTTCCTTACCTACTTTTATTTCTAAGGAAACCGAACGCGGCACTTTCATCAACACTTCCCGCACTGCTTCAGGAGTCAGAGCTAACTCTTGGGCAATTTCCTCTACGGTCGCAGTGCGACCGCGCATTTGCGAGATTTTCGTTTGTGCCTTCTTAATTCTGTTGAGTTTTTCGGTAATATGAACCGGTAAGCGAATAATCCGGCTTTGAGTTGCGAGCGCTCTCGTCATTCCTTGACGGATCCACCAGTAGGCATAGGTACTAAAACGATAGCCTTTGCTGGGGTCGAATTTCTTGACGGCGCGTTCTAAACCCAGGGTTCCCTCTTGAATCAAATCCAATAATTCTAAACCGCGATTCTGATATTTTTTGGCCACCGACACCACTAGACGTAAATTCGCCTTGATCATCTGTTCTTTGGCACGGGTACCAAGGGCAATAATTTCTTCTAATTCCCCCACTTCTAAGCCCGCTAGGTGCGCCCAACGCTGTTTTCCTGCTTTTAAAGCATTTTTTAACTCAGAAACGCTGATTTGGGCAGTTTTTGCCCAACGTTCTAGGGAGGGACGATGGGCTGATCGAGCGGTTAGCCGATCGCAAATCTCAATTAACTTGACAAATTGCTGTACTTGTGCATCACCTTGTTTAACGGCGGTGGCGCGTAATTTCAGTAAAGACAGATGACGCTGCACCCGTTGCGCTTGTTCAACTTCCTCCTCCTGTTTCAGTAGAGGCACTCTGCCAATGTCTTGTAGATATAAACGTACTAAATCAGTAGTTGTCCCTTTGCTGTAGCTTTTTTCGGGACTAGATACTAAATCATCTTCTAAATCACTGCCGAGAAAATCTTCATCTAGGTCGATCGAGTTTTCCTTCAATTTTAGGACAGAAAAAGAGGGAGAGATACATTCAGTTTCGAGCGTCGAGGGATTAATTGCAGACATGGCGGCTTCTCTACGGGCGACTGTGATAGGAATTAGAAACTTCTAAATCGTTCACCGTAGTCATAGATTTCCCAATTAAGCGAGGAAATGATGCAGTCGGGAAAATTTTTTTCTCAAAAGTATTGATCTTTAAACCTAGAAGTTATAGCAAGTCTGGGGTTTACCTTCTTGGCCCAACTTCTCGAATTAATGATTGATTTAGAAGTAATTTCCCCTACAGCCCTATTCCTATCTATTCCTGATTTTCCAGATAATTACTGATCTGTTCTAGTTTAGCCAGGGCTTTTCCCGACTGTAAACATTGTTGTGCTTGCTGGAAACCGGTGGGGATATCCGGGGCAATTCCACAGCGCCAAAGATAAAAACCACCGTTAAAAATTGCCGCATCGGTTAATTCATTATTTTCTCCGGCTAATAAACCCTTTAATTTAGCGGTGAGCATTTCTAAAGATTCGAGGGGATAATCTGAGGGACAGAAGCCATAATCGCGAGGATTTAGGAAAAATCGCTGAAAGGAAGGGGGATCGGTGGGATTTCCCAGACCAATAATCGCCGTCCGATTACAGGCTAAATCACAACTCCCCTCTAATCCTTTCACGGTGGTGAAGTGAGAGATATTTCTCAGGGCAAAAGTTTCGCGAAAACGCTCCTCGGTGGGGGGATGAACAAAACCCGATATTTGATGAATATTACCGACAAAAGGCGACCACATTAACTCTACCGTGGCCATGGGCGGACGTTTACCGATTTGCTCCCGATAGGTAACAAAATTCTGTACTAGGGGAAAATGGCGCGGAATATAGAAAAAAGTCAATCCCGTGGTGATTAAACAGTCTTTCACTGCTGCTAAGGATAATTGACTAAAATCTGCTCCTAATTGCTGCCAGATTTCCTTGAGGGAAATACCGTATTTAGTCGGCATTCGATCGCCCCCGTGCAGGACTACGGGAATCCCCGCCAACCCTAAGATTAAAGTAGTGATCGGAGTAACTGGGGCAGTGCGAGAGCGTCCATCGTAGGGATTGCCAAAAATAGTGATCGGATGCTGAAAAGAGGCTGATTCTAGGGTTATTTGCGGCCCAAGCTCGGCGTAGGCATCAAGCATTCCCGCTAACTCATCGCTGGTGGGGCGTTTAATGCGATGGGCAATCATAAAAGCACCGATTTGAGCAGGAGTTGCTTCTTGGGTTAACATCATCTTGGTGGCCATTGCCGCTTCAGAACGGGTTAAATTTTTGCCCGTATGGGTGCCACTACCGATCGCTTTTAGTAATTCTCGAAAAGTATCGCTCATCTCAAGGAAGAAAATAAAAAGTAAATGGGATTGATTGGGATTGCTAAGGCTGGACAGGGTGGTTTTCTAAGCTTTTAACCACACTTTGCTTCATTTGCCGCACTAATTGACAAAAATGAGCGATCGGTGGTATCTGTAGGCGATCGCTGGTGGTGACAAGGACTACCTGACGGGTGAGACGATGACTAAATTTACCATTATTAAGATGGGGATTTTCGCCACTAGGGGAAGCAAGAGCTTGTCCTGAGCCAAGTCGAAGGGGACGAATGGCGAGGGTGACATCGCTGCGAGCCTCCATCAGGGCAGATTGGGGCAGCAGAGCGATAATATTACCCTGACGCACCACACCGCGAAAAGCATCAAGGGTGTTTAATTCCATGACAGTTTTTAGGTGGGCATCCTGACGGGAAAACCATTCTTGTACTAATCTTTGCATTCCGTAGCCATCTTTGAAAACCACTTGCGGATAGGGGATTAATTCCGACCATGGCACTTCTTTGTATTGGGCGAGGGGATGATTAGCGGCCATGAGAATTTCGATCGCTTCTTGGTATAATACCTCGACCACCATCTCCGGGCTAGAGGTGAGAAAACGATTATTCATTACCAACGCCACATCTACTAAACCATCCCGCAGCACTTTTAAGGCGCGATCGCTGCCTAGGGCGGTAACTCTTAACTGCACTTCCGGGTATTCAGCACAAAATTTCGGCAAAATCGGCGGTAAATAATGGGCGCACACGGAATGAATCGCCGCCACGCACAATTCTGGCTGTTTTCCTGCCTGTAGGTCAGTGATTTCCTCGTGAACATTCGCCCACTCTTGACAAATCCGTTTCGCCCGGGGCAGTAATTTCTCCCCAGCAATGGTTAACTTCGCTTGGGCGGTACGATGGAAAAGAGGTAAGCCCAAATCGGTTTCTAGGGATTGAATCTGGCGGCTGATAGTCGATTGGGTGACTCCACACTGGCGCGCGGCTTGACCAAAATTGCCCGTATCGGCTACGGCTAAAAAGGCTTGCAATTGCTCGATCCGCATTCTTTCTCGTTTTAATTACATTCCCTCATGACCTTATGACAATAACGAATTTTATTCTGACTTTTGGTAGAAATTGCTACCGTTTTCTCAGTTATCAGTTACCAGTTATCAGTTATCAGATGTGAGTTTTCAGTTCACTGATTACTGTTCACTGTGGACTGATCACTGAAAAAAACTAGCCCTGCACTACCTGTTTAAGGGTGGTAAAGGTTTCTAGGTTGATTAACCCCCGGCGCTGGCCTTTTTGGTTGGAAATGCCCAAAAATACCGATTCTCCCTGTTTGGGATTGCGATCAAATCGGGGTGAAGAATTGATATAAACTAAAGCACTATCGGACTCCATGGCGAATTGACGACTTTCTCGATAGGATTCGGTGACAATACAATCCGCATGACCGCTACTATACTTATTAATCCAAGCGATCGCATCAGTGAGGGTATCCACTAACCTAAAGGCCAGGGTTTTTTCTAAATAGGGTCTTTGCCAATCATTATCGGTAGCAATGGTTAAATGTTCCGGAAAATCCGCCGCTAATCGGGTATCTCCCCGCAATTTAAAGCCTTTTTCCTGCAAACTTTTAAACAAACGACTTAAAGTCGAAGAATTCTGATGGGGACTAATTAAAACTTTTTCGATCGCATTAACCGGATCCGGTATGCTGCCATGACTATCGATAATTACCTGACGAGCTAACTCCAAATCGCCACTAGGAGACCAATACAAATAACAGTTTCCCATGGCTGCGCGCAAAACGGGAACCGTGGCCAATTGACTTACCCGACCGATTAAACTAGGCCGACCGTAGGGAATAATCAAATTAACATAATTTTCCTGGGTCAGCAACTCCTCTAGGGAGGGACTAGAATCACAGGGTAAACCACTCACACAATCCACGGGTAAACCCACATCTTGCAATGCTTCTTGGATGATTTCCGTAATCACCCCATCGGAATGACTAGAGGCATTGGAACCGCGAATAATCAAACTATTGCCACTTTTTAGGGAAAATCCCGCCGCTACCATTGCTAATTCGGGAAAACCTTCATAGACGAAGGCAATCACTCCTAAAGGCATCCTTTGGCAATAGGTTTGGGACGGATTAAGTTGATAGGCTGCGTTAATTACCTGTTGCAGCGGATCCGATGCTTCCGCTAGTTGTTGCAATACCTCCACCGTCGTCTCTAAACGTTCGGGAGTTAACCGTAACCAGCGAATCATTTGTTCTGAGACGGCCATCTCTCGACTGACTTCTAAATCGAGGGTATTGGCTTCTAAAATGCGATCAAAGCCAGTTTTAATGCCCTTAGCGATCGCAATTACTCCGCGATTTCTTTCGTTGCCATTAAATTGACCTAGAGCCAGAAAAGCATTGTATGCTTGCTTAAAGATCGTCAGGGGGGGGGTGGAGGAACTTTCGATCATAGATTCTTGTCTAGCGTCGATAGGCTAACCAAAAGATGAATGCGGGCAAAATCACTAATAGCATAACTAGAATTGCCCCAAAAATCACGCTTACCCCCGGCGGTGATTTCAAAATTAAGGGTAGCCACACGATCGATAATAACAGAATTATCCCCATCATTAGGGGTAATACCTCTTGCCCAAGCCGCTGATTCATACTCACCCAACGAAATCCCGTCCAGCGCCAAGTGCGTTTATAGGGATAGTGGGGGGCTAATTGTTCGATAATTTGGCCGTTTTCCTGTACCACAAATATCTGTTGACAGCGATCGCAACCAAAGGCATCGGTCAATAAAATCGGGCATAATGTCCCTTTCCGACGACAGGGACAAGGATAGTCTTGGTGTTGGTCGATTTTGGTATATTTATGCGGTCGCACAAGCTAATTTTTTGTTTATAAACGGTTGTTTTTAGTCGCTCGTGAGCAATAGCTCAGGGATTCAATGGTTGCCCAAAATCCTGAAACCTGTTTCTCACGGGTAATTCCCATCTTAAGGGATATCCCTAAATTATTCCTACTAATCTTAAGATCTATTTCAAGATTTTTTCAAGCGGGCAACGCGATTCGAACGCGCGACATTCACCTTGGCAAGGTGACGCTCTACCACTGAGCTATGCCCGCAAGCCTTTTTTTCACACTTCCCTGAGTATGCCAAATCTCAGAGCATTTGTCAAGTGGTTTGGAGCATTTTTTTACAATGATTCATCTTCTGGCAAATCCCCCAAACCGGTAATAGCTTCGAGAACCACTTCTATCTTAGCCTGTAGTCGGTTGAACTGATGTTCCAAACGATCAAAGCGCTTGTCAATGGCGGCGAATTTTTCATCCACTGCGGCGAATTTTTCATCCACTGCGGCGAATTTTTCATCTATATGCCGTTCCATAGCGTCAAAAGCTTCCGTAATCCGCCCCTCTGGTTCTAAATCTAATTCCAGAGTCTTGATTCTCTCGACAGCGTTGACTAATTGCCGTCTGAGTTGGTTAATATATTTGTTCTGTTGGGCTTCGCTCATTAGTGGAACTCTTGGGGAGTGGGGACAACTAAAATCCTAAATGCTGGGGGAATTTTGTTAGCCTTCTATCAGTGCCTGTTGGGGATTATTTTCCAATAATTCTAGGGGTTTATTTTCATCCCGGGGGCGCAATTGACGCATGAGACTAGCCATTTCTAGGGCAGATAGGGCATAATTCCAGCCCAAATTACTTTTAATACCGGCCCGTTCGAGGGCCTGTTGTAGAGTATCAGTGGTGAGAATACCGAAGACAACGGGAACACCTGTCTGAAAAGCGGCCGCAGCAATACCCTTAGCAGCCTCGGCAGCAACGTAGTCAAAATGGGGCGTTTGGCCGCGAATAATTGCCCCTAGACAAATAACGGCATCGTAACGGTGGGAAAGGGCGACTTGACGGGCTACCATTGGCACTTCAAAGCTACCTGGTACCCAGATATAATCCACTTGCGTGCCATCGGGATTAACATCAACCCCGTGACGCTTGAGACAGTCTTGACAGCCTGATAACAGTTTATCAGTGACGAGATCATTAAAACGACCAATCACGATCGCAAAGCGCCAAGAGGATATATCCTCGGTAAAATTTCCCTCAAAAACAGTCATAGGTAGAAGGGGATAGGAGTGGGAATTATGAATTATGAATTATGAATTGGGAAGTGGGGAAGTGGGGAAGTGGGGAAGTGGGGAAGTGGGGAAGTGGGGGAAGCTGTCTCATCACCCTATCACCCCAAAACCCTATCACCCTATCTCCTCCTGACTCCCGTTCTCCTGCTCAAGACTAAATCACTAAAAAGTTTAAAATAGCGACGGCAACGACTAAAATCGCCCAAATTGCCGAACCAACATAGAGAAGGGGTTTCGATTGGTCCCAGTTTTGGGGGGAAGCATAGGCAACGGGAACACCAATCACCATCAGCAAGGAAAATAAAACTAGGGCAATGAGAAAAAATTGAAAGACAATAGACATGATTGGGTTCTCCTAAAACACTTGATATTAGATAATTCTCCCTGATATAGTACCGTTCTCCAGAGTTATAGACAACTGAAGTTTTGGAAGGACTTGTTAAATGAGTGGTTTACTTCCGCTCAAAGAATAAGGACATCCAAGGTCTAAACGGCAAGCCCTTTAGTTCATAGCCACAAGGCATTTGAACTTACTTTTGCACATATCCTAATTGACTACCTCGCTTGAAAGATCAACATCTTCGCTACTACCATATTTTTGAACCATTTAGGTTATGGATTTACGGGTTGCTTGCGCCCATCTTCAAGGTCATCGGCTCTCGGATGTATCCTGATTTTACCTCTTTTGGAGCAACTTACTCTCGCAGTTTTCAACCCTACCAAATTTTGTTACTTAATGGAAATAAGAGATAGGGATTAGGGGATAGGGGACAGGTGGTGGGGAAATGGGGAAATTCAACTAATGCCCCAAAACCCTAAAACCCCAAAACCCCCAACCCCTAACCCCCAACCCCTAAAACCTCAAAAAAACTATGGATTTAATTTTATGTCATCAAACGGCGGATTTTGACGCTTTGGGGGCAGCGGTAGGTTTATCGTTGCTGAAAGCGGGTAGTCGCATTGTGTTAACCGGGGGAGCGCACCCAACGGTGAGGGAATTTTTGGCCCTGCATCGGGATGAATTCGCTTTAATTGAAATGCGTAGTGTCAATCCGGACCGTATTCGCTCTTTAATTATCGTTGATAATCAGTGGCGGGAGCGTCTGGGAAAAGCCTCCCAGTGGCTCGATTTAGGGCATTTACAGGCGATCGAATTGTATGATCATCATTTGGATAGTGAAAGCGATATTCATGCCTCTAGCGTCCATTTAGAGGCAGTGGGAGCTACCACGACTTTAATTGTCGAAGCTTTACAAAAAGCCCATATTCAACCAAACTCGATGGCAGCGACGGTAATGGCGCTCGGTATTCACGTTGACACGGGTTCCCTGACTTTTGCCGGTAGTACCCCTAGGGATGCCTATGCTTTGGCTTGGTTAATGACCTGTGCTGCTAACATTAAAACGATCGCCCAATACTGTCAACCGAGTTTTTCCCCCCGCTTACAGGAGTTATTTAGCCTTGCTTGGGAAAATCTGGAGATTAAAACGATCCATGGCCGTAAAATCGCCCACGTTCTCCTCCATACTGCCGATTTTATCCCCGGTTTGTCTAGTGTGGCCGAGCGCCTACTGGAATTATCCGATAGTGATGCGCTACTTTTTGGGCATAGTTATAGTAAAGACGAGGAAGATAATTCCCGACAGCGTTTAACTGTGATTGGTCGCTCTAGAATCGATGGGGTGAATCTATATCGGCTTTTTTCCCCCTATAACGGCGGTGGTCATGCTCAGGCCGCTTCGGTGAGTTTTCGCGATGTTCAGCCAGTTCAACAGTTAAACCAACTGCTGGGGGACTTAATTGCCCAAATTCCTCCTTCTCCCACCGCTAGGGATTTAATGTCTTCTCCGGTGCGGACAATTCGTCCCGATACTTCCATATCTCAAGCCGAGCGCATCCTTTTCCGTTACGGCCATTCGGGGTTATCGGTGGTGGATGAGCAGGATCGCTTAGTTGGGGTGATTTCTCGTCGTGACCTCGATTTAGCTCTCCATCACGGCTTTTCTCGCTCTCCTGTGAAGGGATACATGACTTGTAATCCGAAAACTATTACCCCCGACACTTCTCTTCAGGAAATCGAGTCGCTGATGGTAACGTATGATTTGGGGCGTTTACCTGTACTAGAAAATGGGCAGTTAGTCGGTATCGTCACTCGTACAGATGTATTAAGACAGATTCATCAAAATGAGCGGGTGCGTTTTGAAGGGGTTGCGTTGGTTTCCTGTCTTTTACCAGCGATTAAAGAGCGTTTAGAGCCGATTTTATGGTCATTCCTGCAAGCTGCCGCCGCTGCCGCTCAAAAACGCGGTTGGCATCTCTATCTGGTTGGGGGTGCGGTGCGGGATTTATTGTTAGCCACAGAAAGGGATTCTTTATTGTTACAGGATATCGATTTAGTGGTGGATGGCTGCCATCGTGCCGCCGGTGTGGGTGCGGGGGTGGAATTGGCTAATTGTTTACAGGAAATTTATCCGGGGGCCCGGTTATCGATTCACGGGGAATTTCAGACGGCGGCTTTGTTATGGCACAAAGATGAGCGTTTTGGCTCGTTATGGGTGGATATCGCCACGGCACGCACGGAATTCTATCCCTATCCCGCCAGTAATCCCCAAGTGGAGGCTAGTTCGATTCGACAGGATTTGTATAGAAGGGATTTTACAATTAATGCTCTGGCAATTCGCCTAACTTCGCCGAAAGAGGGGGAATTACTCGACTTTTTTGGCGGTATGTTGGATTTACGCGCCCAACACATCCGGGTTCTCCACGCTAATAGTTTTATCGAGGATCCGACGCGCATCTATCGAGCGGTGCGTTTTGCCACTCGCTTAAGATTTGTTATTGAACCCTTGACAGAAAACTATATTAGGTACGCGATCGAAAGTGGGGTTTATGATCGCTCACGGCAACAAAATCAGAATGCACCCGCTTTACAGTCCCGTTTAAAAGCGGAGTTGAATTATATTTTAGAGGCGGATTACTGGGAAATTGCCTTAGAAAAGTTGGCTGATTTGGGGGCTTTGCACTGTTTACACGGGGATTTAAGTTTAAATCGGGCTTTATGGCGACAATTGCGCTGTCTCAGTCGTTGGTTAGATTGTTTAAGTCTGGAATTGCCAGTGAATGCTTGGTTAATGCGGTTGGAATTATTAATCGCTTCTCTGGCTGTGGGGGAAAGAATAGCGATCGCTAATAATTTACAATTGCCCAAAGATACTGTGGAGCGTTTACAAAAACTAGAAGTTATGGAAAGGGAGATTAGCAATAATTTTGCTTATGATCAACCCATTAGTCAAATTGTCAGCTTTTTCAATGGTTATAGGGTTCCTAGTTTGTTACTGGTGGCGGTGAGGAGTGAAACTAGGATTCGGGGTTTAATCTGGCGATATTTAACTAAATGGTCGCAGATTGAGGCTCCTATCGACGGCAATGACCTTAAAGCTTTGGGTTATCAACCCGGTCCCCAGTTTAAATCGTTACTTGCGGCGGTTTTGGGGGCGACTTTAGATGGAATAGTCAGCAATAAAAGCGAGGCTATGGCTTTTATTGCTAGTTTAACTAAGTCAGCAGATTAGGTATCGGCTGCCCCTTCATTTTCTGAAGATTGTCTTTGATCGCTGGAATAACCGCCTCTACCTCCTCTGGTGGTGGTACGATTAGAGGCAGCCCGGAATTGACGAGCGTAGGCGCGGTTGCGTTCAGCTTTTTCTTTTTTCAAATTACGACGTTTAGCCACAAGAATCTCCTTGGGATATTAGATAGACAAGCGGGGAAACGAGCGCTCGCTCCCCCTATTGACATTGACACTCTCCGCCCTAAAAGTGCGGAGATTCTTGGGCTGAATCCTGCCTCCACTAGCAACGCTAATTTTGGTCTTACGGTTTCATGTCTAGTCCGACTACACCGATAAGGCAAGCACTCTTATGGACTACTCCCCAAGCGTAAATTTCTGTGTGTCCCACAGTATTTAATTGTTTTGCGTTCTTACAGTTTGGACTTAATTGAACACCATTGACTGTTAGAAATTTTGAGATGACGGAGTAGGAAGTTTAACCTGCTTCCTCACGTTCTCACGGTTGGCAACCTGGAGCTATTCTCGCACAAAGCCGTGCTAAAAGGACGGGGTTTTCAACCCAAATTTCCGATAACCTAGAATGGTTACGATCGGGGATTAGTAGCGACGCTCCCGATTGCGATCGCCGCCAGCACCGAAGGAAGATCTGGGTTCTTTTTCACGAGCTTGATTGACTTTTAATTCTCGTCCCATCCATTGAGCGCCGTCAAGAGCGGCAATAGCGGCCGATTCTTGCTCTGGGGTTTCCATTTCCACGAAAGCGAAGCCGCGTTTTCTTTTCGTTTCCCGATCCATGGGGAGGTGAACGCGCTTAATTTTACCATATTCGGTAAAAACCTCCGCTACATCCTCTTGGTCAACCTCGAAAGGGAGATTACCAACATAAATTGACATAAAACCTATCCTTGCACAGATAAAAACAACAGATTTGTAGAGAACCAAGATTTCGGGAACTAGCTGAACCAATACTAAACAGAAATGCTTTGACCATTAATACTGACAACGAGCCGCAGTGCCGACTTTTATTCTCGATCTCCATCCTAGCACATAGCTATTAGCTTTGATTGATTCTGCCTCTCCCGCCACCTGAGCAGATAAACTAGACTAGAATGCTGCCCCATAAAATGCCCTAATTATGAGTTTATCCCCCCATCCGATCGAAACTGCCCTAAAAACCCTGGCAGCGAAAGCGGAAAATTCCATCGAAGAAACAACAACCCTAGAAGACTTAGAACAGCTAAGGGTGAATTATCTGGGTAAGAAAGGAGAATTATCGCAGATTTTACGGGAAATGGGCAAATTAAGTGCCGAGGAAAGACCCCAAATAGGTGCGATCGCTAATGAGGTCAAAGAATTAGTACAATCGCTGCTGGAATCCCGGCGAGAAAGTCTAAATAATGCCCAAATTCAAGCGAAATTAGCGGCGGAAACCCTCGATGTCACCCTACCTGCTCTTAGCCGTCCTTTAGGGCGAATTCACCCCTTAAATAGCACAGTTGATCGCATGATCGATATTTTCGTCGGTCTGGGTTACAGCATCGCCACCGGGCCGCAGGTAGAAACGGATTATTATAATTTTGAGGCTTTAAATATCCCTGCTGACCATCCGGCCCGGGATATGCAGGATACTTTTTTCTTGAGTGATGGTCGTTTATTGCGGACCCATACCTCCCCGGTGCAGATTCGCTACATGGAAAGTCACGAACCCCCGATTCGGATTGTGGCCCCGGGCCGCGTTTATCGTCGCGATACCGTTGATGCTACCCATTCTGCGGTTTTCCATCAAGTGGAATTATTAGCGGTGGACCGGGGACTAACTTTTACGGATTTGAAAGGAACAATTAAAGAATTTCTTAAGCAAATTTTTGGGGCCGATTTACCGGTTAAATTCCGCGCTTCCTACTTCCCTTTTACCGAACCCTCGGCCGAGGTAGATGTGCAGTGGAAAGGCAAATGGTTGGAGGTGATGGGCTGTGGTATGGTGGATCCCAATGTCTTAAAAGCAGTCGGTTATGACCCCCAAATCTATACGGGTTTTGCTGCTGGTTTTGGTGTGGAAAGATTTGCTATGGTATTACATGAGATAGACGATATTCGCCGTTGTTATAATAGCGATATCCGCTTTCTCCGCCAATTTTAGGGGGATCAACCCGATGGTCATGAGTGAAGATTTAACCAAAAAAAGACTCCTATCCGTGGCTTGTCATGCCTCGATCTTTTTGAGTGCTACGCTGGTATCGGTGGGGATTCCTTTAGCTATTTATTTCATTTCTGATGATGGAACGGTGAAGGAAAACGCCAAAGAAGCTTTAAACTTTCACCTGAATATGTGGTTATACTACCTAATTGCCGGGATTCTAGTTTGGGTTTTAATCGGTTATTTGCTCTTACCGATTCTTGCTGTGGTGAACATTGTTCTCCCCATTCTTGCTATCCTGCAAGTCTGGAAAGATGCTTATAAGGTTTTCCGTTATCCTTTCATTTTCCGGGTTCTGTAATTAATTATCGGGGTTGAAACCTGTTCAACCCTTTTTAGTCCTATTCCCACTAGAAAAATAGCCTCTGGAGTTTATGACTAAAATTGTCATCATCGGTGCGGGGATAGTGGGGGCCACCATTGCCTACGAATTAAGCGCCATCGAAGGATTAGAAATTACCCTCATTGATGAAAAAAAACTGGGACAAGGAGCAACCGGGGCAGCTTTAGGGATTTTAATGGGTATTATCAGCCATAAAACTAAAGGTAGAGCCTGGAAACTGCGGCAAGAAAGTTTAAAACGTTACGAAACCCTCCTTCCTGAGCTAGAATCCCTCACCGGACTGACTATTCCCTGTAACCGTGATGGCATTGTCCTACTGCGATCGAGTGCTGAAGACGAAGAAAATTGGCGCAAGTTGGCGCAAATCCGCCAAGAACAGGGATATTGTCTAGAAATCTGGGATAAAGAGACTTTAACCCAAAAATGTCCCCACGTGGCCAGCGAGCATCTCCATGGTGCCATCTATTCTCCCAGGGATCGTCAAATTAACCCGGTCCTGCTCACGGAGGCTCTCGTCGATGCTGCGGCAAGAAGGGGGGTTAAATGTCAATTTGGGTTAAAAGTTGAAAATTTCGGCAAGACAGAGCTTCAAGGCTCTAATTTGAGGCAATGCACCCACGTTTATACTTCCAATGGTATAGAGGAAAGCGACTTTTTGATTCTTTCTGCGGGAATCGGTTCCACTGCTTTAACCGCAACTCTTAGGCATCCAGTGGAGATCCGACCGGTTTTAGGGCAAGCTTTGCAGATAAAATTGACGCAACCCTTAGAAAGTTCCGATTTTAAGCCGATTTTAACGGGAAATGACCTGCATATTCTGCCTTTGGCCGGAGCGGAATACTGGATTGGAGCAACGGTGGAATTTATGGACGAAAAGGGCGAAATTATCGCGGATACTGCCTTATTAGAACAAGTGTATCAAAAAGCGATCGCTTTTTGTCCCTCTTTGGCTGCGGGTGCGATCGTGCGTACTTGGTCCGGTAAGCGACCGCGACCGGAGAAAAAATCCGCTCCCATCATCGAATATTTGCCCGGATACGATAACGTTATTCTGGCCTCGGGACACTACCGCAACGGGGTTTTATTGGCCCCTGCTACCGCTAAAATGGTCAGGGAAATGTTGAGTGGTAAGTTATAGTCATTTCAGATAAGTCTGATACAGTCTAAACCGACAAAACCCTTATGAACTCTGGGATTGATATTCTCAATCTTAATTGAAATGACTATAGCTATCGATCGCTAAATTAGTGGCTTATGTAGGGCTTGCTGAATAATGGTAAAACCCTTTTAAAATAAGGCTTTTGACCTGTTAAAATCCGATGTTAGTGCAAGAAAATAGGATTGGTACATTCAAAAACCTTGCATTATTCTTCTTGTAGTACATAGACTGGTACAAAAAAGAAGGGCAACAAAGCCTGAAACGACCGGCTACTGACTCCTGACTCCTGACGACCGACTCCTAACCCCACCAACAAACTTTTTCAGCAGACCCTACTTATGAGGGTTTAAGCTCTACTGAGTCAGGAGTGTCGAAAGTCACGACAACTCAGGTGCGAGTCTCCGGAAGCGCTACGCGAGGATTGTAGTGGCTAAAAATAAAGCTGCTAATTTTAATCCGAGTGGCTGGTTTAAAGGAGGAACCATTAAAGGAGTAGTTAATCCAACAAAGAGCGTTTTCTCTTAGTGATTAATAACGTGAATCAGTATATCAATACTGTTCGTTTAAACCAGTGGGCAAATTATGATTTTTATTTTGTTGGCTCTTGTTCTTCCTTTGTTTTGTCAAGAATGTCTCAAAAAAACCAAATTGCTTTAGTTTTTATTGCCTCGGGATTAATGAGCGCTATTGCTTTAAGTTTAGTTCTTCCAGAGGAAAAATTAATTTTGGCTTTATCTACGCCTAGCGCTTTAGTCGGAGCGGGATTATCTCAATGGACATCTTCTAATAAGGACAATGAATGACTTTTCCGAAAATTAATTGGAATGATTCTCAATTTAAGATCAGTCGCTTTTTTAGCGTCGGCGAAGTAACTAAAAACGACCCGCGCCGGATTCCTCAATCGGGTGGCGACATAGAACGCGAGATTTTCAAACTTGCGATCGAACTTGCTCAAATTCGCGAGGAGTGGGGGTCTGCAATTGTCGTCACTTCCTGGTATCGCCCCCCCGAAGTTAACCGCGCCGTGGGTGGGTCGTCTAATTCTCAGCACCTTTACGGGCGCGCGGTTGATATTCGTCCGGTCAATCTAGCAACCTTGTTTAAGTTTCAAGCCTGGCTTGATAAACACTGGTTCGGGGCGTTAGGGTATGGAGCGCGCCGGGGATTCGTTCATCTTGACACTCGAAATGGCAAGGGATGGCGAAGCGGTGGCGAAAAAGGGACAAGGTGGAATTATTAGGGTTTCGATCGCT
>SFAQ01000139.1:0-39345 GCA_007096525.1 Microcystis wesenbergii Mw_QC_B_20070930_S4 | reverse complement strand
CAGGGGAAGAGTAGTAAACCAGACCAACCGATGAAGACGAAACGGTCTCTTTTGAGCCAGTCATCGAGAGCATCAAACAGCCCTCTTTCTGGGGCGCGTCCGACAGCAATGGTCATGGGGGTTTTCTCCGAAAAATGTATATTATTGCTAAGATTCCGCGCTCTCTTCTCCATCTATCCGAGCAGGCGAGCAGATGTGTTGAAGAATTGTGAGAAATCTTTACTTTTCTTAACTTACACTATATTGGAAAAAATGACCAATATTTTTTCGGTCGATCTTAAAAAAATCTAAAATTTTTCGGGAGACCACTTGCTGCGCGACGTTCGGCGATGCTCAGTCGAGCCGTTGCGGGGGGAGACCACTTCGTGCGCGTTGCGGGGGGAGATGGGGATTTGGGGAGATATGCCGCCTCAATTGCTTGGTATTATTGTCTTCACGTCTTGAGCGGAATGCTAGACCCCTCTGTGCGGTAACTATCCCCAAATTGAGGTGATTAAACCCCACAGTGCGCTATTAAGTTTCATTTAGGGGGTGTTAGACCGATGGAAGTGGGATACTAGGATAGAGGGGATTGCTCGATCGCAGGGGGCGGTATAATTAATAGTTAGACACCCTGTATTGGCAGTAGGGAGAGCCAGAGAATTCCTTGTAAGATTTATGAGTGTATTGATAGAACTTTTGGTAAAGTTGTTACTGATTAAGTCCTCTAGCAAAAACTGTGCTTATGCAAATTTTGGAAAATATCAGTCGAGGTGGTTTTGGTCGTGTTGAGAAAATCAAAACGCGAGACGGAGATATAGTTGCAAGAAAGGTGTTTGATCCGCTTCCAGATATTGTTGCTGCTGCTGATATTTCAAAGTTGAAGAAGCGATTTCGGAGAGAAGTTCGGGTGCAGTCATCCCTAAGTGGTGACTACTTTATTCCGGTTCTAGACTCAGATCTTGAGTCTGAAAATCCGTCATTTATCATGCCTCTTGCTGAAAAAAACTTTTGGGAAGAAATTCAGGATTCTCGTAGTAAAAATAAAATTCCTCTAGAGTCTCTAGCTGATATTCTCAATGCCCTAGAAGAACTTCACTCTCTAGGTTATGTCCACCGAGATCTAAAACCACAAAATATTTTATTTCAAGCAGGACGCTGGAAACTGTCAGATTTTGGACTTGTGCTGCCTGTAACTGGTGCAACAACTAAGTTAACATCACTAGACTCAGCGTGGGGAACAGCAGGATATTGTGCGCCAGAGCAAGCGGAAGATTTTCGGAATTCCACGCCAAGTGTAGATATATACGCTTTTGGCTGCATTCTTCATGATTTATATGGGAGTAGTCCACGAGTACCTTACCAAAAGTATTCTATTCAGAGTCCAGTTGGAATGATTATTGAAAAATGTACTGAATTTAGCCCTAAGAAGAGGTTTAAGAGTATAGTTTCGCTCCGAGGAGCGTTGCTCAAAATTTTATCAGAGCCTCAAAATCTTGCACCTAGCCCCAATGCTAAAGAATGGGCAGAGAATCTTCAAGATTTGACTGATTGGAATATTCAAAAGCTTGAAAGCTTTGCTCGTTTTATTAAATCAATACAAGATCAATCCGACCTTTGGGTTATTTGTGAAGCACTTAATGAATATGTTTTTAATGCTATGCATAAGCTGGAGTCAGAACTCTGGCAGGTAGTAGCTTTAGTCTATTGTGATTGGGCGCATGGCTCTTTTGATTTCAATTACTGCGACGTGATTATTAGTCGTTTAGAGGTCATCTTTCATTTGGGAAACCTTGATTCTAAATCGGCAGCAGCTATTGCAGGTGCTGAATTGGGATATTCACATAATCGATGGTTTGTCATGGGGCGAGTTGTTCGGATGTGCGGATCGGATTTAGAGGACTTAGTGGCACAACGTATTGCCATTGAAATACGTGTTGAAGAGGTACATAAGCAATTTATCTACTGTGCCTCTGAAAGTAAACATAGTGTGAGCGACTACCATCCACAAATTGTTGAAGTTTTAACAAATCAATAGATTTAAAGAGTTTGAACATACTGATGCTGCCAGATATCTAACAACCGCAATGCGCCGGAACTTTAGAGTATAGTGCGATCGCCGATATTGTAGGGTGCGTTAATAAAATGTAACGCGCCTTATTTTGTTTTAACGCAAGCGATTGTCTCGCAGTAGATTCTGATCAGGATTTTGTAGGCTGCATTCCCCAAGACAACCCCTAATTACTCCGCCAATAAATTCCTGGGAACGCACCAAGATTATGGACTTTGAGCAAGCGATAGCATCTTTAGGGTGCGTTCCCCGAAGCCTTTGGGTTTTGCCGACCAGATTTGGACAGAACTATAATAACAATTGTACTTAACCATGTACAACTCTGATGAGCGTCAACATTGTCAACTTTAGTGAAGCCCGAAAAAACTTTAAATCTGTAATAGATACAGTAGCCAATGATAAAAACTGTACTTTCATTGTCAGAGGAGATACAGAAGATGTTGTTATCATGTCTAAAAGTTATTATGACAGTCTGATGGAAACAGTTTATCTCTTAAAATCTCCGGCTAATGCTCAACATTTGCAAGAAGCGATCGCAGAATATCAAGCAGGTAAAACACAAGAACATGATTTAATCGATGCGTAAGTTGGCTTGGGGTAGTAAAGCATGGAAAGATTATCTTTATTGGCAATCTCAGGACAAGAAAACCCTGAAAAGAATCAATCTGCTGATCCAAGATACTCTATCCAATCCCTTTGAAGGAATCGGTAAACCTGAACCCTTGAGAGAGAATTTGTCAGGTTTTTGGTCCCGTACGGATGAAGCTAATCGTCTTGTCTATGTTGTCGATGATCATTATCTAACAATTATTTCCTGTCGCTATCATTACCAAGATTAGCCATCGCTGTAGGGTGCGTTCCCTAATCTGGCTCCTACTGCTGCACCGATAGATTTTGGGGAACGCACCATGCTAATTCATTCAAGCAAGTGATTGCCAGCTAACAACGCCTCTGCACACCGACTGCCGAGATTTAATCGGTTATGACCCTAAGGTTATCCGCACAGTAAACAGCAATCAGTGAACTGAAAACTCACATCTGATCACTGATAACTGATCACTGACTTCCCAACCCCTGCTATACAATGGTTTTTGACTTGTTTTTTGGAAGGGAACGCTAAACTATGTATTCGATCGATATTACCCTGAAACTCTCGCCCATCCCCATTTCCGTGCAGCGCAAGGAAGAAGCAGCAGCAGACGCTTTGTATCAAACAATTATTAACGCTATGCGATCGCCAAATCCAGAGTTATTAGAATTAACCTGCGAAAAACAAACCGATAAAAAGGTGGCGGTTTTGAGCGATCAGATCAGTGCGGTGATTGTGTCACAAAAATCCGGAGCTGCCTCCACTGGTAGAGCGCCGGGGTTTGTCGCTTTAGCCACAGAATAGTTCTTGAATCAGTTATCAGTGTGCAGTAATCAGTAATCAGTGACAAGAAAACGGCAAGCGCCTACATAACACTTTCTACTGAAAACTCAAAACTGATAACTGATAACTGATCAACTCATAATTATGACTATAAAAGTAAAAGATCTCTGGTTTAGCTGGCCGAATGGGAAATCAGTATTAAATGGCTGCTCTTTGCAAGTTCCCAGAGGGGAATTTTGGATGTTGTTGGGGACAAATGGCAGCGGTAAATCAACCCTGCTGCGGCTCTTAGCGGGATTATTAAAACCTAGTCGCGGGGAAATAGAGATACCTAACCCCCTCGGTTTTGTTTTTCAAAATCCCGACCATCAGTTAGTTATGCCAACAGTGGGGGCAGATGTGGCTTTTGGGTTGGTATCCGAGGGTTTATCCACGCCGGAAATTCGGGCCCGGGTGCGGGAATCCCTAGGGGCGGTGAATTTATTAGAAATGGAAAAACGACCGATCTATGCTCTCAGTGGCGGACAAAAGCAAAGAATCGCCATTGCCGGCGCTTTAGCTCGTCATTGCGAGGTTTTGCTCTTTGATGAACCCACCGCCCTTTTGGATGGGGATACTCAGTTAGAATTAGTCTCTCAAGTGCAGAAATTGGTCAAAAACCGGGGGATTACAGCCCTTTGGGTGACCCATCGCCTTGATGAATTGGATTACAGCGATGGAGCATTTTTGTTGGAGGGGGGCAAGGTAACGGATCAGGGAAATGCCCTAGAATTAAAAGCGAGATTATTGGCAAGTGCGGCGGGAGAATCTTAAATTTTTTGTTAATATCATTAAGATGCTGTTTTTTAGAACTGCCCTTAATGCTACACCAGTTACTCTCAAAGCCATGGTTAATTCTTCTGATCGTTCCCTTCTGCTGGTTGACGGCTACAACGTCATCGGCGCTTGGCCGTCCCTGAAAAAAATTAGCGATCGCCATGGTCTCGAACCGGCGCGAGACAAGTTAATTGAAACCTTAATCGGTTACACGCACCATCAGGGTTATCAAACCCAAATCGTCTTCGATTCCTACCTTCAAGATACCCCCAGCAGCCAAGAACGCTACACTAACCATTTATCGGTTTATTTTACCGCCCACGCTCAAACCGCCGACACCTATATCGAGAAAACCTGTGCCGATTTTTGGCACGATCGCGCCCCAGCTATCGGACGGATTATCGTCGCTACCTCTGATAATGCCCAAAAAATGACCGTTATGGGTTATGGGGCCCAGTGGATTTCCGCTCAACGTCTGGAAATCGAGGTGGATTTAACCGGTCGTCGTCTGAGACAATCCCAGAGTTCTTCTCAAAGTCCCAAAGGGCGTTTTTTGTTCCATTCTCTCGATGCTCAGGTGCAACAGAAATTAGAGAAAATGCGCCACGGAATTAGTTATCAAAAACCTTGACAAATTACCTCAAATATGTATCGACAAAATCCCCATTAGAGGCACAGGTAACTGTGTCTCTAAGCTTTTCAAGGTCAGTTGCGGTCTGGGGGATTTTGTCAAAAGCTGGCCCCTCTAAACCACTGGTGTCACAGTTGCAATTCTGCTAAACCTAAATAATAAATTCCCGTGGGTGTCACTTGGAAGCGACAGGGTAAAACCTTGACTCCTTTAGCCACTGCTTGACGCAATAACTGCCCGTATTTATTATCCTTACTATCCCCCGGAGCAAACCGGTCACAATCACCCCGATTAATAAAGTAGAGCATAATCGCCTCCGCTGCCGGCAATAAAGCCATTAATTCCTGTAAATGCTTCTGTCCCCGCGTGGTGACAGTATCGGGAAAAAGTGCCGTTTCTCCCTGATTCCAAGTGGTATTTTTCACCTCGATATAGGTGAGGGATTTATCGCCATGGGTCAAAAGAAAATCAATTCTACTGCCATTATTTTGACCGTAGGCCACTTCCGATCGCACCTCGGTGTCATTTTTGACCAAATCGGGAAAAACCCCTTGCAACAGGGCATTTTTCACCACCTGATTAGGAAGATTGGTATTAACCCCCACCCAAGTCTCCCCCAGTTGAATCATCTCCCAGGTGTAAGCTAATTTTCGCTTCGGGTTATCACTGCGAGAAAGATAAACCGGTTGACCCTCTACGCATACATCCGTCATCGGTCCGGTATTAGCGCAATGGGCCGTAATTAATTCTCCGTTGTCCAGTTGTATGTCGGCAAAAAAGCGTTTGTAACGTTTAATTAAAATACCCTTGACAAGAGAAGGATAAGTGTGGACTAACAAGGAAGTCATCAAATTTTCGCCAGGCTATATCAAGGTAAAGAATAGCCTTTTTTTGGGAATCTTAACCTGAAGAAAGGAGACCTTTCAGTTATCAGTGAACAGTGATCAGTAAACAGTAATCATACTATTTTCCTTTATTCGTAGCAGGCATTGTACTCTCTTGGGTTTGGTGGGTAATAATGTATTCTAAAATACATTCCTGCTGGCGAGCAAATGGAACGAACCACAAAGGACACAAAGATTGATCGGTATTATATAAGTTAAACTTATCACACAAAGAATAAGAGAGCCGGCATTTTACTCCCCTCTCCCTTTGGTTGTGGGGGTAAGGGAAATTAACCATCTCTGCGATTACTTTTGAAAAATGGTATCAGTGACAAGAAAACGGCAATTTTCTACTTAAGACTGTCCACCAAAAACTCACATCTGATAACTGATCACTGATCACTGATAACCGCTCAGGTACAATAAAAGCTTGAGGCTTAGTAGATATTGAGATTATGGGTAACACTTTCGGACGACTATTTCGGGTTTCCACTTTTGGAGAATCTCACGGGGGTGGGGTAGGAGTGGTTATCGATGGTTGTCCCCCGCGCTTAGAAATTTCCGAAGAGGAGATTCAAATCGATTTAGACCGTCGCAAACCGGGACAAAGCAGAATCGTGACCCCGCGTCGGGAAAATGACATTTGTGAGATAATTTCGGGCGTTTTTGAAGGCAAAACCCTCGGTACACCGATCGCTATTTTAGTGCGGAATCAGGATGCTCGTTCGCAAGATTACAACGAAATGGCCGAGAAATTCCGACCTTCCCACGCGGATGCCACCTACGAAGCAAAATACGGCATTCGCAACTGGAAAGGAGGAGGCAGATCTTCGGCCCGGGAAACCATCGGCCGGGTGGCCGCAGGAGCGATCGCTAAAAAAATCCTTAAATCTGTCTATAATGTCGAGATTATCGGTTATGTGAAGCGAATTAAAGATATTGAGGCAATCATCGACCCCAACACCGTCACCCTCGACGAGGTGGAAAGTAATATGGTGCGTTGTCCCAACGAGGAAACGGCCGCCCAAATGATCGCCCTGATCGACCAAATTCGCCTGAATAAGGACTCGATCGGCGGTGTGGTGGAATGTGTAGCCAGAAATGTGCCGAAAGGTCTAGGAGAACCCGTTTTTGATAAGCTAGAAGCCGATTTAGCTAAGGGGATGATGTCCTTACCCGCGAGTAAGGGATTTGAAATCGGATCGGGATTCGCGGGGACCTTCTTAACCGGCAGCGAACACAATGACGAGTATTTTATCGATGATAACGGGTTAATTCGCACCACTAGCAATCGTTCGGGAGGTATCCAAGGGGGAATTAGTAACGGTGAAAATATTATTATCCGCATCGCTTTTAAACCCACCGCGACTATCGGTAAAGAACAAAAAACCGTGACGCGCACCGGGGAAGAAACCACGCTGGCAGCCAAAGGAAGACACGATCCTTGCGTTTTACCCCGGGCCGTCCCCATGGTGGAAGCGATGATGGCTTTGGTATTATGCGATCATCTGCTCCGTTTTCAGGGACAATGTACGATTAGCGATCGCTTTTTCTAAACGTTTATCTGCGATGAAATTTTTATTCCTTCATTCCAATTTTCCCGCCCAATTTCGCCATTTAATCACGGTTTTGGCTCAAGACCCCGGAAATCAAGTGATTTTCGGCACTACCAGGCAAGAGGGAGAAATAGCGGGGGTAAAAAAATTTATTTACAAGGAAAGTCGCGCTGTTTCTCCCCAAACCCATCATTATGTCCGTCCCCTTGAAAGTGCGGTTTTACAAGGTCAAGCGGTTTATGCTGTTTGCCAACAACTGAAAAATCAAGGATTTTATCCCGATATTGTCTATGCACATTCTGGCTGGGGGCCAGGTCTATTTATCAAGGATATTTTCCCGAAAACTAAGTTTTTAGCCTATTTTGAATGGTTTTATCATGCCCATGGTTCCGATGCTGATTTTGATCCGGCGGACCCCCTTAATGCTGATGCCGAGGCCCGGATTAGAATTAAAAATGCGACGATCCTGATCGATCTGGTCAGTTGCGATCGAGGTTTATCGCCGACTATCTGGCAAAAACAACAATTTCCCCGCGAATTTCACCCAAAACTGACGGTTTTACACGATGGCATCGATACAGACTATTTCTGTCCCCGTCCCGATGTGCAGTTAGTGATTCCAGAGATAGGTTTAGATTTATCGGGTGTTAAGGAGATTGTCACCTATGCAACCCGGGGAATGGAACCTTATCGCGGTTTTCCCCAATTTATGACGGCTGTTTCCCTAATTTTAGCCCGTCGGCCTAACTGTCATATCGTAATTGTCGGGGAGGATCGGGTCGCTTATGGGAAAACTCTACCGGACGGCAAAACCTATAAACAATTGATGTTAGAAAGCCTTTCTTTGGATTTATCCCGGGTGCATTTTACCGGTTCTCTGCCCTACGGTCAATATAAACAGGTTTTACAGGCATCGGCAGCCCATATCTATCTTACTCGTCCTTTTGTGCTTTCTTGGTCAATGTTAGAGGCTATGGCTATGGGTTGTGTGGTGATTGGTTCCGATACTCCCCCCGTGCGAGAATTAATTACCGATGGAGAAAATGGTTTATTAGTGGATTTCTTTTCTCCCCAACAAATAGCCGATCGCGTGGATGAAGTGTTAAATTATCCCCAGGGTTGGCAAAATCTGCGTTTGAATGCTAGGGAAACTATCAAGCAACGCTACGACCTCAAGCAATGTTTACAGGATCATCTAGATTGGTTATTGAGTTGATTTTTCAGTGAACAGTAATCAGTAAACAGTAATCAGTGAAAAGAAAGCTGCGAACTTGCCGGGTAATTAGTCATTGTCAATAAGGACAATCTTATTGACAATGACTAAACATAGAAGTATTACCGGGTAAGGGTTTCTCAATCAACATATATGAAATACTTATACTAAATCCAGTTATTAAAGACTGATTATCTATTCCTCCTGTTGCCTCTTGCCTATCCTGATATGTAACATATACTCAACGGATTTAGTATTACCTGCTCGTCTTTCTTCTAATAATACGGAGGCGATGAAACGGTTAAAAACTTGTTCCCTTTTGATGGAATATTGAGAATTTAGTTCTCGGCATTCTGCAACTGTTAAGTTAACCCATAATCTTTAGATAGGCGGAAAAAATCAACATTTTATATTGTTATGTTGATTCAATATTTTTTATCCCTGCTCTAAATTCCCGCAGTGCTTGAGCATGATTTTCTATACCAATACAACGCATCAATAAATCTACATCTAAACTCGGTAAAAGTTGCGATTTACTAACAGCCTCATATCCCTCATTTCCTAAACTATAAAACAATAACTCATCATTCATCCAAAACCAAACTTCAGGAATTTGTAACCGTTTGTATGCTTCCAGTTTATCAATTCCTCCACTACTAACAACCACCTCAATCACTAAATCAGGATGTTTTCTATTTGCTCCCAATTCATAGGATTCATCACCTTCTCTTTTAACCTTTTCAAATTCATTTTCTAGGGTGACAGAACCAGTAGGAGTAAAATCTAATCCCAAAAATTCTAAATAAATTTCTACTAAAGAAGCAATACGTTTTTTGATAGTTTCGTGTTTTTTCCCTGGCATTTTTCTAATCTCCAAAACTCCATCTAAAAAAGATAACCTTAACCCTGGACGATCGATTAGCTGTTCAACAGCTTTAAATTCTCTCCAGGTTAAGTCGGTAATTAAAATTGGTTCTGCTTCTCGTTCGATGAGTGTAGTTATCATGATTTAAACCCAAATTTAGAGCGTGAATTTTGTTCACTATGATATGATATAAGGACAGAGTATCATAAAAAACATCATGCAAGCATACAAACTCAAAGGAAAAATTGATCAATCTGGTAACTTGCTGATTACCGAACCCCTGAATTTACCCCCCGGAAACGTGGAAATTGTAGTTTGGGCAGCCACAGACACCCTTGATCATACCACAACCCCAACCACTGAACCAGCACCAGAAACACCAAAAAGACCAACTAAAATCAAGGTTTTGCAAAACTGGTTTGAGAAAACCCAACCTGCACCTCCTGATTTTGATCCAGAGCAAGCTAAATGGGAATATTTAAAGGAGAAACATAACCTGTGAAAGTCTTGCTTGATACCAACATAATTATAGATATTGCCCTGGAAAGACAGCCTTACTTTACTAATAGCGAGACAGTTTTGGCATTTGTTGAACAGGGACAAATAGAAGGCTACATTTCAGCATCAACTATTAGTGACCTTTATTATCTTATTCGTAAACAAAAAGGTCGAGATTTAACTATTGAGTTTTTGCAAGAAATACTTACTTTTTGTCAAATTGCTACAGTAAATCAGGCTGCAATTATAATGGCTTTCACAACCAATTTTAAGGATTTTGAAGATTCTATTCAATACTCTACTGCGGTAGTTAATAAATTGGATGCAATTATTACCCGTAATCCTCAAGATTTCCCCATTATCACGCCACGAATTATCACTCCTGAACAATTAATTGCCGAATTAACCAACTCTCATTAGCAAATTAGTGGTTTTAATAATGTATCGGGAGCATAAAAAATGTCTAAACTTAAAGAGTTCATCTATTACCAAAATTCTATGACTCGCTGGTTTAATATTGCAGGTCCCTGTTCAGACGATATCCACTATATGCTCTCTCCCACAGTCAGATTACCAGATTTAGAGGAGCTAATTCAACAACGTAGTTATTTTGTTCTTCACGCACCACGACAAACGGGGAAAACCACCGCTATGTTATCCCTAGCAAAACAACTGACTGATACTGGAAATTATGCCGCAGTCATGGTATCTGTAGAAGTAGGAAGTGCATTTAATCATGATCCTACTGCCGCAGAATTAGCAATTTTAGTGGCATGGTATAATACAATTGAGGATAGTTTACCGACCGAATTACAACCTCCTGCTAAACAATGGCAACAGGAAGAACCAGGAAGCAGAATTAAGGCTTTTTTAAGAGGTTGGGCAAAAGCTATCAATCGTCCCATAGTATTATTTATAGATGAAATTGACTCTTTACAAGACCAAACATTAATATCAGTTTTACGACAGTTAAGAGATGGTTTTCCTAAACGTCCAGAAAATTTTCCCTCATCAGTAGGATTAATTGGTTTACGAGATGTGCGAGATTATAAAGTAGCATCGGGAGGTAGTGACAGATTAAATACATCCAGTCCTTTTAATATTAAAGTTGCTTCCCTGACTATGCGAAATTTTAATCTTGCAGAAGTGGGAGAATTATATCAACAGCATACAGCAGCAACTGGACAAATTTTCACACCAGAAGCTATAGAAACAGCATTTTATTTAACGCAAGGACAACCTTGGTTAGTCAATGCTTTAGCTAAAGAAATTGTGGAAAAAATGGTGAAAGATAGAAATATTGCTATTACTAAAGAACACATTTTACAAGCTAAGGAAATATTAATTTATCGTCAAGATACCCATTTAGATAGTTTAGCAGAAAGACTCAGAGAAAAACGAGTAAAAAATATTATTGAACCGATTTTAGCAGGGCAAACATTACCCGATACTCTACCAGATGATCGCCAATATTTAATAGATTTAGGATTATTAAGACGTGATCCGATGGGGGGATTAGTTATTGCTAACCCCATATATCGTGAAGTTATCCCCCGCGTTTTAGTGCAAGGAACTCAGGACAGTTTACCTTTAATTAGTCCTAGTTGGTTGACTGCAAATGGTGAATTAAATATAGATGGTTTATTAACTGCATTTCTCAAGTTTTGGCGACAACAGGTCGAACCATTATTAAGTAGTGCTGCTTACCATGAAATCGCGCCACATATAGTATTAATGGCTTTTTTACATCGTGTGGTTAATGGTGGGGGAGTTTTAGAAAGGGAATATGCCATTGGTAGCGATCGCATGGATTTATGTTTGCGTTATAAAGATGTTATTTTAGGAATTGAATTGAAAGTGTGGCGGGATAAAAAACGCGATCCTCAAGGTGATGGAATTGAACAATTAGAATCTTATTTAGGGCGTTTGGGGTTAGATTTTGGTTGGTTATTTATCTTTGATAGGCGGAAAAATGCCTTGCCAATGGAAGAAAGGTTATCAACTGAAGTTGTGGTGACGGAAAATCAATATAGAATTACTGTGATTCGGGCGTGAGTCTTTTAAAAACTTACTGTTTGGGTTACATTTCATTAACGCACCCTACAGGATTAACTTTGAGAATTTTGCTAAACTAGAAATAGGTAGAAAACGAGGAAATATGGCTCTACCGAACCTGTCATGTAAAACTATCAACAACTTATGCTTGTAAAGCTTGTACAATAAGCCTTTGAGTTTTTGTTAGATTGATATTTATCAACTTTAGAGCATTGCTGTGCAGAGAGGGAGCTTGAGGAATTTTCTACAGTGTAAGTTCGGAAGAACCAGAAATATAAAGTTATGACAGTTGCTAATTCATCACTTTCTCAACAATACATACTTGATATTGAACCAGAAGGACGTTTAACTTTACCGCAATAAATCCAACAAATTCTTAATTTAGAATCTGGATATAGATTAATTTTAACTCTGGAAGATAATGGTACATTACAATTAGTTAGTCTCAAAAACCAAGTTAAAAAATTAAGAGGTTTATTAAAAGATAAATCACCTGATAGAAATTTAGTAGATGAACTTATTCAAGAAGGCAGACAGGAGTATTTAAGTGAATAAATCTGTGTTAGATGCTGCTGCCTTTTTAGCTTATCTTAGAGATGAACCAGGAGCAGAAATTGTAGAAAATGCCTTGATTAATGGGTGTTATATCAGTATTATTAATCGGGTAGAGGTATTATCGAAAATTGTTGACCGGCTCTTCGTTACTTGTTATGGTTCGATAGGGGGGCATAAATTGACTAAATCCTTCTCTGGCAAGAGACTTAATTGATGAGTTCGCTCTAGATCAAAAACAATTGACAAAAATCGCCAAATGCCTTTCTACATAAGAGTTCCATCCTTTATAATCCCAGTCCATTGCATAACACAAACCGAAGAACCAAGGAATTATTACAAAATAGTCCAGAAATTCTAGAAATAGATCTAGCGATTCTAGGCAAAAAGCTAACGAAAGAATTAGGAATAGGAGCGAGCTTACTAGGAATTATTATTAATAAGTGAGAGATGGTGCGGCGGACTTTTTCGAGCTAAAACCATGAAAAGCTTATGATATATGGATTTCATCCTTCTTGTCCCCCTGTCAGATTTTTGATTGTTGTTAGTTGATAAAAAAGTGATATGCTAAATAGATACGGCAATATTACCCAATAAAATCATCAATGAGTAACCGATATACTCGGTAATTGCTTAGAACTGGATTTATTAGGTAACAATAATGACCAAATTTCCCTGCGAATAAAGAATTATGCAAAATCCTAAACAACTAATTGAGAAAATATTCAATGAAACAGGTCAGTCTGAAAGAGATGCTGAAAACCTTGCTAATGCTTTAACAAGACTTACAGGTGATTTGTATACAGAAACAGAACGATTTATCTTTGAACTCTTGCAAAATGCTGATGATATACCTAATGAAACTGGTCAAGTAAACGTACTATTTGTCATTCTCTGCGAACATTTTTTGATTTTGCATAATGGTAAGCCTTTTGATAGCACTAATGTAGACGCTATATCGAGTATATCCAAAAGTACAAAAGTCAATAATTCTGAGCAAACAGGTTATAAAGGTATAGGGTTTAAATCTGTATTTGCGGATTCAGAATGTGTATATATTAATTCTGGTAATTTTTCATTCAAATTTGATAGAAATGACAAAAGACATAAAAACCTTGAGAAAACTCCTTGGCAAATCAAACCTATTTGGATAGATAAAAAAGAATATCCTGTAGAAATTCAGCAGTATCAACAATTTTTTACTTTTCCTGTTGCAACTGCTATTTATGTGGGACAAGCTAAAATTAAAGAATATAAAACAAAGTTAGAAAAATTATTTCAAGATCCTAGATTAATTTTATTTTTACGTCATGTTCACAGAATTGATGTAATAGGCTTAAATATAGGCTTAAATATTGATATCTCCATCACTAAAGAAAAGCAAGGAGAAAAATACAAAATATGTAGAAATAACCAAACTACTTATTGGTTAGTACAGGGTTTTGAATTTAATGTGCCTAAACAAATCAAAGATAAGATGGAGGGCGATAAAAAAATACCTGATAAACTCAAATTAGTTGAACGGTCAAAACTTACCTTTGCTGCTCAAATTATAGATAATAAATTGGTTGCTGTAAATGAAGAAGATTCTGTTTTATTTACATATTTACCAACCAATGTAAAAGAATATAAATTTCCTTTCTTAGTTAATGCTGATTTTCTGACTACAGCTAACCGACAAGAAATTCATCATGATAATCCTTGGAATATATTTCTTTTTGCTAACATAGCTTATTACTCGTTAACATGGATAGCTGAAGTTGCGAAAAAGACAGAATATAGAAACCAAGTTACTAATATTTTACCATCTAAATTTTCTTTGAACTTAGCTAAAAGTGAAACTTTTATCTCATTTAATCAAAAATTTGATCAAGCTCTAGAATTAATTGCTTTTATTCCTTCAGAACAAGATAATAAATTATTAACTGTAAATAATTCTATTTTAGATGAGACAGAAATTACTAAAATAATACCAGTTGAAACTGTAAGAACATCTTTTGATTCTAAGCGATACTTTATAAGTAATTCATTACTCAATAAAACAAAACTAAAGAATTTTGGTGTTAAAATTTTTGATGTAAAATCCCTTGGTAGTTTTTTGAAGTCCATACATTACCAAAATATTGTTAAAAGCAACCCGCAGCTTATTTTTCAAGTATTAGCTCATTTAAAAACAAAAAACTTATCTAATAGAGAATTACTTTCTATAAAATTTATTTTGGATGAAAATAGTAATTTGGCTAGTCCTGATCTATTATATTTCCAAATTATTGAATCAGAGAAAGAAATAAAAGAAATATTAAATTTCGATATTTTTTATTTTATACATCCTGATATAGACGAAAAACTTAGACAAGACCAAGAACTCTTTGCATGGGCAAAAAATAATTTAAGAATTAAGATTTTTAATGGTTACGAAATATTGAAAGAAAGAATAAATCAAGCTAAATACAAACCAGATGTAGAATTATCCTTAGATAACTGTATAAATTATGTCAGATTTATTTTTAAATATTATTCTCAACTGAATTCTGAACAATGTCAAAAATTAAATGAATTACAATTAATTTATCGTAATCCAAAGGATAATAAATATTATCTTGATTGTGCTTGTAATTTTTATTTATCCGATTTTTATAAACCTCAATATCCAACAGAGGAAGTAGCAAATTTAATTGGTATTGAAAATTTTAAGTTTGTTATTCATAATTATTGTGAAACTACAGCTACAGTTAGTAATTGGAAATATTTTTTCTTATTTATAGGTGTTAAAGATCCTAATGGATTAGATATTATATCTAACACAATAATTCCTATGATTACCAATAATGCAATTAATGATACAAATACCATTAATATTACTAGATATATTTTTAATGTGTGGAAGACGTTATCGTTGAGTAATGAGGATATTGAATCACTTCATAAATTACCTTTATTAACTAACAATGGATTAGAAGTAGCAAGTCAATGTAACTTATCTGAGTTTTATACAAATGAAGAGTTGGAAGATATATCACTATTAGAGGTATCATTACCTAATTTAATCAGTAATAAATATTATCAAGAAGGAGATTCTATTATTGAATGGAAAAGGTTTTTTACTGGTGTCTTAGGAGTATCTGACTTAAAGGGTGTCGATTTAATTAGAGAGAAAATTTATCAAGTCCTCAATAACCCAGAGATTATAACATCTGAAAATGCTGTTGATATATGCAGAAAAATATTTACATATCGTACCTATTTAACTCAAGAAGACTTTCAGAAATTACGTGGATTAAAACTTTTGGTCAGAAACAATAATTTAGAACTAGCTAAAAAGTGTTACTTATCAAATTACTATAATCCCCAGCAAAATTTAGAAACTTTCTATGAAGATACTGATTTTTATCAATTTGTTAGTTCTAAATATTCCGAACATGAATCATCTAATAAAGAGCAATGGAAGGAATTTTTTATAAATATAGGAGTAGAAGAGAAAGTCAGATTTTGGATATATAATGATAAGCGAGAAATTCAATTTTCAACGCAATTTGAAAAAGAATACTTAGGAGTTATTGGACTTGATTCTAATGAGCAAAAACACTTTTTTCAAAATTTTATTTATTACCCCCATTATGTGTACTTTAATAATTTTAGATTTTCTCAGAAAATATGGAGGTATATAAATGATAATTGGGATAGATTAAATTTAGGACAGCAATCAAAAGTATGGAGAAATAATATTCCAGTAGAAGTAATTTCCTATTTTCAAGTTTCAGTAAAACATAACTACTCAATTCCTTGCTTTGATGAAAAATGCCATAAGTCATCTGAGGGTATATACTCTAATCGAATCAGAGAACTCGTAGGAGATTGCTACAATGTATGTATATGTAGCTTGAAAGAAGAAGTAGAAGATTTTATTGGTGTGAAGCGAGAGCTTAATGTAGAAAGTTGTTTAACTATCTTAGATGATATTGCTGAAAAATATACTGAGCATACCAACAAACATGATAGACGACTAAATCAAGTCTTTGAACATTTTTTAAGATGTATTATACAAGGAATAAATGAAGAAGATAAAGAAAAAATTAAAACTTGGATAAATAGTGGAAAATTACTAACTTATGATGGTAAATTTCGTTTTATTAATGATTTATTCTATTTTAGTACATCATTGAAATTACCTCCTAAGCGCAACTCTAGTTTAGTAAAATTTGCTGATTCTGGTGTAAATTGTTCTCAATTTGAAACAATACTTGATATTTTAAAAGTTAAAAAAATCACTATTGAGGATATGGATATTAATTTGGATAAAAGTGAAATTGATAACTATCTACCTGGTTTAATTAAAGCAAGGTCTATATTTATAGGTATATTACTTACTGGAAAACGTGATATTTTAATAGAGGAGCAAATTAAAGAGAAAGTAGATAACATTCGATTTTATAATCCTCCTAAAATTCTCATGATGTGTAGTTTAATAGACTATAAAGAGTCTTTACATAATTACTATGATAAAGATAATAATTCTATTTATTATGTAAGGAAGTGGAATAGTATTAAAAATGTTAATTTGGGTAAACATTTACTTGATGCTTTGAAGTTAGATAAAATGAAAATTACAGAGCAATTAATGTTACAGTTACTAGATGATGAGATTGAAGACATCAAAGAATACTTACTAGAAAATGGTTATGATATTGGGGATATTCCTGAAGAAGAAAAATTTACGCCCCCTCCAGAAAATATCCAAGAACCACTAAATCAAAAAAATATATCTAATAACTCTATATTTGTTTATTCTCCTGGTGGTACAGGTGAGAATAAAGAGTATTGGGGAGAATGGGGTGAGAGAAAAGCAAAAAGAATGTATAAATTACTAGGTTATTTTGCTGAAAAACAAAGTGATTATTTAGCTTTAGGATATGATTTTTTGTGTAAAGATTCAAAAGGTAAAAATATTTACAGTGAAGTCAAAACTATAAGTTATAACAATCCTATCATTCGCTTAAAAACAAGCCAGTGGGAATCTTTATGCTCAGAAAATCGAAAGGATAACTATGAACTTGTAATAGTAATTCATAAAGGAGATACATTAATAGAAATTATTAGAGTAAGTTCAGTTTGGGCTACTTTAAAAAATATTTTAAGTAAACTTAACCACCAGAGTATATCTCAAGCTAATTATCAAGGAACTGTTGAAGTGATACTTGGGTTACAAAAAAATCAGGACGGAAACGCTAATGAAATTTTAATCAACTGGCAAAGGCTTTTTAAATCAATACAACATTCCCATGTCAATATATATCCACAAGGGATACCTAATGTTACAAAGGGATCGTGAATGTTTTCAGAAAGTCACTAACTTTCTTTTATCCATTTTACAAGCTCGTCACTCACATTTCTCTTCCCGTTAATATACTGAAATTCTCTCAACCAAAATCTGATTGATAATTTGCTGCTTCAACGAATCCACAGCAACTGAAGCAATAATTTCTTAATCGTTTTCTATCAATATTAACCCAAGCAATTCGGTTTAATCCCTGCTCTAAATTCTCCCAGCGCTTGAGCATGATTTTCTATACCAATACAACGCATCAATAAATCTACATCTAAACTCGGTAAAAGTTGCGATTTACTAACAGCTTCATAACCCTCATTTCCTAAACTATAAAACAATAACTCATCATTCATCCAAAACCAAACTTCGGGAATTTGTAACCGTTTGTATGCTTCCAGTTTATCAATTCCTCCACTACTAACAACCACCTCAATTACTAAATCAGGATGTTTTCTATTTGCTCCCAACTCATAGGATTTATCACCTTCTTTTTTAACCTTTTCAAATTCATCTTCTAAGGTGACAGAACCAGTAGGAGTAAAATCTAATCCCAAAAATTCTAAATAAATTTCTAGTAAAGCACCAATACGTTCTTTGATAGTTTCGTGTTTTTTCCCTGGCATTTTTCTAATCTCCAAAACTCCATCTAAAAAAGATAACCTTAACCCTGGACGATCAATTAGCTGTTCAACAGCTTTAAATTCTCTCCAGGTTAAGTCACTAATTAAAATTGGTTCTGCTTCTCGTTCGATTAGTGTAGTTATCATAATTTAAACCCAAATTTAGAGCGTGAATTTTTCTCAACATGATATCAGATAAAAACAGATGATCATGAAAAATATCATAGTCTAACAAACTCCCCTTAATCATACCATAGCCAGTAAACCTTTTGAGAATACCAAATCATCAGACCTCTTGTAAAAATCAAAAATTGTTGTTAGGATTAGAAGTCAGTAGTCAGGAGAATTAAGAATGAATAATAATCAATTAAATGGTCTATTTACAGATTTTAGACAATCTAATCCTTATTTTTGACGTTTTTGAACCATCAAAAATTAATTATGCAAGAGACATTATCTAAATTACTTGTTAATACTGCACACTTAAAACTCAAATCTGATAACTGATAACTGATAACTGATAACTGTTTTACTCGGCTTTTACCAAACCCTGAGAGCGAATACAGGCCTGTTCCCAGCGACAATCGGGATTAACTTCCACTGGTTTGAGTCGCGCCCAGATTTCGCCTTGATCATCGGCATAAAAACTATCGATAATAGCAGGAATACGAGTACCAAAAGGTTCGGTAATGAGGACAGAATCGGTCAGATTAAATACTTCGCCATTAGCTCCCGTCGCTTTTTCGATGACGGGAATTTCTGCTTTGGGAATCGGTTTTCGGAATGGAGGAGCCGAATCGAAACGGGGACGGAGAGGAGATTTTATTTCGCTACTGACTGATTTTACCGTTTCCGCCGCCGGTTTTTCCTCAATTATTTCTGGAGGGGTTTCCGGGGGTTTGGGGGGTACTGCCGCTCTAGAACCCTTTTTAATAATTTGTAGAGGTTGTAGGGGAGGAGTGGCTTTAATTGGCTCTTCGGGGGGTTCAGGGGTGCTAGGGGTTTTCTTCGGGGGACGTGGCATGATACGACAGGGAAAATAAAAACTATAGGATTATTGAAGCACATCGAGCCGCTAACCCGCTCGACCAGTGCTTGTGTCAATAGATATCTAGGGTTTGCGGCAAAAAGTTTTTCGTAGGGTGTGGGGTGTGGGGTGTGGGGTGTGGGGTGTGGGGTGTGGGGAGCGGGTTTTTAAAGTTGGATTGGGAGTTAATCATAAGACCTCTTGCAAAAATCAAAAATCTGACCTTAGGTGAGGAGTTCAGGAGAATTAAGAATGAGCATTAATCAATTAAATGCTCTATTTAGGGCTTTTATGCAATTTTATGTCTATTTTTCTCATTTTTGCCCTCTCAAAAATTAATTATGCAAGAACTCTATACTTTTAAAAACGGATTTGGTATTAGTCGATCCCCCTCTCCCTCCCAGCTTAATGAAAATTTTTCTTATTAAGTATTGACAAAGATTCCTAATAAGCTTATAGTTATTGATAGTGTTCTCCTCTCAAGGATCGGCAGTGGAACCGCGCGGCAGTCTCTAACAATGCGGTTCCCATTTTTTTTTGGAACGATAGAAGGCTTTTAACGTCTCTAAACTTCTAGGTTTCCTCATCCTTTGGCTTTTATGAACGATAATTCCGACCTGTACCTCGATCATCTCACCCATGCGGATACTGTCATCACTGCTGAAATTGTCGAGCATGAGAGTCAATCAACAGATGAGACAGATTGGCCGGCTCTATCCTCTCATTTACGTCAACAAAATCAAGAATTACAAGCGGAGATTTGGCGACGGGAGCAAGCTCTCGGTCAACTGCGATCGCAGTTAGCCGAGCAACATCGTCGCTTGCAAAGTTGCGATACCCTAATCCAGCAGCAAAACGAGGAACTGCAATACGAAAAGCAACAATTACAGCGAGCTTTAGGGGAAATCGAACAGTATCGTCAAGCAGAACAACGGCAACCGATGATTATTGCCAATTTGACCGCAGAATTGACCCGCACGCGTCAACAATTAGCCCGTTTAGAGCGAGAATGTGCCTTAATTCAGGAAAGTTATCAGGAAAAAAGCCAAAAACTGCTCAACTATGACCAGCAATTGCAGGAATTACGCACCCGTCTCCAACGTCAACAACGCTACACCCTCCAGTATAAAGCGGCCTTGACTCAGTATTTCCAGCGCAGTAGCGATCGCAATTCTGACCCGGATTTAGCCATTGTCGCCAAGGCAGCCGCGATCGAGCCTTGGTCTCAGACAGAGAATCAAGAAAGGGATGAAGTGGCTCCCATCGATGAGTTTTTAGCGGAATTAGAGACAATTGAGCCAGTAGAATCCTTAAATAAGAAAGACAGGGATTGGCCCGCACCTATCATCTCTCCTTCCCCGAAATATTCCTCTTTTCGGGTCGATTTGCCCACTTTTATTAAATATCGCCAAGAAAAAGATAATTCCTGAACAACAGAAAGAGAGCCGGCGACTGTCCATGTTTCGTCTCGGCTCTCTATTCTGGCTCGCTCCTCACACTAATTAGAATCTATCATAAGCTAGTGATTTTGTCCACTAAATTCATAAAAGTTAATATTTTTATAGTTCCGTCATCGGCAGCAGTTGCCATTTTTGACGGAGAAGACGGTTAAGTAGTTTTTGACTGACGCTAATCAGGATTAATCTCGATCGCTGAATTGGGGACGATTCTCCGATAATGCGACAGTTACGCTCAAAATTGAGCATCGCTTCGCAAAAATTTGCGGTTAGGGGATAGAGTTTCTGGCGTTGCCAACAATCACAAACGGTTAAAATTTGCAGTATTAAGGCTATTTCGGCGGGATGATGCCACGATAATAGTTCTGGCTCGGTTAAACTAATTTTTTCTCGATTGAGCAGTTGTAACAAACCAGAATAGCGAGCGTGGGTGTATTGAAATAAAAAGAAAAATTCTCCTTCGGGATGGAGAGGAAGCTGATCAGAGAAAAACTTATCGATTAAATCGTTTAGTTTCAGTAACCAAAAGGACAAAAATTGTTGATCTAATAATAATTCTAGCCATCCTTCTTTAAGCTGAATTTGCGGAAAAAGGGCGATTAAATGGTTAAATATGGTTTGACATTGAACGGGCGTAAAATAATAAAACAGAGGTGAACGATAGAGAATACTATCAGTTTTTGAGCAACGATAGAAAGTTAATTTATGGTTTTTTTCTGGAAAAATATTAATTAATTGTTGTTTTAAGCAATGCTCGATCGAGGGGTGATTGCAGATAAAATTCATACTCAGAAGCAAAGCAAACGCATCTCAATAATCCTTGACCAAATGAACTTTATCTGGGTTGCCTACCCAGAGGGCGATTCAGGCATATTTGAGGAGAATTTGCCATCTCCGGTCGAGTTCGTAACTATTCTGATTGACTGGTATCACTTGAAATGCCTACACAACAAGCGGATCACAAAATTGGGCAATTGTCAATAGCGTTTGAGATGCGCTAACCCTGATTTCGGGTTGCACATGGACAGCGAAGACTTGTTCTACTAAATTCGTGATAGGAAAACTAAAATAACCTGTCCCCGCACCGATATCTGCCACAGGGTCTGGGGGTTTTAAATGTAGTGCGGTGATCAGATCATCGGCTTTTTCTGTGAAACTGCGACTAGGACGTTCTAACCATAACATTTCTTTGTGTCCCATAAATTTAGCGATTTCCCGTCCTAGATAAAATTTACCGATACCATTGCGACTATGAAGGGAGCGAATCTGATCATATTGCTGCTGTGCTAAAACTGAAGCATCGTAGGTAAAATTTAATAATCCGAAACTACAGCAAAGCAGCATTAGGCAGGTGACGATAAGAAGAATTCGTTTGATCATCATTGGCAACCCAGTGGGGTATCGTTGAAATTAGCTGCAGACCATTGTCCAAAGACATCTTAACAGAAACACCTAATCAATAAACCTCTGGTAAAAATCAAAAATTGTTGTTAGGATTAGGATTAGGAGTCGGTCGTCAGGAGAATCAAGAATGAATAATAATCAATTAAATGGTCTATTGACAGATTTTATGCCATTTAATCCTTATTTTTGCCGTTTTTGAACCCTCAAAAATTAATTAGGCAAGAGGTTTAATCTATAATAAATCGGATACGCATATCGATTAAAGGTCTTCGTCACCCGATTCAGCAAGAGATGACGATGCCCTATCAGGTTATACTTCATCTTGATGAGAAACGCTGTCCTCAGGGTGAGGGTTTTTGCTTGTTGTAGCCACTGCTTGTCAATTTACTTTACAATTCTGGTAGTTTTTGATAACATCTTGGTAGAATGCCTGTGGTTTTCTGCCAGCCAGGAGATGGTTTATATCAAGGATTATCCTAGTGTAAGCAATCTTCTCGGCTTTCCAGAAAACCTGGCCGATTAACCTGAAATTTATGGGCATCTTAGATGAGCAATCTTGAGGGAAAGTGATTTGGTATTTTTTTGACATTTTAACCTCACAAAAATCTTTTGTCCTGAGGATGTCATTTTGATATACTATCCTAAAACCAGAAAGAAAATAATCAAATAAATAACCGCCATGAATCAAGAAGAAAAGCTGTGAACTGGAAAAACCTGTTACCATTTGCGATCCTTCAATACAATAATTAGTCTGTTTAATTCCATGCTAAAAACTGAGCAAATCCAAGTCATTATATCGAAATTTAAAGATGCCACTCTCTGGTTACTATTTTCTCTATCGGCAATCATCTTGCTGTGGAAATTAGGACAGAGGAGTTTAGAAGATTGGGATGAAGCTATATATGCACAAATTTCCAAAGAGATTGGACAAAATGGTGACTGGATAACTCTACATTACGGATATGTGCCTTGGTTTCATAAACCACCCCTATTTATGTGGTCAACCGCTGCTTTTTTTCAATTATTTGGGGTTGACGAATTTTGGGCAAGAGCCGCTTCGGCTTTATCGGGAGTCGCCTTAATTGCTATTATCTATTTAATTGGTAAAAAAGTTTATGGATATTGGGCAGGAGTTTTTGCCTCGTTGATTTTGTTGGCCAGTTATCAATTTGTCCATTCTGCTCGGTTTGGTACCACCGATATGATGTTGACATTCTTTCTTTTTCTATCACTTTACGGTTATCTTCATCTTCGCCAAGGCAATCAAAAATGGTGGTATTTTATTGGTACTGCTTGTGCCTTGGCTTTTATGGTTAAAGGTTTTGCTGCCATTGTTGCACCAGCTGCCATTATGATAACGCTGTTGATTGAAAGACAGTTATTAACTACTTTTAAATCAAGGCATTTTTGGCAAAGTATTGTCTTGGCTACTTTGATAATTCTTCCCTGGCATTTAACAGTGCTACTACAGCATGGACAGGCTTTTTTGGGGAAATACTTAGGTTATCATGTAATTGAACGGGCAACCCGTCCCCTAGAGGGAAACAGTGGAGACTTTCTCTCATATTTCCGAACAGTTATTAAATTCTTTTTTCCTTGGGTTTATCTAATTCCTTTTGCCTTTATCGTCAGTGTTAAAGATACTTTAAAGCCCCATAGCTCGTCAAGAGTTCTAATCGTTTTCTTTCTGGTGGTTTTTGGTCTATATAGTTTGGTATCAACCAAATTAAGCTGGTATATTCTTCCCCTTTATCCGATTTTGGCAATTTTTATCGGTTATTTATTTCAAAAGGCACAAGCTTCTTCTACTGCTCGTTCGTGGATATTGATTAGTATCGCAACTGTAGCTTTAGTTATTTTTCCTTTAACGCCTCTCAAAATTGTTGGCATTATCAGTCCTTCAGTTAAACAGATGGTAGCAGTTTTCTGTTTTGTGATTGCGGCAACTCTACTTGTTCTCATTTTACTGAAAAGGCTTACTCCTAAATCGGCGACTATTTTACTATTTGCGGTTTTTGTCTTTTCTGGAATCAGAGAAGTTAGAGGACTTTATACTGCAAGAGTAACTCCCCTAGCTGCTTTAGCACAAGTGGCAGGGCAAGGGGATTTTAGTAAGAATAAGAAAAATCCCTTAATAATTGCTAAGTTATCTGCTAGTCTTAATCATCCCAGTGCCTTATTTTATAGTAATAGACCGGTTTGGTGGGTGAGGAGTGCTGAAGAACTTAAAACTGCCGTCAATAGCGATAAAAATCATGAAATTATTATGAGTAAAGAAGATTTTGATAATTTATCTTCCGAATATGAAATTCAAGTATTAGCTGAAAAAGCTAGTCTAGTTTATGCTAAAATTTATCCTAAGAACTTTCCTAGAATAAATAAATAAATAAGTAAGATATCTATTTGATAGATAATAATTATTTAATTCTGTAGCTTGATATTGCTACAATCTAGGATTAGATAACGAGGAAAAGATTAAAATCTTCCGCTTACCTGATCATGAATATACTTGTTAGTCTTGCTCGATTACATAGAAAACAACTTAGTTTCGCTCTTCTGGTGTTTTTGATTATAGGTAGCACTTGGTTAGCTTTCTTATTTGCTCCAGAAAGAACAAATGATGGTCTTGTTCATTTATTTTGGAATAGTTTTTGGGCAGAGCAAGTTAAGTCTGGAGATTTATTCCCAAAATGGTATGCTCAAGGCTATGGAGGCTTCGGAAATGCTGCATTTTTATTCTATCCTCCTCTTTTAAGATATGTAGCTTTTCCCTATCATTTGCTCGGATTTTCTCCAGTTGTTGCTCTAAGACTTACGGTGCTAACCATTTTGCTCATCAATATAATTAGTGCCTCAACTTTAGCAGCATATTTATTCAAAAGAAGGGGCATACTTTACTATCAACTAATTATTATTTTAGCAATTAATCCTTACCTATTTTACTGTTTATTTTGGCGCGGAGCATTAGCAGAATGTTTAGCCATTGCTTTAATGCCTTTTTTTATTGTCGCTCTCTTAAAAGTATCCAATGTAATTACTTTCGCCAATGGTTTAGCACTAACAATCACAACTTCTTTGATAGCACTAGCTCACCTACCTAGTCTGATTATTATATTTTTTCTGTTTGGTATTTATTCGGTAATTATCCTGTTAAAAACTAGAAATTTTCGAGATTTTGGCTGGCGGATTCTCTTTTTTATCATCGGCCTAATTTTTTCTTTTCCTTACCTAATTCCTGCGGTTTTTAATTTAAAGGAAATTCGTCAACCGATAGGAACTTCCCTAGGTGATTGGGTGGCTTTTGGTAATAACTTTCATCAAAATAGACAGACTTTTATAATTAGTCTCATTTTCAGCATCTATCTAATTATCTATCTCTTAAGTATTCGAGCAGTTTGGCAGAGACGAAACCAATTAGAAAAATTTAATTTGTTTTCTCTAATCGTTTTATCGGGTCTGAGTTTATTGATGATTTCACCTCTTTCTTTACCACTCTACAAAATCATTTTTCCCCTGCAAAAAATCCAGTTTCCCTTTCGCTTTATTGCCGTGGCAGCTGGCCTAGTTTCTACTTTGGCGATTCTCTGCATTTCCGGGAAATTTAACCAGTTCAAAAAACGCCTTTTAGTCAGCCTGTTAGTCATTGCTAGTGTGTCTATTCCCCATTACTTTTTATTATCAAGTGTCCTAACTCCTGTTTACCAAGATTCCCTGGCCAAAGAACAACTCAATAACTTGATTACCGCCAGGATTAAACAGCCATCTTATCAATCCCAAAGAACAGCAGCGGCTAATTTTTTACCAGTAGAACCAATTAAAGTCGGAGGTAAAGGATTTAATCTAGCGGCTGGTCTCTTAATTGTTCCAGATGTGGTAGATTATCTTCCGGCTGCCCTGAGTGAGAAAACGCCTTTCTGGAAATTTCAAGGTAATACCGTTTCTCCTGCTCAAGGTTATCAAGACCATTATGTTCGCAATGGTGAAGGTCAATTAGCTATGGTCAAAGCTTCTTCATATAATCGTATTTGGGATTGCGAAATCGTCTCAGATACTCAGGTTGATCTGGGAATTACTTATTTTAGTCGCTGGCACTTTGAAACTAATCCCAAGGGAATGATTAGCAGTCAGGGAATCTCTCCGGATGGCTTATTTACTCTGCAATTAAAACCGGGAAAATACCAACTAATAGCTCAATATCGTGATTAAGTAAAGGGAAAAAAAATAAATTCCCTGTCCGGGACAGGGAAAAAATCTATCTTGATCAACAAAACAATTAGTCTAAAAATCCCATTAGAGTTTCGGGATCATCGATTTCATTGGAAGCAACGGGACGATTACCCATGACTGTATAAGTTTCGCTAATGTGCAGATGACTGAGAGCGATCGGACGATTGCCGGAGATCGCTAGAGTGCTACTGATTTCCATACCACTAGAGCCGACAGGACGCAATCCACCGACGGAAGAGTAGGTACTAACCACTTTCAGATGGCTAACTTCCACAGGACGGCCTCCTGGTAACATTTCATCTTCCGTGAAGTGAAGATGGCTAGTACCAACAGGACGATTTTCGGGTAAGCGATGTTCAGGTTGATAGAATTTTAAGGCTTTGGATTCCTTATCGGCACTACCTTTGACCGAAAGGGCGACCACTTCTTTATCTTTGGCGGTTTTAGCTGTAGTAGCTTTACCGCGTGAGCTGCTGGTCTTTTCTTCTGTGGTTGCTGGGGTTTGAGTCCCGTTCGTTTCTAGATTTTCCACCGTCATAACCTGATACTCCTTTCCGTTAATAGCTTCGGGGAAACGATAAGATTTAAGTTTAGGGTATTCTCGAAGACTTTTAATCTTTTTTTAAAATCCTCTCTAATATTAAGATACATCTTTCTTTCCCCAAAACCCTATCAGTGTTGGTAATTTGATTGATAATTTATTTTGCCTGTTCTCTACACCTAGCCGCTAATGACCGCTTTTCAACTACAAGCACCCTTTCAACCCACCGGGGATCAACCGGCAGCGATCGATAAATTAGTAGATTCCCTGCAAAACCAGCATCGTTTCCAAACTCTCCTAGGGGCAACCGGTACCGGCAAAACCTTCACCATTGCCGCTGTGATCGAGAAAATTGGCAGGCCTACCCTTGTCCTAGCCCATAATAAGACCCTGGCTGCCCAATTATGTAACGAATTGCGGCAATTTTTCCCTAATAACGCCGTGGAATACTTTATCAGCTATTACGACTACTATCAACCGGAGGCTTATATTCCCGTCAGCGATACCTACATCGAAAAGAGTTCTTCGATTAATGATGAGATCGATATGCTGCGCCATTCGGCCACGCGATCGCTGTTTGAACGCAGGGATGTGATCGTCGTCGCTTCGATTAGTTGTATTTATGGTTTGGGAATGCCGGCGGAATACCTGAAAGCGGCGATTTCCTTAACAGTTGGTCAAGAGTTCGACCAAAGGCAATTATTACGCGCTTTGGTGTCAGTGCAGTACAATCGCAATGATTTGGAGTTAACTCGCGGTCGTTTTCGTCTGAAGGGCGATATTTTGGAAATTGTTCCCGCTTACGAGGATCGGGTTATTAAAATTGATTTTTTTGGCGATGAGATTGAAAGTATTCGTTATCTCGATCCCCTGACGGGGGAAGTTTTGCAAAAATTAGAGCGAATTAGTATTTATCCGGCCCGTCACTTTGTTACCCCAGAGGAACGTTTAGAGGTGGCCTGTCGGGATATTAAAACGGAGTTAGATAATCGTTTGTTGGAGTTAGAAAAAGCGGGCAAACTACTGGAAGCGCAACGGTTGGATCAACGGACTCGTTATGATTTAGAAATGTTGCAGGAAGTGGGTTATTGTAACGGAGTAGAAAATTATTCGCGGCATTTAGCGGGTAGGTTAGCGGGGGAACCGCCGGAATGTTTGGTGGATTATTTTCCTCAAGATTGGTTATTAGTTGTCGATGAATCTCATGTCAGTGTGCCGCAGATTCGCGGGATGTATAATGGCGATCAATCACGAAAAAAAGTTTTGATCGATCACGGGTTTCGTTTACCTAGTGCTGCGGATAATCGTCCTTTGAAGTCGGAAGAATTTTGGCAGAAAGTTAATCAGTGTATTTTTGTTTCGGCCACTCCGGGAGATTGGGAATTAGAACAGTCAGAAAATCGCATTGTTGAACAAATTATCCGACCGACGGGAGTTTTAGACCCGGAGATTTTTGTGCGACCAACCGAGGGACAAGTGGATGATTTATTAGGGGAAATTAAGGAGCGAGTACGGTTAAATGAACGGGTTTTGATTACTACTTTAACTAAACGCATGGCCGAAGATTTAACCGAATACTTACAAGAAAGGGGAATTAAAGTTAGATATCTACATTCAGAAATTCAATCAATTCAACGGATTGAAATTATTCAAGACCTGCGAGAAGGGGTCTTTGACGTGCTGATCGGGGTGAATTTGCTTCGCGAGGGGTTAGACCTGCCGGAAGTGTCTCTAGTGGCGATTTTAGACGCAGATAAGGAAGGATTTTTAAGGGCTACCCGTTCTTTAATTCAAACTATTGGCCGGGCTGCTCGTCATATTCGCGGTCAGGCAATTCTTTACGGAGATAATCTCACTGATAGTATGATTAATGCGATCGAAGAAACCAAGAGACGGCGAGCTATTCAAGAGGAATATAATCAAAAACATGGGATTATTCCGCAACCGATTGTTAAAAGGTCGAGTAATTCAATTTTGGCTTTTCTGGATATTTCCCGTCGCCTAAATTCCCAACAATTAGAGCAGGTTTGTGAGAATATAGAAGAACTTTCTTTAGAACAAATTCCCGAGTTAATTCAACAACTAGAAGCGCAAATGAAAGAAGCGGCGAAAAATTTAGAATTCGAGGCAGCGGCTAAATATCGTGATCGGATTAAGCAATTGCGAGATAAGTTATTAAATCATGTTAGATAAACCTATGACTAGATTTATTCATGACCAGTTTGCCAAAGATTATCTCGAAGAATTATTATCTTCCCTAGGAGAGGTAAAATCGGCACGGGTTGTACGAGGAGAAGTACGAGAAATCGATGTCTGGTTTTCACCCCAGATTCTCGATAATAATCCTAGAGAACTGCTAGGATTACTGGGAAAAATGGCGATTAATCCCTGTTTATTTGAACCCTTTCGCAATCCTGTCACTGCTACAGAAATTAGGACTTGTCTGTTAAAACTGTTGGAAGTGGAAGGAGAAATTAATCGTCGAGCAAATCGTCAGAAAACGAATGTTAACGATGGGGAAATCCCCCGTCTCTGGATTTTGACTCCCACCGCTTCCTCGCAACTGTTAGAAGGATTCGGTGCTAAATTAGATGAGGAGAATTGGGGGGAAGGTATCTATTTTTTAGCACCCTCTTTACGCACGGCAATCACTGTTATCCATCAATTACCCCCAACAGAAGCAACTCTCTGGTTAAGAATTTTAGGCCGGGGAAAAGTGCAAGCAAGGGCGATCGATGAGCTAGAATCGTTACCAGAGGATCATCCTTTTCGGGTAAATGCTCTAGAATTATTATTAAACTTGAGAACCTCTTTAACTAACGATCAAGAGCTTGAACAGGAGGACAGAGAGTTAATTATGAGATTATCACCTTTATACACTTCCCGTCTTCAGGAAGAACTAGATGCTGGCCGTCAACAGGGTCTTCAACAGGGTCTTCAACAGGGTCTTCAACAGGGTCTTCAACAGGGTCTTCAACAGGGTCTTCAACAGGGTCTTCAACAGGGTCTTCAACAGGGTCTTCAACAGGGTCTTCAACAGGGAGAACGTCTGGTGATAGAAAATTTATTGAAAGCTCGTTTTGGTAGTTTAGACCCAGATTTGTCCGTAATCATCGATCGCATTTTGTTGTTACCAGTGGAGGAGTTTACCCCTTTAATAATTAATTCATCTCGCACAGAATTAATTGCCCACTTTTCTAGTTAAAAGTTAAAAGAATAACTCAATCATTTGATGATAGTGGATTTTGAAATTAGCTGATTAACCAGCTTCCTGTTATTATATTTCTCAATCTACGAGAATCTGCCGGGGAATTTTCTCGGCAAATTCGGGGATCTGGAATCAGCTTTCTTGCTAATTTGTGGGCAATTAGCGGCAATTTAGCTCTGATCACCTGAGAATAACTTTTCTAAAGCTTCCTTCAAGGTTGGTTCCATGACAATTTTATTTTGATAAGCAACTGTTACTCTAGCGATTGTCGGGACACTATTTTGGTCTGCCACTAGATACAAAGGTTCTACATAAAGCAGCGATTGTTCAATGGGAATAATTAATAGGTGTCCTTGCAAAACTTTAGAACCGTCCCGATTCCAAAGAGAAATCTGTTGAGAAATATCTGGATCTTGGTTAATTAAAGCCTCAATTTGATTCGGTCCGTACACTAACCTTTGTTTAGGAAATTGATACAGTAATAACTTGCCATACTCTCTATCATCTGAACGAGCTGCCAACCAAGCGATTAAATTTTGCCGACTAGAGGGAGTATAGGGATGGAGAAGAATAAATTCTTCTTTGTCGGAATCGGGCAGTTTCATGATTAAATAATAGGGTGATACAGCCTGGGGTTCTGTTCCGTAAATTTCTAGGGGAATTTCCCATTGATCCTCCCGATTATAAAATACTTGCGGATCGGTCATGTGATAGGTTAATAATCTTTCTGCTTGGGTACTAAATAAATCTTCGGGATAACGGATATGACTGCGGATAGTTTTTGGCATTTCTGCTAAAGATTTAAAGAGATGAGGAAAGATTTTACTCCACGTCTGAATGATTGGATCATTTTCATCGGCAACATAGAAATTCACCGTTCCATGATAGGCATCCACTACCACTTTCACCGAATTGCGAATATAGTTAAATTTATCTTTCCCCGGGTCAGAATAGGGATAGCGATCACTGATAGTATAAGCATCAATAATCCAATGTAATTTACTACTACTATCGCCCACATCTGCCGCTACTAAATAGGGGTTGCGATCATAATTTAAAAAAGGTGCGATAGTTTGCACGCGATTTTGGATATCACGACGCATTAATAGGCGAGTTTCGGGAGTAAAATCTTGGCTAAATAACATTTGCCAATCCCGCAGATAAAGGGCAAATAGCCAACGTCTCCACCCCGTCCCCACTAGGATTCCTCCCTTACCATCGTAGGTATTATAGACATTTCCATCCCCGCTAGGAAAATCCAATTCTTCTACGGTGGTGGGAGTCATCACATAATTATTAGTTAATTCCCCGTAGTAAATGCGGGGTTTACCAATGGGAATACTATAATCAATTAATTGGCTAGAGGTTTGTAGGGCTCCTTCGTCTTTATTTGTGCCGATATCTTTGACAAAATAGTAGGGTAAACCCCCGGCAGCCACTAAATTAACCGGGGAAAGAGTGAACCCATAACCGTGGGTATAAACGAGATGTTTATTCACCCAGGTGTTAGCAGAAGTGGGAACCGCACTATAATCTAATTCTCTAGCGGCAATAATGGTCTGTTGTTTTTCAGATATTTGACGTTCCTCGATTTTTTCAGGCAGTCCTACTCGTACCCGATAGCGATCGATATCAGCATCAGGGAATTTATAATATAAGCGAATTTGCTGTAATTGTCGGTTAGTTTCTAGCAGTGGTTTGGTGTCCCAAAGACGAATATTATCGATAGTTAGATGATTTCTCTCTAAAACTTCGGCATTTAATTCGGCCTGTGGATCGAAAACTTGGGCATCAATTCTATCTAAGGCAAAAGCCGCTCTTGTGGATTGAATACTTCTTTCAATATAGGGTTTTTCTCTCACTAATTCATTCGGTTGTACGACAGTTCTTTGTAATCCTCCACTGATAATTGTGCCACTTATCCAAACAATTAAATAGAGAAATACAGGAACTAAGTAGGGGGAAAATACCAACTTTTTCTTAGTATTTTTGTGTAATTTACTGCGGTTTCTTTTGCCAAATAATGCTTTTTCTCCTAACCATATAGAGGTTATTGCTGCAATAATTCCCAGAATAATTTCAATAAATTGACCAACATGAACATCGATATAACCCGCACCATAAACTACTCCTTCTGGAGAATAAAGTAGCAGGTAACGCTGAATAATATGGTGTAATACTAGCAGCCCCATTAACCCACTCCACAGGGCGTATAAATGACGCAGTTGCGGACGAGAAAACCCCGGAAATGTTCCCAGAGAAAGACTATTGGCCGAAAAAAGATAGGTTAAACTAACAGCAAAAAGAGTATATATTCCCACACCACCGAGCCATAATTCTAGTAACTGCCACAGGGGTAATTGAAAGATGTAAAAACCTAAATCATTCCCGTATTGAGGATCGTTAATATTGAAAGGAACACCATAAAAATATTTTAAAAAGTTCGCCCACTGCCCAGCAATAATAAAAGATAGCATTATAGTAAATACTATAGATATTATTCGCAAAAAATACTCGGTTTTAATTAATAATCCCAAGACTAAAAGAGCGATAATTACCCCTTGCCAAAGATTACTGGAAATATCGGTTAATACTTGCCTAATCCAAACTATTTCCAGAGGAGAACTTAGGGAAGAACTAAGATTAGGGAGATTAAAATCTGGTGTCCAGAGACTGAGGGCTAGTTTACTGTAATACAATAACATTGACCCAATCCAAGCTCCAATTCCCGTTGTGATAATCAAAAGACCGAGTAAATTAATACTAGGAGATTGAGGACTAAGAGGATAACTATCTTCTTTAGGTTTTTGCCAACGAAAACGCTGGGCTAAACGTAAATTAGTAAAAATAAAGAGTAGAGAAAGAATCGCACTTCCCCAACCTAATCCTAGTTGCCAAGATAATTGTTTCAGGAAAGTGTTTAAATAACCCATCTCGGTAAACCAGAGGCTATTGGCTACCACTAACACCCCTAACTGCCCGATCACAAGGCAGCCGAGAAACAGTAAAATAGGTTTAGCGATCGAGCTTCGGTTATGTCTGATCAACATGGATAAAGTGATAAGGGAGAGTCTTTTTTCATTCTAGCGATTTTAGTTTCTCCCTGCTGCTTTTTCTTAATTTAAAGATAAACTTAAGAAACTATGGCTAGGTTAGGGCAATAATTTCGCTTAAAGTCAGCAATTTTCCCTAATTTTAGCTAGGATTAGCAGACTGGAGTATTTCCCGAAAAATCCTGCGTCGATAGGAAGGAGATTCATTACTCATATTCCATAAAGTTTCGTAGAAAAAGAAAGAAACACCAAAATTTTGTTGTCTCGATTTTTCCACTTGTTGAGTAATATTAACCATCGGAATCGGACGACCTTTTAAACCAGATAAAATCCCAATAGCTACGGGGATAGATTCTCTAGCTTGCTGTAATTCTGGTTGGGATAATTCCCAGTCAAAGGCGTTCATGTCAGTTCGATACACTTGTATTATTAGCTCATCAATCAAGTTTTTTTGTTGCCATTTTTGCCAATCTAAAAGATAGGATTCTAGGGAGAAAGTGTAAGGATTAGGAGATAGGGAAATAATCGCTGTAGGTTGGTGCTTTTTAATCGTCTGGGCTAAACTATTCATATAGTCAGTAATTTTATCGGCCCGCCATTGAATCCATGCTTTATCTTGGTAATCTTGCGGTGGTAATTGTCCAGAATGTTCCCTTTGATAGAGTTTAATTGTGGTTTCATCATAGCCAAAATCGGCGGGATAACCAAAATGGTCATCAAACTGAATTCCTTCTATATCGTAGTTAGTAATAATCTCGCTGACTAAATCCGTAATAAAGTTTTGTACCTGCGGATGTAAGGGATTTAACCACACCCGTTGATGCACTTTTCCTTCCCACCAAATCACACTTTTATCCTGTCTTTGGGTTAACCAATCGGGATGTCGTTTGGCTAATTCTGAATCCGCAGGAGCCATAAAACCAAATTCAAACCAGGGAATAATTCTTAATTTTTTCCGATGACCTTGGCTAATTATTTCCTTTAAAAAGTCGCGATTTTTTAAAGACTTATGGGGATCGATCGCTCGTCCTGTGACTTTTTCTGCTACCTTAGAAGGATAGAGTGTATAACCCCAATTCCAGACCGTGGGATAAATAGTGTTAAAGTTTAAATCAGCCAACCTATCAAGGGCATCTTTTAGGGTTGCTGGTTTAAATAATACCTCACTATCGATATTAGTTAACCAAACTCCACGAATTTCTGTTTTTTCTTGGGTTTGATTGGTGGATTGTGCGGGAAAATTAAAGGTTATCGTCATGATACAAGCAAAGATAATTAAAAATATTAACCAGCTTATTTTTCCGTATCTTTGACTATAAATCACCAAACTATCGGCGAAATTATTAAAAGTTTTACTGATTTTATTCATAATGGGAAGTGGGAAAGTGGTAAGACTTTTCATTTATCAGTGAACAGTGAACAGTAATCAGTGAACTGATAACTGATTACTGATAATGGCTAAATTATCTCTCTAAATTGCGAGGATCTAGAGAATCGCGTAAACCATCACCGAGTAAATTAAAAGCTAAAACGGTGAGAATAATTAACAAAGCAGGTGGCCAAATTAACCATGGTTGTAGAACAATAATTGAGGCATTGGTAGCCAAAGAAAGCATATTTCCCCAACTAGGATCCGGTTGTTGAATTCCCAAACCAATTAAACTTAAAACCGATTCGGCCACGATAAACCCCGGCACAGCTAACGTAGCAGAAATAATGATATAACTGGCAGTTTGGGGCAGCACATGACGCAGAATAATATAAAGAGGTTTTGCTCCCATAGCTTTAGCGGCCTGAATAAATTCCTGTTCTTTCAGGGATAAAACTTGACCGCGAATTACCCGCGCTAATCCCGACCAACTGATAAAAGAAGTAATCAGGACAATTAATAAAAAGCGCTGGGTGCTGGTTAATCCTGCGGGTAAAACTGCCGCTAGGGCCACGAGTAAATATATGCCGGGGATAGTCATTAAAACTTCCACAAAACGCATTAAAATCGCATCTAACCAACCACCAAAATAGCCAGAAACGCCACCAACAAATAAACCGATAGGAAAAGAAATTAAAATCCCGACCAAACCGATAAATAAACTAATTCTGCCCCCGAAAATCAAGCGACTAAAACTATCGCGTCCTGATTCGTCAGTTCCCAATATATTGATTCTACCATCGCCGATGACCCCGAACAGATGGCGATCAAAAGAGATACCGGGAAATAAAGTTACTTCCTCCCATTTTGGCGGCAAAGGTAGGCGAATTTGACCGAAATTATAGGGTTCACCCTTAACCAAGAGATGTAGCGGCAAGGGGTTGTTAAAATCTCTAATTAGCTTCCGCTCACCAGTTTCTATATTAATAGCACTTTGAGTGGTGGGATAGACGTGGGGGCCAATCCACTCACCCTGGTTACTTCCCGACTGCGAGCGCCAAAAGATTTGGGTGGGAGGGAGGAGAGACTGACCGGGTTGGGAGGAGTAGGGAGAGTAGGGAGCGACAAAATCCGCCGCTATTACGCTTAAATAGAAGATTAACAGTAAAACTGCTCCCCAACGGGCGAGAGGATTATCTTTGAGTTTGTGCCACCAGTCCATAGGCGATGAGGTCAATAGGAGAGTTAATCTTTATTTTGCTAGTTTGATTGCTACAATTTATCATACCAACAAAAAAGCTGTCTAATGTTTATTAATCCCCTTGTTTATGAGAAATCTTCTGTCTATCGTCAAGATTTTGAGACAGCGCAACCGTTTAAGCATTTGGTCATCGATAATTTTCTAGTTAGGGAGCAAGCGCAAATTTTGCTGGAAAATTTTCCCAGTTTTAATCCGCAAAAAGCCATTAGTGAGTTAGGAAAAGTTGGCGGCAAGGCGGTTAATGAGGATTTAATCGCTTTGGGGGGTGTTTATCAACAGTTTGGCCGCTACGTTCAAACTCAAGAGTTTTTAGAGTTAATTTCCCAATTAACCGGTATCGATAATTTAATTCCAGACCCTAGTTTTTATGGGGGTGGAACCCACGAAAATTTACACGGTCAAGAATTAGACCCTCACATTGATTTTAACCTTGATGAGCGTCACTGGTATCATCGCCGCTTGAATTTATTAATCTATTTAAATCCCCAATGGCAAGCAGATTGGGGAGGGAATCTAGAGTTACATTTCAATCCTCGTCAACCAGAAGAAAATAAGATTAAATCTTTTGTCCCTATCTTTAATCGTTGTGTTATTTTTGAAACCAATGAATATTCATGGCATGGATTTTCTCAGATTAATTTACCAGAAAATCAACGGCATTTATCCCGGAAATCTCTGTCTATCTATCTCTATACCAAAGAACGTCCTATCGAAGAATTATCACCATCTCATACAACTTTTTACATCCCGCGCCCGCTGCCAGAAAATATTCAACCCCATCAAGTTTTAAGCTCAGAAGATTACCAACAAATTAAAATTTTACTGAAAAGACGGGATGATTTAATTCGTTTTTATCAAGATAGAGAACTAAAAGAATCTCAGGATTTAGTTAGTTTAAAATCCCATATTAAGCGCTATCTATCCCTCCAATATCCTCGCCTATGGAAAATGATTAAAAGTTTACCCCGTTGGCAAAAGTGAACCGAAAAAATCCCTACTTTCCAATCAAAGAGAGTAGGGAATAATCAAAAAAAACTAACTGGGAACTTAACCTAATAACTGGGTAGCACGCGCAGTTAAAGCATTGGCAGTTAAGCCATTATAGGCCATAATTTCCCCGGCACTGGCGGTGGTTTCTCCCCGTTTCCAAGCGAAGACATCCCGACGGGTATTACTGCGTAACATAATCGGTTCTAACATGGCACTTGTACCACCAGTTACTCCGATTAAAGCATCACCGGCAAAGAGACTGTCAAAACCAGCATCATCGAGGAAATTATTATCAGCTTCCGAGCTAGTTTCACTCATCACATCGCTAGGACGATAGAGACGACGAGGATTAATTACCGAGACGATTTTTACGCCGATTCCTGCCGCTTCTAACTGTTGTGCCGACTCAAAAACGGGTAATAAAGTCATATCACCAATGACGGCAAAAACGACTTTTTTACTGCCTTCCGATTCGTGGAGAATTACGCCGCCTTTTTCTAAACCTTGACGAGTTTGCTCAAAGGTGATTCGCACTGGTAAAGGCGATTTACTAGCGGTTATTGTAATGCCTTTATTGCTAGTTCCTAACGCCCATTCATAACAGACTTGAATACTGTTAGCATCGCAGGGAAAGAGCGGGAAAATATTACCATTTCGCATCATAGCGGCGAAATAATTTTCAATCTCTGGGCGTTGGTGTGTCCAACCATTACGCCCTTGCTCCAAGGCTCCAGCGGTGAATAACGTAATAGTAGAAGGTGTGGGACGACGTAATTCTGCCATCGCTTGGGTTACAGTCTGCCAAATCGGTAAACCATTGATAGCAAAAGACTCGTAGGAACACCATAAAGTCCGCGCTCCCAAGAGAGATAAACCGACGGCTAACCCAGCACAAGCATCCTCGCTTAAAGGCTCATAAACTTGACCATTAGGACCCTGGAAATAGGTATCATCGCTGGTGGGGTGAATAATCTTTAAACCGACGTTAATATTATTAATTCCCGAAGCGGCATTACCATCAGCATTAGTGACAACAAAATTGGGGTCAGCTTTACCCACAGCTACCACTAATTCCCCCATAGCGGTAGTGGCCACTTTTTTATCGCCACCCACAGTATATTCCGTCATCGGTAAGGTTCCTAAATCCGGCAGCGGGAGGACTTTTTCCGTTACCACTGTTTCCGCTGCTGGACCTCCTCCAGAGCGCTCGAAATTAGTACGAACAATTGCCCAAGCTTCAGGGGGTAAAGCGCGTTCTTGTAAGGCAGTAACGATATAATCTTTTTCTAAAGAATCTCCTGGATAAAGATTATGGGAAGCCGCTCCCCGTTTGTGAACTCCCGCCCCTTTAAGTTGTTTAATAATGATCACCGTTAGTTGGCCTCCTAAAGCTAATTGGGCGGCTTTATCCGTGGCCATTAACACCGCTTTCATGAACTCCAGACGCTGGTTAAAAGAGAATTTGGTGCTATCTACATATTCCCCATTTTGATTAGCATCATCGAAGTCTTTGGCATTAATTAAAATCACTTCCTCGAAACCATTACCGCGCCAATAGGCTTCCATTTCGGCGTTAGTTTTCAGGGACACCATGCTATGGTGTTCTTGGGAATAGCCATTCCAAACTAAAATCGGCAGAAAATTGGTAATTTCAGGGTAAGCAGTGTGAAAATGACCAAAACTACTCATAATGTACGGTTCTCCTAAACCACCATCCCCGATAGTCACAGGGAAAAGGGTATTAGGGTGTAATTTGGCCGCCGCCATGGCGAAATGTTGGCCTTGGCCCAAAGGACCGGCCGGCCCGAGCAGTCCGGGGATTTGTCCAGAAAGATGCCCTAAAAGTCCGTGTTTTTCCCGAAAACGTTCTCCCAATTGGCTGACGTTGCTGATGCCCATGGCTTCGAGAGAGCGATCAAGAAAGACGTTACTATAAAAACCGGGGGCATGATGGCCCACTTCGGTGAAAATATTTTTCTGGCCTAACATCATCAAAGAAGCAATCACGTCGGCAGCGCTGGCAAAACCGCCGGGATGTCCCGATTCTTTGGTAGCGGTGATTTGTAGGGTGAGGTAACGCAAAGCATCGGCGGCTAGGAGGGTTTGATAGATAGCATTCGGGTCATTAGCGGCAATAATAGCGGTTTTTCCCTCAGCGATAGCTGCTTTTCCTGCATATTTATCAAATTCGGGTAAGGAAGCCCCAAAATATTTTATCCCTTGACAAAAATCGGGAATTGTGCTAGTAGCTGTCATCGAAAATTTGGGTCTGAAACCCCGTCGTTCTACGACGGCTTTACTGTTAAATATTAGCACATTTACGAAATATATGCTAAAATGTGAGACATGGAAAAAGCCTATTGGTTTCGA
>SFAQ01000138.1:0-17636 GCA_007096525.1 Microcystis wesenbergii Mw_QC_B_20070930_S4 | reverse complement strand
AAAATACTGTCCGTTTTCACTCAATTTTGTCCCTCAATGACTTGTTGTACTTGTTCAATTTCTAGGTCTAAAGCTTGGGCAATTTGTTCTACACTTAGTCCTAAGACCGATAAACGGGGGATAGAGTTTAATTTAGCGGATAATTCTCCTTCCTCTAAAATAGCTTGATAGATGACGGATTCTCTCATAATGTCACTCCGAAGGTAAGATTCCGTCCAAGAATCCCCACGCATTTAGGCAACGGGAGTGTCAACCACGAGGAATGCCGATAGCTGGTTAAAACCACTAAGATAGGGCGGCGAGAGTAACTAAAGACCATTTTTTTGGTAAGATCAAAGCTAAACTAACCATCACGCCTTACTTGAGGAAATATTTATTTATGAGCGATATAGGGTTTATTTTGACGATAATCAACAATTTCCTGCAAATTTACTCGGTAATCCTAATTGTTAGGGTTTTACTGACTTGGTTCCAAAATGCTGGTTGGGCCTATCAGATTATGTCTTTTCTCAGTCCGATTACCGATCCCTATTTAAACCTCTTTCGCTCGATTATCCCACCCCTAGGCGGAATGGACCTGTCCCCGATTCTCGCGTTCCTGCTGCTCAACGTCGTTCAGAGTGTCGTAGCCACAGGGGCCACCAGTCTGGTCAGTAGCAGTTTCTAAATCCGAGGATCCACACTACTGGTAAAACCGGAAGCTTTGAATTTTTCCAGTCGCAGGGGGGTTGGTTGATTGGTAGAAACAGAAATTCTGATCTCGAAATCACTAATCCCCGGTGGCACTTCGGGAATTGCCCCGACTCGGCTACGATTTTGTAAAGCTGGTTCCCCGTTAGCATCGTAAATCCGACCAAAAACATCGGCATCATAGACGGTTTTTCCAGAATTATTTTTAGCTTTGCCGGTGATTAAAAAACAATTAGCCGGAAAACTGGTTCCCCCACTGGTGACACTCCCCTCGGCTAATTCGGGGGGACAGTCTTTGTAAGATACATCTAATAGTTGAATTGGGGTCAAAGCTTGAGCAGTAGGGATGATAAGCCAGCTAGACAGCCAGAAGAGAGCAGAAAGCAGTAAAACGGTGAGCGAGCGTGGTGTCATAGATGAGTGATTTTACGGTATGATTTCCCCAATACTTAGATTATCGTGGATCGTCACCCTTTGAAATCAGCTTTTTTAGGACTTTCATGGATCGAGATGAGATTGAAACCACTCTCAAAGCGGCTTTTCTCCAGTGTGAGGCTTTATTATGTCCTCTCAATGAACAACAAAAAGAAATTTTGTTAGAGGTGTTTTTTGAGCAAAATTCCCTCGCTGATGGCAATCCCCTCGACGAATTAACATCTATGCAAAGGGAGATTTTACTGGAATTTATCCTCAAACAAGAACGGGAAAATTTAGCTTGGAAAAGTTCCCTCCTCAATGATTGGCTTAATGATCGCCCTTCCGGTGCGGTACAATTTATCCGCGATCAGTATGGCTTGGCTTGGTTGAACAGCATAAAACCGATTCATTGGCAAGAATATTTACAAAAATTAAGGTTAACCAGAGAAAAATTACAGGTGGGAGATACGATCGAGGTGTCTAATGGATTATGGGAATGGATTCCCGCAGACGCTGCCGATAGTTGCGACTGGTTTCCCTGTGAGGTAATAGAAGTAAATGAAACTGAGGATGATTCCCCCCCTGTTAGTTGCCGTATTCGCTTTCAAAACGGTGAAGAATGGCAAATACAAGGAATATATCAGTGGAATCGCCCTAATTGGCGTTTTCTGACCTGAAGGAAGATCACTGCTCGGTTATCGGCTAAAATTAAGAACTGTAAAGAAAGCAGATAAATTTTATGGCCGCTAAAGTTGAGATCTATACTTGGAGTTCCTGTCCTTTCTGTATCCGCGCTAAAGCATTACTCAAGAAAAAAGGGGTGGAGTTTACCGAATATTGTATCGATGGTGATGAAGGAGCGCGAGCCAAAATGTCCGATCGAGCCAATGGTCGTACGAGTGTACCACAAATTTTTATTAACGATCAACACATCGGGGGCTGCGATGACATCTATGCTTTAGATAGAAGTGGTGGTTTAGCTCCCCTGTTGCAGAATTAAGGATAAAAACTATTCATGAAACTAGCCTTTATTATCGATCCGATCGAGTATTTAGATCCGGGCCATGATACCAGTATAGCTATTATGGAAGCGGCCCAATTATTAGGCCATGAAGTCTGGATGACTTCCATCACTGATCTCAGTGCGATTGGGGGAAAAGCTTGGGCAAAACTAACCAGAATTGAACTGGTTCCTGTGGAGTTAAAAGATAATCATTGGGTGGCTGTATCTCAATGGTATCAAAGACAAGAGACGGTTTTTACCTGCCTAGAAAACTTCGATTTTGTCTGGATGCGAAAAGACCCACCCGTGACAATTGCCTATCTTTATGCCACCTATTTATTAGACTTGATTGACCCCAAAAAAACTCAAGTAATTAACTCCACTAGGGGTTTACGCCATGCCAATGAAAAGTTATATACTATTCACTTTGCTCAGGTAATGCCCGCCACAATTGTTTCCCAAGATAAAGCGACAATTAGGGAATTTGTCAACCAAAAAGGGGCGGCAGTTATGAAACCTTTGGGTGGCAAAGCAGGGGAGGGAATTTTATTTCTTAGTCCCGAAGATCGCAATCTCAATTCAATGATTGAAATTAGCACAAAATGGGGACAAGAACCAGTAATGATTCAAGATTATTTACCAGCTGCCAAAGAAGGAGATAAACGCATTATTGTCCTCAATGGTGAACCCATCGGGGCAGTTAATCGCATTCCCACCGGTTCAGAATTTCGCGGTAATATCGCCGTGGGTGGACGAGTGGCAAAAACAGAAATCAGCGATCAAGAATTAGAAATCTGTGCCACTTTAGCCCCAAAATTACGAGAAGATGGCCTATATTTTGTCGGATTAGATGTGATTGGTGGCTATCTCACCGAAGTTAATGTCACCAGTCCCACCGGCATTCGCGAGATCGATCGATTAAATAATGTTAGTTTAGGTCAACAGGTGATTAAATGGCTAGAAAATTTTTGGGGAAATGGGTAGTATTTTCAGTGAACAGTAATCAGTAATCAGTGAAAAGACAGTAGGAAACTTCTATTTAATACTGCTCACTTAAAACTCAAATCTGATAACTGATAACTGATAACTGATAACTGATAACTGTCTCCTATAAAAAAAATGAATGCTTTATCAATACCGACGTGGATAGTTCATGTATCGAGTGTCGTAGAATGGGTAGCAGCGATCTGGTTAGTCTGGACCTATGGCGACATCAGTAGCGATCGATCGTGGCGAATGTTATCTTGGGGAATGTTACCCGCTTTAATTGGGGCAATGTGTGCCTGTACATGGCATTTTTTTGATAATATCAGTGCCTTATCCTGGTTAGTCACCCTACAGGCAGCCATGACGGTCTTAGGAAATTTTACCCTCTGTGCTGCCGGTTGGTGGCTGTGGCGTTCCAGTAAAATTAGCGTTAACAATGAATAAAGAGAGTTTATTTGCCATTTCCCTGTTTCCCTATCTGGGGTTTCTGTGGTTAATCACTCGTTCGGGGAAAATGCCCCGTTTAGCCTTAATTGGCTTTTATGTGCTGTTAATCTTCGTTTTTATCACCATTCCTGCCGGTATCTACGCCAAAATCCACTATGGTCAAGAATTAGCTAACGTCGATTGGTTACACGGCAGCGCCGAATTTTTCCTCACCCTCTCCAATATTCTCGTCGTCTTAGGTTTTCGTCAGGCAATTTTAGCCAAAAAGCAAACAGAGAACAGGGAACAGTAAACAGTGAACAGTAATCAGTGAACTGACAACTCACATCTGATGACTGATAACTGATAACTGATAACTGATAACTGAATTGTGATACAATCGCCCCAAAACGTCCCCGCGTCAGTCAACTATGTCCCCGATTACACCGTCCATCAGTGTCAACGAACCAAACCCGCAGGCTGCTATCCAGACTTTATCGGTAGTGGTTCCCATTTATAACGAAGTGGACAGTATCCCCCATCTCGTGGAGAGTATCGCCACGATTTTGCGTTCTTATCAAATTAACTACGAGATAATCTGTGTTGACGACGGTTCTAAGGACGGTTCCACCGAGGTTTTAACTAATTTAGCCAAAAATCGCGATGATCTCAAGGCGGTGATATTGCGACGCAACTATGGACAAACCCCCGCTATGGCTGCCGGATTTAATTATGCCACGGGACAGGTCATCGTTACCCTCGACGGCGATTTACAGAATGATCCCAATGATATACCCCTATTATTGGCCAAATTGGAGGAAGGTTATGACCTCGTGAGTGGCTGGCGCAAAAATCGCCAAGATGACAAGGTAAAACGGCTTTTACCCTCAAAAATAGCTAATTGGCTGATAGCAAAGGTTACAGGGGTCAAATTACACGACTACGGTTGTTCTTTGAAAGCCTATCGAGCCGAATTAGTCGCCGATATGAATCTCTACGGGGAATTACATCGCTTTTTACCCGCATTAGCTTTTATTGAAGGGGCAAAAATAACCGAAATTCCCGTTAATCACCACGCTAGACGGTTCGGACAGAGTAAATATGGTTTAGGTCGCACAATTCGCGTGATTATGGACTTATTTACTGTCTTTTTTATGAAAAAGTTCCTCACCCGTCCGATGCACATTTTTGGATTCTACGGACTTTTATCGATGGTAGTGGGGATTATTTTAGGCACTTATCTGACTATTCTCAAACTCGGTTTCGGACAAGACATCGGCGATCGACCTTTGTTAATCCTAGCTGTGTTATTCTTTTTAACTGGGGTACAATTACTCTGTTTTGGTCTTTTAGCGGAAATTTTGATGCGAACTTACCATGAATCCCAAAAACGTCCTATCTACCGCGTTCGTACTGTTGTCGGGGATAGGGAATTTTTCAGTAATCAGTGAACAGTAATCAGTGAGCAGTAATCAGTGAGCAGTAATCAGTAATCAGTGAGCAGTAAACAGTAATCAGTAAACAGTAATCAGTAAACATTAAACAGTAATCAGTAATCACTGAAAAGAAATCTCGGAACTTGCCACTTAATATTGTTCACTGAAAACTCAAATCTGATGACTGATAGCTGATAACTGAAAACTCAAATCTGATAACTGATAACTGATAACTGATAACTGAAAAAAATATGACTATTTGGGAACTTGATTTTTATTCGCGGCCGGTGGTGGATGAAAATAATAAAAAAAGATGGGAATTATTAATCTGTGAAACTCCGGCAACAATCGATCGCCCCTCCGATACAATATTTAAATATGCCAGTTATTGTCCTAATACAATGGTTAATTCCCAATGGTTAGGAGAGGCAATTACTGCAGCTATCAAGGCAGCGGGAGTAACTCCCAAAAAAATTCGCTTTTTCCGTCGTCAGATGAATAACATGATTAGCAAAGCTTGCGAGGATATCGGTATTCCCGCTTCCCCTAGTCGTCGCACTCATGCTCTCACTAGATGGATAGAAGAAAGAATGGTTAATTTCTACCCTCAAGAAGTTGGTTATGATCAAAATTTAACTAAAACTGCTTCCGTGAATTATCCTCCTTTAAATGCTGTTCCTCTTCCCGATGCTGTCCGGGGAGATAAGGCAGATAAATGGGCCTTTGTCACGCTAGAATTGTCTTCTTTTCATGATTTAAAAGATTGGGATATTAGCTTCGGAGAAAATTTGCCTATACGGGGGATGGGATTAGATGAGAATCTAAAAATCCCCGGTTTAGTTATTTTTTCCCCCCGTGCTTTACCCCTAGCTGGTTGGATGTCAGGGTTAGAAATGGCCTATTTAAAGTTAGAAACTGGTTCTCGTCCTCTGCTACGTTTAGAAACGGGTGCTAGTGATAGCTGGATTCTCGTCAACGTCACTAATGCCGAGACTTTAAACGAAGCCAAAAACTTTGAAGAAGCTAAACAAAAAGCGAATAATCTGCATTTTTTAGCAGTTCAATCTAACCCTGAATCGGAATCATTTGCTGGTTTTTGGCTATTACAAGAAGGATATCAAGAGTAAAGTTTAGTCAAGGTGGATTGAAAACCCACCCCCACAGAATTAACTTAAAAACATTGTCTAGTCCAACTACCGTGTAACCCGTAGGGAATATGATGTTTAAGATGGATAACCCCTAGGGAATTAGTGATATCTTTAGCATCTAAGATTACCACATTCGATCGATGATTGGCCGCATCGTAAGTAACTACCAATAACCACCCATCATCTTCAGCAATTCCATCGGGTTTAGGCACAAAAATTGGCTCACCCGCAAATCCCCGGGGAGCAAAAGAATGTAATTGTTTTTCTCCCGTTAATAGGTCCAGTTTTAAGATTGCTTGCAAAGGAGCATTACCGGTGGCATGATGAGTGGCAGCGATGTATAAATAACGGTAATCTCGACCAACTTTTGCAGGATTGATGCTGGGAAATTCACAACAATGCTCTAGAATACATTCTCTTGTAACCGTATTTTCTGATAAATTTAGTGTAAATCGCCATAGATGTCCGGGAGCTAAACTATCAAAATCTACCGATTGAAAATTGCTATTTGAATCCAGTTGTGGTAAGGATTGATAACAAATAGAATCGATATAGATTTTCTCCCCCCCTTCGACGTAGCTCGGGGCAAGTTGTTCAAAAGCATTGCTATGATGGAAGACAAAACCTGATGGAGTTTCTAAAACTTTCACTTCTCCTTTGTTAGGATCCCGGGGGATAATAATAATCTTAGTTAACTTGTCCGGTTGATTGATGACGCATTCTCCCGCACCTTTTAACCCAAAAAGAAAGGGAAAAGGATTATAACTAACTGGGTTTTGGAAAAAGATAGCGTAGTGGGGAGTAATAACAAAATCATGGATAAAACAAAAGCCCGGTATGCTGTGGGTATGACGACGTAATAACTTACCCGTGGGACTAATTTCGTAGAGAGTAATGGCACTCGACAAACCCGTTTTGATGGCAAAATTTACCAGACAAGGTTGATGATTATCGAAGATACAAGCGGGATCGATGCGAGGATGAGCGGCAAAAGAATCGCCTTTTTCCAAGATACCATCGAGATAGTCTAAACCAATAGTATCAAGGGTTTTAGCATCGAGGCGATGGGGTTCGGCCGCTTCCCAAAGTGCCAGTAATTTATTACCCCAGTAGATAACATTAGTATTAGCAATATTTTTCAGACGCAAATCAAAAGCATTGCCGAAAATTCCCCCCGGTTTTTTCGTGCCAAAAACGCCGCGATAAAGGGGTTTTCCCGCTTTCTGTTCCTGGAGATAACCCTCAGTTTTCACAAAACGATTACGATAATGTACGCGCCCATGATTGAAGCTAATCGCGCTGATCATACCATCCCCATCGAAGGGATGAGCGATCGCAGTGCCAGCGATATCCAGTAAACCGGGGCCGTTTTTAAAGACTGTACCCTGTAAATCGGGGGGAATTTGCCCCTCGATGTCTTCTACCTCGTAATCGTACTCGTTAGGTTGGGATTGATAGCCTTTTTGCCAATCCTGACGATTATAGGATTTTTCGCCAATTGTCGGAGTTAATACCATAGTAGTTTTACGTTTGTATTTACTTTTCTTAACATAACTTAAAACTACCAGACCTAAAAAGAAGGGGGTGGCGAATCATTTTTCCAGCTATTCACCCCCTCCTTGTCGTCATGTTATTTAACAAACAACATTTCTTGATAGGTAGGTAAGGGCCAGAAATTGTCGGCCACTTCCCCTTCCAGTGTGTCAGCATATTCGCGCACCTTATCCATCAAGAGACGGATCGTTTGAGCGGAATACTGCATATGTTCCTCGATCGAGGCAAAATCGTCTTTAGCTATGGCCGCACTCAGTTTGCTAACGCCATCCATCAGTAATTTAATTAGATTCGAGACAGTTTGGGCGCTTTCCTTATCGATCTCGATGCCGATCGCCGCAGCATTAGCGATCGCCAATGACAATTCCGACAAGTAGCGAACGGCAGCGGGATAAATAATCGTTTTAGCCATACTTACCACCAGTTTCGCCTCCACCTCGATGGCCAGTAAATACTGTTCCGCATAGACATCAAAACGACTTTCCAGTTCAACGGGAGTAAACACACCCATGCGGGTAAACAGTTCTTCGATATAATCGGCCTTCAGCACGGGTAAAGCATCGGCAGTGGTGCGGAGATTAGCCAAACCGCGATCTTCTACCGCCATTTTGTGCCATTCCGGGGAATATCCGTTACCTCCGAAGATCACATTTCTGTGTTTGTCCATGATCTCCTTGAGAACACCCTGGGCAGCAGTCTTGAGGTCTTCCCCTGCTTTCATCCGGCTTTCTAAGTTATCCGCCACCCAAGTCAGGGAATCGGCTAGAATCGTGTTCATCGCCACCAGCGGCCCGGAAACTGACTGATTAGAACCCACGGCGCGGAATTCAAAGCGATTGCCCGTAAAAGCAAAGGGAGAGGTACGATTGCGATCGCCTGGATCCTTGGGAAATACCGGCAGGGTATCGACACCCATATCCATCAACCCTGGGGCATCAGAACCCCCAATTTGTCCTTGGCTAATTTGGTCGAATACCTTTTCTAACTGGCTGCCCAAATATACCGAAATAATGGCGGGAGGAGCTTCATTTGCCCCCAAACGGTGATCATTGCTGGCGGTAGCCACCACTGCCCGTAAAAGCGGCCCGTACTTGTGAACACCACGAATCACCGCCCCACAGAATAACAAAAACTGCATATTAGCGTGGGGAGTATCGCCTGGATCCAACAGATTGCCCTGGGTGGCGTTGCCGACAGACCAGTTAACGTGTTTTCCGGAACCATTAATCCCTGCAAAGGGTTTTTCGTGCAGTAGGCAAACAAAACCGTGTTTTTTAGCCGTACTTTTCAGCAAAGTCATAATTAACTGCTGATGGTCACTGGCCACGTTAGCGGCCTCGAAAAAGGGAGCAATCTCGAACTGTCCGGGGGCGACTTCATTATGGCGGGTTTTGGCCGGAATGCCGAGGCGATACATTCTTTCCTCTACTTCCTGCATAAACACCTGAACCCGTTCGGGAATCGCGCCAAAATAATGATCGTCGAACTGTTGACCCTTAGCGGCGGGTTTACCGAATAGGGTGCGACCGGTGAGCAGTAAATCGGGGCGACTATGGGCAAAATGAGCATCTACTAGGAAATATTCCTGTTCAGCGCCGCAGCTGGAGTTAACGGGGGCGACTTCCGTATGTCCTAATAGTTTCAGCACCCTGGTGGCGGCTTTACTCATCGATGAAATCGAGCGTAAAAGCGGCGTTTTTTTGTCGAGGGCCTCTCCTGTCCAAGAGATGAACACCGTGGGGATACACAGGGTTACACCATTATCCGTCTCCATAACGTAGGCCGGACTGGTGACATCCCAAGCGGTGTAACCCCGCGCTTCAAAGGTGGAGCGAAGTCCGCCGTTAGGAAAGGAGGAACCGTCCGGTTCACCCTGTACTAAGACTTTGCCCGTAAATTCTGTGATCACCGAACCATCGCTCTGCACGGAGATAAAACCATCGTGTTTTTCGGCGGTGGCGTTAGTCATCGGATAGAAGACGTGAGCATAGTACAGCGCCCCTTTGGACGTGGCCCAATCTTTCATCGCTGCCGCTACTGTACCAGCGATGGAAACGTCTAATTTTCCACCGGTTAAAATCGTGTTTTTGACCGATTTGAATACGTCTTTCGGCAGACTGGCCTGCATTTTGCTCAGGGTAAAGACATCGGTTGCCCACAGGGCCTCTAAACGTTGCGGAATTTTGCTAGGCTGGGGTTTACGGTCTGTGACTTGAGAGATAGCTTGAACACGGGTTCCATAACTCATAAGTATTTTTCCTATTGTGCTGTGTCGTGGATGAAGGGTTACTTTCTTGGGCTTTGACAAGTTTCCCGGTAACTTTGATGTTGAATTTAGGCCAGAGGCTATTCTCCGCTCAATAATTTCGATCCCACGGCACAAGCTTCTGTCCGGTTTTTATCTGCTTACGCCGGCCTCTTTCCCGATAAATTAGCAACACCAGCTTTTATCTTAAGAACAGATAATCCAGAGATTTGTATCAAAGATTACAAATATTTCAAACCCTATCTTCCCCAAGCGATCGCAACTCTCTACAGAAAACGGGTTTCTTCCAGAAACCCGTTTTCTGGATAAAACCACAAATAATCAATAAATATTTAGGGAAAGTAGCGATAAAATTCACGTCGGTGTAGGAGCCGCATTACCTCAATGTTATTATCAACAACTGCTATTCCTAATCGATATTCACCAAGGCGTATTCGGTAGCGATTGGTAGCTCCCTTCATTGGCTTGACATTACCAATATCCTGCAATGACTTGGCATTGGGTAAATCTCTAAAAGCAAGCTGTAAAATTTGTTCATAAACAGGCTGGTTTTTCAATGCCTTCAAATCTTTGAGAAATCTTTTTCGATATTGAACCTTCAAGGTAAATCTATTCCTCCAAATAAGCCAGTGCCTCTTCGATATCTAATAGTGGACTCTGCTGTGCCTCATCCATGGCTTGGTTAAGGCAGTAGTCTTCTATTGCTTCGGTGAACTCTTCACAAGACATATCTTCTTGGGGAAATACTTGTCTCCATAGTTCAATCGGAATAACAACGGCTTTGGTTTGTCCGTTTTGGTCAGTTAGGTATTCTATTGAAAGCATAGACAAGACTTGTCAAGTTTGATAAGTCTATGATATTAGAAAACGGGTTTCTTCCAGAAACCCGTTTTCTAGACTTACATAGATAAAACTCTATAGAATCGATAAAAAAGCGATATTTGACAAAATCGGGGGGGGTGATAGGGTTTTGGGGTAAATTTACTCAAAATTGCTAATGAATACCACAACTACCTTCAAATCTCTCTCTCTGGCTGGTGTTGTCTTCGCTGGTACGGTTAGCGCGATCGCTGTCTTTGGCCTTACTACTGCCCAACCAGCCACTGCTGCGGAGTTCGTTACCTTTGAGACCGATCCTTCGGGATCCGTTCCTAACGGGTTTGTCAGTAATCCCCCCGATTCCCAATTAGTTTCCTTCAGTGACACTCTGGGAGCAGATCTTTTGATCGGTGATTTTGGCGTTCAAGGAGATGGTCAGAGCCTTGCAGTGTTTAGTGACGATGCCAGCGCCCTCAAAATGAACTTCTCTCATCTTATGAAGTCGCTCTCCTTAGATTTCGGCAACGACGATCCTTTCTTTTCTAGTCCTGGTGATACAGCCGAACTGACCCTCTTTCTAGGGACAACCCAAGTTGGTTTCGTCTCTGTCCCGATGAACCGCGACGACATCATGAATCAAACCATCTCATTTGCTGCTAGTGGGCCAGGTCAATATTTTGACATGGCAACCTTCTTCTACAATGTAGCGGTTCCCACCCCTGCTGGCACTTCTGGCTTGACTGAAGTTGTCGATAACATTGAGTTCCAACCAGCAGGGAAAGCAGTTCCCGAACCTAGTACCGTTCTAGGATTGGGACTGTTAGGCTTGGGTGCATTGGTTAAACGCCAGTTAACGCCAAAGCCAGACAGCGACAAAGCTTAATTAGTTCCCCAATCCGTGTCATAGAAAAGGGGTTTCTCAAAGAAACCCCTTTTCTGGAATAAGAAGCGATCGCTAGGGATTGCTAACTCGCACTAGACTGGATTAAAATAATTGATTAACTCCCAATCATTTGTTTAATCATGAGTCAAGCTGCTGCAATCAATACTAAACTAATTGATTCCCTTACTCAAATTATCCTTTCCTTAACTGACGAAGAACAACAGCTTCTGCTACAAAAAATCCAGCATCCAGCCTTATCTGATGTCGATTTTCATCAAGGTTTTCCCTTTGATGTTCAAATTCCTAATACAGAAACGCTCGCCACCATTGAAGAAGTAGAAAAACATCCTGAGCGTCTTAAGCGTTATAGTAGCGTCGGGCAGATGTTCGAGGATTGGAACAAGGATACAGGGGAATGTTAACGCCACAGGAAAGCACCCGCTTTCGACGCGATTTGAGGCGGATGAAAAAACGGGGTAAAGACTTTTAGAAAAAGGGTTTCTTTGAGAAACCCTTTTTCTGGACTGTCAATCTCTTGTCTCAATTAATTCGGGGACAAGTTCAGGAATAAAACCGGGTTCAGCTAAAGAACCAGTAACATGATGTTCAAAGACTTCTGCGGGGGGAAAAGTTTTCTTAACTTCCTGAGATTGCGGATCCGTAGAAGGTAGCCATTTAATTAGGGGTAAAGGTAGGAGAGTAGAGAGATTAGTAATCACTACCAATAACCAAAGGTTATCAAAATTAGTTTCGGTGACTCCCAACCAATGGGTTAATAAAGCGCCAATTTCTTGGGAAACTAATCCTGACATATTCCAGATGGACATTAATAAAGCGAATAGAGATGCTTCAATGCCCACGGGACAAAGACGGGCCGATAAAATTAAGACGGGTAAAAAGGCAATTTGTCCCATGACGGTGAGGATGAGACTATCCCCCAAACTAAACCAATGATCGTCAATACCGAGCGCTCGATTAGTATGGGTAACTAGGATTAGGGTAGTCATCCCTAAAACCGCAGACATCACCGTACTCCAACCCAAAATTAAACGAAAGGAAATCGCTTTTAAAAACCGTTGATATACCCAGATCCCCAGGATCGAGGCTAAACTGGTGACTAAGCGCACTCGTCCTAAAAATTCCGGTTCAAATCCTAACTCGTTGGTGGTGAAGTAAAAAAAGGCAGAATCGGCGCTAGGAGTAGCCTGCCAGAGAAAAATAAAGGCAGTGGGTAGTAAAATTGATTTTTGTCTGATTGCTGACCATAATTGCCCGATTTGCTCCTTGACTTTCGGCGTGGATTGTGATTCATCATTGTTATTCTTGACTTTTTCCTCTGTAATTAAAAACGCCATGGCTGAGGCAATCAGGGGAAAAATAGCCGTGAGAGCGAAGACAGGACGAGTACCGAGGTGTGCCAGTAACCAACCCCCCAGATAAGCCGTAATTAAGCCGCCTAGCGCCGATATTCCCCAAGTTAAGGACTGTAGAGAGCCGGATTGAGTTAAGGACTCTCTGCGCGCTCTTTCTACTACCAAAGAATCGACGATGACATCACTAATGGTGACAGAAAGGGAACCAAGCAGGATCGCCGCCGTCGCTTGCCAAGCATTCTCCACCACAGTGGCTAGGGCCAACCAAGCTAAAACCCCGAGAATTCCCGATAAAATTAGGTAGGGCCGACGACGATAGCCGAAAATAGGCAAACCATCCGAAAGAAAGCCAAAAGCCGGTTTAATCACCCAAGGAATCGCCGCCACTCCGATTAATGCCCCCATCTGGGAGGGACTCAAGGCCAAATCGTCTTTTAAAAAAAAGCTAACCGCTAATCGGGAGAGTCCGAGAATGCCCTGGACGAAATAAACCCCTAAAATGCCAATTAATTCGGGATTAGGGTCATTTCCGAACAAGATACTCTCTTTAAGGAATTTTTTCCCGCGATCGATGCCAAGGCGATTAATAAGCATGAAGTTTCATAAATATTTGTTACTGTCTCTATAATAATGATTGAGCGCTCGATCGGTGCGTTAGCTGTTAGGGTTTGGCTGTTGAGCTTTAGGTTTTGGCGGTTGGGCCTTGGGTTTTAGGGTTTTAGTTGAATTTCCCCATGTCCCCATTCCCCCATTCCCCCATTTCCCTATTCCCCTATTTCCCCACTTCCCTGTTACCTCAAAGTGATAACTTCTGTCCCTCACGAGTATGATTATTGCTATAGTGATATCATTTTTCAAAAGTGTTAGGTTTGTATCAGCAACAAACATTGAAAACTAACACATCCAATTGACAAGTTCCATTTCCCTTTTATCTATGCCGTTATCTCGGAACCAGATTGAGAAGACAATAGAAGAAATCGATTACCTAGCTAATCCCTCAAGTGAGCGATATGGGCGATTACTCAACTGGCAAAATCCATTCGATCCGTTTTGGCACTATGGGATCGGTTTGTCAGATCTGCACATCTTCGATACAGGTCGTGGATTATGTCCATTTGAAAAGAGAGAAGCAAAGCTTGTCATTGGCATTGACCACATCGCTTTTAAGCCAGATCAAACAGTTAAGCGACTCAAACACGCTCTTCATGTTTTTGCCGACTGGGAGTACACTTTCACTGGCTGGAATTGCGAACACCTTGCTCGATTAATTGCCACAGATCAACCGAGATGTTATCAAAGTAGTCCCATCTGGTGGTTATGCGACATGACTCCAGAAGGTGATCATAAGGTCGCGCGCCAAATTTTTCAGGATTACTTGAAGGAGGTTGAGCCTGGCGATGCCGAAGGCACTGCGTAGCAGCACTCTATCGCGCCCTAGGGTGCGTTCTCTAATGCAAGTCCTATAGCAAATAATGGGTTATTTAGGACGCTTTCAATTTTCAAACTCTTATCTGAACAGGGTTTCAGCGATGGATTGTCCTAAGCACCTTGGTCTTTGCTATACTACTGCACCGATCGATTTTTGGGAACGCACCTTGCTCATGTATTCTCTCAAGTCAGCGGTGGCAGCGATCGCCGATCTGGTAGGGTGCGAAGCCTGAAATGTAGTGCGCCATTTTTTTATTGATGAAGCAGGCAGAGTTGGGGGTAATATGATAGGTGGGTTGGGTTGAGGAACGAAACCCAACCACCCCAACGGTTACTATGAAAGGTTTTAGTCAATCAAGAGGGTAAAAGTGGCATTCGCTAGTCATTGGATCATGTTAGGTTTATTACTGGGTTTTGCCGTCGCCCATAGCGGATTAGCCAGTTTACGAATGCGGGGAGAAGCTATCATCGGTGCGCGACTGTATCGGGTATTATTTGCCCTTGTTAGTATCCCTCTAGCGGTAATTTTAGTAGTTTATTTCTTCAATCATCGTTATGATGGTTTGCTTCTCTGGCAAGTACAGGGAGTAACCGGAGTAAAAACCCTAGTTTGGATACTTTCGGCCATTTCTTTTTTCTTTCTCTATCCTGCCACCTTTAACCTGCTGGAGATCGCCGCTATCCAAAAACCGCAGGTTCATCTCTACGAAACCGGCATCCTGCGCGTTACCCGTCACCCCCAGATGGTAGGACAGGTGATCTGGTGTATTGCTCACACCCTCTGGTTAGGGACAAGCTTTACCCTATTGACTTCCCTAGGTTTAGTTGCCCATCATCTTTTTGCTGTCTGGCATGGCGATCGCCGGTTAGAGAACCGTTACGGAGAGGCATTTTTAAAGGTCAAAGAACGCACCTCGGTGATTCCCTTTTTAGCGATTATCGATGGTCGGCAAAGCCTAAAGTGGCAAGAATTCCTTCGTCCTGCCTATCTAGGAGTAACAGGGTTTATTTTACTCCTCTGGTGGGCGCATCCTTGGCTAATGCAGGCAACAAGTAAAATTTATTGGTGATTTTGCTCCCAACCCCTTTCTTATTGATCCCGATTGGTGTAGAATTGTTTCTATATCAAAATTAAGTTTTCATAAAATCGGTTTAGACATGATGCTATCTGTCAACGAAGAGAGCTTCCCTAAGCTAGTTTTAGAGTCTTCTCGTCCCGTCCTCGTGTATTTTTGGGCTCCCTGGTGTGGTTTATGTCGTTTAATCCAACCCACCCTCTTGTCTTGGCAAAATGACTGTCAAGGTGCGATTGAATTAGTCGGTGTCAATGCCGATAATAATTTTAAATTAGCTAATAGTTTTCGTCTGCGTAGTCTGCCTACTTTAATTCTCTTCGATCAAGGTGTTCCCGTTCACCGTCTGGAGGAAATTCACAGTCGCGAGGAATTGCAACAAACCCTGCGACTAATAGTCAAAAATCAAATCCGGTTCTTCTCGTTTCCGTGTGGGAACGAGGTCTATACTGAGAGTTTCTTCTGCAAAATAGTCCTAGAAGTCTTGCTCAATAAGCATTTCACTATTCTATAAGCGCAAATTATCACACAAAGTCGAGAAGAGCCTCAAATCCTGCGTTCAGCTTAAGGGAAAGATACCTTTTCTGATGGGACTCGCAGAGATAATATAATAGGACAAAAAGTAGATAATCCCAATTCCTAAGATACCCATAGTTCCCCCAGTTCAAAAATTTAGGAGGCTTGAAAAAAATGCCGATTGGTGTGGCTGAATTTGTCGAAAATCAGGAAACTCGCTGTCCTGTGGTGCTACTACTAGATACCTCCGGTTCAATGCAAGGGGAACCGATTCAGGCTCTCAATGATGGGATCAAAACCTTTCAGGAGGATGTGATGCGAGATACCCAGGCGACGTTAAGTGTAGAAACTGCCATTATTACTTTTGGTAAGGGAGGGGTTAAAACCGTGCAAGAGTTTGTCGGTATTGACCAATTTACGCCACCTACTTTAACCGCAGGAGACTTAACCCCCATGGGAGAAGCGATTGAATTGGCCTTAGATTTAATCGAAGATCATAAAGCGATTTATAAAAGTTATGGTATCCAATATTATCGCCCCTGGGTATTTTTAATTACTGATGGTGCGCCTACGGATCAATGGAATCTGGCAGCGCAACGGGTAAAACAAGCCGAAGCAGAAAATCGGGTTTTATTTTTTTCTGTAGGTGTTCAGGGTGCTGATATGGAGACGCTCAAACAGATTTCTAATAATCCCCCCGTGTTACTCAATGGTTTAGATTTTCGGGATTTATTTCAGTGGTTAAGTAACTCAATGAAACGAGTTTCTGGTGGTAAAATTGGAGCGGCGATCGATTTACCACCAATGAATTGGGGACAAATTACCACCTAGAGGACAGTTAATTATGTGGAGAACATTATGTCAGTCGGTGGTCGGTAGTTTTCATATCCAAGCGGGATTACCCTGTCAAGATTACGGTGCTTATCAAGTATTGGGTCAGGATGTTTTGATTGGAGCCGTGGCCGATGGGGCCGGTAGTGCCAAACATTCGGATTTAGGTGCGAAAATAACAGTTAAAGCAGCGCTGCAATTTTTAGAGGAAAATCTCAAAAAAACAGCATTAGCTGCCACTGGAACTGAAGCCGAATTAAAGGAAATATTCCGGCGACTGTTGGCTTATGTTCAGCAAATTCTCCAAGAAGAAGCCGAAAAAGAACAGTTGGACATTAATGATCTAGCGACAACTTTACTGGTTGTTTTGATTACTTCAAAACGATTAGCGGCGATGCAGATAGGAGACGGTTTTATTGTGTTCAAACCTCTGGAAGGAAATTATCAGTTATTGTTCCGGCCTGACAAGGGAGAATACATCAATGAAACCACTTTTGTTACTTCTAGCAATGCTTTGGAGGATATGCAAATAGGAGTTTTAACTGAGCCAGTTGCGTTTATTTGTGTGGCGACGGATGGGGTAGAAAAGGTATCTATCGATTATAAAAATTGGCAGCCTTTTCCGCCTTTTTTTCAGCCATTAGAAGAATATTTGCAGCACACAGAAACCAGGGTAATCGCACGTCGTTTTGTATAAAATGTAACAGACAGAGGTGACTGAATGTCGTGCCTAGCAGGGCGAACTGAGAGGAGTTAATCTGAGAGGAAGTAAAAAGTTACATAGTG
>SFAQ01000137.1:0-11070 GCA_007096525.1 Microcystis wesenbergii Mw_QC_B_20070930_S4 | reverse complement strand
GTTCTGATTGTGGCAATATTGTCAAGAAAACATTGTCTGTAAGAACTCATATTTGTTCTTGTGGTTGTGTCGACGAAAACGCCGCTATCAACATTCTCGCACGCGCAAATACTGTCGGGCGGACAGAAATTCAAGTCCGACTACAGACTACCCACTGTCTATTAAGTGAAAGCCTAATAGATAAGGTAACTGGATGAACAGGGAATCGGGAGCATGAGCGCTTCGGGGAGCGTCAACCTACTCTCACCTATTGCTACCAGAACTATCCAGGATACCGAAAGAAAGATTGTCATTGCGAGGGGAGATTGAGAGATTCTCCCTTTTGGGGAAAAGTAATCCCTCCCCGAAGCAATATCTCAAAAGTTTTAGTTGTTTTGATTGGTAATAAATTGATGAACAATCTCAACTTTTATATTTAATTCCCGCGCAATTTGTTCTTCATTAAGTCCCTTCTTGATAAAACTTGGTTTGTTTCCATTCCGTGAGATTAAACATAGCTTCTAACTCCTGGCGACTTTTCTGCGGAAATTTGTAGATAATAATCTTCTCGATTAACTCGATAACATTTCTTTGAGTGTTAGGGTCAATAACCTGTTGGTGGGTTTGGTCAATCAAGGATTGAACTTGTTTTGGTGCTTTTTTGGTGCTGATGAGGATAAACTAGAGGATACTGATCCCAAGAGATGATAGATGGGATAACTTGAGATTAGCGCCTATTATTCTCCCCAACATCTATGCTTCCCTTCTGTTAATTTTCCTTGGTGATCTTCCACATTTCTTCAATAATTTGACCAATCACATCTCTCGATGAATGCTCAAAAAATACCTCGTCTCTGTGAGCTAAAAATTCAGGCAATTACTCCCTATTCTTGCGCTTGGTCGCAACAGCGAGCGCTGGTGGAGGCAAGAATCGCTAATCCCGACTTACCTGATATGCTGCTCCTACTGGAACATCCCCCCGTTTACACCCTCGGTACCGGTTCAGATATTAAGTTTATTAAATTTAATCTTGACAAAACCGACAAAGAAGTGTACAGAATCGAGCGAGGAGGTGAAGTCACCTATCACTGTCCGGGGCAATTAGTGGGCTATCCGATCCTCAATTTGCGCTATTATCAGCAGGATTTACACTGGTATTTGCGACAATTAGAAGAAGTCATCCTGCAAACTATCGCTATTTATGGATTATCGGGGGAAAGAATCGGGGGCTTGACGGGGGTATGGGTAGAAGGGTATAAAATAGCGGCGATCGGTATTAAAGTTAGTCGTTGGATTACCTATCATGGTTTTGCCCTCAATGTTTGTCCAGATTTAAGCGGTTTTGCCGAGATTATTCCCTGTGGGATTGCTAATAAACCCGTGGGCAATTTACGGCAGTTTCTGCCTAATATTAGTCTTATGCAAGTACAGCGAGATTTATCGAGGGTTTTTGCCTCAGTTTTCGGTGTGGAATTATTTTCTCTTGACAAGGATTAATATGAGCGATCGCAAAGAACCAGAAAAACTCACCTCGGAAAATAGGGTCGATAACCCCGAAAATAACGGTAAAGCTGGTTTATCCCCCCCCGATGCTTCCGAATACGTCTCCTCCTTATCTTCCCGTAATCCTGTGCGTCAGCGCATCCTACTCTTAAAAGATCTTCGACCGGGTAATGCGGGGTTACTGTTGGCCCCCCTGATGCTGATGATCATCGGCCTGGTCTTTAGGTGGGACTGGTTAGGCTTTTCTGGGGCGATAGTAGCGATCTTAATATCTTTACAGGTGATTTTACCCTCTATTCGCCAGTGGATCGCCCATTATCTCACCCCCTCTGAACGTCAGACGGTTTTTGCCTTTATAGTTTTTATAGCTGCTCTGGCCGGATTAGGGAAATATTTAGGGGTTTACGAGCGCATATTGGGATGGTTAGATAGTTTTAAATACGATGAGTTTGGTTCCTGGGCCGAGTGGGTGGGGGCCTTGGGACAGATTATGATCGCCGTGTTAGCGGTCTATGTGGCCTGGGAACAGTACGTTATTTCTAAGGATTTAACCATACAACAAAATCGCATTACCCAACAACAGACGATCGATTCCTATTTTCAGGGGATTTCCGATCTAGCCTTGGATGAGGAGGGGTTTTTAGAAGATTGGCCCCAGGAAAGAGCGATCGCAGAAGGTCGCACCGCTTCTATCCTCAGCAGTGTCGATGCCGCCGGGAAAGCGAAAATACTGCGTTTTTTGAGTCAATCGCGGCTATTATCACCGATTAAACGCGATCGTTATCTAGGCCGACCGATTCTAGACGGGGAAGGGGGTTATGCGGAGGATCGAGAGTTCGGTACAAGAGTAGTACAACTGGGAGTAATGTTAGCGGGGGCTGACATTTCTGGGCAGGATTTGCGCTGGACGGATTTAAGCGAAGCGAATATGGTGCGGGCCAATTTAAGTTATGGCGATTTGGTGAAAGCAAATGTATCCCGGACAATTCTCTACGAAGCTAATTTAAGAGGGGCAGATATGAAAGGGATGCGTTTATTTTATGGTTCCCTAGAAAATGCTACCCCCCGCAGTCGTACCATTCCCCCCAATTATGACACTGGAGAACACACGGGAGCAGTGGTAGAAAATGTCAATTTTACCGGGGTAAAAAACATGAGCGAGGAACAACGTCACTATTGTTGTCGTTGGTGTGGGGAAAAGTCCCGCGCAACCATTCCGGGGGGATGTGCTGATATTGCCAATCTTTTAGGCCGATAATTAGGGTTTGCTGAATAAATCTAAAAACCTTGTTGGATAATATCTTTAGGCTTTACTCAATTGATAATTTTCCGCCCCAACGATCCTGGGGTATAAAAGTCCGCTCTAGATTAATTTTAGCCACGGGTTCTGTGAGGGTAAATTCTCCCGATTCGATCAGTGCTTTTAATTCTAAAGCGGCTTCCCGGGATAAGGAAATACTGGCCAACGGAGCCACCCTAACACTTTTTCCCTCGATCATAATCCGACCACTTTTTAGTTTAGCGTAGGTGATTAAACCAAAGGTAGGACGGACTCGCCGGGGAATAGAAAAATCCACCACTGGAGCGACAATTTCCTCATCTTTTACCGCACAATGTCGAACGATTTCCTCGCTTAAAATTGGAATCGGTACTGCTACCCCTAACATTAAAGAAGCCCCATAATTTTTGAAATAACAACCCCGCACCCAGCGAGCATTCATTTGTTTAGCATCCCCAATTAAGGCTAAGGTGGAAGCGGGTCCAATAGGAGTTCGATTTTGTAGGCGTTTTTGCAGGGGAAAATGTTGGGTTCCTTCCCAGGCAATATAACCGATTCCTCCTCCCAAAAAAATGCGCGTACCGATGCCTATAGCCTCTAAATCGGGGTCATTTAACAGGGGAGAAATTGCGCCGGGGTTAGAATAAACCGCATTACCTAATCGCGGCTGTAGTGGTCCTAAATAAGTATATAAAGTCCGCTCTCCCCCATTGACTCCGACGATAAAATTCTGGTAGAGATTGCGAGGATTAAAAAGATAAAATTGATTGATAGTATCCTTAGAAATAATCGTTTCAAAAGAAGCACGAGGATAACAATCGGTGGCCTGGCCGACAGCGCGCAATTGAATCGATTTTCCAGCGATTAAATCCTCAATAATATGTCCGCCACCCCTTTCGGGATTTTCTCCCTCTAAATTATCATTTTTGGCCGCTAAATCACTAATAGCACTGGCTCCTAAATATAAATCCACCGCCCCAAAACCGGCATAAGCAGGAATACCATCTAACCAACATTGACGAATTTTTATCGGCGGATCCGTCTGACCTAAATTAATAATTGCCCCCGAAGATTCCATCGGTTCAAAGGTTCCCGTACAAACCACATCTACTTGGGAAAAAACCTCCTTAATTCCCATCTCGGTAACGCGGCTTTTCAATTCCTCTACTGTCCAGACTACAGCCGTTTTTTTAGCGATCTTGTCGTTGATTTCAGCGATTGTTCTCATAAGAAAAATTGGTCGGATGGGGGTTAGGGAGCTTTTTGCTGTTATCAGTAAACAGTTATCAGATTTGAGTTTTCAGTGAGTGGTATTAAATGGCGGTAATAGTGCTGTCTTTTCACTGATTACTGATTACTGATTACTGTTATAAGATAAGAAAGGGAAAATTTACGATCGAAGCTTTTCTATGACAGTTACACCCGTTCCGGCCTCCTTTAATCCTGTTTCTGGTCTAGTTAACCGTATTCTCGGCATAAAACCGCTTTTTGACATCGCTCGCTATCAGGCCCGCAATATGATGATTAAAAGAGCCGAAAAACTAGGCGTACCTTGGCGAGAAACCGTCAAACAATGGCAGCAACGGGATTGGAGTCAGGAACTGCAAGCGGTAGAAAATCCCGATCTCGTCTATCCCGAATACTACGTTTGTTCTTTCCACGCCTACGAAAAGGGCAATTTAGACTGGTTGCCAGCTTTTGAGGTAGAATCTGCCGCCTATGCTGTCCATTCTACCATCTGGCCTGGGGCGGGGATTGACGGCGATCCGCGATTGCGACGGGAATATCACCGGATATTGAAGGAGCAAATCAAGGCAGAAATTAACGATATTGTCGATTTAGGCTGTAGTGTCGGCATGAGTAGCTTCGCACTGCAAGATACTTATCCTCAAGCGCGGGTAACTGGTTTAGATCTCTCTCCCTACTATTTAGCCGTTGCCCAATACCAAGCTCAACAAAAACAAAAGACGATTCAATGGCAACACGCAGCCGCAGAAAAAACTCAATTACCTAGTCAGTCCTACGATCTGGTATCTTCGTTTTTAATGTTCCACGAACTACCCCAACAGGCTACTAGAGAAATTTTCGCCGAAGCGCGTCGTTTATTGCGATCGGGGGGTTATTTGACGCTGATGGATATGAATCCGCGCTCGGAAATTTATCGAAAAATGCCCCCTTATGTCCTAACCTTACTCAAGAGTACCGAACCCTATCTCGATCAATATTTTACTCTCGATATCGAACAGGCATTAGTTGAAGCGGGGTTTCAAGCACCGATCATTACCCCCACCAGTCCCCGACACCGGGCGATTGTTGCGCGGGTTTCCGAATCATAATTTTGAGGTAATCAATGAAGATAATTTTTCGTCAAAGCTGGACAAGGATATTAACTATTGTCCCTCTCTTCCTGTTAATTTTTGCCAGCAAAACCCTTGCCCATCATGCCACGGGAGGGCAAACTCCCGATAATTTTTGGAACGGATTTTTATCGGGTTTAGCTCACCCGGTTATCGGTTTAGATCATTTAGCTTTTGTGGTGGCTAGTGGTTTAATTGCTGTGGGGATGGAACAGGGTTTATTAATTCCGATCGCTTTTGCGATTGCCACTTTAATCGGGACGGGTATTCATTTACAGGGGATAAATTTACTCTTTCCTGAAGGGATTATTGCCCTTTCCGTGGTGATTTTTGGCGTGATTTTAACCCTGAAAAAAGGTTTACAAACTCATTCTAATCTCTATACGATCGCCCTGGCAACTTTGGCAATGATCGCGGGAATTTTCCACGGTTATGCCTACGGAGAATCAATTATCGGGGCGCGGGTTGCCGCTTTAGTTGCCTATTTAATCGGTTTTACCGTCATGCAATTAGCGATCGCATCTGGTGCTTTTTTCCTTGGCAGTGTCATCAAGGAAAAATTAGCCCAGCAAGCGACTCTAATTAGTAAGTTCATCGGATTGGCAATTATGGCGATCGGTACAACTTTTTTAGTGGGAATTAAGTAAATTAATCTCGATGGGGCTAATTATTAATGGCTCTCTTGAGGTTATGGTGATCAGCAAATCTGATCGAAGAAAGGGCGTACACTATACGCCCCTACCAATCACACTAGGTGCAATATAGGGGCGCAGCATCGATAGTGTTATCGCAGATTCTTTGCAGATTGTCTAGAGAGTCTGTAAGTAGGTGGGTGGAATTAAATAATAAGATGAACGTAGGTTGGGTTGAAGTATGAAACCCAACGCCCGCTCATGTTACGAAGTGCGCTAACCCATCCTACAAATAATTGTGCCTCCCTACTTAGGGTGGGCAATGCCCACCTTACATTCAAGGTAAAATAGAGCCAAGGAAGTTAGTAGAGAGAGAATGCTATTTTGTCAGCTATGAGCCAAACCTTACCTAAAACTGTTAATTTCGAGGAATTCGTTCTTTGGCTTCCTGAAAATTCTGGATTGCGTTATGAGCTACACAATGGAAATATTATTGAAATGGCACAACCCGCAGGAGAACACGAAGAAATCAAAGGATTTTTAACTGTTAAACTCAGTGGAATAATTGATAGACTAGGACTTCCTTATTTAATTCCTAACCAAGCGATTGTCAGACCTGCTGGTAAAAATTCTGGTTATTTTCCTGATGTATTAGTGCTAAATCGAACAAATCTTGCTCAGGAAAAATTATGGAAAAAAGAATCAATCCTTAGGGATGGTGCATCTATCCCTCTGATCATTGAAGTCGTATCGACTAACTGGCGTGATGATTACTACTTAAAATTTGCTGATTATGAAGAAATGGGTATTCCTGAATATTGGATTGTCGATTATGCAGCCTTGGGTGGGCGTAATTTTCTCGGCACTCCTAAACAACCGACCATCTCTGTTTGTTGCTTAGTTGAGGAAGAATATCAAATTCGACAATTTCGAGACAGCGATCGCCTGATCTCCCAGACTTTCACGGAATTAAATCTCACTGTCAATCAGATTTTCTTAAGTATGTAGAGCTTGCTGAATAAATCTAAAAACCTTGTTGGATAAGACTTTTAGACTTTTTGAAAATCAAAAAGTGCCAGTCCTTGAAGTGATCGGGGGGAAAATTCAGGTACTTTTTCCCTTTTTTAGGTTTCCGAGGGGAAGTAACCAAACAGTTTTTTATAATCAGATGCCAGATATCCTCGGTGAAAAAAACCTAATTCTTCAGCAATTTCATAAATTAGTTTTGTCTGATTATTTCGGTTAAGAGATTTATGTAAAGCATTAAGACGAAGCAATTTAAAATAATTGTAAGGAGACATTTGATAGAAGTCTTTAAATATATATTCTAAGGTGCGTTGACTTATTTCTAGTTCTTGACAAATCCTTGGAATAGTAAGATCAGAACGCAGATTTTTTCTCATCATTTCTTCGGCTTTTTTGAGGATAGAGGTGCGTCTGATAGTGTTTTTAGGAGGTTTAATATCTTTGGTTACTGCTAAAGTCAAAAGAAAATCTTTGACAATTTCTTCTTTTAATTTTTGACTGACAAAATTCAATCTTAATGCTTTTCTTTGCTCAGATATTTGTTGGCGATTTAAATTAAATAGCATTTGATAAAGTTGATGACAAGATTGTTGGAGATGACGAATTTTTTCCGATGGGCAAATCACAATAGAAGAAGCGGAAGCATTTAAAAACTTTTTCGCTTCTGGTAGCTCTAAAGTTTGGCACAATTGTTGCAGATAATTATCATTAACGTAAAGATGAAAACGATTGGAAAAAGGCTGTTGAAAAACGGAAATTTCTGATTTAGGGGGCATAATCCCCAGATAGTTATTTTCTAATGAGTACAAATTTTGGAAGAAGACAGAATTCACTTGAAGAGGAATCGCAAAAACCCACATTTGAGAATGGATTACTCCTGCAACATTCGTTAAACAATTACGTTGAGCTAACTCTAACATCACTTCATTGGTGATGATCCTTGAAAGATACCCTTCAAAATGATCACCACTGAGTTGTAAAGCATCTAAGTCGAGAAATTCTCGACTCTGAAAATAATGAGAAAAGTTACAACAATATTCACTTTTAAAAGTTAATTCCTGAGAATTAATTAAAATATTGGTTTTATTGTCAAAAATAAACATACATTTATATAACTACTTGGAACTGAAATTACTTTGATAGCAAGGATTGCCTTGCATCTTTCATATTCTGATCTGACAACGCCAGGTTTTTGACCTGTTAAAATCCGATGTTCATGCTGCGAAAATAGGATTGTGACCTTCAAAAACCTTGCATTATCCTTCTTGTAGTACATAAGCTGGTACAAAGAAAGAGGGCAACAAAGCCTGAAACGACCGACGACCGACGACCGACTCCTAACCCCACCAACAAACTTTTTCAGCAAACCCTAGTTATTTCAGGATGAGGTAAAGATTCCCCTAATTTCTGATAAAGTTGTATCAGAGATACTAGGACTTCTTCAGCATTTTTCACAGCTTCAGCATAAGTATTACCATGAGTCCGCCATTTTTGTCCTGGAAAGTCGGGTAAGCCAACTAGATAACAATTGTCTTCATCAGACCACTGAATCAGTATTCTATATTTAAGTTTTTTCATCTTCTTTTCTCCTGACCTCTTCAATGGCATTTTTGACTTCTTGTTCTTGGTAACGTTTGGCATCTGCTCCGTCTTTTCCCGATAGGGTGATTTTCCCTGCATATAGAGGGTGTAACCAATGGTTGTGGCTGCCTTTTCCAGGAAAATCAATAAATCCAGCTTTTTTGAGCATTTGTTTTAATTCTCTGATTTTTTTGGGCATCAGTCAAGATTTGCTCGCTCAGCTAATTTGCTGGAGGGTGTGACAAGTCTTGTATAATTCTTATTATATAAGGATTTCGAGCATTGAGCGGTTACTGGAGAAGCTTCTTGAACAGGAGAGAGGGGGAGCAGGGGAGTACAGGTTGTTTCTCTTCTGGGTTCCCCTTTTCCTTGGCTCACCAGTGCTAGAAGATTTAGATTCAGGAATAGGATACCAAGGAAAAATTTTTTATGAAAACTGTTGACAAAACTCAGTTAAAAGCTAATTTACTAGAATTGTTGCCAATTGTGGAGTTACAAGGAGAAGAAATTTTAGTGACAGAAGGGAGTAAACCAGTGGCGAGAATTTCTCCCTATCAAAAAAGTTATTCAACGGCGGAATTGTTTAAGAATATGCGAGGAAAAGTTCAGTATTTTGAAAATTTAACTACCCCAACAACTGAAGAATAGACGGAAGTATAAAAATTGTTCTTGATACTTGCGCTTTGCGCTAAATTGCGACTCTAAAAAAGTCTAATCTATGGTAAATTTTCTAAATCGTTTAAATCTTTAAATGCACTAGCTTTTTTGTTTAGTTTTAAATGCTTTCATCTAATTAGATGAACATCAATACCATCTATTTCTGTAATCAGCCTCTCTTGAAAACACTCAGAAAAATTAACTCCTGAAATAGTTGTTAGAATTTCTCATCTCAAAGGTGGATGACCCATACTAACGAACATTAAACCCAAATTCTTTTAAAACCTCAACTATCTTAATCGCATTTTCAGGATTAATAGCTATCCAAACATCCAGATCACCTGTAGCACGAGGATAACCATAGTAACTAACAGCATAACCACCAATCAACAAATACTCAACTTGTCTTAAGTTCAGCAATTTCAAAAAATCTTTGAAGTCTGGCGGTAGTTGCATCATAACCATAATTAATTTGTCTCATTGTTTCTAAAGCAATTAATCTTTGTTGAGGAGTAGCATTGAACCAATAATCTCTTTCGTCGGAATTGTCTGTTAAAGAGCAAACAGTTACTATTGATTTATTCAAGCGATTGTTATCCATTGGCATTTATTTTGCAGGAGACGACACAGAGTGTTCTTCTTGATTTTAGCACAAACCTTATGGGGAAAAGCAGGGAAGCTTGACAAAAACTTAACAAAAATTCACTGAAAAACTATTGACTCGGCAGAAAAAAGGTAGTACAACTGGCGAATCGACAACAATAACAATTAGGTCGGATTTACCCCATAAAAACCAAAAAACTGACCCCCCGCAAAAAATGATGCTCCTGTCCAACTATCTTTACCTTACCCAAGGGTGGTAAACGTTCCCCTGATGTCGCTTGGATTGCTAATGAACCCTGGGACGCTTTACCCCGAGAAGAACAAGAAAAATTTGCGACAATTTGTCCTGATTTTGTGATAGAATTAAGGTCGCGCACCGATTCTTTAACTCAACTCCAAGCAAAAATGCAGGAATATCTTGATAGTGGCTTAAGACTAGGTTGGTTAATTGATCCCATTAGTCAACAGGTAGCCATCTATCGCCAAAATCAGGAAGTAGAAATCGTCTCATTACCAACCACCTTATCCGGGGAGGACGTTTTACCCAGATTTACTTTAGAATTACCCATTTTTTGACGACAGGAAATACCAAGATGATAGCAACTGCGACAATTTCTCCTCAATTAACCATTCCACGCCTAGAAAATGGGGACAAGCTCACTCGTTGTGAATTTGAGCGTAGATATAAGGCTATGCCAAATCTGAAAAAAGCAGAACTCATTGAAGGAATTGTTTATATTATGGCTTCTCCCCTAAGAATCAAGAACCATGGGGAACCCCATGCTCAGATTGTTACTTGGCTAGGTTTTTATCAAGCCTTTACTCCTAATCTGCAATTAGGCGATAATTGTACGGTTCGTCTTGATGCGGACAATGAACCTCAACCCGATGCACTATTAAGAATTAAAAATGGTGGACAATCAAAGATTAGTGAGGATGGTTATGTCGAAGGTGCGCCAGAGTTAATCGTCGAAATTGCAGCGAGTACCGTCTCCCTTGACTTACATCAAAAACTCAATGTTTATCGCCGTAACCAAGTGCAAGAATATTTAGTTTGGCGAGTCGAAGATGGAGAATTTGATTGGTTTAGATTAACCAATGAAGAATATATTAAACTTGAACCGAACTCAGAAGGGATAATTTGTTCCCAGATATTTCCTGGATTATGGTTAGATAAAGATGCTTTATTAGCTGGTGATTTAGCCAAGGTTTTAGAGGTTTTGCAATTAGGAATAGCAAGGATCAAAAATGAATCTAGTTAGAGTAATCTAAATTTAACAAAAACTTCACACAAATTCACCAAAAAACTATTGACTTGACGACCAAAGAAGGAGTAATGAAAACCGATAAAATCTTTTATACCCTATTTCAAGTCTTTCCCGAACTTCTCTTTCAACTGCTAGGAGAATCTCCCAATCTGGCGCAAAATTATCAATTTAAATCAGTCGAAATC
>SFAQ01000136.1:0-9799 GCA_007096525.1 Microcystis wesenbergii Mw_QC_B_20070930_S4 | reverse complement strand
GTCGGACTAGAGGGGTGATTTTGTTCTGTGCTAGACTGATATTTGAGTAAGCCAGACAGGAGCCACAAAAAGATATTTATCAGAAAAGTCATGATCAAGCTAGAGGTATAAAGACTGATTCGAGCCAATTATTTTTATTAATAAATATTTGACACACTTCATACCGGATAAGCAAGAGGGCTACGGCACTACTACCAAATCATTACCCCGGCTCCCTATTCCTTCCAAATCAGTATCGGGGTGACGCTGGCCTATTTGCTGATCACGGCCGCCTTGAGTAGCCGGCGTGATTAGATACCGTTGCCCCAGGGTTGTCGGTAGTAAAACTTAGGGCGCGTTAGACGGCAAAAATTGCCGCTGTGACTGGAAGGTGACAATCCGTCGTAACGCACCACCTATGATCAACATTTACTCGTACCGGCGGTTACGTTTGCGGATAATCCAGAGGATAAACCAGATAACGAGGACAAGTAGGGCGATTTTTGACACGGGAGCCAGATATTCTTCCACAAGGGGGTAATTCTTCCCTAAAAAGTAACCGGCTGCCGTTAAAAAAACGACCCAGAGGGTTGTGCCGATGGTGGAGTAAACTAAAAAAGGAATCATCGCCATGTGATTCATCCCGGCGGGTAGGGAAATCAAAGTTCGTACTCCAGGGACTAAACGACAGAGTAAAACCGCTTTACTACCGTGACGATTAAACCATTGATTGGCTTTTTGAATATCCTTAGCGGAAACGGTAATCCATTTGCCGTACTTATCGGCTAGTTTTTCGATTTTTTCCTCATCCACAACCCGACCGAGATAATACCAAGGTAGTGCTCCGACTACGGTTCCGACAATCCCCGCTACCACTGCCGGAATAAATTGCATTTGTCCCTCATGGACGGTAAAACCGGCTAGGGGCATAATTAATTCCGAGGGAATGGGAGGAAAAAGATTCTCTAAAAACATTAATAGGGCTATGCCTAAATAGCCCATAGAAGTCATTGTATTTGTAATCCATTCAGTCATAATTTTTTAGGATTTAGAAAACAGTTTAAAAGTAAAAAAAAGGGAGTGGGGGAGTGGGGGAGTGGGGGAGTGGGGGAGTGGCAAGAATAAATAAAAGCAATCTCCTGACTCCTGACTCCTGACTCCTGACTCCTGACAACTGATAACTGATAACTGATATTAGGTTCCGGAAGTCCAGGAGTTGATATATTCTAATTGGGCTTCGGTGAGGGTATCGATTTCAATCCCCATAGCTTGCAGTTTCAAGCGGGCGATTTCTTGGTCTAATTCGTAGGGAATTGAGTAGATGCCAGGGGCCAATTTACCTTGATTTTTAACCAAGTATTCTACACCGATCGCCTGGTTAGCGAAACTCATATCCATAACGGCGCTAGGATGACCTTCGGCGGCTGCCAGGTTAACTAGGCGACCTTCACCGATAACAACGACGGATTTACCGCTTTTTAGTCTATATTGTTGAGTAAAGTTGCGAACTTCCTTAACATTATCGGCTTTTGCGCCTAAAGCTTGTAGGTCGATTTCAATATCAAAGTGACCGGAGTTGGAAACAATCGCCCCATCTTTCATCAGGTCAAAATGTTCAGCCCGGATAACGTGCTTGTTACCAGTGACAGTGATGAAGATATCGCCTTCTTTAGCGGCTTCATCCATGGGCATAACCCGGAAACCGTCCATCGCCGCTTCAATGGCACGCACGGCGTTAATTTCGGTGACAATTACATTAGAGCCTAAACCTTTGGCCCGCATAGCCACACCTTTACCACACCAACCATAACCAGCCACAACCACGGTTTTACCAGCAAGAAGGATATTGGTGGCGCGAATGATACCATCAAGGGTAGATTGACCTGTACCGTAGCGATTATCAAAGAAATGCTTGGTTTCTGCGTCGTTAACGTTCATTGCGGGGAAGGATAATACCCCGGCTTTGAGCATGGCTTGCAAACGGACGATACCGGTGGTAGTTTCTTCGGTAGTACCGATAATGTCGGGTAATTGGTGACTTCTTTCTTTAACTAGAGTAGCCACTACATCACAACCATCATCGATGATAATCTGGGGTTTATGATCGAGGGCGATTTGAACGTGACGGTGATAGGTGTCGTTATCTTCCCCTTTGATTGCATAAACGGGGATACCGTAATCAGCGACTAAACAAGCGGCCACATCATCTTGGGTGGAAAGGGGATTACTGGCAATTAATAACGCATCAGCGCCACCAGCTTTTAGTGCGATTGCTAAATTGGCGGTTTCGGTGGTAACGTGACAACAAGCGACTAAACGCAGTCCAGCAAAGGGTTTTTCGATGGCGTAACGTTCGGCTAATTGACGCAAAACGGGCATTTCCCGACCGGCCCATTCGATACGTTGTTTGCCGATGGGGGCTAAACTAATATCTTTAATGTCGTATTTCTGTTGAACTGGTGTTGCTACCATAAGGGGTTTTCCTTAAATACAAGCCTCGGCTATTGGTTAATTTAACTTAACATTGTCTGGGGATTTTGGCCAATGTCAAGCTTTCCACCGGTTTTTTATATAGGAAAAAGTTATCAATCAGATTTACACTGGGTTACGCATTTTTTAATAACCATGTTCAGCCAGAAATTCTAGGCTAATCTCGCTAGGAGGATGATAAGAGCGCATTCCTAGCAATTTTTCCACATATTTGCCTAAAATATCCCCTTCTAGATTCACCCAATCGCCTAATTTTAAATGGGAAAGATTGGTTTCGGCGTAGGTGTGGGGGATGACTGCCACTTTAAACCAGCTGCCGTAGGTGTCGCAATCGGCCACGGTTAAACTAATGCCATTAACAGCTATACTGCCCTTACCGACGATATAACGAGCTATGTAGTTATTCCACTGCTCTTCTAGGGAACTAGGGGCAGCAAAGGTCATTTCCCACGAATTAGCCACGATTATCGATTCGACTAAACAGCCAATTCCGTCCACATGACCGGTGACAAAATGACCACCGATTTTACTACCCACCCGCAAAGAGGTTTCTAGGTTAACGTTGGTTTCTGTGTGAATCCTTCGTCCCAAAGTAGTGCGCTGTAGGGTTTCCGGGGAAGCGGTGGCCACAAAACCCTCTGGGAGAATTTCCTCAACTGTCAAACAAACCCCATCCACAGCCACACTATCACCAATCATTAAATCTTGGAGAATTGTATCAGATGATACAGACAAATAGAGTCTATCAGTATCCACGACCCGAATTGTTGCCAAGGCTTGAATTAATCCTGTAAACATCGGCTTTTTTCTCGACTATAAATCCTTGTGAGTGAAAGATTGGGCATTTTCCCCAGAATAATCGGCGACAATATGACCATCTCCGGCTAATTGATATTTGTAGGTCACTAATCCCTCTAATCCCACCGGACCGCGGGGGGGCATTTTTTGGGTACTGATACCGACTTCGGCCCCGAAACCGTAACGAAAACCATCGGCAAATCGGGTGGAACAATTATGAAAAACTCCGGCGGCATCGACTCGATCGCTAAAGGTTTTGGCCGTGTTAAAATTTTCGCTGACAATGGCTTCCGTGTGTCGAGAACCGTAATAATTAATATGTTCGATTGCCGATTCCAGACTATCAACAATTTTAATTGACAGAATTAAATCACTATATTCGGTTTGCCAGTCTTCCTCTGTGGCCGATGGTACGTTAATAATCTGACGAGCTGCTTCATCTCCCAATAATTTAACCTTTTTTTCCTCTAATGCTTGTGCCACTGCGGGTAAAAATTGTCTAGCGATGTCTTGATGAACTAATAAAGTTTCAATGGTATTACAAGCGGCAGGATATTGGGTTTTACCATCAACGGTAATTCTAATTGCTTTGCTTAAATCGGCTTCTTTGTCGATGTAGAGATGACAGATACCATCGGCATGGCCGAGGACGGGAATGCGGGTATTATTTTGGATATAACGAACAAATTCGTTAGAACCTCTAGGAATAATTAAATCGATGTATTGATCAAGTTTTAAGAGTTCCTGAATTTCTTCTCTTGTTGTTAACAATTGTACCGCCGCCGAATTAACTTTAGTTTGACTCAATGCCTGATGAATAATTGTTACTAAAGCTTGACAAGAACGGAGCGCCTCTTTCCCCCCTTTTAAAATAACGCCATTACCGGATTTAATCGCTAAACTGGTAATTTGAATTAAAGCATCGGGACGAGCTTCAAAAATAACCCCTAAAACCCCTAAAGGACAGGTCATTCTCCGCAGAATTAAACCTTGATCTAATTCCCGATTAATTTGTATAGTAGCTAAAGGATCCGCTAATTTAGCCAGATCTCGCACCCCGGCAATGGCGGCTTTTAATTTGCCAGGACTTAACTCTAATCGCGCACATAAAGCCGGAGATAATTCCATCGCCTTGGCTGTTTGAACATCGGCGATATTCGCTTCTAGTATCTTATCAGCATTGGCAGTCAAAGCCTCAGCAATAGCCTCTAAAGCTTCATTCCTTTCTTCGTTAGTCAGGATAGCCAGTTGACGACTCGCTTGACGGGTTTCTCTGGCGATTTCGGGGAGGGATAGAGAAGTTGTAACCATAGAAAATTAAACGTAATAACCGCTATCTTGTTTATTTTATCTTATTTTTGAGAAAGTTTCAGGGTCATTAGACCTCTGGTCAGGAGAATTAAGAATGAATCATAATCAATTAAATGATCTATTTACAGATTTTAGGCAATTTAATCCTTATTTTTGCTGGTTTTGAACCCTCAAAAATTAATTAGGCAAGAGGTTTATTGAAGGTTATCAACTCTTGTCATGATCATCATAAATCTAGTTAACTAGAAAAAATAGCCGAAATTAGTGATTTTTCTATCCTAGGACTGTAGAGACATTATAGTTAACATCCCTACAGCATCTAGACTATCTAGACCGGATTGGCAATCAGACAGTTAGATACCTCTTGACGCGCCCAATTATCGGCGGCTAAAATATCATCTAGGCTAGGGGTAGAACTGTTATGAATTGTAAAGGAATCACAAACTTTTTCAATCACCCGGGGAATATCTAAGAAGCTAATCTTTTCTTCTAAAAATAATGCTACTGCTTGTTCATTGGCCGCATTTAATACTGCTGGCATTGCCCCACCCGCACGGCCGGCCGCATAAGCTAATCCCATACAGGGATATTTTTGATGATCGGGTTCTTTGAAGGTTAAACTGCCAGCTTTAACTAAATTTAAAGGTTTCCAATCGGTATAAATTCTTTCAGGCCAAGACAAGGCATATAACAGGGGTAAACGCATATCGGGCCAGCCTAATTGGGCTAAAACTGAGGTATCCTGTAACTCAATTAAAGAGTGAATAATACTTTGGGGATGAATAACAATATCGATCGCATTATAATCGACACCAAACAGATAATGAGCTTCGATAACTTCTAGACCTTTATTCATTAAAGTAGCCGAATCGATGGTGATTTTTCTGCCCATAGACCAGTTAGGATGTTTGAGGGCATCAGCTACGGTTACTTGCGGCAATTTTTCCACAGGTAAATCGCGAAAAGCACCCCCAGAAGCGGTGAGAATAATCTTTTTTAATCCCCCAGGGGGAACTCCCTGTAAACATTGAAAAATAGCTGAATGTTCCGAATCAGCAGGTAATAATTTAACTCCGTGTTTTTCCACTAAAGGCAGCACCACCGGACCGCCAGCAATCAGGGTTTCTTTATTAGCGAGGGCGATATCTTTACCGGCAGTAATTGCGGCAATTGTCGGCAGCAATCCCGCACAACCGACAATTCCCGTGACGACGCTTTCGGAATCGCCATAACGGGCCACTTCGATTACCCCTTCCTTTCCTGCTAGGATAATCGGGGTATAGTCAAGGTCGGAAATTAGGCTTTTCAGGTCTTCTAGTTGACTTTCGTTATTAATCGCCACGATTTGCGGGCGAAATTGCCGAATTTGCTCCGATAGTAGTTGAATATTATTACCCGTGGCTAATCCCACCACTTGAAACTTATCGGGATGATCGGTGACAATATCGAGAGTTTGAGTACCGATCGAGCCAGTAGAGCCTAAAATCGAGATTTTTTTCATTAGAAACTTCATATAATTTGGGGATTAGCTTTAAATATACGTTCTCTGGGGTCCCTCCGGCACGTCGGCATAAATATTAAATATTTGTTAAAAATGTTGCTATTTTGACTTTTTTGTGCTAAGGCTTAGAAAAAGTCAGCGATAGAGATGGTGAGAGAATCGAATAGAAAAGCCAATGGATGCGGCTGTCTAGCGGGGGTCTTGTTTTTTGCCTCTTATTTCCCCTGTGTTTTTTCGTTTTTGGTTGGTTATCCTTCGCTGTTGGGATGAGTTCGGCAGCGGGATCAATCATGATGGGGATTCTGTCCTTAACTCTTTTATTTGGGGGAGGATTGGCATTACCTATATTCCTCAGTTATGCCGTGGGAAAAGCTGTTAGATTTGGGTTAAGTCGGAGAAAAAATAACCGAACTTAAACATAAGTTCGGCTAGATTATAATCTATTTAACAACTGGATAAAACTAACTTTCTGTCGCCGTTGCTGTGGTGGGAGGCAACTTAATGTTAGTAGCTAATCCCAGAATTTGCAGCAGACGAATGGTCATCCAAGTCAGGTCAACCTCCCACCATTGTAGGCCATGACGGGCCGAATACTGATAGGCATGGTGATTATTGTGCCAACCTTCACCGAAAGTTAAGAGGGCAACCCACCAACAATTTTTAGAATTATCGTGGGATTCATGGCTAACATAACCGAATTTGTGGGTGGCACTGTTGACAAACCAAGTGGAATGGAAAACTAAGACCAAGCGCACAAAAATTCCCCAAATTACAAACGGCCAACCACCCATAGCATAGAGAATTAAGCCTAAAACAATTTGGATAGGAACAAAATAATTTTGACAGAATTTATAGAAAGGATCGTCGGCGATATCTTGGGTAAAACGGGCAATTTCTTCGTCGGCAGGAATTTCGTGCAGCATCCAACCCATGTGACTCCACCAGAAACCTTTATTAGAATCGTGGGGATCGGGGGCAGTATCAGAATATTTATGATGAATACGATGTAGGCCTATCCATGCGATCGCACCCCCCTGACAAGCGAGAGTCCCGCACAAAACCAGAAAGTATTCTAACCATTTGGGAGTCTTAAAACTCCGATGGGAGACCAAACGATGGAAACCGAGGGTAATTCCTAAACCCCCAGTAATCCAATAGAGAATCAATGTCACTCCCACAGCACCCCAGCTAAAATTGCTAGGCAAGAAGGCTAAAAGAGCCACTAAGTGGATAAAAGCCATGTAGATGAGAGTCACCCAGTCAATGGGAAGTTTTTCGGAAGTCGCAACAGTCATTGAATAACCCAAAGGGAAACAACAGGAGACAGAGCATCATTGTCTTATCTGTCTCGATTTGACACAGGGGGAACTTTGACGCTTATTGACACTCCCGTCGCGCTTAAGCGAGGGATTCTTGGTTCAACGAGTCCACTTAAATTAGATGCCTTGCGTTATCCAACCCAGAGGTGGTTCTCTCCCCAAGCATTACTTTTCGTATGCCCCACGATAGTTGTATTTCTACAAAATTTGCTTGAATTGAAGTGTTAGCTTCAAATGCTGCTTTGTCTAGTTCCTGCAAAGATTTTACCTACCTACAGGTAGAAACTAGAACAATTAGGCAGAACCCCATATCTTTAATTGTCAAGGTGCAGATAGCGTAGTGGTTAGACTACAGGGGTTTTTAAAGCGGTTGATTACCCTATCCGCTATACTTGTATGGTAGCTATTTTGCCTGGATAGGTCAAGACCCTTAAAAGAGGAAGTTATTCGAGATTTTGTCAGGAGACTGGACACTTATTTTTAATCGTGCTTCGTGTCACTGAGCTTGTCGAAGTGCTGTTCTAGGCTGGCCTTTGTTTCATCCCTTCGGTAAAACCGAGGGCTTCGGCCGTGAGATCAGCCGAACGGTCTTCACCCGACATTTGAGATAAATAGTAACAAATATCACAGTCTATTGTTTGATGGATATCCCCTCTCTACTCCACAGGGCAGAAAAGGCCTTACTCCCCATCTTTTCGGAAATTGACGCACAGGTCAAGGAAAATCTCCGTCAAGTCCTCTGTGCTTTCCGTGCAAACCGCGTCGGGGTGCATCATTTTGCTAGTGTTAGTGGTTATGGTCATGATGACTTGGGACGGGATACTTTAGATCAAGTGTTCGCCCAAGCCCTGGGGGCCGAAAAGGCGGCGGTGCGAGTACAATTTGTTTCAGGAACCCATGCGATCGCCTGTGCCTTGTATGGGGTTCTTCGACCGGGGGATGAGATGTTAGCGGTAGCCGGTGCGCCCTACGATACCCTAGAGGAAGTAATTGGAATTAGGGGAAGTGGTCAAGGCTCTTTAAAGGATTTTGGCGTTAGTTATCGCCAATTAGAGCTAGATTCTACTGGTGCGATTGATTGGTTGGCCTTGGCAACAGCAGTTAAACCCCAAACCCGTTTAGTCCATATTCAAAGATCCTGCGGTTATTCCTGGCGATCGAGTTTGTCTATTGACGAAATCGAGAGAATTGTCCGTATAGTTAAACAACAAAACCCGAATACGGTCTGTTTTGTCGATAATTGCTATGGAGAATTTATCAACACCCAAGAACCCACCAACGTGGGGGCAGATCTGATGGCCGGTTCTCTAATTAAAAATCCCGGAGGTACAATCGTCACGGCCGGGGGATACATAGCAGGTAAAGCGGAATTAGTGGAAATGGCCTGCTATCGTCTGACAGCACCGGGGATCGGTAGGGAGGGAGGGGCAACTTTTGACCAAAATCGTCTTCTTTATCAGGGATTGTTTCTAGCGCCGCAAATGGTGGGAGAAGCGATGAAAGGCAGTCATTTAATTGCCTATGTGGGGGATAAGTTGGGTTATCCGGTCAATCCGGCTCCTTTTGTGCCTCGACGCGATATTATTCAAGCGATTAAACTCGGTTCCCCCGATAAGCTGATTGCCTTCTGTAAAGCCATTCAAGCCTATTCTCCCATCGGTTCCTACTTGGATCCCATTCCTGCCCAAATGCCGGGCTATGAGAGCCAAGTAGTGATGGCTGGTGGCACGTTTATTGATGGTAGCACCTCGGAATTCTCCGCCGATGGACCCCTCCTGGAACCCTATATCGTTTTCTGTCAGGGGGGAACTCATTGGACTCATATTTCTCTGGCCCTAGAACAAGCGATCGCTGCTTTATCTTAAATGGTTCCTCTCAGCTTCCTTCTCTCCCTTAGTTAAAGTCCTCATACCCTGAATAGTATTCTTAACTCCCAATCGAACTTTAAAAACTCAGTTATGGATTGTTTCTCCCCACTCCCCACTTTCCTATACTTTTTAAACAGGATTATAAGAACAGTGCTACCATAAAACCGATCGAATATCTAAGGAGTTGTCATGAATTACAATCGCAATATAATACCATTAATGGCGGTAGGGCTGTTTCATTTAAATTAAGTACAGCTGATTTTGAGTCAATAAATTTGTCCGAAGATTCTCAAGTTTATCTTTCTCTAACCAAAAGAGTTAGTCACAATAACTAATCTTTAATCTTCTGCCAATATTTATTATGAATAGATTGATCAAGCTTGTTTCCAACCCACTAAAAGCCTATCTCTCTTAAAATTTTCTGAGAGTACATCCTGTTAATTTAGCTAATTTTTCTGCTTCTTACGTCGATAAAACTATCAGTTTTTCCCAACGTTCAGCTAACCACCTCTGTCCCTCTGTTATTGAGAGAA
>SFAQ01000135.1:0-9399 GCA_007096525.1 Microcystis wesenbergii Mw_QC_B_20070930_S4 | reverse complement strand
TTTTTCTTCTGGCTATATCAGTATTCAGGAGACAGTCCCGATGAAAAAATTTTCACCACCAGAGATGAAAGAGGTTTCCTTCCCCACACCCTACACCCCACACCCTACACCCCACACCCCACACCCCACACCCCACACCCCACACCCCACACCCCACTTCCGGTGCAGTTAATCACCCCGTACAGGATCGCAGAATCCAACCCAGTAAGACTCCGATGCCACCAAAGCGGACAATTTGCCAAAAAACTTCCCCCAGCAGTCCGCGACGGATTCCTTCCCAGAATAGGCGCTTTAATTCCCCTTCTTTGAGTAAATTGCTTTCTAAAATTACCTCTAATTCTTGAATCTGTTCGCGAATTTGTACCAATTCCTTTTCTAGTTCAGGTAGGGGATTTTCCCGCCATTGGGGTTCTATTTGGTTAAATTGTGCCTCTAGGTCTTTTTTTTGCTGTTCTGCTTCGTTGATCTGTCGATAACGGTCTTTTATTGTTGCGATCGCCGCTTCAACTTCTTCAATCGCTTGGGTAAATTCTGCCGATTCATCGTTAGGGTACGGGTTTTCTTCTAAGGACATGGACTCGATGGGATTTCCTGCGTCTAAACTATAGTTATAGACGATTTTACGGTTTTACGAAACCTTTTGATTATGATTCCATCCCCTGTCTCCTCCGCATCTCAGACTCTTGATCATCTATCTACCCTGGAATTGGCGCGGATTTTGGCGGCACGTTTGGCGATCGCACCGATTGACTGGCATCGTCTGAAAGCCAATCGTAATGCTCGGGCTGCTGAACAATTAGGGACGGCTTTGGTGTTTTTATTAGATAATCAGCCAGAAGAAACACTTCCTCGGCTACAACAGGCTACAGGCTGGCTCGATCGCTCGATTTCTGCTCCTCCCTGTCCTTCTCACGGTCATGGTCATTAATTCAACCAGCGTTCCTGTTTAATTTGTTTACAAAGTTTCAGTTGGGTTCCTTTTTGATTCCAGTGAACTTGGTCGAAGATTTGATATAACATACACAGTCCTCGGCCATTTTCCGCTTCTTCGGGGGGAAAATTGGGACAATCGCAACTACAGCCATGATGGGGACAACGGGGGGTAAATCCACAACCTTCGTCGGTAATTACCCAAGAATACTCGTCTTTACTGCTAGAAAAGTGAACGACCACGGTTTTGCCCGGATCGAGATGATTGCCGTGTTTAGCGGCATTAACTAAAGCTTCTTGCAATCCTAATCTAATTTCTGGTTCTAATTCTTCGGGAATACTAGCGGTCAATAAATCTAAAATCGGACAAAGATACAAGGTGGAAGCGAAACTCATGGTGTTCCAGCTTCGTTTGCTTGTTGGCAGTGAAATAGCAATCACGCGCTTTACCTCTAGCTTTTATTCAATGACTATTCTCTTACAGAAAGATTAAGGTCTCTTAACCGTCGATCTAGATGATTGCCATACCTAATAAGTCATATTCTGCCCCTTTTCTGTCTCTGAGATGGATTAGATATTTTTTTGATTGATCTACACACCAATCGAGAATCAAGGCAGCTTTGAGCGAGTAGTTAATCAAAAAAGTAGTTAACTGGAACGGGGCTTAATATGCTATTATCCTTAACCATTGACTTTTCAGCTATAAACGGCTAAAGGGTCAGGTTTTTCTCCTTATTTCATCCTACCATATTTGTGTTTTTTTGTCTAAGAAAAGCAGCGCATTCGACGTGGGGAGTTTGGGGAAAGAAATCGGCGGTTTGCACTTCTAGCAGTTGATAATCGCCTGTTTGACAGAGATATTGCAAGTCTCTGGCTAAAGTTGCACTTTGACAACTGATATAAACTATGCGTTGACTTTGCAGCTGTAACAGACTATCAAGGACAGATCGATCGCAACCTTTGCGGGGCGGATCGAGTAGAATAATGTCGGGTTTAACTGTCAGTTGCGGTAAAGTTTTTTCTACTGCCCCCAAAATAAAGGTTGTGTTGGTAATATTATTTAATTGGGCGTTAATCTTGGCTCGATCGAGGGAAAAGCTATAGGATTCTAGTCCAATCACCTCTTTAACCCGTTTAGCGAGGGGTAAAGTAAAAGTACCGATACCACAGTAGGCATCAATGAGAATTTCTTCACCTTTAAGGTCTAATTTCTGACAAATAACCGCAAATAAGGCTTCAGCAGCCTCTGTATTAACCTGAAAAAAGGTATCGGCAGCCAATTGATAGGTTAATCCGGCGAACTTTTCGGTAATATAGTCCCTTCCGGCGATAGTTGTGGTCTGACTGCCAAAAATAGCATTACCTCGATCGGGGTTATAATTGACGGTTACACCGACTAAATTGGCGTATTTTGCCAGCCATTGCTGCGCTTGGGTCTCAATTCCCTGTAAATTATTATCGGTACTAATCAGGGTTAATAAAATTTCTCCCGTGTGGCGGCCAATTCTTAGGGATAAATGGCGTAATTGTCCTTGATGGGTCTTTTCATCGTAAATTGACCAGCCTTGCTCCTGAATATCCCGTTTTATCTCTGCTAGAAACGGATTTAAAGCCTGATCTTGAATCGGACATTGATTGAGATTAATCAGATGATGGCTGCCGCGACGATAATAACCCGCTTGCACATTGCCGGTGGGGGAAAATCCGAGGGGATAGGTAGCTTTATTGCGATAAGCGAGGGGAGAATTACCAGTGAGGGGAGGATAAACCAAAGGATCGCTAAAACCGCCAATTCTGGTTAATACCTCTTGTACTTGCTCTTTTTTGACCAGGCGCTGAAATTGATCCTCGATGTGTTGCCATTGACAGCCACCACATTTATCAGCGACGATGCAGTGGGGCCGGATACGATGGGGAGATGCTTGTAGAATAGTTTGTAGTTTGCCGATCGCATGACTTTTTTTGATATAGGTGATGCGAGTTTGAATGCGATCGCCAATAACCGTATCTGGCACAAAAATCACTTGTCCTCGGTATTTTCCCACACCTTCGCCCGTATGGTTGAGGTCGGTAATCTCGATCTCGATTAAATCACCTTGTTGCATAGTTAGGGAAACCAGTTTTCATCCAGGGTTTCTGCTGGGGTAATAATGACTTCTGTGGGAATTTCTTGCTTGCTCAATTTCGAGACTATTTGCCTAGCTTTTCCATAACAAGAATCGAAAATTTCGAGGAGATAAGGTTTTAAACTAGGACTGTCTTCCAGCAGATCGGCAATTTGAACTCGAAAATTAATAATTTCCGCTTCCCATTTATTAGCATTATACTCTCTTTCCGTCTGCCAATAAACTAACTTGAGCAGATGAGCTAATAATTGAATTAACAAACTTTTGAGAGCGTGTCGATTATTTTTTCCCATACTTGCTAATTCCTCGATTAGATTAGTCCAGTCAACCGAGGCAAAATCCTCCTGTCGTAATTGGTTAACGGTTGTCTCGATCCATAGCTGAAAATCTAAATCGTATAAGCTGATCTTCGAGATCGGTATTTGAGCGGTCATGGGAGGTAAACAGTAAAAACAATCCAACTCTATTCTACAATCAAAAATTAAAAAAATTAACTTTTCTAAAATCCTAGATCAGCTTTGGCAATTTTGGCCGCCGCTAATACTTCCTCATCGGGTAATTCTCGCCAGTCGGTTGCACCTATTTCAGTATAGAATTTTTGATCGTAGGCGCGAGTACGAATTACCACCGGCATAGGAACAGCATGACCTAAAACTAAAGCTTGTTGTTTTGAGTCTAATTTCGCTAAAACTGATCGCAAACTTCCCCCTCCAGAAACGCCAGTAAATATAGCTTCGATGTCCTTTTCATCGTTTAATAAACAGGTGATTCTCGTCCCTACCTGAGACATAACTTCGTTATCAATTCCTGAAGGTCTTTGGTCAACAATTAAGAGAGTAACAAAGTATTTTCGCATCTCTCTGGCGATGGTTCCAAAAATAGTTTGATGTACCACCGCAGAATCGAGAAATCGATGAGCTTCTTCAATGGTAATCACTAACTGTTGCGGCCGATCAACGGGGTTTTTAGTTTGTAAAAAATATTCAGCTTTTTTAACATAATTAGCATGAATCCGACGGGTGATCATATTGGTGGCTAACATATAGGAAAGCATATTACTTTGGGAGCCAAATTCAATGACAACGTGCTTACCTGCATCTAAAGCTTGCAAAACCTGATCGATATAATTGTGGGGACAAACACTTTTTAGATATTTCAAACTATCTAGACGCATTAATTTTCTCTGGAGGGACATAATTGATCCCGCATGGCCCTGTTTTTCCGTACAGAAGATTTTAATATCCTCGTTACTCATATTTAATAACTGAACGATCCAAGATTCTCCATACTCGTTATAGAGAATATTGGCATTATCTAAACTAGCTTCCGAGATGCCTAATTCCCGACCGATTAAACGAATATCCTCGATTTCAATCTGATTATAACTTAAGAATAATTCCTGCGCTCCTCGTACTCCCCGGCGTTTGGTAGAATCGGGATCGAGGGTATAAATTTCCACCTGTCCAGGGAATAATTGACATAATCCTTTCACCGTGGAAACCTCCTTCCCTTCTTTCATCGCTTCCCAACCGTATTCCGAGTGCATATCAAACATGAGGTTAACCCCTGCTTGTTTGCGAATAATGCCCGAAATTAGTAATCTAGTTAAAAAGGATTTTCCCGTCCCGGATTTGCCAAAAACACCGTTACTACGTTCCACAAAGCGATCGAGATTAATACATATTGGCACGTCCATGTCAAGGGGTTGACCAATAGCAAAATTCTTTCTGGTGGGATCATCTTCCCAACCGAAAACCATGCGAAAATCCTGCTCACAAGCTTCATAAACTTGGCTAAAATGGGCAGGAATAGTTTTAACTGGCAGCAATTCTAAATCGGCGCTAGTTTGGGGTTGAAAAGAGCCTAAAGAACTGTCAGAAACTGTGGGAGAATTACCCCTAGTCGGAGTAAACATTAGCATCGGTGATAGTTCAATAGTACCATAAGTACCGCTACCCGCTAAAACATCGCGCATAAAACTATCATCGGGATGGGGAGGGTTAGCGATAATCCGGGGACTGGAGTTACCCAACAAGACATCGGTGAGGAGACAGAAAAAACGCGAGCGAGTGCCTTGCACCACCAAAAACTTACCGACGCGCATATCTTCTACGGAAATATCGGGATAAAGACGTATTTCTAAACCTTCACTCAGGGAACCTTGAATAACCGATCCGAGGGGTTGTTCACTCATGCTAACCTTGATTTGTGGCGACCTATCACCCTATTCTGTCACTTTTCCGTTAATAAGTGCAAACTCGATCGGGTTTGGAGATGGGGAAGTGGGGATGTGGGGAAATGGGGAGAATAAATACAAGCTGAATGCTGAATATTGACGACCGATGATAGCTAGAGGAAAAAAGTAATTCGGTTAATTTTTTTTCGGTCTATCCTGCCTAAAAATGAGGGGTTCGCAGGCAGGCACGGATTCCCATTATATAAATAAGTATATGTCAAGTGGCGGGGTTTTGTCAAGGGGTTTAAGAAAAAAAATCTGGTTTATGAACGGGAAGCAAGGAAATAGCCAAGGGAGAAGAGAATGCCACTAAAAAAGTGAAGATTAACCGCTATAAACTTGCAGTTACTGACTAGCTGAGGTTGGTCGTGATTTTGGTTAACGTGGTGGACTAATTGCCAAGCGAAAGGGAGACTAAGGAAGATTAAAAGGGTGAGAGGGGGATAAACCTGCAGCAGGACAAAAACTACCGTTAAAACGTAAACGAGAACCGTCACTACGGTTAAAACTTTAGAACCTTTTAAAGTACCTAAACGGGCAATGGGTGATTTTTTACCCGCTTTGAGATCATCGGCCACTTGATGGAAATGGGAACAAAAAAGGATGATAGAAGTGGTAATCCCAATAATAATGGAAGCCGCTAGACTAGAGAGAGAAAAAGCACCAGCTTGGGAATAGTAGGCAGCCGCAATTGCCAAGGGTCCAAAAGTAAAGAAACAGATAATTTCACCTAATCCTTGATAACCGAGACGGAAGGGAGGCCCTTGATAGGTATAGCCCAAAAAACAGCAGAGGGCGACTAATTCTAGGATAATCCAATCGCCTCGCCCATAACTAATAGCAAGAATGCCGGCGATGCCTAATAAGAGAAAAAGATTACTCAGCCAGAAAATTAAAGATTTATTGCCGGTTAAATTAACGATCGAATGGGCTTTATTGACATCGATCCCGGTATCGGCATCAAAAACATCATTGCTGAGATTTAACCAAGCGAGAATTAAAATAGCTGAGAGGATAAAAGTGGCGAAAATCAGAGGAGAAAATAGACCTGTTTCCTGATAAGCGATCGCTGTTCCCAGAATAATTGGTATAATTGCCACACTATACATTGGTGGTTTAATGGCCGCTAACCAGAGTTTTTTGGGCGAAGGATTGGTGACAGTATCAGTGGTCATTTAAATAATAATCAGGAAAACTCGATCGCTCTAGGGATAAAAAACGAGCGTTTAAGGGAGAATTATAGCTTGTTGTGCCTCACAGAGAAAGGCTGCATCTTATTATTATATTTGTGGCTTTCTCGTATTTGTGGTGATCAACAGAAGTTATTAAAAATGGTAACTGAGATGCGCCCAACCCGACACATCCAGTTTTGGTGTTAAACCGAAATTTTCGAGAATTTAGACTTTGGTTTTGGCTTTTTCTTGCAGTTGACGACGGGTAGCGGCGCCGGCTAAACCCAGACCTAATAAACCGATAGCGGTCATATTTCCGGGTTCAGGTGTTTTAGTGGTGATTTGTAATTTAACGCCACTAATGCTGGTTGTACCAGTACCAGAGAGGACACTGAACCGAACCACGAGATCAGTATTGGCAACACCTGGAACAACGGAAGCCAGGTCAATGTTATAGGAGCCAGTGGTAGAGAAACTCTGATTAAAGACAGAAGTATTGTTAGATAATAAATCGAAGGTGAGAGGGTTGCCAGCAACGTAATTAAACAGAACATTAGCTCCGAGGAAATTACCTAGAATTGCACCGCCGGTGGTGGGATTAAAGGGGATAGTGCTACCACTACCAGTACCATTAATGGTAGCACTAATTCCATTGATGGGATCGGGACCACCGGGAGGGGTAGAGGGGGAACTAAAACCACCTGTAACGGTTACGAATTGAAGGGGTAGGGAGGTAACGAGGGTTCCCGCTTGGACTGCGGGGGCAACTAGGGCAACAGTGGCGAAGGTGGATAATAAAACTGCGACTTGATGGCTTCTCATGATTTTTTCCTTGTCTAACAAGGGGATAAATTAGGCAAATTGCCTGAGTTCAAAAGGTTTAGGGGAACATCGGCAGAAAATTAACATCAGCAGAAAATAAGTAATACATAACTATTACTGTTGATTTTTATGAATATTCATGTTAATCGATGACTTTTTGTTGCGTCAAGAGTATTTTTGTTAATTTTTCTTTACATAAAACAATTTACACACGTATTACACACGTATATCCCCGAAAAAAGCTGATTTTAAAGTGAGCCATTCATAAGTGAATATTATCAAAACCCTGGACTGGGTATAGGAATTAATCTATCCCATCCCATGAAAAAGCCCTATTGGAGAAAACTTCCGTTTGTCAAGACTGTTTGGTACATTTTAGGAAAACTTGACATAATCTTTAATATAAATTCATGATGAGAGTGGGTTTTCTGGGGCGACTCAAGCGATCGCTAAAGATGTTATTATCTAGACAGTCAGCTGAAAATTCCCGCAACCTTCCTAGCCACCGATGAGAGCGATCGCTAAAGATGATATTCTTTATATTCACCATGAGGATGTACCTGTTTATAAAAAAGGCGGTTCAGTGGTGAGAAATAGTTATTTTTGGGCGCTAAAATCGATCGCCTGTGGGGTACGTCGGGGACAGGATTGGGAGTTCGATGCAGAGGTGTGGGTGGCGCTGGTGCGGATGTTGCTCTGTTTTGCCAATTCTGGTTATTTGGGCGATGGTGAGACAATTTTAGAGTTTAGCGTCGATTGTCCCATTCCTGAACCCTTGCGGGGGATATCTACTTACTTATAGCTTGGCTGAGATAATTAGCGGTGGATTCCACTAGGGGAATAGTATTTTCGTATAACATTCGCGTCGGTCCGATAAGGCCAACACTACCGACGGGAGTATCTCCCTGTTGATAAAAAGCGGAGATAAGAGTACAAGGGCGCATGGATTCCAGATGATTTTCAGACCCAATGCTGATTTTAACTTTTTTTGCTGATTTTTCTGGTTCTGGTCTTTGTAAAATCAGGGGTAAAAGGCGATCCTGTTCTGCTTCCAATAGATGCAGTAACATTTGTACTTGTTGCCATTGGGCGAATTCTGGCTGTCGAATCACTTCAGCGACACCATGGACGATAATCTCTGGGGTGGCAGTGGATTGGAGACTAGCGCTGATTTCTTGGCTTAATTGTTGGAGAAAATGGGTATAACGGGCAAATTCTCGCTCGATTTGCTGCCAATCGAGGTTAATTAAATCTGCCAAGCAATAACCTTTTAATTTTTCCCCCAGAAAATTAGAGAGGATTTGTAATTCTTCTGCTAATCCATCCTCCTTGTCCGTTGCCATAGACTCAGGAATTTCTATCATAACCGAGCGTGTTTGTAAACTATCTGTAACAATAATTAACATTATCTGCTTGGCTGAGACGGGGATTAATTGCAGATGACGCAGGGTATTGGTGAGGGTGTGGGGAAGGGTAACGATAGCGATATAACCGCTTAAACCGGCTAAAAACTGGGTGGCCCGTTGCAGCAGACTTTCGAGACTCCAAGCAGGAGATTTAGCGTTTTGATGCAGATAATAGCCGATTTTTTCGCCGATACGGTCATCGGGAGTCATTAACTCATCGACGTAGAGACGATAACCCCAATCGGAGGGAATGCGTCCGGAGGAAGTGTGGGGTTGATAGAGTAGGCCTTCTTTTTCCAGTTTACCGAGAGCATTGCGAATCGTGGCGGAACTGACAGTAAAATTGTACTCCTCCAGCAGAGTTTTCGAGCCGACCGGTTCGGCTGTGGCGATATAATGTTGAATTGTCGCCTTTAAGATATGTTGATAGCGATCGCTGAGATGAGTTCTAGCGGACATAGGGGAATAATCTTAAGATAAAGATTTATAACATTTTTTTAGACAGTATAACGCTTATTCAGTTATCAGTTATCAGTTATCAGTTATCAGTAGTCAGTTATCAGTAGTCAGTAGTCAGTTATCAGTTATCAAGGTTCTTCGTTACTTGGTATGGTTCGATAGGGTGGCATAAATCGACTAAATCCTTACCTGACAAGAGATTTAATTGATTAGTTCGCTCTAGACGAAAACAATTGACAAAAATCGCA
>SFAQ01000134.1:0-15413 GCA_007096525.1 Microcystis wesenbergii Mw_QC_B_20070930_S4 | reverse complement strand
AATAAACTGCGCTATGTTAACTTAATTTTATCGCAAGAGGGAAATTTAATCTCTCTAAGCGAACGCCTGTTCTCGTCGGCTTGTATGTAAAGTTTTATGTACGGATTCAACATTTCTGGCTCTAAAGCTAATAAATATCAATCTAACAAAAACTCAAAGCCTCAGTGTATAAGCTTTACAAGTATGAGTTGCTGATAGTTTTACATGACAGGTTCGGAAGAACCAAAGTAACTCACTTGAGATTGGTTTCAACTGCCCTCAACATTAGCGCATTTTATGCTATTGACGCTATTTTTTTCATCCTAATTCAAAACAAGAAATAGCGTTGGGCCATGGGTAAAACCGTAGCCGGTTCACAGATTAATAATTCCCCGTCAGCACGCACTTCGTAGGTTTCGGGATTAACTTCCATGCGCGGTAAAGCGTCATTAAGCTTCATACTGGCCTTACTGATATTGCGCGTATTCGACACTGCCACGGCGGTTTTTTTCAGCTTTAACTTCTCAGGAATGCCCGCTTTCATAGCATATTTAGAAATAAATGTCAAGGAAGTTTTGGCGATCGCACCACCAAAAGAGGCAAACATGGGACGCATATAAACCGGTTGGGGTGTGGGAATACTGGCATTAGCATCGCCCATTTGCGCCCAGGCGATTAAACCGCCTTTCAGGACAATTTCCGGTTTTACGCCAAAAAATGCCGGTTTCCAGAGAACTAAATCGGCTAATTTGCCCACCTCGATGGAACCGACATAATCGGAGACACCATGGGTAATAGCAGGATTAATCGTATATTTAGCAATATATCGTCTTGCCCGCAGATTATCATTCTCTCCCGTTTCCCCGGTCAGTCTGCCCCGTTGTACCCGCATTTTGTGGGCAGTTTGCCAAGTGCGGATAATTACTTCTCCCACCCGTCCCATCGCTTGAGAATCGGAGGAAATTATACTAAAAGCCCCTAAATCGTGGAGAATATCCTCGGCGGCAATAGTTTCCCGGCGGATGCGGGATTCGGCAAAAGCCACATCTTCGGGAATACTCCGGTCTAAATGATGACAAACCATCAACATATCAAGGTGTTCCTCTAAGGTGTTCGTCGTATAGGGACGGGTGGGATTAGTAGAGGAGGGTAAAACGTTCATTTCCCCGCAAACCTTGATAATATCGGGAGCATGACCACCGCCGGCCCCTTCCGTGTGGTAGGTGTGAATGACGCGATTTTTAAAAGCGGCGATAGTTGCCTCAACAAAACCGGCCTCATTGAGAGTATCGGTATGAATCGCCACCTGCACATCGTACTTATCGGCAACGCTTAAACAGGTATCAATGGCTGCCGGAGTGGTTCCCCAATCTTCATGGAGTTTTAAGCCAATTACCCCCGCTTTTACCTGTTCCGCTAGTCCTTCCGGCTGACTGCTATTGCCTTTGCCCAAAAAACCCAAATTCATCGGGAAAGCTTCGGCCGCCTCTAGCATTCGATAGATGTTCCATTCTCCCGGGGTGCAGGTGGTGGCATTAGTTCCCGTCGCCGGTCCGGTCCCGCCACCAATCATCGTGGTAATCCCCGACGCAATCGCTGTCTCAATTTGTTGGGGACAGATAAAATGAATATGGGCATCAATCCCCCCTGCTGTCAAAATCATCCCTTCCCCAGCTAATGCCTCGGTAGCAGGACCGATAATAATATCAACATTATCTTGAATGTGGGGATTGCCCGCTTTACCGATTTGATAAATTTTGCCATCTTTAATGCCCACATCGGCTTTAACGATGCCCCACCAGTCGAGAATTAAGGCATTAGTAATCACTAGATCTACCGCTCCATCTTCCCTAGAAATGGGGGATTGGCCCATACCATCGCGAATTACTTTACCGCCGCCGAATTTTACCTCATCGCCGTAGGTGGTGAAATCTTTTTCGACTTCGATAAATAATTCCGTGTCTGCCAGGCGAACTTTATCCCCGATGGTGGGGCCGTAGGTTTCAGCATAGGTGCGGCGATCGATGCGATAATTCATAGGGGGAATTCTTTAAAATCGAGATCGATTATACGATCGATTTTCCGGCAATTATCGCTTTTTCGGGATTTTCTTCCATTTTTAATCTGGCTCGTCTTCGAGGATTTCTTTGGCTTTCAGTAAAGCTTGGCGATGTTCTTCGGTGACGGTGGGATATCGTAAACCGAGGGATTCCAGGGTGTAATAAATAACCGCCCCCACAGCTAAACGGGTAAACCATTTGCAATCAGCTGGGATAATATACCAAGGAGCCCACTCGGTACTGGTATGATTGAATACCTCCTCGTAGGCTTTCATGTAATCATCCCAAAAAGCCCTTTCTTTGACATCATTTTCGGAAAACTTCCAGTTTTTTTCAGGGCGATCAATTCTTTCCAAAAATCGTTTTTTCTGTTCTTCTTTAGAAACATTGAGAAAGAATTTCAGGACAATAACCCCATTGTTAACCAGATATTTTTCAAAATTATTGATCTCCTCAAAACGTCGCTGCCAAACTTTCTTGGTTCTGTCTTCTGGGGGGAGTTTTTGCCGTTCCAATAAATTTTGATGGACGCGCACAACTAATAATTCTTCGTAGTAAGAACGATTAAAAATACCGATACGACCCCGCTCCGGTAAGGCTTTATAATATCGCCAGAGATAATCGTGATCTAGTTCTTCGGCCGAGGGAACTTTAAAGCTAAATACCTGACAGCCTTGGGGATTTAAACCCGACATAACGTGTCTGATCGTACCATCTTTACCCGCCGCATCCATCGCTTGCAGATTAATTAACAGGGCATAGGTATCCTGGGCATAGAGTTTATCTTGAAACTCGGCCATTTTTTCGATCCCCTGTTGCAGCAGCAAAGTGGCATCTTCTTTGGTAATGTAGTCTGGCTTAAACCCGGGATCGTAGTCTTTGTGCAGAGAAATTTCTTTACCCGGTGGCACGATTAAGGATTGTAAAAATGCTTGGCGATCAATTTTGCTGACCATGCTCTTCTCCTTGATTGTTTTGACCCCTAAGATTACATTGTAGCACTTTTGCTCGGAAAATATCTAACCCTTGAACCGGCGAGTCAAGGATGAAGTGGCAAAAGTATATTTAAATAGCTGTCAGTCCCTAAGCAAAATTAATTACACATCTAAGCTGTCAACCGTCTATCAGTTATCAGTTATCAGTTATCAGTAGGAAAATAGAATATTAAGTGAGCAGTATTACGGCAGTTATCTTAATGGTGAGGTGCGAAGTTTTCGTTTTGGGGAGTAAGTGGTCGATGTCAAAGTAGGTTACACTTTATCTTGATGAGAAATGCTGTAGGTGTATTTTTACTGTAAAAAAAGATTGATTGCATCAATAAGCTGCTTGAGTTGTTTGATCTTTTCAACTAGATGCAAATATATAAACTCATAATCTAGGAGACTAACTATTTCTTCCACAGTCCTTTCGCTTTTATCATAGCTTCGTTGTATTAATTGATAAATTTTGTTCAGTGGTTCCCTAGGATGTGGTATTTGTTCTACATCTAGGGCATTTAGATCGAAACCTAAATTGTCTAGAATAAACTTAGATGTTAAACAACTATCTATTTTAGTCAGAAAACTGTATTCACCTAAAAACCAAGCTTCGATTTCCATAATCACTAAAATCATCGAAATGGGAATTCCCTTGTTCTGAAGTAAAGGTTTTAAAAATCCTTTAATGCCATTTTCTACCTTAGTTCTATTTTCTAGAGGTTCGGGATATAAATCTCGTAAACCTAAAATTTTTTCATAACCATTATTAGTTAAACTATTATGTTGTTTTTTTATATCGGAAAGTACATGAGAATCACATCCGCAATCGTACAAAAGAATAAAAAAAGGAGCTGCTTCGATGAGATTTGATTTTAGCGGTTGAATTTTGCGATTAGCTTTATCTCCCCGCACTTGATAAACTTCCACAGAAACTTTTTTGTATCCTGCAATTTCTTGAAGTAACCTGGTTATAAATATCCTTTCGGTCTGTCCTTCTACAAAAATCGCTAGTTTTTTCTGTAACATCAATCTATCACTTCCTCTGAATCGGGTTTCTGCAAGTAAAATTCACTAGCAAAAAAATCAAAGTTATTCAGTCCAATATGTTTAAACTGTTCAAATTGTTCAGGAGAATTAGAGTAATTATGTAATTTAGCAACTCCCGGTTGTCGTTCGATAACTGACCAATACTCAAGAGGAACACCATTCATGATATTCTCATCATTAGTGGTCATGATAAGTTGAATCAGCCCTGTTTTCGCCTTCTCAATTAAAAGTTTAATTATAGCTGAAGATCTTTGAAAATCCAAACCCTCCCCGATATCATCAATAATAATACAACTAGGCTGATCTGAAAGCAAAGAGTAATTAACTTGAATTAACAAAGATAATACTCTAAACATTCCTTGAGATATTTCCGATTGTTCTGTATAATAATTTAAATTTTTTTCTTGTACATAGAGATATTGACCTAATAGGTTAGGGTCAGCAAGGAAAGCAGAATTAGAAATAAAAGAGGGTGTTTTGGTTCCGATACTAGAAATATCGTAATCAATTTTTTTCATATCTTCAATAATCAATTGTGTAAATTTATCGCCAAGCTCTTGTTTACCGAGTAAAAAGATAGTAATAACAGATTCATGATCTTTAAAATTCACGTCATTTTTATTAAGTTCTACTGTTTGAGGAATACGGGCTATAGTATCTTTTCCCAAGTTCGTACCAAATTCATAAAATCTAAGCGCATTTGCCCATTTATATATATCTTCTAAAAAAGGATGCTGGATAGTATCTCGACGCTTGACTACTGCTAATTCTGTTTTAGGTGTTTGAAAGCGAATATCTTGATTAAGTTCTTGAGCGAAAATCTCGCCTTCTCCAGACACATTTCTTTCTAAAAATATGTCTTTATTAATAGCTAACTTTTCCTTAACTATGTGTCCATTTTTTGATTCTACTAAATATTCTGTTTGTCGTTCAGAATTTTGGTCAAATAACAAATGCCATTCCTGAGTTTTTTGAACTGGAATCAATCTTCTTCCTTCTAATAATAGTTCTGATATCGTGTATATGGCACTGAGTATTTTGGATTTTCCACTAGCATTTTTACCAACAATTAAATTAATATTGCCTAGCTGACATCCATCAATTCGCCATTCATTAGGTTCGCCTCGATTATAAATATATTCAAATTGGTCTAATTTCATAATTTTAATCTCCTTGGTCACAAAAATCGTCAATAAGGTGAGCTTTTCATAGCTCACCCTAAACTTCATACTAACTCAAAACACCAGAAGGAATCCCTAAGATATCCTCAATCTTAGGTAAATCTTCTAGGGGAATTACCCGGCCTTCATCCTCAAAACCGGCGATTTCATTAAAGTTCAAATAGCGGTATAAATCGCCAGCAAAAGGATTAATTTTCTCGGTGACAATTGCCAGGTATTCCTCAACGGTGGGAATGCGTCCGAGAAGCGCGCAAACTGCCGCTAATTCGGCGGAACCGAGATAGACTCGCGCATCTTTACCCATGCGATTATTGAAGTTACGAGTCGAGGTGGAAAATACCGTCGCTCTGTCTTCAACCCGCGCTTGATTACCCATACAAAGGGAACATCCCGGCATCTCAGTACGCGCCCCGGAAGCGGCAAAAATGCCGTACATTCCCTCATCGCGCAATTGTTTTTCATCCATGCGGGTGGGGGGACAAATCCACAGTTTAGCCTTAGCAACTCCTGCTCCTTCTAATATCTTAGCAGCGGCGCGATAATGACCGATATTAGTCATACAAGAACCGATGAACACCTCATCAATTTTATCCCCAGCGCATTCCGACATTAACTTGATATTATCGGGGTCATTGGGTGCGGCAACAATTGGTTCTTTAATCTCGTTTAAGTTGACGGTGATAATATCCGCATATTCGGCATCCTTATCGGCCTCCATCAGCACAGGATTAGCTAACCATTGTTCCATTTTTGCGACCCGACGTAGGATAGTTTTGGCATCACTATAACCCCGGGCAGCCATATTTTTTAACAGGGCCACATTAGAGCGTAAATATTCCGCCACTGTTTCCGTACTTAACTTAATCGTACAACCAGCACAGGAACGTTCCGCCGTGGCATCGGTTAACTCAAAAGCCTGTTCTAATTTCAAATCCGGCAGCCCTTCCATCTCCATAATACGACCGTTAAAAACATTTTTTTTGTTCTGTTTTTCCACGGTTAATTTGCCTTCTTGCATGGCAACGTAGGGAATAGCATTAACAATATCGCGCAGAGTCACACCGGGTTGTAATTCCCCCGTAAAACGCACTAAAACCGATTCCGGCATATCCAAAGGCATTACTCCCAAAGCGGCGGCAAATGCCACTAAACCCGACCCCGCAGGAAAGGAAATTCCCAAAGGAAAACGAGTATGAGAATCGCCTCCAGTCCCCACCGTATCCGGCAATAACATCCGATTTAACCAGGAGTGAATAATGCCATCTCCCGGACGTAAAGCGACCCCACCCCGGGTAGAGAAAAAGTCCGGTAATTGGTGATGAGTTTGAATATCAACCGGTTTGGGATAGGCTGCTGTGTGACAGAAACTCTGCATGACTAAATCAGCGCTAAAACCTAAACAGGCTAACTCTTTTAACTCGTCTCTGGTCATCGGGCCAGTGGTATCTTGAGACCCTACCGTGGTCATAATCGGGTCACAGGAAGTACCCGGCCGTACCCCGGGTAAACCGCAAGCTTTGCCGACCATTTTTTGCGCTAGGGTGTAACCTTTACCCGTGTCACTAGGCATAGTTGGACGAGTAAATAGGGTACTAGATTCAAGTCCCAAGGCGTGACGGGTTTTATCGGTGAGACTGCGACCGATTAATAGGGGAATACGACCGCCGGCCCGCACTTCATCCAGAATTGTCTCAGGTTTGAGGCTAAAAGTGCTAATAGTTGCGCCCGCTTCGTTGGTGATTTTGCCTTCGTAGGGATAAATTTTAATCACATCCCCCGTGTTCATTTGGCTAACATCGCATTCAAGCGGTAAAGCGCCGGAATCCTCAGCAGTATTAAAGAAGATAGGAGCGATTTTACCGCCTAAAATATAGCCACCAGCACGTTTATTAGGCACAAAGGGAATATCATCGCCAATATGCCAGAGAACCGAGTTAATCGCCGATTTTCGGCTGGAACCAGTCCCAACCACATCTCCCACATAGGCGACCGGATGGCCCAATTTTTTCAATTCGGCAATGGTTTCTAGGGACCCGGGTTGACGGGTTTCTAACATTACCAAGGCATGAAGGGGAATATCGGGCCGGGTGGTGGCATGGGGGGCGGGAGATAGGTCATCTGTATTGGTTTCTCCGGGTACTTTGAAGACGGTGACGGTAATTTCTTTGGCGAGTTTCGGTTTAGCGATAAACCAAGCGCCATTGGCCCAAGCATCGATAACCTGTTTAGCGTAGGGATTGGTGTCGGATAATTCCAAAACCTCGTTAAATGCGTCGAATACCAGCAGGGTTTTACTTAAAGCGCTGGCAGCGGCAGCGCCGATATTAATATCTCTGGATTTCAGCAGTTCAATCAGAGAATGAACGTTATAACCACCGACCATGGTTCCCAGTAAGCTAACCGCACCCTGGGGGGAGATAACGCTAGATTTTATTTCACCTTTGGCAATTCCTGTTAAAAATCCCGCTTTAACGTAGGCCGCTTCATCAACTCCGGGGGGAACACGGTCACGCAGCAGGGTCAGCAATTCTCCCTTAAGTTCTTCGGGCGGATTTTTGAGTATTTCGCATAATTCCGCCGTTTGTTGAGCATTAAGGGGAAGGGGAGGGATACCTAATTTCGCTCGGTCGGCAACGTGCTGATGATACGCTTCTAACATAGGTCTATTGTCTCCTAGTCTTCACTTGTGACGGTTTCTTCCTAGGTTACTGGATTTTTGCTGGTCTCGGAATTTCTAGGTTAGCGAGACATGACTTTGCTGTGTGACTTCTATAAAATGAGAAAATAGCGATCGATTGACTATATTAAGGCGTAGATAATGGCTATCACCGATTCTGATCTAGATTTAGCACAATATATCGACCATTCTCTCCTCATCCCCACCGCCACCAGTGAACAATTAGAGGCTTACTGTCAACAGGCTGATCAATATCATTTTCCCACCGTCTGCGTTTATCCCGCTGCCGTTAAGCAAGCTGTGCAGTTACTCCACGGCAAAAAAACTTTAGTTTCTACCGTGATTGGTTTTCCCGCAGGGGCCACTACCTCCGCAGTTAAACGTTATGAGGCTTTAGAAGCCGTAGATAATGGTGCTAAGGAGTTAGAGGTGGTTATTAATCTCGGTTGGCTAAAAGATGGGAAATCCGAGCAATTATTCCAAGAAATTGCCAGTATTTGTCAGGAAACCGGCCAGACGGTAAAAGCGATTCTGGAAACCTCGCAACTGACGGACACCGAGAAACGTTTAGCGGCAGAGATTTGCATGGATGCAGGAGTGAGTTATCTAAAAACCAGTACCGGCTGGTTTGGAGGAGCAACGGTTAGCGATGTGAAGTTTCTCAAGGAAATTAGCAAAGGCAGGGTAGGAATTAAAGCATCCGGCGGAATTCGCACTCTTGAACAAGCACTCGCTCTTATCCAGGCCGGGGCCACCCGTCTGGGAACTTCTCGCGGTGTCGATTTAGTCCGTCAGCAAAAAGCAGCCTTTGAGGAGTAATACTAAATCCTGTTTAAAAGGTATAGGAAAGTAGGGTGTGGGGTGTGGGGTGTGGGGAAGTGGGGAGAATAAATAAAAAATAATCTCCTGAATCCTGTCCCCTGTCTCCTGTCTCCTGAATCCTGTCCCCTGTCTCCTGAATCCTGAATCCTGAATCCTGTCTCCTGAATCCTGAATCCTGAAAGCTAAAATGATGACTGACAATATAGATAAAAATAAGGGGGTTTATTTGCCGATAATTCGCTGTGGTAATCGAGAATTTAGAGATATTCAAGGGATTGTTTTTGATAAAGACGGTACGCTAGAGGATTCGCGGGCTTTCTGGTACGATCGAGCTATAGCTCGGGTACAAGCCATTGAATCGCAAATCCCTGGTTTAGAATCTTTATTAACTAAAACTTTCGGTATTGGGGCAAATAGTCTCAATCCTGCTGGTTTAATGGCAGTGGGCAGCCGCAGAGATAATCATATCGCCGCTGCCGGTTGTATTGCTTCCACTGGCCTCGATTGGTTAACGGCTATGGCGATCGCAAAAGCGGCCTTCCAAGCGGCCGATGAAAAGGTTCCCCCCCGCTTAAATCCCCTCTATCCCCAATGTTTAGAAGTAATTCGTTATCTGCACGCGGCCGGTTTACAATTGGCGATTCTTTCCTCCGATACCACAGCACGAGTTGAGCAATTTGTCAAGGAAAATCACCTATTAAATTATGTTAAAATTGCCCGGGGCTGCGATCGAGGTTTAAGTAAACCGGATCCCTTATTATTGCAAGAAACCTGTCAAGCTTTGGGGACCGCAGTGGAGAAAACCCTGATGGTAGGGGACACTAGGGCCGATTGGGAAATGGCTAAACAGGCAAAATCAGCAGCCGCGATTGCAATTAGTTGGCAACCGGAAAACCATCAAGATTTACAATTAGCTGATGTGGTCATTAGAGAACTGACTGCCATCTCGGTTATCAGATAAGTAGGGAGGCACAATTATTTGTAGGATGGGTTAGCAGTAGCGTAACCCATGCAGACGTTGGGTTTCATGCTTCAACCGTTCGGCTGAGCTCACGGCCGAAGCCCAACCTACGTTCTTCCCCCACACCCCACACCCCAATTCATAATTTCCTCTATGCTAACAATTGCCTTACCGAAGGGTGCTTTACTAAACGAAAGTATCCAAATATTTCAGAAAATTGGCTTAGATTTTAGTGCTTTTCTTGACTCAAAAAATCGCCAATTACAGATTACCGACCCCACTAACCAAGCGAAAGCCTTATTAGTAAGAGCCACAGATGTCCCCGTTTATGTAGAATACGGTCAGGCACAATTAGGCATCGCCGGTTATGATATTTTATTGGAAAAATCTCCCGATGTAGCTAATTTAATTGACTTAAAATTTGGTTATTGTCGGATGTCGGTAGCTGTCCCTGCTGATAGTCCCTATCAAAGTCCCTTAGATATTCCCCATCACGGTAAAGTTGCCTCAAAATTTGTCAATTGTGCTAAGGATTATTTTCGTAGTTTAGATATTCCTGTCGAGATTATACCTCTCTATGGTTCCGTAGAATTAGGCCCGATTACGGGGATGTCAGAAGCAATAGTTGACCTAGTTTCCACCGGTCGAACTTTACGGGAAAATGGTTTAGTAGAAATTGCCGAATTATTTGCTAGTAGCTCTCGATTAATTGCTCATCCCCTCAGCTATAGACTAAATCGCGATCAGATTTATAACTGGGTAGAAAAGCTCAGAGAAGCAACTACATCAATGGCAAAAGTTTAACAAATCAGCGCCCCCCTGATTAAGGGGGGATCAAGGGGGGATCAAGGGGGGATTAAAGGCAAAATTTATCTTATTTCCCCCTAACCTAATTGTTTTAATAGTAAACCAATGAGCGCACCAGCCAGAATTAACCAAGTAGAATTAACCTGAAAACGTAGCAAAAGAATACCAGAGACAAGAGATAGAATGATAGCCAATAAATTAAAAGGTAAATTCCCGTAGGGTTGTAACCAAGTAGCTAGGGCTAAATTAAAAATTACTGCTACCATTAAAGCCACAGCACTAGCATTAATTGCGTCTAAAAAAGCAGCCGCCCAAGCGGATTGTCTCAGCTTAGGAATGAGAGGATTAAGTAATAAAACAAAGATAAAAGAAGGAAAGAAAATCGCTAGAGTCGCCACAATCGCCCCCGATACTCCTAATATTTGATAACCGATAAAAGTGGCTGTAGATAACACCGGACCAGGGGTAAATTGACCGATAGCAATAGCATCTAATAATTGTTGTCGGGTTAACCATCCTTTCCCCTGCACTAAATCCGCTTCTAAAAAAGCAACTAACACATAACCACTACCAAATAAAACACTACCCACCTTGAGAAAAAATAGCCCTAATCCTGTTAATGTCGGTGGGATATTGCTAGGAGTAGCAGCCGCCGTCGCACCGCCTATTCCTGCCACAATCAGGGGTAAAGTAGCGAATTTTTTTAGGATAAACATCCCGATAATTCCCCCTAACAGTAAAGCGATAATTTCATTTAAACCTAAAATTAATAATCCGATAACCCCCAATCCGATGAACAGTAATTGACGGGTTTTTAGTGCCTTTTTGCCTAGACGCCAGAGTGCCTGAAAAATCACCGCAATTACCACCGGTTTAATCCCCGCAAAAATCGGAGCTACATCCGGTAAAGTCCCGTAGGTGGTATAAATCCAAGCTAGAAAACCAGTAATTAACACCGCAGGAGTGATAAAACAAACCCCGGTGATTATTAAACCCGCTAAACCACCAAAAATATAACCGATATGAATAGCCATTTCCGTGGAATTGGGACCGGGAATCAGATTAGTTGCCCCCACCAAATCGAGAAATCGCTCCTTAGTCATCCAACCGCGACGCTTAACCACTTCTTCCTCCATTAAAGCGATATGGGCAGCCGGACCACCAAAACCGATAATGCCGATTTTGAGAAATAAAAGGGCAAGTTGCGAGAGATTGGGAGGTGATGAAGTCAGCATTTTCTGATTACCAATAGTTTTTCTAGAATCAAGTTTATATCCAAAAGAATAAGCCTAAGTTAAATTATTAAGTAAGTAGTTATAGTTAAATTGAAGATAGATTTTGGGTTCGATCCCCCCTGCCCCCCTTAATCCCCCCTTGATAAGGGGGGTGTCTGACAACTTTTAACACCTACCTACTTAGCTAGATTTCGTCAATTCCAAAATTCCATAATTGCCAAAGTGTTTTAGACAAACTCAATTATAAATATTTAATGCTCCCGTTCAAGTAAATTTGATACAAAAAAATTTAAGAAAACTTTATCAATAATATTGATTAATTTGTCTATAATGAACCCCATTAATGCATTAATGCCAACTGAAACCTATCAGCACCCCCCTTATTAAGGGGGGCAAGGGGGGATCAAACCTTATTAAGGTTAGTCAACAAACCATAAACAATAATCAATTTTAATAATCGATTATAATCTATACAAAAAAAACTCTATGGACAGCTTGCCGCGCAACACTACCCAGTTTTCAGATACCCAAGAGCCAGCAGCGAGTCCATCTCAGCGCCAAGCAGTGCCGGTCAATTATGAGTACAGCCTCAATCTGCCGGAATTACTCAACCAGCTTGACCTCTCGGTGTTGATTTCCACCTACCAAGCGGGACGAGTGGCCAGCATTGGCACTTATCAAGGACAAATGCGGGTGAGTTTCGCCCATTTTGACCAAGCGATGGGTTTAACCCGAACCGCTACCGGAATTGCTGTGGGCGCTCGTCAGGCAATTTGGCATTTACCCGCTAATCGAGAGATTGCCCCCCAGATTAAACCAGAAGGGGAACAGGATATCGCTTTTTTAGCCCGTTCCTCTCACCTCACCGGCCCGATTATGGGTCATGATTTAGCCTTTGGCAGTAATCGCCTTTGGGTGGTCAATACCTTATTTAACTGTCTGGCAACCATCGAAGGAAATTGGAGTTTTCTCCCCCAGTGGAAACCGCCCTTTATTACCGAGTTAGTCCCCGGGGACCGATGCCACCTCAATGGCTTGGCTATGGCTGAAAATAGCGGCACTCCCGCTTATGTGACGGCATTGGGGGAAACCAACGAGGAAAGCCTCTGGCGGGAAAATAAAGCCCAAGGGGGATGCTTAATTGATGTGCCGAGGGGAGAGGTGATTCTGCGGGGTTTAGCGATGCCCCATTCTCCCCGTCTTTACCAAGGTAATCTCTATTTCCTCAATTCCGGTTATGGAACCTTGAACCGTTGGCATCCCCAAACTGGTAGCACAGAAATCGTGGCCGAATTGCCCGGTTTTACCCGGGGTTTAGACTGTTGGGAAGGTCACGCCTTTGTTGGGTTGTCCCAAATCCGAGAAACGGCGATTTTTGGCGGCTTACCCCTGGATGAGCGGCGTAATCAATTGCGGTGCGGGTTGGCTATTATCAATCTAGCTACCAGTCAACTGGTGGCGACTTTTTGGTTCAATAGCGGCGTGGAGGAGGTTTTCGCTGTCACTCTGCTGCCGGGCTACCGCAACCCAGCGCTAATTGGACCGGATACCGACCTCGATGGCACTCAATCCGTCTGGATGGTGCCATCGAGGTCGGCTTAATTGTTTAATTTTCACCCTTTATTCAGGAAAAAATCATGTCAACTCCTTTTCTAGTTAAAGATATCTTCCCCGGTTTATCTGGCTCCTCCCCTTACAATCTAACGGTGGTGGGCAACACCCTGTTCTTTCGGGCCAATGACGGCGTTAACGGCACTGAACTGTGGAAGAGCGACGGCACGGCGGCAGGTACGGTTCTGGTCAAAGATATCCGCCCCGGTTCGGGAGGCTCCGACCCCAGCAATCTGAGGGCAGTGGGCAATACCCTGTTCTTCCGGGCCTTTGACGACGTTAACGGCACTGAACTGTGGAAGAGCGACGGCACGGCGGCAGGTACGGTTTTGGTCAAAGACATCCGCCTCGGTTCCTCTAGCTCCAACCTCGAAAATCTAACGGTAGTAGGCAAAACACTGTTCTTCAGAGCCGATGACGGCCTTAACGGTCAGGAATTATGGAAGAGCGACGGCACGGCGGCAGGTACGGTTTTGGTCAAAGACATCCGCCTCGGTTCGGGGGGCTCCAGCCCCTACTATCTAACGGCGGTGGGCAACACCCTGTTCTTCCGGGCCAATGACGGCTTTAACGGTCAGGAATTATGGAAGAGCGACGGCACGGCGGCAGGTACGGTTCTGGTCAAAGATATCCGCCCCGGTTCGGGAGGCTCCGACCCCGGCTTTCTGACGGCGGTGGGCAACACCCTGTTCTTCCGGTCCTTGGACGGCGTGAACGGTCAGGAATTATGGAAGAGCGACGGCACGGCGGCGGGTACGGTTCTGGTCAAAGATATCCGCCCCGGTTCGGGAGGCTCCTACCCCCGCTATCTAACGGCAGCGGGCAACACCCTGTTCTTCCGGGCCAATGACGGCGTGAACGGTTATGAATTGTGGAAAAGCGACGGCACGGCGGCAGGTACGGTTCTGGTCAAAGATATCCGCCCCGGTTCCTCTAGCTCCAACCTCCGCAATCTGACGGCGGTGGGCAACACCCTGTACTTCACTGCCGATGACGGCGTGAACGGTGAGGAATTGTGGAAGAGCGACGGCACGGCCGCGGGTACGGTTCTGGTCAAAGATATCCGCCCCGGTTCGGGAGGCTCCAACCCCCAAAATCTGAGAGTAGTGGGCAGCACCCTGTACTTCACTGCCGATAACGGCGTGAACGGTCGGGAGTTGTGGGCCGTGAGTACGCCCGCAGTTCCCACCCTCGCCATTGCCGCCACTAATGCCAACCAAACCGAGGGCAATAGTGGCAGTAAAGCTTTCACCTTCACCGTCACTCGTGCGGATAACACCACGGGAAGCAATAACGTTAACTGGGCAGTTACCGGCAGCGGCAGCAATCCTGCCAATGCCACTGATTTTGTCGGGTCTGTGTTACCGTCAGGAACCGTGAGTTTTGCGACGGGGGAAACCTCAAAAGTAATTACTGTTAACGTTCAGGGGGATACAACAGTAGAACCGAACGAAACCTTTACCGTCACCCTCTCCAATGCCACCAACGGCGCTACTATTACCACCGCTACCGCCACCGGAACCATCAATAATGATGACTTTATCAGTACTTCTGGTTCGGACACGCTTGTGGGAACCTCTGGAGCAGATGCCATGACTGGATTAGCCGGAAACGATACTTATACGGTAAATGATGCCGGCGATTTGGTGATTGAAGCTCTCAACGAGGGAACCGATACCGTGCAAGCTTCCATTTCCTACACCCTAACCGATAACGTTGAAAATCTCCTTCTCACTGGTACTGGTAATCTTAATGGCACGGGTAATGCCTTAAATAACCAGATTACAGGGAATGGTGGCAATAATAGCCTCAATGGTGCTGCTGGAATCGATACTTTAACCGGTGGGACGGGGACAGACATCTTCATCTTCCAATTTGGTCAGTCCACCGCCGCAGCCCTAGACCGAGTTACGGATTTTGCCATTGGTACTGATAAAATTGACCTGCTTAGTCAAGCTGGTGCGGCAATTAATGCCCCTCTCGCTTTTACCCGGGCGGCAGATAGCACCACGACCAATATTAACACCATTGTTACTAACGTCTTTACCGATGCTAA
>SFAQ01000133.1:0-8721 GCA_007096525.1 Microcystis wesenbergii Mw_QC_B_20070930_S4 | reverse complement strand
TCTGGTAATGTACCGCAAGTCCTTCGTCATCGCTCTGCCTATCTAAATGGTTGCCTTTTTTAACTTTTTTATTGAGTTCATTAAGCATTTCTACTTATTACAAAGGTGAGATGCTCCCAGTGCAAGAGTGCAAGGCTCATTAATTAGTTTGCCCTGTTCCAAAATACAGAAGGTTTTTTTACTCATTTACAAATTAGATAAAGTTAAGTATGAGTGCAAATTTTAGCTTAATATATAGCCAGTATAAGTGATTTGCCAACACCACGATCATCATGTCTCTGGAGTGGAAGAGGAGATGGGGGGCAGCCATGCGGTCGGCAGGAGGCAGGAGTGAATGATTAAATTGTACTTCAGGCGAGTTAAAACCGCTATGTAACACTTTCGAGTCCAGAACAATATTAAAATCCCTGTCACCCAAGCATAGCTGTACGTTCACACCAAATTCAAGCCATATACAATAAGTATAAATACTTAATTGATTTTCCCTTGAATCACGAGGCATCGAAAATCAAGAACGACTCTCCCCGCTTAGAAGTTCCCTGCTCCCCTTTTGTCTCAACTAACCATTCTAGATGCCTAACAGCTTAACTAATTGACATACTCGGTCAAGTTCATGTATAGTGGCTCCCAAAGAGTTAGGGTGATAGGTTTAAGCCTTCACGAAAACTCTTTTCAGGGATTACTTGCACAAAGCTGTTGAAATTAACTGAAAACCCAGTATAGCGAGTCTATTTGACTTGTGGACAATAATAGCTCCCCTACCAGGATGAGCATGATGGGTTTTGGCAGTGTATGGATACTTACCGAGAAATGGAAATGCTCAATCACCTTTATGACACTGGACAAGCTAGATGGAAAATATGGTAAAGAAAGCATTTTGGCCGGGCAAAAAGGTCTTTATTACTGGTCATACGGGCTTTAAGGGGTCTTGGCTGGGGTTTTGGTTACTCCATCTAGGAGCAGAGGTAAAAGGCCTCAGTTTAGCTCCCAATACCACCCCCGCCTTATTTGACCAATTAGACTTAGCTCAGAACCTGAGTCACCATATAGGAGATATTCGAGAGCCTGAGTTAGTGACTCGTTTAATCGCTTCATGGCAACCGGATGTAGTCTTTCATTTAGCGGCACAACCCCTAGTGCGGCTTTCTTATCTTGAGTCGGTGGAAACGTGGAACACAAATGTTATGGGGACTATTCACGTTTTAGAAGCCCTCAAGAGCCTGAATCATCCCTGTGCCGCCGTGTTTATTACTAGCGATAAGTGCTATGAGAATCGGGAATGGGTCTATGGTTATCGGGAAAATGACCCCCTAGGGGGTTATGATCCCTATAGTTCTAGTAAAGCGGGGGCGGAATTGGCGATCGCATCTTGGCGCAGTTCCTTCTTTAAAACCCCTCAAACCCCCATCGGCATTGCCAGCGCCAGGGCCGGAAATGTCATCGGTGGCGGAGATTGGTCCCTAGATCGGATTGTACCCGATGCCATGCGGGCTTTGATGAAGTCGGAAGCGATTCCGGTGCGGAATCCTCTAGCGACTCGCCCTTGGCAGCACGTTTTAGAGCCTTTAGGGGGCTATTTACGGTTAGCTGAGTCGATTTATGAGCAGTTGATGACGGCTAACTGGCAGCAAGACAGCCGGGGGTTATATGGGGCGTTTAATTTCGGTCCGTCTCTGACTTCTAATCGCCCGGTTAAAGAGTTAGTTGAGTCTATTCTACAACTTTGGCCAGGGACTTGGCTCGATCAAAGTGATCCGAATGCTGTTCATGAGGCTAAATTGCTTAATCTAGTCACAGATAAGGCTTTTCATACCCTAAAATGGCAACCAGTCTGGGATTTTCGGCAAACCCTCAAGGAAACGGTGACTTGGTATTATCAAGCGGCTCAAATGGACTCTGAAGATAAAGCACAATTCCAAGACCTTACTCGCCAACAAATCGAATATTATCAAAGTTGTCTGACCGATTAGCGAACTCAAGGTTGATAAGGATACAAATTAAGTAATAATTAAGTTCAAATTTCTCCCCTGAAAGGAAATTAACCATGACTCAATCTATTTCTCCCCCCAGTACAACCACCGAAGCAGAGCTGCGAGAGCAAGTCTTTCAAGCAGTACAAGAATATTATAAGCACAAATTTCAACCCCGGGCTTTTGTGGCGGGGCAAACCTATATTCCGGTTTCGGGTAAGGTATTTGATGAGCAAGAATTAGTGAAATTAGTGGATTCTTCCCTAGATTTCTGGCTCACGACGGGCAGATATGCAGCAGAATTTGAGGAACGTTTTGCCCAGTGGATGGGGGTAAAACATTGTTTATTAGTCAATTCGGGTTCTTCAGCGAATTTAGTGGCTTTAAGTGCCTTAACTTCCCCTAAATTGGGGGAAAAGCAACTTAAACCGGGGGATGAAGTCATTACCGTCGCTGCGGGTTTTCCGACTACCGTTAATCCCATCTTCCAAAATCAGCTAATTCCGGTCTTTTTAGACGTTAAATTACCCGGTTATGACCTTGATATTGATCAACTGGAATCGGCCTTGTCAGAGAAGACTAAAGCGATTATGATCGCTCATACCTTGGGAAATCCGTTTAATTTAGAAGCGGTGATGGCTTTTGCCGAAAAACATGACCTTTGGGTAGTGGAGGATAACTGTGATGCGGTGGGAAGTCTCTATAAAGGGCAAAAAACTGGCACCTTTGGGCATTTAGCAACGGTTAGCTTTTATCCCGCCCATCACATGACCATGGGAGAAGGGGGCGCGGTTTTAACCAGTGATACCCGCTTGAAAAAGATTGTCGAGTCATTCCGTGACTGGGGGAGAGATTGTTGGTGTGCGCCTGGGGTAGATAATACCTGTAATAAGCGCTTCGGTTGGCAGTTAGGAGATTTACCCTTTGGCTATGACCATAAGTACACCTATTCTCATGTGGGTTATAACCTAAAGATGACGGATATGCAAGCCGCCGTTGGGGTAGCCCAACTGGATAAATTGCCAGGATTTATCCAAAAGCGCCGGGAAAATTTCGACTTTTTGCATCAAAAATTACAAGACCTACAAGATGTTTTAGTTCTGCCTGAAGCCAGCCCCCATTCTGAACCGAGTTGGTTCGGCTTTCCTATCTTAGTTAGGGAAGATGCGCCTTTTAGCCGTAATGATTTAGTTAAATATTTGGAGGAAAAACGCATCGGCACAAGGCTATTATTTGGGGGTAATTTACTGCGACAACCTCTGTATCAAGGATTAAATTATCGGGTAATAGGAGACTTGTCTAATGCAGATAAAATCATGGAAGGAGTTTTTTGGATTGGGGTATTTCCTGGATTAACAGAAGAGATGTTAGAGTATGTAGCAGCGACTATCCGAGAGTTTTGTAGAGGTCAATAAAGGGGGCATCTCACATTGGCAGAAATACCGATAATCCACAACGATCAGTGACTCTTAAATTATCACAAATGTATCAGCAGCTGCCTGCAAGCATCCCACCGACAAGCTAATGCGATCCGAGGTTGGGGGGGTAGAATCCCCCAGTCAATAAATACCAGTCATCGCCCTTTTTTGAATAGTGAAATTGCTTATGACAGCTATCCAACTGCAAAAGCCACTACTAACTATATATTTTTTGAACCAAGTGACATGCAAATTAATTTAACTAAAATTCCGGGCTGTTACGAATTGCTACCATCCATCTTCAAAGATGAGCGTGGCAGTTTCGTGAAAACTTTCCATGAGGAAGTTTTTCAACGGTATCAATTGACGACTCACTTTGCCGAGGAATATTATTCTGTTTCTCGATATAATGTTCTGCGAGGACTACATTTTCAACTTCCGCCGCAAGATTACACAAAAATAGTATATTGTCTCCAAGGAGAGGTAATAGATGTAGTGGTAGATTTGCGAAAAGGCTCACCAACTCACGGTAAATTCGAGTTATTTAACCTAAGTGCTGAAAATACTAAAATTATCTATATGCCTCCTGGATTAGCTCATGGTTTTTATGTAACGAGTGAAATAGCAATTATGTGCTATAAAGTGTCAAGAGTGTACTCTCCTAATGAAGATACAGGAATCCTTTGGAGTTCTCTGGGAATACCATGGCCAAGCATCAATCCTATCCTCTCCAATCGAGATTCCAATTTTATGCCTTTTTCTGAGTTTAACAGTCCCTTTATTTATGAGCATTAAAACTATCTAACACAAGTATGAGAGTATTAATTACTGGCGCAAATGGTTTTGTTGGTTCCCATGTAGCAAGGCTTTTAGTAGCCGAAGGGTGTGAGGTATATGCGCTTGTGCGAGAAAGCAGCAACCGATGGCGAATTCAAGATATTCTGCCATCACTACATTTATGGCAGTCTGATTTATTAGCATTGGCAACAGTCAATAATTATTTACATAAAATCAAGCCTGAATTGTGTATTCATTTAGCTTGGTATGCCGAACCAGGAAAATACCTAAATTCTCAGGAAAACTTAAATTCACTTCAGGCGAGTCTCAATCTGCTTTCACAACTAGCTGAAGTGGGTTGTCGGCGGTTTATCGGTATTGGTACTTGCTTTGAGTATGATTTAGATATAGGATATCTTTCCGAATCAAGTCTGACAAAGCCGATCACTCTGTATGCAGCCACTAAGGTCGCACTTGCCACTGTTTTACGACAATTTGCCCAGATAACAGAAATGGAAATGGCATGGATTCGCTTATTTTATCAGTATGGCCCAATGGAGGATGAGCGACGGTTAATTCCAGCAATTATTACTTCACTGCTGCGGGATGAAGTAGTAAAAATAACTAAAGGCGAACAAATTCGCGATTTTCTTCATATTGAGGATGTAGCATCGGCAATTTGGGCAGTTGCTAAGAGCAACGTTTCAGGTGTAGTTAATGTTGGTTCTGGTCAACCTGTAACCGTTGGACAAATAGCACTTGAAATTGGTAATTTATTAAGAAAACCTGATTTAATTAATCTGGGTGCTTTACCTTACCGTCCCAATGATCCCATGTTTATTTGTGCTAATAATGAGTTGCTTAGAAAGAAGACTGATTGGACACAAAAATATAATTTAATGACGGGATTAAAAAATACAATTGAATGGTATAAAGACAATTGAAATATAAAAAAACTTGAGGATATTTAAGATGAGTAAAAAACTCATTAGTGTTCTTACTCCCTGCTACAATGAACAAGATAATGTTGAGTTTTTATACACTGAAGTCAGAGAGATTTTTGCGAGATTAGGAAAATATGAATACGAACATATTTTTATCGATAATGACTCTCAAGATAAAACAGTCAGTATATTAGAGCAAATCTCTCAAAGCGACTCTAGAGTGAAAATTATCATTAACGCTAGGAATTTTGGCTTTGTTCGTTCTACCTATTACGGACTTTTACAAGGAACTGGAGATGCGGTTATTTTAGTCTTCGCCGATTGTCAAGATCCTCCCGAACTAATCGTCGATTTTTTGGAAAAATGGGAGGAAGGCTATCAAGTTGTTAAAGGGATTAAAAGATCGAGTCAAGAGAACTCTTTGGTCTATAATGTAAGAAGATTTTATTATTTTTTAGTTAGAACCCTATCAGAAGAGATTGACTTAACTGCTAGTTTTACCGGCTTCGGTTTATATGATCACAAAGTGATAGAAGCATTGCGTTTGATCGATGATCCTTATCCCTACTTAAAGGGTCTTATTTCAGAAGTCGGTTTTAAGAGTGCTAAAATCGAGTATCATCAGAAAGTCCGAAAACGAGGTAAGAGTAGTTTCAATTTTTATCGAATGTACGATCTGGCAATGCTGGGCATCACTACCTATTCTAATTTTCCGCTAAGATTGGCGACAATGATCGGGTTTGCTCTATCTCTAGTGAGTTTTCTGGTCGGTCTGGGGACTTTGATTTTGAAGCTTCTGTTTTGGAACCTTTTCCCTATAGGAATAGCGGCGATCATTATCGGATTGTTTCTTTTTTCTTCTGTACAGTTATTTTTTATAGGTATTTTAGGAGAGTATATTGGATTAATTAATAGGCGAAGTTTAAAGAGACCTCTAGTTGTAGAGAGAGCGAGAGTCAACTTTGATTAAGAGTTACCTAGCGATGTTCTTTAATCTAAATTGTAAAAGACAATAAATAAATAAAGAAGAAAATAAAATGGATCAAATGAACAAAAATATGATCGATCAATGGTTCAAAGGAGTAGGGGCGTTCCTACTTATTATTATTGATGTAGATTATCTTCTTACCACAAGATTTGGCAGATTGAAAGGAAATGAAAGGTATGAAGCAGTGTGGTATCTATTCGTTTTAATTTCTATTATTGTCTTACCTACTATTTTTGGTAAAGTTTTGAACTATTTTAGTTCTATTTTATCAAAAATAATCAATAATTGGCAAGTGACAAATCAAAGTCGTAATCTTGAGTTTTTAATTTCGTGGGGACTTGGTCTTGTTTTCAACACGATAGCAATTCAAAAGCTCTTTACCCAAGGAACTGGTGGAAGTCTCAGGTTATATATGAAACCTGAGATGTCATACAATTGGCGTGAACTGACAACTTATTTATCAAGCTTGAATTTTTTGGTGCTAATTCCAGTCGCATTAATTTTAACAGTTATTTTATTTTTTCTCTTACATTTATTTTCTCTTCGTAAATTTTTGAGAACATTATTGATTGAGAATATAATTTTTATTGGAGTTTTGCTGACGGTAACATCAGTTGCTTGGAGTCTGGTTTATAATGATAAATCGAACTACCATTTTAATTTAGTTCTTTTCCCCTTAGCGGCCATTAATAGTGATTCCCCTTTTATTCCCCTTGTTGACGATGGATTTAAAAGTGTATATGGTGGATATTATCTTTGGCTTGGCCTACTATCACGATTAATGGGAAATAGTCTATGGTCTATTAAAATTGTTGTGTGTAGTTTGATTGCTCTTCAGATTGTTCTTTACTATTTAATAGTTAAAGCTATTTACAAAAATCCATTGCTCAGAATTTTGGTATTTATTAGCTGCCTATTTTGGAATTATTTTTATGGTAAGGTAGTAAGTCAAGATTTATACTTTCAATATTTTCCTTTAAGAACTTTATTTCCTTGTCTTTTACTGGTCACTTCGTTCTATATATCTGAAAGAAAATTTTTCGATAAAGCTAGTTTTCCTCTGGGATTTTTAACAATTAACTTACGAGATTTGCTTCTAGATTTTACAGTGGCAATGGCTCTATTAAGTAATTTTGATTCTGGTATATGTGTCTTGATTATGTACTTTCTTATTTACATTTGGAATGAGTTTAAAATAGATGGTTTTAGCGCAAAAAACATGATTAAAAAATTAACAGGATTTAGTATAAATCTTATAATTATCATTTTTATAATTATTTTTGGCTTTAGAATTTTGTCTGGAGAATTTATCAATTTTTATAACTATATAGGTCTTACTTTTAAATATGGCTCTGGCTTTGCTGGTTTGCCTTTTCCAGATAATATATGGATGATATTTATGGTTGTTTACGGTTTTAACATCATACAATCTTTTCAGAGTCCCATTGAGGATAAAAACGCTAAGTATCGTTTTGTAATTGCCATCTGGGGAATAGTTAGCCTCTTTTATTTTGTCAATAGAAGTCATCCTTGGAATTTGTTAGCTGTATCACTTCCCTTCTTTCTTTCCTATGGTTGTTTGATTGATTATGCCTTTAGTTCTTATCGAAAAAAAATGTCTGAATCTGAACCAGAATTGATGCAGAATAAAATGGCATTTAGGGAATTTTTGCCAATCCTATTGCCCAATTCGTTTGATTTATTAAGACTCTCCCTTGTCAGTGTATTAATCATGCCCTTTATTATTATGTCCCTAATCGCTTGTGTAAAATTTATACCCGCAACGATATCCAATTTCCAACGCCCTAAAAGCTATTCGCAAATGTCTGCTTTATCCAGCTTGTCTGAGAGAGTAGATACATTAGAAAAGCAATTAAACCGCCCATCAATTCTCCTTTCAGATTCATTTGAATCCTATTATTATCTTTACAAAAACAGAAAAGTATTGTTCTATCCCGAGATAACTTCTATTTTCTCTGGGGACAATTCTTTTCAGCCCCGTTTTATTGATGCTCTCAATAAATTCAATCCAATTGTCACCCTATGTCCCATAAATGATCTACCTATCATAAAAGAAAATCTTAATGGCACTTTTTTACAATTACTCTATCAGAATAATTACAAGCTTGTAGAGTCAGAGAAAAACATAGATGACCCTATCCTGAAAAATTGTAAGATTTACGTAAAAGACTAGAACTGTAATAGAGTCAGAGAATCTTGACAAAATCCCATAACCTAAAATGAGCCGAGCGCTTGGCCTCGATATTGATAGCGCAATTGTGTTGACATTAATGATAGTTTATGATAACAAGGTGGCATCAGTTGTTCACCCCAACTAATCCAATGGCTGAAGAAACCCTCCTAATTGCAGCTAACCCACAAGGGATCAAGCTACCACCGACCCAAGATGAGCTACCTTCTGATGATGGTATTCCCATGGAAACCCAGCGACACGGACTGCAAATGCAGTTATTAGTTAGACCTCTCTCCCAATGGTTAAAAACTCAAGGACGGGAAGCGTTTGTGGGAGGCAATATGTTTGTTTACTTTAGCCCCAATCAAGTGCGGAACGAAGATTATCGCGGACCTGATGTATTTGTGGTGTTGGACGTGCCTCGAAGAGA
>SFAQ01000132.1:0-39705 GCA_007096525.1 Microcystis wesenbergii Mw_QC_B_20070930_S4 | reverse complement strand
TCCACCCGATCGTCAATCTTGGCCTGAAATCTCACCCTGTCCCCACCTTGCCCTTCCAGCGCAATCAATTCTAAGCCAGCTTCTGGATACTGCTGGGAAATTTGCAGGAGTGCGATCGCTGCAGACCTGGGATCGACCGCTCCGGTATGATAGAGATCTAGGGTCTTAAAGGTTTGGGCAACTTGACGCATATCTACATTCTGACGATAATACAACCCCATTGTTTTGATGATGGGGGTAATAAAGTCGGCAAAATCATCGACCGTGAAGACCTGCGATCGTTGATCGGGTTTACGAAAGGGATCGGGATCATCTGGAGTGGGAAGCCGCATATAGATATAGCGACATTCAACCCCATCGAGTTTTGTTTCCGGCGAAATACCCCAATCCTGAATGTAAGCTCCAGTGAGTCGAGCCTGGGTAAGATTGGTTCGATAAAGTTGTGAGCGTACTAACTTCCCATTGGATAAATCTGCCCCTTGTAAGTTCGCTTCGTTCAGGTTCGCGTCAATAAAATTGGCATCCACTAAATCTGCCCCTTGCAGGTTTACGCCCTGTAAATTCCTACCCGCAAAATCCTTTCCGCGTCCGATTCGATTGGTGACGAGCTTTTGTACTATTTTTCCGCTTGAAACCAGTCGGTGCGGGTGAGAATAGCGGCTCTAAAATCAGCGTAGTTGAGCTTGGCTTGAGTGAAGTTGGCATCGGTCAGATTTGCTCCTCGAAAGCGAGTTCCCCCCCGGTGTCACAAACGAGCGGGCGATCTTCCAAACCCAAGCAAATTTATCGTTACCCGTGAGAGCTTGTTGACTGACATAAAGACATAACAACACGCCGAGCGCCGATGCAGTTCCCACTCCTTTCGCGATGCCCAGCACATCCGGGATATCCCGTGCGACAACTCCCACCACAGCTACTGCCGTCAACCAAGCGATGAAACCGGCTCCGGCAATGATGCGACGGTCGTTTTCCGTAATTGCGATCGTAGTTGTCAAAATCACAACCCCCGTAATCGCTAAAATGACCATCCACAAGATATCACTGGCCAGGGCAACCGCTGCCGTTAGATTTTGATAGGCCAAAAGCAGTACAATGAAACTAGCGAACGCGGCGATCACACTTGTCAGAATCGCTACAGCTAATTCCCCAAGAATGACTTGGGTGAAAAAGGCCAGCAGAGCTAATAAATTGATCAAGGCCAGGTAAGTAATCCCTTGAAATGAATCGTTGGGAAGCAATACCTTTCCGGCGAACGTTGCGATGACACCGATGGTGAAAACCGCTAGGCTTCCCAGCGCATATAAAACCACCAGTAAAATCAAAATCGATCGAGGTCGTAAACCCGTGATTGCATGGCTAAAATTCGCTTCGATAAGAATAGCATCGGTAAAATCTGTCCCCCGAATATCGGCATAGCTGAAATCGGCATGGCTAAGATTTTGACCTCTAAAAGATTGACCCTGAAGCTCTAGACGAGAAAAAGCTTGAGCCATAATGCACTGTGTGATAAATAGACTTATAGCATTTATAGCAGTTATCTTAAGGGTAGGATATGAAGTTTTCCTTTTCAGAAGTCAATAGCAAATCAGGTTATACTTCATCTTTCTGAGAAAGTCTCTCAATTTCACCTCACCGCAACCGTCGCACTGGCATCATTGCCGAACACATCGACTAAGCAGATAGCGATCGCTGTCCGAATCCCTAACGGCTGCATTCGTGGCAAGATCGATCGCCGGTTCGACTGGGAAAAAATCGCTAGGGGATGCGATCAATAGAACAAGGGCAAGCGAAATCTAGGTTAGCTTTCCCGTCACGTTTTGCTCTTAGTTTTAAAGGGCTATACTCTACTGTATCAACGGGCATTACATCGCTCCAAAAACTCCAATAACTTTTCTTCCCACATTAATGACGGCTTTTTCTGTATTTTTCACCCAGTCATCCCCTTAAAGCTTTATTTCTGTTTGTATCACTTGTTACTTTTTGAAATGAGAATTGCTGCTACTCCAAAGCATACTAGCAAGAGAGCAGAGGGTTCTGGCACTTGTACTGTCTGTGCTATACCAAAGTGTAAGAACTCAAAACCATTATCAACGTTCCTGTAATCCACATGGATCTGTGCGATGTTCGTAGTTAAGCCGCCAAAGAAGAGATTTTTACTATTCTCTTGGTTCTGGATGTTTCCGTTTCCAACCATTAAGCCATTACTTGGATTCCACAAGTTCGGACCGGTATCACCTGAATATATTCTAAATTCCCCAAGTACCGTCCAAAAAGTCAGAGGAATCGGGTTGTTTGAACTGTCGAAGGCACTGATTACGAATTCATTCGTAGCTCTTAAATTTCCTAACGTAAAAATGGTGCCGCTGTCAGGCGAAACCCCACTAAAAGTGAAAGTGATCGAAGCATCTCCCGATTGGTTAACAAATAATCCCTCAACGGGGTTTCCAAACGGGAAGGTCGAATCTGGTGGGGTTACAGAGATAGGTAATACAGATTGAAATGAGTGTACGTAACTTACTGTTCCTGTGCCTGAGCTATTTGAAAAAGGCCGAGATGAACCCATCGTCCAATCAACCCAGATAACGGGGTTGACATATTTAAACAATGATTTTAATTGCCTCATATTTTTTCAGTAAAATTTGAGAACATGGGAGTGCGATGGTTGGCTTTAAGCAATACCGTCCTGTTTTGGAAACTGTGGCGGCAGTTCTGCTGGATAACTGTACCGTGACTTTATTAGCTGACCGAGGGTTTGAACATGGCTTTTTAATACGCTGATTAAGACAAAGGGACTGGTCTTAGTATATTCGCGTAAAATCTGAGCCACAAGTGACCTTGGCCACTGGGAAACAAGAGTCCGGAGCCACGGCTGTTGCCTGAGCTAGGACGAGCTAATTTGTTTGACTTATGTAGGAACAATAAAGGAATATGATCGGAAATGTTGAATCCGCACATAAAACTTTACAGACAAGCTGACGAGAACAGGCGTTCACCCAGAGATATACCTGGACTTCCCCATTGACAAAAAGCCATAACCTGTGCTGTAGGAGAGATTAAGAGAATTTCCGATACCCCCTTACTGGGTACAAATTAAGGAAACCCCTAATAATATAATACTAAATCTGGTTATTAAAGACTGATTATCTATTGCCCCTTTTGCCTATTGCCTATTGCATGAGTGCCTGTCCCCATAAGTAGCCTATACTCAACGGATTTAGTCTCAATCCCATGTTTCCCTATTCTACGCGCACGATTTCTCCACCTCTGGCTAGAGATAATTCTACTGCCTGGAGGATTTTGACTAATTGCGTCGCTACCGATCCCGAAGATACAGGAGAATTGACACCCGTAGCCACCGACTCTAAAAAATGTTCGCATAATGCTTTTAGGGGTTCACCATCGGCAATAGGGATAGATTCCGTCTCCTGTCCTTGGGGAATAAAATAGGCTTCCTGACGTTCAAAATAGCCCTTTTGTCGGGTTAAAGGCGATCGAGAGTCTAATTCATTAAAAATTAAAGTCCCTTCGCTGCCAACTATCCCTAAGCGTCGCTGTTTATCGGGATTCAACCAACAAAGGTGAATAGTCGCTTGAAAACCATCGCCATAGATCAGGGTTAACCAGACTAAATCGGCTAGATTAGATTGTAGCCAAACTGTTCCTCGCGCTTGTACTAATACAGGTGTACTATTTAACCAATGATTAAAAATCGAGATATCGTGAATAGCTAGATCCCACAAAGCGGACACATCCTGACGGACGGGACCCAGATGAGTGCGAGTAGCATAACCATAAAGAGGTTTACCGATACCGCCGGATTGTAGGACTTTTTGTCCGGTGATAACGGCCGGATGAAAAAGATAGGTATGATCAACTAATAAAATACGCTGTTTTTGCGCCGCTAATGCCGTTAATTCGGCACATTCTTGGGGATTGAGGGTTAAGGGTTTTTCGGCGAGGACGTGATAACCTAAATTAAGAGCATCTTTAATCAGGGGATAATGGCTGATGGCGGGAGTAACGACGACTACGGCCGAGATTTCCGGGTGATTGCGAATAGATTCCCAGTCATTGGCTAAAATAACCTTATTAGTATCGAGATTAAATTGATCGCGACAGAGACGGAGTTTTTCGGGGGAGGAGTCAACGATCGCCACTACTTGCGCTGAGGGATGTTGAGAAAAATGACGGACGTAATGCACTCCCCAACGTCCTACCCCTAAGATAGCGATTCCTGTGGACATTTTGCTTACTCAGATAAATCAATCTAGTTTATCTTAAAAGAATTAGGCACAATTGTTAATTGATTCTGAGAACTGGAAGGGATTATGTTAAAATTTTTCATCGATCGAGGGGGAACTTTTACCGATATCGTGGCGATAATCGATCAACCAGAAATTATTGAACGACTAGCTAAAGATGCCGCTAGATTTCTGATTGTTCCCCTTGCCGATCAACAGTGGATTGTTCTCTATAAACTGCTCTCGGAGAATCCCGAAAAATACCCAGATGCAGTCATTCAAGGGATCAAAGATATTAGCGGTTCCCTAGACAACATCGAAGTGATTAAAATGGGAACAACGGTAGCCACCAATGCGCTGTTAGAAAGAAAGGGAGAGCGCACGGTTTTGTTAATCACCAAAGGTTTTAAAGATGCCTTGAGAATTGGCTATCAAAATCGCCCCGATATTTTTGCCCGTCAAATTATTCTTCCTTCTTTATTATACGAACAAGTTATCGAAGTGGCCGAACGCTACGATAGTCAAGGACAGGAATTAATCGCCGTTAATCCCGCCCAAGTTAAAGCCGATTTAATACCAGTTTATCAAGCGGGTATCCGAAGTTGTGCGATTGTTTTTATGCACAGTTATCGTTATCCTGACCACGAAAAACAAGTGGCAGCCATTGCCGAAGAAATCGGCTTTACTCATCTAGCCATTTCCCATCAAGTCAGTCCTTTAATGAAACTGGTATACCGGGGAGATACTACGGTGGTTTCTGCCTATCTATCGCCAATTTTACGCCGCTATGTTGATAGTATTAGCTGGCAATTACCGAAGACTAGCTTACTATTTATGAAATCCGATGGCGGTTTAGTCACAGCCGATAAATTTCAGGGTAAAGATAGCATTTTATCTGGTCCTGCGGGGGGAATAGTCGGGGCAGTACAAACCAGTTTAAGGGCGGGATTTAGCAAGATTATCAGTTTTGATATGGGAGGAACTAGCACCGATGTTTCTCATTTTCAAGGGGAATACGAGCGCCAAACAGATAACGAAATTGCCGGCGTAAGAATGCGAGCGCCGATGTTAAGTATTCACACCGTGGCCGCTGGTGGGGGTTCGATTTTAGTCTATGATGGTTATCGTTTTCGGGTTGGGCCTGAAAGTGCCGGAGCTAATCCAGGACCTGCCTGTTATCGACGGGGGGGACCCTTAACAATTACCGATGCTAATGTTTTGTTAGGAAAAATTCAAGCCGCCTATTTTCCCGCTATTTTTGGACAAGAGGGAAATTTACACATAGATAGAGAGATTGTGCTGACAAAGTTTCACGAATTAGCCGCAACAATGGGGGGTAATAATAGTCCTGAAATGTTGGCTGCGGGGTTTATTCAAATTGCTGTGGAAAATATGGCTAATGCGATAAAAAAAATCTCTCTGCAAAAGGGTTATGATCTCAGTGATTATACTCTTTGTACCTTTGGCGGTGCTGGGGGTCAAGTGGCTTGTTTAATTGCCGATACTCTGGGAATGAAAAGCATTTTTCTCCATCCCTACGCCGGGGTTTTAAGCGCCTACGGCATGGGTTTGGCCGATTTGAGGGTAATTAAAGAAAAAGCGATCGAACAGCCGTTAAATGCCGATTTAATCGGGCAGTTACTGACGGAGATGAACGAATTAGAAGTTTTAGCGGGTCGGGAATTAGAGGGTTATAATCAGGTACGGCAGCAAGTCAGTTTAAAATATCAAGGCAGTGATGCCACTTTAGCGGTTAATTTTAGCGATCAAATGCGTCAGGATTTTGAACGGGAACATCAAAGACGTTATGGGTTTAAACAAGAACAAAAAGCTTTAATTGTTGAGTCGATTGCCGTGGAATTGATCCAGACTATGGACAGTCCACAAGAAGCAATTTTAACTCGCACTCGTCCCATGGGAGAATTACCCCCTATCCTTGATCGAGTAGCGGTTTTTATGGCTAATCAATGGCGGGAAACGCCAATTTATCAGCGTTCAGATCTGCAACCTTTTGATTGTCTGCCAGGACCTGCAATTATTATCGAAAAAATTAGCACGATTGTGATCGAACCGGGTTGGATGGCAAAATTAACGGAGAAAAATCATTTAATTCTCTCCAAAGATTAACTAATTGAACTACTTAGAAATATCTACGGCAGTTATCCTAATTGATCAATTCTCATTTCGCCGAGGTATTTACGGAGATAGGGAGAAAAAACCTCATAAATCAGGGTAAGGGGTTGGCGAGCGTGCCAAAATAGGTAATGACGACCCCAAAATGCTCCTTTTTCCCCAAAAGCTATTTCTAATTCCGGGGAATGACCGTAATAAAGTCCCTGCACATCGCGATACAATTCCGTGTGCAGCCGCGAGAGACTTTCCCAAATCGGTAGGGAACGATTTTCCAGATATTCGTCCACTTGATTGGCAGACCACCAAGAAGCGGCATAGGCTAACCTTTGACCACTCGCTGTGCGTAACCAGACTTGACGACGCAATCTCGGCCCCGGAATCAGGCTAATTTTCATCGGTGCGCCATCCTCATCATCGCCGATGGGGGACATATCGATCACATCTACTTCCGTTTTTTCACCGGTTAAAAGTTGTAAATGACGGGTGGGAGAACCATCGCCGAGAATTAAAATCTGCCACGGGGGTGCGAGTTGGCTATGGGGTAAACCTTGTTTAACATCGGTTTCGTCTCCTTGCCAGAGAGGAGACAGGGAGTACCAAGGACGATTAAGCAGCGGTTTTTCTTGGGGGCGGAGGATAGCAGTCAAGGTTTGTTACAAAACTTTATGATTTTTTCATTAATCATAACACGGGATTTTTGTCTGCTGGCGATAAAAGCGATCGCCTTGCTCCAATCCTCTCTAAGTAGGGAGGCACAATTATTTGTAGGATGGGTTAGCGCACTTCGTAACCCTTGCTGGTGTTGGGTTTCGTTCCTCAACCCAACCTACGTTCTACGTTCATCTTATATTTAATTCCACCCACCTACTTAACTTTTCGGTTAGCATAGGCACTCTTGCCAAAGGTCGTTCGATATGTCTAATTAATTTTTGTCTAGACTTAATCAGTCTTGACTAAGGAGATTGACTATTTTGACTTTAACGGTAGAAAGGTATCAATATCTGGAGGAGTTTTTGTAATCTTCTCAGGGCAATTAATTGTCGAATCTTGGGATTAATTTGGGGGGGATAAATGCTGGTGGCTAATTGTTCTTCTAGTAAAGCATATTCTGCCGCAGTTAGGGGTTGATTATCAAGGGGCGATCGAGCCGAAGTGATAATTTCTGCTCGTAAAACTTCTTCGGGAATATCTTCAGGAGAGGGCAAAGCAAGGGCTTTTAGGGGCGATAAGAAACCGATCGAGATGAGGATGATAATTTTGGTCGTTCGCTGCATTTAATTTAAACCGGGGGGCAATTTTTCTCGACACTGTTGATGAATTTCCCCGATTCTAGCAAACAACCATGGATATTTTTGACGATAACTGGGAATTAGAGCCAGAGGACTGAGTAGGGCAGTGGCGGCAATATCGGCTACACTTAATTTATCTCCCACCAAATAGGCCTGATTTTGCCAATATTCTAGAATCTTGAGGGCATTTTCTAGGCGCTCCTCCGCTAGTTTTACCCTGGCTGGGGTGATTTTATATTGTTGTCGCACGATCTTAATAATTATTTGACTACTCAGGGAAGGATCGATCGCTTTTCCCTCTCCAGCGCGATAATCATAATAGACAAATCTCGTCGCCACTCCAATACTTTCATCTAACCAATCTTCTAGTAACCAAGCTTGATTTTTCTCCTTTTCCCCAGCGGGAATAAAAGAGGGGAAAGGAACTACTTTTTCTAAATATCTGAAAATGGCAGTAGAATCGGCAATAATCTCATCTGCTGCCATTAAAACGGGGACAGTGGTTAACCCTTTGGTTAGGGGCCTGAGTTTGAGAATATGTAGTCCGGGAGTGAGATTTTCTACTTGGTAATCAATCCCCTTATAACCTAGGGCTAAACGAGCTTTGCGACAGTAATGAGAGGTGCTAAATTGAAGTAAAAGCATTAATTGTTATTGGTTGCTATAGTAGTTATCAGTTACCAGTTATCAGTTATCAGTTATCAGTCATCAGTCATCAGTAATCAGTTATCAGTTATCAGATTTGAGTTTTAAGTGAGCAGTATGGATTAAGCGAGCAGTATTATTCCTACTGTGTTTTCACTGATCACTGTTTACTGTTTACTGATTACTGTTTACTGATCACTGTTTACTGTTTACTGAATTGGCAATAGGTCTATACTATGAGCAAACCCCCCCTTTTTTCGGCTGTTTCTCCTCCTGATGCGACTAATTTACTGGCAAAAGATCCCTGGTTAGCGGTCAATCTCTCGATGTTTTTCCCCGGTTTGGGACAATGGTATGCTAACAAAAACCAGAAAGCAACTATTTGGGCGATCGCTCAAGTAATATTAATAATTGTAACAATTTGGTCAATTTTTAGCCCCAATGGCCTTGTAAGCTGGGGATTAGGGGGAATAGTTGCTCTGGTTGTCCTTTACATTAGCAATATTTTTGACGCTCACTGGACTGTTTATGATTCCAGACAGAATAACAGCTTAGAGAAAATTCCCCGGAAACAAAAAAACCCCTGGTTTGCCGTCTTCGCTAACCGGATTATGCCAGGTTTGGGGCAATTGTACGCTGATAAGGTGAGATTAGGGATAGTTTTTCTGACTATATCCCAGATTAGCCTGAAAATGGATCATTTTTTCACCAATATCCTCTTTCTTGCCCCTTTAATTACAGCGATCGCTATTTATCATGTTTATCACACTTTCCCCCATCAATTCCATCCCCATCGTCACACCTATCGTTCCATTTTGGCGCTGATGGTGGCAGCAATTTTTACTTGGGGAATTATCTGTAATTATTTTCCCAATTGGTTACATCAAAGAATAGAATTTTTCGAGATTCCTAGCGAATCCATGCTACCTACCCTCGCAGTAGGTGATCGCGTTTTCGTCAGTCAATCTGGTAATTATCAAGCGGAAAGAGGCGATATAATTGTTTTTAGAACTCCCGAAAAAATTAAGCAACTAGATCCTAAGTCTGGAGATTTTTTTATCAAACGAGTCATCGCTATTGCCGGGGATACCATTGAAATCCGCAGGGGTAAAGTTTATCTCAACCGGCAAGTTATCGAGGAACCCTACACCGCCGAGTTAGCCAATTATGAAATAGAATTTATGACTGTACCCCCAAAAACTCTGTTTGTTTTGGGAGATAATCGTAACCACAGTTTTGATTCCCATGCTTGGGGTTTTTTGCCCGAAATTTATATCGTTGGTCAAGCCTATAAAGTTTACTGGCCTCTCGATCGTGTTCAGTCTTTGCTATGATGTAGATGACTGGGGTAACTTTGAGCCTAGGTGTTACAGTTAGATCAGTTGGGGTGTTGTTAGATGATTATAACATTCCCAACCTATGGAAATGTTCCTAAAAAATTCCCACTGGTGCTAGATAATTAACTTCAATCTTTTCTTGATTAATATGCTCTTAAAATTCCCTCAAAAGCTAAAAATTCAGCGAATAATATTATTAGTATTTTGTCTAGGAATGGGGATAATTCTCTGGTGGTTATCCTGGCAATCCACCGGGATGAGCCAAATTCAACGACCCGAAACAGTTGCTCAACAAATTTATCAAGCAATGCCAGATTTACCGAAAGAAAATAACTATACCCGTCGAGACACAGGAGCGATCGATCCGAATAATACCCTAATAAGTCGCTTTCTTCGTTATCATCAAGATACCAAAAAAAGGTTTACTCTCATCCGTTTTGATTGGCAATTAACCCTAGGGGATTATCTAGGAGTGAACGAGAAAATCAGTGAAGAAAACTATCCCGGACAAGCAACCCTTACCGTTAATCCCATGGCTGCCGATATCAAAGCGATGAACAGTCTTAATCGTCGTCAAAGGCAGCAGTTAGTAACTCTTTTAGTCGAAATTTATAACCCCGCTATTCTTCCCCAAGAAACCCCCAATCCTAGTCCTTCTCCTAGTCCTTCTCCTAGTCGTCCATCTTTATCAAAACCGGGAGATGCGGATCTATTAAAATTCTAGAAAATTATGGAAAAAATTCTCAAATATGGTTCAGGTTGGCGACTCGGTTGGAATCCTAAGGCAGCCGTTTATAAAGGATTAATTGGTGGTGATGATTGGGCGATCGAATTAACCGAGGCCGAGTGGCAAGATTTGCGTCGGTTACTATCACAATTGACCGCAACTATGGCAACCATAGCCACAGAATTAATGGATGAAGAAAGTATTGCTTGTGAAGCAGAAAGTGAGCTTTTATGGTTAGAAGCGGCAGGATTTCCCGATAATTATTCCCTGCGATTGATTCTCTATCAAGGTCGCGGTTGTGAGGGCAATTGGTCGGCCACTGCCCTGCCAGAGTTGCTCGCCGCTTGGGACAATTTGCTTTACAATTTTTAAGAAAGCGGTGGGCATAAGTTAATTTTTGTCTCCCTCTCTTGACTTTTTGAATCCCCTGTGCTGCCATGATTGCCCATCCGAAGACGAGGACCGATAATCTCACCTACACTCCGCCCCCATTGCTGAAAAACGGTTTTGCCATGACTCTCTATGTGTCCCTAAAAGCGCGAGAAACCTGGCAAAATACGATCGCTATTCCCGAACCAGTCTATCAAGAAACCATTTTCACCGGGGCCAATGCCGTCCCCATCTACGGGATTGTTTCCATCCCCCCGCAAGCGAAAGGAACCATTATCGGCACCTACGGCATCACGGGAGACTTAGATAATCAATGGTTTTTAAGAATTTTAGGCAGAAAAGCCGTAGCAAGAAACTACGCAGTCGTCCTCTTCGATTGGCGGGCCCACGGTAAGACAGCCGAATTATCCCCGACTCTCACCTCCGATGGCATCTATGAAGGGCTAGATTTCCTTCATATTGCCGCCCAAGCTCAAAAAATGGGCTGTCCTGCCCCTTTTTGGTTCACGGGTTACTCTCTGGGGGGACAATTGGCCCTCTGGGGAATTAAATCGGCAGAGAATCAGGAAGATCTGGGGATCGATCCCGCCCATATCGGCGGTGGTGCGGTAATTTGTCCTAATTTAGACTCTAATCGTTCTTTATCCTATCTCGTCCGGGATACCTGGGGGAAACATTTGGAAAAAGCGATCGCCAGGGAACTACGCAAGTTAGCCAAACGCATCCATAAAGCTCATCCCGATCATATCGATCCCGAAGCAATTACTCGCGCCACCACGATTGCGGGATTCGATCGAGAATTAGTGATTAAAAAGCTAGGATTTGAGACAGTTTTTGACTATTATGCCGCTAGTAGTCCCTTGCCCTTTCAACCCTATTTAACTAAACCCACTTTTATCCTCTACGCAGCCGATGATCCCCTCTTTTCCCCCGCAGTCATTCCCGATCTGCAAGCAGCGATCGCTGATAATCCCCACGTGGATCTACTCTTAACCAACCATGGTGGTCATGTGGGTTATATCAGCAGTTTATCCTGTCAGCGTCAGTGGGGCGATAGCGATCGCTGGTGGGCATGGAATCGGGTTTTAGACTGGTTTGACCAAAAAACGGGCAAATAATACTAAATCCATTGAGTATAGGTTACATATCAGGACAGGCAAAAGGCAAAAGGCACTCATGCAAAAGGAGGAATAGATAATCAGTCTTTAATAACTGGATTTAGTATATAAGGGCTAATTTCTAGGATTCAAAGGCCGCTAGAAACTCCTCCACCTGTTCCCGAGTCGGTTGGGATGCGATCGCGCCTGCTCTTCTTGTCACCATTGCCCCCACCGCACAGGCATAAATCACCGCCTTACGCGCTAAATCGGCATTTTCCCCAATTTTATCGCCTCCAAGACTAGCACGAGCTAAAAAACCCGCCACAAAGCCATCTCCTGCCCCGGTTGTATCCACTACCTCCCCAGAAAAAGCCTCGACAGCACCGCTATTTTCGCCTAAATGATATTTACAACCTTTTGCGCCGCCAGTAACCAGAATTGCCCCTAAATTGGGGTATTGTGATGATATTCTGACGGGGGTATCAGTGCCAAATAACCATGCTGCTTCTTCCTCACTGCATTTGAGCAAATCGGCCTGGGCAATAAAATCTCGAATGATATCAGGGGCAGCCTCAAGATTAGGCCAAAAAACCGGTCGCCAGTTGATATCGATCAATACTTTCACCCCGTAAATTTTAGCCAATTGCAGGGCGCGCATCATCGCCGCTCTCGCCGGGGGATAGGCTAACCCTAGGGTTCCCATCACTAGATAATCGGCATTTTTCCAGAGATTTTCGGGCAATAGGTCAGCATTAAGGGCAGTATCGGCAAAATCCGTCGTTTTTCTGCCGCCAAAACCCGCAAAATGTCTGTCTCCCCCAGCATCGCGGGTGACATAAACTTGTCGGGTGGGTAGGGTGGCATGATACTGTACACCAGTGGTATCGACTCCGAGAGCGTCTAGCAAGGCGATTAACTGTTCTCCGGGTTGATCTTTGCCCACACAACCGATAAAAGCCGAATTTATGCCCAATTTTCGCAATCCACAGGCCACGTTTGCCGGCGCCCCCCCCGCATAGGTTGTCCAAGAAGTTACTTGCTCTATAGAGCGATCGCTCTGATCGGCAATTAGATCATAGAGGATTTCCCCTAAACAAATTACAGACACCGGCGAGGCTCTTTGATTGTTAAGCATTGGTGTGGGGTGTGGGGAGCTTTTTTCAGTGAGCAGTAGAACTCTTGCAAATTAATTATATGTTATAATGATTGGTCAACTAATTTTACCCCAAAAATCAGTTAATTGGTATATTTGTTCTGAATGAAAACTTGAAGTTTTACTTTTAACTCAAAACTCTTTAGATATGCTTTAATTTAGTTATGAAAACCTCTTTATTTAAGCGGCACAAACTATCTCAATTTTTATAATTGAGAATAAATTCTCCTTGACTTGATTAATGTTTGGCAACTTTTAAGAAGTTGCTATACCTATCCCTAACTCACAGTTATAAATAGCCGCCAACAAGTTAACTCTTAAACTATATCTTCGACGAAGATTCCGATATTTACAGGATAATATTTTCAACATTTTGAGTTTCCTATTTATATGTTCAATGATAATCTTTTCTTTGGCTAAAGCCTTGTTATACTCCTTTTATAAGTCTGTTAATTTTCTATTTTTAGTTTTCTTTTTTGGTGTATAACTATTACTATGGTATTGAGATATTCCCTGATAACCACTGTCTTCTATGCCGGTAGTTAAAGGATGAAAACGAACTCGACTTTTTTTATAGCGTTTTTCAGTCTGCTATAGATTTAATATTTATGAGCAAATCCACAAAAGTCGTCATTAAAACCAAAGTTACACCAGCATTACTGGCGCAAATTGATGGGTTAGCGCGGGCGCAAAATCAGTCAATTTCTCAATTGATGCTGGCGGCTTTAAATCAATATCTTGATCTGGCAGATAATGCGCCTACTCCCACTGATTTATTGCCAATTCTTCAAGATGAATTGAAGTTATGGCAGGCTAAAACTAACAAGATTGATGAATTCAAACAAGAGGTTGATTCTCTATCATTTCGCTTAAAAAATCTCGAACAACTCCTGGCGCAACTGCAATCTCAGCAGTCTTTGACATTAGCTGCTGCTAATTTTTCTGCTGCTGTCGATTTTATTGATGAATTAGATGAGGATGACATGGACGATGAACCAGATGAGATTCTAACCGATTTTATTACATGAATTGTCATTGCGGTTTTCCCTTGTTAACTTACTTGTCAGTAGCTGGAATTCGGATTCGGAAAAACAGGGAAGGTTCCAGGAGAAGATAAGGTAACCAAGCTTGATCGACAAACTCCCAGTCCCCACCCAGACAACGAATCTCAGCGGTGGGAAAAATTTTTACCATCTCTTCGAGGAAGCGCATACGCTCATCACGGTTAGGGGGTTGAAGGGCTTGCTTTAGATGCTATACTGGTTCATAGGGTTGTGGAGATTGGTTCTATGTTTCATCAAACCCTACTCCCGCCTACTTTTCAAGCCTTTTGTCTTGTCCTCAGAAATTGATCATGAATAAGAACTTAATCATAGATGTTGGTGTTCATCAGGGCGAAGATACTGAATACTATTTAAAAAAAGGTTTTTGCGTAGTGGGTATAGAAGCTGATCCTCAGCTTTATGAAACCACAAAAAATAGACTACAATCCTATATAAATGATGGTCAACTACAACTTCTGAATCTGGCTATAGCCCCACAAGAAGGTGAGATTATTTTCTATACTAACCTAAATCATAGTGTTTGGGGGACAATTTCTCCAGATTGGGTGAAAAGAAACGAGAGCTATGGGACAAAATCCCGGAAAATCACGGTAAAAAGTGCTAAATTTGAAAACATTTTACAAGAATTTGGGATTCCCTATTATCTAAAAGTTGATATTGAAGGGGCAGACTTGTTATGTGTTAAAGCCTTACGGCAATTCGACAGTAAACCAAAATTTATATCCATAGAATCAGATAAAACGTCTTGGAATAATTTGCTAAAAGAGTTTAAAATATTTAAAGAACTTGGGTATCAAAAATTTAAAGTTATTAACCAACGGAAAATATCCCAACAAGTGTGTCCTTTCCAGGAAAAAGAAGGTAAATACTTTGAACATCAATTTGAATTTGGTTCCAGCGGACTTTTTGGAGAAGAAACACCAGGAAAATGGCTTTCAGAAACTCAAGCTATCAATCTCTACAAACGCATTTTTTTGTACTATCAAATATTTAGAATGAATGGGTTTATTTATAAGGTCAATCTCGGCAAAAAGCTGTTAGAAAAATTTCAAGTTATCGAACCTTGGTATGATACCCATGCTAGTTTATAAGATAGTGTAGCGAAAAAATAGTTTTTAATAATTAAACAAATGAAAAAATCATGACACATTTTGGCTCTATCTGTCCAGCCGCTACTGGACATTTAAACACAATGAATACTTTGGGACGCGAACTCCAAAGACGAGGACATCGTGTGACAGTATTAGGTATGCCTGATGCAGAAGCAAATGCCAAAGTTGCTGGTTTAGAATTTCGCGCTATTTCACCAGTTGATTTTCCTGTAGGGACAACGGCAAAATTTTATGAAGAGCTAGGAAAACTCACTGGGTTAGCGGCATTGCGTTACACAATTTGTTTATCTGAAAAAACAACAGCTTCATTTTTACTTAATGCTCCACAAGTGATTAAAGATGCGGGAATAGAAGCACTGATAATTGATGAATGTATATACGGTGGTAGCACTGTTGCTGATTTCCTTAAAATTCCCTTTGTGACAGCTTCTTCGGCGCTAGTCAATGGTTTTGATAATACTATTCCCCCAGCTTTTACAACCTGGAAATATAACCCTGCTTGGTGGGCAAGATTGCGTAATCGTTTGGGATATGGAGTAATTTCTCGTTTTTCCCAACCTATTTACAAAGTGATTTCGGCATATCGCCAAAAGTATGGTATGCCTGCTTGCAGAAATATTAATGATTACTATTCTGTTTCTAAGTTAGCAATTATTAGTCAACAACCAGCAGAGTTTGAATACCCCAGACATGATTTAAACGGAATTCTCCATTTTACCGGACCTCACTTTGATTCTACAGGGAGAAAAACAATTGATTTCCCCTATGAAAAATTGAATGATAAACCATTAATTTATACTTCAATGGGTACATTGCAAAATCGCCTCACTCATATTTTTTATAAAATTGCTGAAGCTTGTGTAGGTTTAGATACACAATTAGTAATTGCCCTAGGAGGTGGATTAGCAACTCAAGCATTACCTAATTTACCAGGAAATCCCATCGTCGTTAAATATGCACCACAATTAGAATTATTACAAAAAGCCAGTTTGACTATTTGCCATTCTGGAACAAATACGGTACTAGAATCTCTGTTTTATGGTGTACCTATAGTAGCTATTCCTATTGCTAATGATCAAGCAGGAGTGGCTACCCGTATTGCTTGGAGTGGCGTCGGGAAATTTATTACTCCTTCAAGTTTGACAACTGATAGATTACGCCGAGCTATTCAAGAAGTGCTAACGCAACCATCTTATCAAGAAAATGCACTTAGATTAAAAACTGCTATCCAAAAAGCGGGAGGGGTTCCTCGTGCTGTGGATATTATTGAGGAGGTAATCTCAAATAGGTTAAAATAAAGCAAAAAATTGACAAGTCGTCAAAATCAATCTTTACTGAAACAAACAAAATGACTAGAAAATATATACCCAACGCCTTCTTAAAAATTGAAAACTCCCAAGTAAACGCTATCTTTACTTGGAGTCAACGCTCACCAGAAATTATTCCTTACCAATCTTGGTTAACTATTTTAGAAATATTTGTACATGAACATGATCTTGAATCAGCCTATCAAATATTTCAACAAGTCAAATCAGCACCAATTAACGCGCAAGTTACTACAGAAATAGAAAAATATCAACATTTAACCAACAACGCTATCATCTTTTTATCAGATAAAAGCCTCACGCTTTTTGGTAAAGGTTTTTGCGGCTTTATTGAAAAAGACGAAGAATATAAGCTTACACCATTAAGCCACAATACTTACCAAGTATTAACCCAGTTTTTTGCAAAAACTAACCTGATCAATGACTTAGAACAAATCAATAGTTTTGAGAGTTTTTGCCAATTAGTGATCTACCTAGAAAAAATAGGTTTATTATCAGTTGCTACCCATTCTCTCAACTGGGGAGATTTGAAAAAAAGTGTTCCCATCTGTCATGTATTTGGTTTAACTAGGGGGAAACCAGTTGATCGGTATTATTTAAACAAATTTATCCAAGAAATCAAACCACAAATAGTTGGAAAAATTCTAGAAATTGGTGGTACAAATAAAGACTTCTATGGAATTAACCTAGGTTCATCATATCAAATTATGAATATAGAACCAGGTTTAGGAATAGATATAGTCGGTGATGCTCACGATGGCTCTATCATCAAACCAGAGTCATTTGATTCTATTATTACTTTTAATGTCTTGGAACATTGTTATGCACCTTGGCAAGTTGTAGAAAATATTTACACTTGGTTAAAACCAGGGGGGAAATGTTTTGTCATGGTTCCTAGTGCACAGAGACTTCATGCTATACCTAGGGACTATTGGCGGCCTTTACCAGATGCTTTTGCTTGGATGTTTAGAAAATTCTCCCAGCAAAAATTATATGTTTATGGCAATCCTATTAGTGTGATAGCTAGTTATCATGGCATAGCTACCGAAGAATTAACTACTGAAGAATTAGATGCTTTTCATCCTGATTTTCCAGTAGCTACCTGTATTGTCGCTCAAAAATAACAACTGACAAAACTTACAATTGGGAGTGTCTTATGAGTCCGATCAATTTTGATATTAATCCTGAAATTAGCATTATTGTCTGTACCTATAACCGCGCTCATTACTTGAATAAAGGTATTGATAGTGTCCTCAATCAAACTTTTACCAATTGGGAACTTGTAATAGTGGATGATGGTAGCAGTGATCAAACTTTTGCAGTTGTTAATCCCTATCTTGAGAAATACAATAACATTCGTTATTTAAAGCATAAAAATAAAAAACAATGTTATGCCAAAAATGCAGGAATACAGGCATCGTTTGGTAAGTATTTGACATTTCTCGATAGTGACGATGCTTATAAGCCTAATCATTTAGAGTCACGATTACAATATATGAAAGCTCATCCAGAAATTGACTTGATTGAAGGAGGGTTTTTCAGCGAAGATAATATTTTAGTTGCAGATTATTATCAATCAGACAAATTAATTAACTTAAAAAAATGTGTTTTAGGACCGACATTTTTCGGCAAAAGAAAGGTATTTTTTGAATTGCAAGGATTTAAACACATGATCTATGGAGAAGATACAGATTTATGGGCAAGAGCAGAAAAAATATTTAAGACCGAAAAATTAAAAGAACCTGAAACCTATATTTATACGCGAGCAGAAACTAGCGTCAGTAAAAATTTTACTAATGATTCTACTCAAAACTTATCATCATCTATGTAAATATTCTATGAATATCATTGCTGAATCTATTGCTAAACTGCGACAACTTAATCAAGTTAAAGTGCAAGAAAACTGGCGCTATAATTAGGGTTTGCGGCAAAAAGTTTGTTGGTGGGGTTAGGAGTCTGGGGAGTCAGGAGTCTGGGGAGTCGGTCGGGGAGGTCCCAATAACAGAATGACCTCGCGCACTGGGAAGCAGAACCCTTTGCAATCGCCTCCGGAAAGTGCCAGGGTTTTGAGTCTCTCGGATCGATTTCTCAACGTTTGTTTCCTGCACTTTTTTAGCTAAAAAAGTCCTAAAACCGTTTTCTAGTAAGGCTTCCAGTAATTTTCAGCCAGCCCTAATTAGAACTCTTGCAAATTAATTAGGTTCTTCGTTACTTGGTATGGTTCGATCGGGGGGCATAAATCGACTAAATCCTTATTTGGCAAGAGATTTAATTGATTAGTTCGTTCTAGAGCGAAAACACTTGAAAAAAATCGCAGAATGCCTTTCTCTGTAAGGATTTCATCCCTTAGAACTCCCCCCATGGCATCACACAAACCGAAGAACCATAACTGATCACTGATCACTGATCACTGATCACTGATCACTGATTAATAACTTGTCAAGAAATGACGATAAATCAACTGGAGATTATCTGAGGCATTGAGTATAATCAAACACATAGATTAGGGGAAATTGCTCATAAATCAGTCCGATCGAGCGTGAATCCTCTTTCTCGGAAAAATATCTTCTCCTATTTTTTAGTCTGAGACTAAGGAAATATCATGATTGATTGTAGTCAGATTCAGTTTGACGAGGATAAAAGCAAGATAGATCTATTGCAACTACGAGAATTATTTAATTTAACCGCATTTTGGGCAATCGATCGCCGTTTAGAAGATTTAGAAACCGCAATTGACTATAGTGATCCGGTGGTGACGGTGTGGAATGATCCGCAATTAATTGGTTTTGCTCGCGCCATTTCTGACGGCATTTATCGGGCAACTATTTGGGATGTGATCGTTCATCCCGATTATCAGGGAGCGGGTTTAGGGCGTAAATTAGTAGAAACAGTTTTGGCCCATCCCCGAATAAATCGGGTGGAAAGAGTCTATTTGATGACTACTAACCAAGAAAAATTTTACCAGCGCATTGGTTTCCAAAGCAACGCCACGACGACAATGGTATTATTTAATCGTTATCCCGAGGAGTTTTCCTGTCCGGCGATCGAGGTAAAGAAAAAACGATCTCTGTGAGCTTGTCCTGACTATTGTTATCGATTTGATCTAAGCTCATTTCCCCCCCCGATACTTCGATAATGCCTTTCGCTAACTGGAATTTAAGACCGGGAGAAAGACCGAGAGCTTGAGTAAATTGTTTTACTTCTTCTAGCTTTGATTCTAAACTCAAAGGGGAAATTTCTGGCATTTGCCAGAGAGGTATTTCCCCCGGAAATTCTAGGACAATAGTGACTTTTTTCTCGCAAAGAGTGCTTACCGATATACAAATAGAGCCACTCGCTAAGTCGGCGATCGCTGCATCGACGAGAAGGACAAGAGCGGAGGATAAACGCTGATAATCAGCAATAATAGCAATATCATCGGTTAAAGGGCTAAATTTAAGCTTAATATTGCGATTAGCTGCCTGTAAATAGGTTAAACTTGCCCAATCTTGCCAGAGTTTAGTTAAAGAAAAAATTTCTCGCTCCAGAGGTATAGTACCAGACTCTAGCTTCGAGAGATTAATCATCTCATCGAGCATTGCCATCAGTTTACGGCCCGCCAGTTGCCCCTGGGCGATAAATTCCCTTTCTTCGGCCGGACTTTCGCAAAGATCGGCGAGAATCATTTGATGGAGACTGATCATACTGCTCAATGGCGATCGCAACTCGTGGGCAATCCGTCCCAAAAAACTGCTTTTGAGGTGATTAATTGCCACAGCCATCTGATAAGCGAGGCGAGTTTGCTGTAATTCCCGTTTTAAAGCGTCAATATCGTCCATATTTACAGAAAAACTGCCCCTTGTCGTAAGATATCCCATCCTTGACATTGCCAACGCGCGACGGTGGAGGGTTGTCCACTATTGATTATTCCCCATGCTTGCCTTTCTGTGGGCGCTAACACCGTCACGGAGGGAAAAGTAGTCATAATTGCGGATGGAGTCAATAAAGGCTCTTGTCCTGACAGATTAGCACTTGTGGTCGCTAAAACACCAGTTCGACCAAGAATTTCTCTTGCGATCGCATGAGCGGGAACTCGGATCCCGATCGTGCTAGGATCCTTCGGGTTAAGAACTTTTGGTACTTTTTCAGAAGCGGGTAAAACCAAAGTTAGGGAGCCGGGCCAGTGTTTTTCGGTCATTTGCTGCCAAATTTCCCTTTCTTCCTGACTTCCCTTGACATAATCCCATAAATCTGCTGCTGAGGCCGCCATGAGAATTAAAGGTTTATCAAAAGTCCGTTTTTTAGCGGCAAAAACTAAGGCAGCATAGGGGGGAGAAACTGCTAAAGCGGGAACTGTATCTGTGGGAAAAGAAACCACTTGACCACTTAGGGCCGCGTGAACAATTTCGTTAAGAGAAGCAGTAGGCATTGAGAATTGATCATTTTTGGGGACTAATTTAGCCTAAAACTTTTTGGCACAATTTTAAAGGGCAAGCAGTTGATCAATATTAATTTTACTAACACTTGCTCCTAGTGCCTCTTGTCAAAAACGGTCAACTTCTTAACCTTCCAGAATCAGAATTTAATCTATTCATCACAGTTGATCGCCACCTGTCATTTTAACAGAATCTGCCTCAATTTGATATTGCGGTAAACGAGTAATTTAGATAGATAGTTAACAGCTTATGCAACACGGTTATTAGCCTGTTTACAGCTTATACCGCAAACTCATACTCTAATTGCTGTTGCAACTGATTCGACGTTGCAACGTACCTAACAGGACGTGTAAGCTTTTTAACTTTACCAAGTTTTTCTGCCGCTTCCAACCACTCACCTACCAACTTTTTAGGAAGCTTAAACATTTCAGAAATTTCATCTTTTGTACGCTCTGTACTAAGAGCTTGTTCTATATAGGGCAGAATTATCAGGAAAGCATCATAATTTTCATTACAAGAAGCACCCATAATTCTCTGTTCTTCAGCAGTAGATTCCGCTTGTAATGGAGAACTTAACTGACTTGCAGAAGCCCCTAGATTCTCCTCTGTAGTAAGAGTAGTGTTTATCTCAGTGCGTTCTTCATAAAAACCTACTGCTTCTAATTGAGAACTTAACTGATTGGTAGATTCTTGCCAGTTCTCTTCTTCAGTAATTGTGTCCAGAATCTGAAGTTGCAATGTATTAGCAGATTTAGGCTTATCTTTCTCAAACTCAAATTTCTTTACGGATTGATATAAGAAGCTAAACATATCATTATATGTCTGCTTACCAACACCTTCAATTTTTCCTAACTCTCGAAATCTTCTAATTGGTAAGGCATGAATTATTTTTTTTCTGATATCAGATCTGAGATTAAGTTCTTTATCCCATCCAAAGCTCTCAATATTATTGACCAAACTAACCATTGAACCCTCTACACCTGTTGCTTCCTTTTCTTGATCTAAACAAATAAATACATCAATATCGAGGTTTCCCAGATATTTTTCCATCAAAGGGGATACATCACCCCAATCAAGTCCACCATGACTACATCCCAACTTAGGAAAAGCGATCGAAGTAATGCCGCCTTTCTGATAGTTAATGGAGAAATACTTAAGTCCCTCATCTATCCATTCAATTTTAGAGGGATACTTCCAGTGATCCTTTGTCGGGAAGTTAAGAATCCAAACATTCCCATAATTTCTGTAAAGATAAGGCTTTCCAGTTTTAACCTCTTTTTTCCTGCATCGCTCTACATAGTCTTTTTCCATTTCTGGAAATCTTAGCTGAAACTCTAGAGCCAAGCCAGCACCCATTACACCAACGCAGTTAACTGTGTTAACAATCGTTTGCGTGTTGACATTGAAAACTGTGGTATCTGTGTAATGTAGCATGACTAGAAATATAAATCTGGATACACCATTCCTATAATATCAGTTCTCTGTATAGCTGCAAGGATAACGTTGCTGTGCTTCTGGGAACGGCAAAATACTGCTTTGATCCTATTGGGCGCTACCGTCGGGTAAACAAGTATCTTTGCACACTTCATGCGCTTGCCATCTTCGAAATCATTCCAGTATTGCGCCCAGATTACATTCCACGGCAACTGGTTAAGCATTTGCTCGCCCCGGTAGAACCGAGTCTCCCCTGCCGCTGCATTTCCATCAGAAAAGATAACATTTGTTTCTAATAAAAGTTGTGGCTCAATTCCCAAAATAACAATGTCATCTTGATGCTGTTTCCTCCTATACAGCATTGGATTTCTGGGTGAAAAATACAGCGGAACATATTCATGTAGTGGTATTTTGTCAATTGTTCGATTAGCTCTTCTATTTTGAACATCTGGATCAGAAATATCTACTTCTATTAATCCTCTCCTATAGGCTTCATTATGTGACAACAATCCATTCGTAATGATAGAGGTAAGGTTATTTATATAAGTCATGTGGTACAGGTACTCAATACCGTACTCCTGAAAAATATCCATAAGGAGGAACCGAAGCTATGCTCACTTGCTTATTGTTCCCTGCGACTAACGGCAGGGCAACTTTTAGTTTACCATAGTAGGTTAGCCACAGCCCGGAATATAAAATTCAAACTTAGGTATAATTTAGCTATCTCCAACCAATTAGCGACGATTAATTATGAATGAGCCTGATACTTTTGCTAATCTCGAACAGTTAGAATATATTCCTTACCTAGATGCCACGGGTAATATCTGTGTTGATTTCCAGGGAAAAATCGGGGTTTATGCCATTTTTGATCGAGAACAAGTCCTAGAGTTTGTCGGCTATTCTCGTGATATTTATCTCAGTTTAAAACAACATCTTGCCCGACAGCCCCAAGCTTGTTATTGGCTAAAAATACAGGTGATTGATCGTCCTAATCGGACTATTCTCGAAGCGATTAAACAAGCTTGGCTAAGAGAAAGTCAGACAGTAATCGGCAATGAAAAACTTTGGACAGAACCAATTGATGCTAAATTAGCCATGACTGAGACAGAAAAAGAAATTTATCAAAGTGCTGATGAAGTGGGAAAAATCAAGTTATTAAAACAGGTATCCAGACGAGTAGAAAACGATATTTTATCAACCCTAGAAAAACGGGGAGTACAGATGGAAATTCGTTTTAATCCCAAGTTAAAAGAACAGGGTTTGCTCGATTTAAAGTAAAAATTCCTAGGAGCGATCGATCCTCCAGACAAACCGCTATGATAGTATATCGCCCCACCCCCACACCAATGGAACAGCGATGACCAATCAAGACTGGCCAAACCTACTGCAGCAACTACTCGATCAAAAATCCCTTTCCCTTAACCAAGCTGAAGAATTAATGACCGGATGGTTAAACGGCCAGATTCCGGAGGTTTTATCGGGGGCGATTTTAGCGGCTTTGCAAGCAAAAGGAGTCTCGGCCGCCGAATTAGCGGGAATGGCCACAGTTTTACGGCAACAATCTCGCTTAGAAGACCCTAAACCCCATACTACTCCCGTTATCGATACCTGTGGCACCGGCGGTGACGGGGCCTCAACGTTTAATATTTCCACTGCCGTGGCCTTTGTGGCGGCCGCCGGGGGCGTAAAAGTGGCTAAACACGGCAATCGCTCCGCCTCCAGTAAAGTCGGTTCGGCCGATGTTTTAGAATATCTTGGGGTTAATTTAAGCGCCCCTAGCGAGAAAGTGGCGGCGGCTTTAGATGGGGTGGGAGTGACCTTTCTTTTTGCCCCTGGTTGGCATCCGGCCCTGAAAAGTGTGGCTAATCTCCGCAAAACCCTGAAAGTTCGCACGGTTTTTAATCTTCTGGGCCCTCTAGTTAATCCTCTCCGTCCCACAGGTCAAGTTATCGGGGTTTATGACCAGCAATTTCTCACCCCCATGGCCACAGCTTTAGCACAAATGGGAACCCCAAAGGCGATTATTGTTCACGGCCGGGAAAAACTCGACGAGGTGGGGTTAGGAGATCTGACCGATATGGCTTTATTAAATAATGGCGAGGTGATTTCTGCGGCGATCGATCCCTTGTCAATTGCTATCCCCAGAGCCAGTTTAAATGCCCTTAAAGGCGGGGAAGTGCCAGAAAATGCCGAAATCCTCAAAAATGTCCTGCAAGGGGGGGGAACGCCGCCTCAACGGGATGCTGTGGCGATTAATGCCTCTCTTGCCCTACAGGTGGCAGAAAAGGTCACTTTTGGCGATTATGCTGCCGGTTTCGCCCTCGCACGCGACATTTTAGCCAGTGGATTAGCTTGGCAAAAATTAGAGGAGTTGGTTAAGTTTCTCGCTTAGGAAAATTCAGAGGAGACAGAAAGCAGTCGCGATGCCAAAGTTGACACCACCAAGCATGACAATATTCTGATTGACGAATTGGCGTTATTTCAGCTTCTATTTTCCAGTCAGTGCCTCTCTTGATATGTAGCCTATACTCAACGGATGGCCGTATTACTTACGATTTTATTGCTCAATCCAAGTTTTTGGGGGGTTCTACCCCCCAAACCCCCCGTTGGGGGCGTGGCGCCGCCCCCAAACCCCCCGCGCATTAGTTTTTCGGTAGGATGCTTACACGCGGCTGCTGATACATCTGTAATAATTTAAGAGTCACTCCACTTGCAGGAGTGCCTGTCCTGATATGTAGCCTATACTCAACGGATTTAGTATGATTGACGAATTTGCGTTATTTCAGCCTCTATTTTCAAGTTAGGAGATTATTTTTATTTATTCTCCCATCTCCCATCTCCCATCTCCCCACACCCCACACCCCACAGCCCACCTTAATGCACTTACTGCATGATATAAATCCCTAAACACGATGGTTAGCGGATTTCTGTTACATAAAATACAAAATTACCCAAGTTAAAAAGAATTAAATAACAAATAGAGACTAGGTAAATTACTAAATTTTTGCTAATGACGACAGTATTTTACAGAATACTTATTGTTAAATCCCGATTTCTTCATTTCTAACCCGCACCAACTAGAACAATTACACCCACAAACCAGTAAGGAGATAGATTCGTGGTACAAGCACCTGAAAAAGATGGAACAACTCTCAATAAATTCGAGAAATTTAAAGCCGAAAAAGACGGATTAGCCATTAAAGATGAACTAGATCATTTTGCCCAAATCGGTTGGGAAGCGATGGATAAAACCGATTTAGAACATCGCTTAAAATGGGTGGGGGTTTTTTATCGTCCCGTCACCCCGGGCAAATTTATGATGCGTTTGCGGATTCCTAACGGCATTATTAGCAGTGAGCAAATGCGCGTTTTAGGGGAAATCGTGCAGCGTTACGGTGATGATGGTAATGCCGATATTACTACTCGTCAGAACCTACAATTACGCGGTATTCGTATCGAAGATATTCCTGATATTTTCCAACGACTAAAATCCGTGGGTATGACTTCGGTACAATCGGGCATGGATAATGTCAGAAATATTACCGGTTCACCCATGGCAGGACTAGACGCGGATGAATTAATTGACACCAGGGAATTAGTCCAAAAAGTCCAAGATATGATTACCAACTGCGGTCAAGGTAATTATCAATTTACCAATCTGCCCCGCAAATTTAATATTGCCATTGAGGGAGGCCGGGATAACTCCGTTCATGCGGAAATTAACGATATTGCCTTTGTTCCTGCCTATAAAGAGGGAGAATTAGGCTTTAATGTCGTGGTAGGTGGCTTTTTCTCGGCTAAACGCTGTGAAGCGGCAATTCCCATGAATGTTTGGGTGAGACCGAATCAGGAAGTGGTGGATTTATGCCGAGGGATTTTAGAAGTTTACCGCGACAACGGATTGCGTGCCAATCGTCAAAAATCCCGTTTAATGTGGTTAATTGATGAGTGGGGAATCGAGGAATTCCGCGCGCGGGTGGCTAATCACTTAGGTTATGCCTTGGCAACGGCAGCGGAAAAAGACGCTATTGACTGGGAAAAACGAGATCATTTAGGAGTTTTTCCCCAAAAACAGGAGGGATTGAGCTATATCGGTCTTTGTGTACCCGTTGGTCGTCTATTTGCCGATGATATGTTCGATTTGGCCCGGATTGCCGAAGTGTATGGCAGCGGAGAATTGCGTTTAACTGTGGAACAAAACGTGATTATTCCCAATATAGCGGCTGAAAATATGGCGACTCTTTTAACCGAGCCTTTACTGGCTAAGTTTACCCCCAATCCCACTCCTTTACAACGAGCGCTCGTTTCTTGCACGGGGGCGCAATTCTGCAATTTTGCCCTGATTGAAACCAAAAATAAGGCCGTGGACTTGATTCGTCAGTTAGATGCGGAATTAAATATTCCCCGGGGTGTGCGTATGCACTGGACCGGTTGCCCTAACTCCTGCGGACAACCCCAAGTGGCCGATATCGGTTTGATGGGGACAAAAGCGCGCAAAGACGGCAAAACTGTAGAAGGAGTTGACCTCTACATGGGGGGTAAAGTGGGTAAAGATGCTCACCTGGGAAGTTGTGTGCAAAAAGGGATTCCCTGTGAAGACTTAAAATCGGTGTTAACCTCTATCCTCATCGAACAATTTGGGGCGACACCGAAGGGTTAATTAAGTAGGGTTTGCTGAAAAAGTTTTTCGTGGGGGTAGGGTGTGGGGTGTAGGGTGTGGGGTGTAGGGTTTTACCCATTTTGAGGGGGTCAATTACCTAATTTTCAGGGAAAAAGTCCCTGAGTTCTCCCCCCGCTCACTCCCAGAGCCGGTACTTTTTGATTGACAAAAAGTCTAAAAGTCTTACCAAACAAGGTTTTTAGATTTATTCAGCCAACCCTACTTAGCTTCAAATTGAGCTTGTTTGCGAAGTAATTCCCCGATGGTTAAATTGGGTTGAGGTCGGCCATCAAAAACCGTTCCTACCTCAAATTTTTGCAACTGTACCCGTGCCAAATGATAGGCCTCATCCGGTAGGGGAATATAACCAATACTATCTAATAAATTGGGAACTCGATCGAGATAATGTTCGACAAATTTCTCTAAAGCGGGATTCTCTTGGGCTTTTTGGGCATTAACATAAATAAACAAAGGACGAGATAAAGGCTGATATTTACTATCCTCGACATTGCTGCGAGTTGGTTCAATACCGTTAACTTTCAAAGCTTTTAATTTATCCCGATTTTGTTCATAGTAAGCATGGCCAAAATAGCCTAAAGCGTTGGCATCTTGACTGACGGCATTAACTAAAGCTTGGTCATCTTCACTAAAGTTAAAATCCCCACGACTGGCATCTTTGCCGTTAATTACCTCACTAAAAAAATCGTAGGTTCCGGAGTCTTTACCTGGTCCGTGAAGGGTAATCGGTTGGTCGGGCCAAGCGGGATTAATTTGATTCCAACGTTTGATTTTATTCTCGGCCGCTGGTTCCCAAATAGTTCTTAGTTCTGTGGTGGAAATATCATCAACCCAGTTATTTTGGGGATTGACTACCACGGTTAAAGCATCAAAAGCGATCGGTAGTTCGATAAATCTTACCTTATTAGCATCACATTCTTTTAATTCTTCCACAGAAATCGGCCGAGAAGCATTATTAATATCGGTTTCTCCCGCACAAAATTTTCTAAAACCGCCGCCGGTTCCTGAAATATTAGCGTCAATTTTAACATCAGCCAAAGCTTTGTTAGGGGTATTAGCTTTAAAATCTTCGAGAACTTTGTCGGTAATTGGTGCTACGGTACTCGAACCATCGATTTTAATTGGTTTGAGGTCTTGAGGATTAATATTGGCACAAGCGGGTAAAAGTAGAGCAGTTCCTAGTATGGTTGCCACTACTTTGGTCGGACGAGATAGCTGAGTAAAAATTTCTAGCATAGGTGTCAACAAGGAGAAAGTAAAAACGGGTATTGGGGAGACTTTTCAGTTATCAGTGGGGAAGTGGGGAAGTGGGGTAGTGGGGTAGTGGGGAGAAAAAAGCTGAGGGATGATGACTAAAAACCTTAATCTTTTCTTTGTTGTTTTTACGTCACTACAAGGGTAAGGAAAGAGAAAAACCTAATCTAAACTGGAAAAGTCAGCGGCTTTACCCGCGACTTAAAACTAATGTTTAGTCAAAATAAATAGTAAAAGAAGAACGTAGGTTGGGTTGAAGCATGAAACCCAACGCCCGCATGGGTTACGAAGTGCGCTAACCCATCCTACAAATAATTGTGCCTCCCTACTTAAAACTAATGTTTAGTCAAAATAAATGGTAAAAGAAGTTGAGATTTTTGTCTAGTTACCGAGAAAACTTTTCTTGACAATACATTACGTTCTTTTATTCACTTCTTAACCTATTCTTTACCAAGGTGTGGTAGATTTTAGCGTAAGATTTAAGGCAGTTTACGGATCAAAATTAATCCTATGCTCAACAAAAACAGAACCCATTTACTAACAGCCTTATCTATAGCCACTTTAACAGCGACTTTAACCGCTTGTGGGGGGGGTGATACGGAAGGAACTAGCGGAGAGGGAAGCAATAGAATCGCCCAGGTTCCCCTAAAAGGAGAGGTCGCCCTCAATGGTGCGGGTGCTTCTTTTCCTGCACCCCTATATCAAAACTGGTTTGTCACCATCAATCAACTATTTTCTAAACTGCTAATTAACTATCAATCTACCGGTAGCGGGGCGGGAGTCGAACAATTTATTCAAGGTACGATCGATTTTGGTGCTTCCGATGTAGCCATGAGTGACGAAGATATGGCCAGAGTTAGCCGCGGGGTTTTACTGCTACCGATGACGGCGGGAAGCATCGTTATGGCTTATAATTTGCCCGGAGTAGAAGGGCTGAAACTAAGTAGGGAAGCATATGTAGGCATCTTTTTAGGCACGATTACCCGTTGGAACGATGCCAAAATCGCCGCCGATAACCCCGATTTAAAACTACCCAATCAAGAAATTACCGTAGTTCACCGGGCAGACGGTAGCGGAACAACGGGAGTTTTTACTAAGTTTTTAAGCGCCGTTAGTCCCGAATGGAAAAAAAGCATCGGTGAAGGAAAAGCCGTACAATGGCCGACCAAAAAAGGTAAATTTCTCGGTGGTAGAGGAAATGAGGGAGTAACTGCCCTAATTCAACAAAATCAAGGCTCGATTGGCTATATCGAGTACGGTTTCGCTAAAAATAATAACCTGCCCATGGCCACTCTACAAAATCAGGCGGGTAAATTCGTCATTCCCGATGAAACCAACGCCGCTGCTACCTTAGCCACGGTGGAATTACCCGAAAATCTGCGGGCTTTTATCGTTGATCCCCCGGGGGAAAATTCCTATCCCATTGTCACCTACACTTGGATGTTGGTTTACAAAAAATACAACGATCCCCAAAAAGCTTTAGCTATGGAGGCGATGATCGAATTTGGACTTAACCAAGGACAAGAACAAGCCGGTCCCCTTGGTTATATTCCCCTACCGAAAAATGTCCGCGAACGAGTAGCCGCCGCTGCCGATGTCATCTATCCTGATTACACGATCAAGGTGGATTAGTCGCCGAAAAAATGTATTCAAAGTTACAATAATAGTGTAGAAAAGTCAATTTCGACCTTAGCTACCTCAAACTAGCTGGATTTTAACCCTAATCATGAGTGCGCCTACAGTTTCACCCGACTCAAATTTTAAAGAACGTCCAGAATCAGAAAAAATCCTCGATAAAGGCTTTGTCGGATTAACTACCGCTTTTGCTATCGCTATTGGGGTAATTTTGCTCCTAATTGCCCTAGTTATTTTTATTCGGGCCTTACCGGCGATTCAAACCTTTGGTCTGGGATTTTTGACCAGTAGCGCTTGGAATCCCGTGCGCGGTCGCGAAGAATTCGGAGTTCTGCCTGTTATCTACGGAACTCTCGTTAGTTCTCTGATTGCCCTCCTGATTGCTGTTCCCCTCGGTATCGGTTCAGCGATTTTTTTAAGCGAAGATTTTATTCCCTTAAATGCGCGGACAATTTTAGTCTTTTTAGTACAACTTTTGGCCGCTATTCCCAGTGTTGTTTACGGATTGTGGGGGATATTCGTACTGATTCCTATACTCAGACCCATTGGTAACTGGTTAAATGCTAATTTTAGTTGGATTCCTCTGTTTAGTACTCCTTTAGGGGGTCCTGGGATGTTACCGGCGGGGGTTATTTTAGCAATTATGATCCTGCCGATTATTATCGCTATCTCTCGTGACTCTTTGGCTGCTTTACCGCCGGACTTGCGGCAAGCTTCCCTAGGTTTGGGGGCCACCCGTTGGGAAACGATTTTTCGGGTCTTAATTCCTGCCGCTTTTTCTGGGATTGTCGGGGGGATTATGTTAGCTTTAGGGCGCGCTTTAGGGGAAACCATGGCAGTAACGATGATTATCGGCAATTCTAACCGCATTAGTGCCTCTATTCTCGCCCCCGCTAACACGATCGCTTCCTTATTGGCTAACCAATTCGCCGAAGCATCGGGAATGCAAGTATCGGCACTCATGTATGCGGGTTTTGTTCTCTTGGTTTTGACCCTAGTAGTCAATATCTTCGCAGAATTAATCGTTAATCGCGTCAAAGCTAAGTATTAAGCCATCGGTAGTCAGGCTTCGACGGTGAGTTCAGCCGAACCGCCGAACGGAGTCAGTATTTAGGGGCCAGTATTCAGGAGATTGCTTTTATTTATTCTCCCCATCTCCCCACACCCTACACCCCACACCCCACACCCTACACCCCACACCCTACACCCTACACTCTACACCCCATCTCCCCATCTCCCCACTGATAACTGATATGGATAGTGCGAATTTAGGCAATAATCTCAAAAAGAAACCGGGTAGTCCTCGATCGCTATTGGGGACAATTATGACCGTTCTCTCGGCTTTATGTTTAGCTGTCACCGTGATTCCCCTTTTTGCCGTCCTAGGCTTCGTTTTTGTGCAAGGGGTGGGTCGTTTAAACGCTAATCTCTTTACTAAATTACCACCACCGCCGGGGTTAGGAGGAGGCGGCATCGCTAATGCCATTTTAGGCACAATTATCGTCGTTGCCCTGGCCACAGCGATCGCAGTTCCCATCGGCGTTTTAGCGGCGGTTTATCTCTCGGAATTTAGCGGTGATAACAAACTTGCCCAGGGTGTGCGGTTTGCTACCAACGTTTTAGCGGGTGTCCCTTCGATTATCGTCGGGGTTTTCGCCTACGGTTTGCTAGTTGCCCCGTTATTTGGCGAAGGAACAGCCCTTTTAGGCTTTTCTGCCCTGGCCGGTTCGATCGGTTTAGCGGTGTTAATGTTACCGACTATTATTAGAACCACCGATGAGGCTTTAAAAATCGTTCCCCAAGACATACGCTGGGCGGCCATGGGTTTAGGGGCCTATAACTACCAAACCGTCCTAAAAATCGTCCTTCCTGCCGCAGTTCCCGCTATTTTGACCGGTGTTACTTTAGCAATTGCTAGGGCAGCCGGAGAAACCGCCTCCTTAATTTTTACGGCATTATTCTCTAACTTTTGGCCTCGGGGTGTCTTTGAACCGATTGCCACCCTTTCGGTCTTAGTTTTCAACTTTGCTACGGCCCCTTTTGCCCCTCAACAGCAATTAGCTTGGGCAGGTGCTTTAATTCTGGTGCTTTTGGTGTTGGTAACTAACATTTTATCCCGTTTAGCCACGCGCCAGAAAACCTATTAAGTCAAGGAAAAAGTGAAAAGTCAAAAGGAATATTTAAGTAAAAATCTACCTATCTTTCTGATTCCTAAATTAGCCAAATTCAAGGTAAATAATTTATGCTAACTAACTCTAACCACCATTCTACAGGAACCGTTTTAAAGGTCGATAAGGCTGATATCTACTATGGTAATTATCGAGCAGTACGAGACGTTTCGATCGATATTCCCAAAAATAAAGTCACCGCTTTTATCGGACCCTCTGGCTGCGGAAAAAGTACCATTCTCAGGTGTTTTAATCGTCTCAATGATTTAATTCACGGTTTTCGTATTGACGGCAAAGTTTTTTATCATAACCAGGATATTTACTCTCAAGAGGTGGATCCTGTCGAAGTAAGAAAATGTATCGGTATGGTGTTCCAGCGCCCTAATCCTTTCCCCAAATCCATCTATGATAATGTGGTTTACGGAGCGCGATTAAATGGTTATAAAGGCGATTTAGATGAATTAGTAGAAAAATCCTTGCGTCGGGCAGCTCTCTGGGAAGAAGTAAAAGATAAACTGAAAGAAAGCGGTTTTTCCCTATCGGGGGGACAACAACAAAGATTATGTATTGCTCGCACTATTGCCGCTCAACCAGAAGTATTATTAATGGATGAACCCTGTTCGGCACTCGATCCAATTTCAACTTTAAAAGTTGAGGAATTAATGCACGAATTAAAAGAACGTTATACAATTATTATTGTTACTCACAATATGCAACAAGCTACCAGAGTAGCAGATTTAACGGCTTTTTATAACGCTGAACCCACCGATAAAGGTGGGAAAATTGGTTATTTAGTCGAGTTTGATCATACTAACAAAATCTTCGGTGATCCTCAAGAACAAGCAACTAAAGATTATGTTAGTGGACGTTTTGGCTAAATCAGTTATCAGTTATCAGTTATCAGTTATCAGTATAAAGTGGCAAGTTGGGAGTTTTCTTTTCACTGATTACTGGTTACTGAAAAAACACCCATCTCCTTTTTACTTTAAAGATTATGTATAGTACTGATGTTGTCACCGATGCGGTTTTGAGAACCAAAAACTTAAATGTTTACTATGGTTCTAATCTTGCTGTTCGTGATGTTAACCTTGATATTCCTGAGAAAAAAGCGATCGCTTTTATCGGCCCCTCTGGCTGCGGAAAAAGTACGGTTCTGCGCTGTTTTAATCGCATGAATGATCTGGTTAAAAGTGCCAAAATTGAGGGAAAAGTTACCTTTCGCGGTCAAGATATTTATGGTAATTCCGTTAATCCTATCGGGTTACGCAGTCGCATCGGTATGGTTTTTCAGAAACCGAATCCTTTCCCCAAATCTATCTATGAAAATATCGCTTTTGGGGCGCGATTAAATGGTTACATCGGTGATATGGATCAATTAGTAGAGGAATCTTTAAAAAAAGCCGTTCTCTGGGATGATGTTAAAGATAAACTCAAAGAAAGTGGTTTAGCTTTATCCGGGGGACAACAACAAAGGTTATGTATTGCTCGCGCTATTGCGGTTAAACCAGAAGTTGTTTTAATGGATGAACCCTGTGCGGCACTCGATCCGATTTCTACCCTAAAAATTGAGGAGTTAATTCACGAATTGAAAACCCAATATACTATAGTTATTGTCACCCACAATATGCAACAAGCGTCGCGGGTTTCTGATTTAACGGCTTTTTATAATGCTGAACCGACCCCAAAAGGCGGTAAAGTGGGTTATTTAGTGGAATACGATCGCACCGAGGTTATCTTTCAAAATCCCGCTCAAGAATCCACTAGAGATTATGTTAGTGGTCGTTTTGGTTAAGATCACAGCAATAATAGCTAAAATAAAAGTTGATAGGGTGAGTCAATCTCACCCCATTTTAACCGTCTAAAACTTGGCTTTCTGGCGCAGTAATTCGGCTAAAGTCACATCGAATTTTGAGTGTCCCCCGAAAACTGTTCCCGCTTCCCCGTTAAAGAAAGTGACCTTGGCTAAATGATAATGCTCACCGCTCAGGGGAATATAACCGACCTCTTGAACGATATTTTGAGCTTGGCTGAGATAATACTCGACAAAACGCTGTAAGTCTTTATTAGACTGGGCTTTTTGGGCGTTAACGTAGATAAATAAAGGACGAGCTAAGGGTTGATAGGTGGATTGTAGCACCGTTTCCCGGGAGGGCAAAACAGCCCCTTTACCGCTGTCTATTGCTAAAGCTTTTAAATTCGCCGCTTGTTTTTCGTAGTAAGCTAGGCCAAAATATCCCAGAGCGTTGGCATCTTGACTAACTCCTTGAATTAAAGTGTCGTCATCTTCACTAGCAACGTAATCGCTACGGCTAACATCTTCTTTTCCTACTACCGCTTCTGTAAAATAATCGAAAGTTCCCGAATCTTTGCCCGCACCAAAGAGATTAAGAGGTTTATCTGGCAATCCCGATCGCACCTGACTCCACTTGCTAATTTTACCCTGGGCCGCAGGTTCCCAGATTTTTTTCAGTTCCTCTAGAGTGATGCTATCAATCCAAGTATTTTCTTTATTGACTGCGATGGTGAGTGCATCAAAGGCGATCGGCAATTCGATAAATCTAATGTTATTCCGATTACAGGCTTCGATCTCATCGGTGCGAATCGGTCGTGAAGCATTGCTAATATCGGTTTTTCCAGCGCAAAACTGCCGAAAACCGCCAGTAGTACCCGAAAAGTTGACGCTTATATCCGCAGACGGCTGTTTTTGTTTTTTGTATTCATCGGCGACAGCTTTGGTGATCGGGTAAACGGTGCTAGACCCATCAATAATAATTGATTTGTTTGATTGGGAGTCAACGGGAGTGCAAGCGGCTAGAACACCAGCACTAACAAAAACAAGAGCTTTTTTGAGCAATTTATCGAGATTTATCAGCATTTATCCATACCCTTGCTTTTCTGGGAGTCAGAAAAATCTATCTCCATCATTTCAAAAAAAGTTGATTTGATGCGAAAATTATCCCAAAAAGATAACAAACTTAACAGGATAGACAAGCAGCAGTGACCCTGTTTGCCTTGACAGGCCCAGATAAAAAGCTTTGTCTGGGCAATTTCTTCCCAACAGATAGTTTAAATTAAGATTTCATCCTCGAATAGATACAATCGATTTTTGTCTTGATCGATCTAAATTATTGCCAAAAGCTGTAAACTTTTTAAATTAAACTTAACCAAAATTTTACCCAATTTTAACCAAAAAATCGCAAATATTTCTAGATTTAAAAGTAATATTTGTGCCGTAAACTATATCTTGAAGAAAGTTCAACTTTCCCAATTGTGCAGGATTCTTCCACCAGAAAACTTATGATATTCTCAACTGCTACCCTAACTCGTGTGTGTGCTGTGTCCTTCGCCACAGCAGCAGCTTTAATGGGAACTATGGGAGAAGCTTTCGCCCAAACCCTGAACGGTGCAGGAGCCTCCTTTCCTGCGCCCCTATACCAGCGTTATTTTGCCGACTATAAAAACGCCACTGGTGTCACCGTTAACTATAATTCCGTCGGTAGCGGCGCTGGTATCCGGCAATTTATCGCTGGAACCGTCGATTTTGGGGCTTCCGATGCCGCTCCTTCTTCCTCGGAAAAAAGCCAGATGAAAAACGGTTTATTGCTGGTTCCCACCGCCGGAGGAGCCGTCGCCGTGGTTTATAATCTGCCTGGGGTAAATAACCTGCAAATTTCTCGAGCTAACCTCGGTAAAATCTTCAGTGGCGAGATCACCAACTGGAAACAAGTGGATCCGAAACTGCCCGACCGACCCATTAAAGTGGTAGTTAGAGCCGATGGTAGCGGTACTACCGAGATTTTTACCTCTCACCTGAGCGCTATTAGTCCTTCCTTCAAAAGTAAAGTGGGAACCAGCAAAGAACCTAACTGGGGTTTTACCGTTCTCAAAGGACCGAAAAATGATGGTGTGGCAGCCCTGGTTAAACAAACAGAAGGCTCGATCGGTTACGTTCAAGATACCTTTGCCCGCAAAAACGAAGGGGCAACCATGAGAACTGCCAAAGTTCAAAATAAAGCCGGTCAATTTGTCGAACCGAGTCTCGCTCAAGCTAACAAAGCTATGGAAGGGGTGAAATTTAACGCCGATTTTACCGCCAATATGGACGATCCGGGCAGTGGCTATCCGATCGTCGGGATTACTTGGTTATTAGTACCGAAAGACTACGCGGATAACAAAAAAGCGGCAGAAATTAAAAGACTGTTGACTTGGATTCTGACCACTGGTCAAGGTATTAACAATCAATTAGAATTTACCCGGATTCCTCAATCGGTGACTCAAAAAGTTTTAGCCGAAGTTAACAAAATTAAATAAATACTTTTGTATTAGTTTGGGCTTGATTGTCACCGCTTTCCAGTAAGATGGAAAAAGTTACCGGTTAAGTCCATAACTAATAACTGCAAGTATTTCTTTTCTCTGGGCTGAACATTGTTCAGCCCCTACAGTTGCATTTTAAACAACTGATAACTGGTAATTGCGCTCTACCTTATGGCTAATTTTTCTGAACCCGTTGAGTCTTTTGATCTTTCAGCAGCCAATCTTAACGAAAACCCCGGCACTGCCGGTTTATTTGATCGCATTTTTACAATCTTAGTCTGGATTTGTGCCGCCTCTGGTTTAATCTTTCTGCTGTGGATGGCCTGGATTGTTTTTCAGGATGCGCGGCCGGCGATCAATGAATTCGGTCTGGGATTTCTCTGGGGAACCACTTGGGATGTGAACGTCCTCAAATTTGGTGGTTTACCCTTTATTTTCGGTTCCGTTGTTTCCTCGATTCTAGCTCTTTTATTAGCTATTCCCCTCAGTGTCGCCGTTGCTTTGACCACGAGCGAGAATTATTTGCCGGCCAGTATCCGTTATCCCATCGGTTTTCTAGTGGAATTAATTGCCTCGATTCCCAGTGTAATTATCGGTTTATGGGGGATTTTCGTGCTAATTCCCGTGCTGAAACCCCTGCAAGAATGGTTATTTCAAAATTTCGCTTGGTTTCCTTTGTTTAATACCCAACCGTTGGGACCAAGTATGTTCATCGCCGGTGTGATCCTGGCCATCATGATCGTGCCGACTATTTCCGCTATCAGTCGCGATGTCTTGCTTACCGTCCCCTCCGAACTACGCAGCGCCTCCATGGCCCTAGGGGCGACTCGTTGGGAAACCATCTGGCGCGTGTTGTTGCCAGCGGCCAGTTCTGGCATTATCGGGGCGATTATCCTCGGTTTAGGGCGTGCTTTAGGGGAAACCATGGCGGTGGCCATGGTAATCGGTAACTCCTCGATTATTACTCCCTCCCTCTTGGCCCCCGGTTATACTATTCCTGCTGTACTAGCTAATACCTTCCCAGAAGCTTTTGAAAAAGTCCATATTGGAGCTTTGATGTATCTAGCTTTGATTCTATTTGTTATTACCTTAGTCGTCAATAGTGTAGCGGCTTTATTAGTACAGTTTATCAACCGCAATCGTTAATTTTATGACTCAAGGAGCTTTTCCCGAAGAAGATTTACAGCAACCCCTGTCACCGTGGCGACATTTTTTTACCAACGGTCTCACGGGGTTAGCGATCGCTCTTAGTGCCATCGCCATTCTGCCGTTATTCGCGATCCTCTTTCAAATTGTCAAAGAAGGTTTACCCGGATTCAATTGGCAAGTTTTCACCTCTTTACCCGCCCCAGTTGGCTCCGATCCCAGTGTTCCCAACGGTTTTGCCAATGCGATCGTGGGGACTTTAACCATGGTCGGTTTAGCAGCCCTCGGCAGCATACCTCTGGGGATTCTCACCGGGGTTTTTCTCTCGGAATTCGCTCGGGGTTCCAAAATTGGCGGTATTCTGCGCTTTGCGATCGTGGTGTTGAGTAGTACCCCTTCCGTTATTGTCGGGGTGTTTTCCTTCGGGGTTTTGGTCTTAACCACCAAACAATTTTCCGCCGTAGCGGGGGCCTTTGCTTTGGGGGTGATTATGTTGCCCATCGTCGCTTTAACCACGGAAGAGGCACTAAAACTAATACCCATGTCCTACCGTCTTGGTTCTTCTGCTTTGGGGGGTTCCCGTTTCGATACGGTATTTCGCATTGTCCTGCCAGCAGCGATCGCACCGATTATGACCGGGATATTATTAGCGGTAGCCCGGGCTGCCGGAGAAACTGCCCCTTTAATGTTTACGGCTTTATTTAGTCAATTTTGGCAAGAAAGTCTGTGGTCGCCCACACCAGCTTTAACGGTGTTGATTTATAACTATGCTAGTTCCCCTTTTCCTGAACAAAATTCCCTGGCTTGGACAGCTTCTTTAGTGCTGATTATCTTAGTTTTAATTACTAGCCTTCTCTCCCGTTTTGTCACTCGTAAACGCTCAAATTAAGCATTTTTATGATGATCGATTCCTCTGCCATGAACAGTCCTACTTCTCTAGCTAATTCGGCGATCGAAGTCGAAAATCTTAGCTTTTTCTACGGTAGCAAAAAAGCCCTGGAAGGGGTTTCTTTACAAATCCCGCAAAGGCAAGTAACCGCCATGATCGGCCCCTCTGGTTGTGGTAAATCCACTCTTTTAAAAGCCCTCAATCGTATCGGGGAATTAGAAGGAGAGGTGACAGTTAAGGGCAAAGTTAGGTTTTTTGGCCAAGATATCTACGCCCCCAAAGTTAACCTTCATACTCTCCGGCGACAGGTGGGTATGGTGTTTCAGCGCCCTAACCCTTTTCCCGCTAGTATTTACGATAATATTGCCTACGGTATTAGAATTTATCGTTCCGCTAGTCGCAGTGAATTAGATGCAATTGTGGAATCAGCTTTAAAAGGGGCTGCTCTTTGGAATGAAGTTAAAGATCTGTTGAATAAATCCGCTTTAGGATTATCGGGAGGACAACAACAAAGATTGTGTATTGCTCGCGCTTTGGCAGTAAAACCAAAAGTATTATTAATGGATGAACCTTGTTCCGCTTTAGACCCTCTTTCTACCCTCAAAGTCGAGGAATTAATCCATGAGTTGAAGGAACAATACACGATCGTGATTGTCACCCATAATATGCAACAGGCCTCTAGAGTATCCGATCGCACGGCCTTTTTTAATGCCGATGAAACCCGCGTCGGTCGTTTGGTGGAATTTGACACCACCCAGAAAATTTTCACCGATGCAGTTAATCAACAAACTCGTGATTATGTAGCCGGTAGATTCGGTTAATTTCTCTGGTCATAATTCAGGAGATAGCTATCAGTGATCAGTGATCAGTTATCAGTTATCACTGATCGGATTTGAGTTTTTAGTGAGCAGTATGTATTAAGTCATACCATTTTTCAAAAGTAATGGCAGAGATAGTTAGGGCTGGCTGAATAATGGTAAAACCCTTTTAAAATAAGGCTTTTGACCTGTTAAAATCCGATGTTATAGCAATAGCCAAAGCGGTTAGGAAGCAGACGATCAAACAAATTCCATCGCATCTCGCAGACAATCAAAATGCTGAATTTGTTTTCGGATGCAACTCTTAAGCCAAGACCAGCATTTTTCAATGCGATTAAGAGCGGGAGAATAGGGAGGCAAATATAAGAGAGAACAGCCAGCTTTTTGAATCAACTCTTCAATTCTTCCTCCTTTGTGAAAAGCGGCATTATCCATCAC
>SFAQ01000131.1:0-6989 GCA_007096525.1 Microcystis wesenbergii Mw_QC_B_20070930_S4 | reverse complement strand
ATATTAGGGCTAGTGTTATTGCGCTGGCAGGGAATTTATGGGGATGAACAAGAGCCGATTACTTGGCTACGTTGGGCAACACCAGAGGGGCAATTGCTCCCCACCATAGAGGAGTTAGCAGAGCAGGAAAAGCAACGAGCCGAGCGCTTGGCGGCAAAATTGCGATCGCTGGTAGTTGAAGTTGATGATAGTGTATGAGATAATTGCAGGCATTGTCCACCTACAGGTCTATTTTATAATTAATTTAATGCACCTACTTAGTTGCGGGCAGTTTATGAGAGCTTATTAAATATAGAAAGGACTGTTTACGACAATGACACCATCTGCTATTGATTTACCGACAAAATCAACGATAATCACCTGGGAAAAACTGCCAGATGATTTTATTCTACCTGACGAACCTGTGGACAACAACTTGCAACCCCTATTAGCAGCAGCTTTACGCGAATCGCTAGAATTAGCAGGACTAATTCTGGAATCGATGCTAATTGCTTCTAATTTTGGCTTGTGTGCTACCGTTAAAACTCAAACTGTTGTCAAAGCACCTGATTGGGTTTATATTCCCTCAGTAAAACCCATTGCTAGTGGAGAAATTCGGCGCAGTTATACTCCCCATCTACAAGGAGAAGTTCCTACCATCGTCCTAGAGTTTATCTCGGAAACCGAAGGGGGTGAATATTCCATCAATCCTCACTATCCCTATGGAAAATGGTATTTTTACGAGCAAATCTTACAAGTACCTGTCTATGGAATTTTTCAGCCAAAAACCGGAGAATTAGATGTTTATTGTTTAGTGGCAGGAAAGTATGAGCAGCAGTTGCCAGATGAGAATAATCGTTACTGGATAAAAGAACTTAACTTGTTTATCGGTATCTGGCAGGGAACCAAAGCTGAATTTACTACTAATTGGTTGCGCTGGTGGGATAAGTCGGGAAATTTGCTATTATGGGGGAGTGAACGAGTCGCACAAACTGAATATCAACTCGAACAGGAGCGAATGTTACGGCAAAAATTAGCTGAAAAATTAAGAGAATTAGGCGTTGAACCAGAAACCTTGTAGGAGACTTGTCAAATGCTGATAAAATCATGGAAGGAATCTTCTGGATTGGGGTATTTCCAGGATTAACGGAGGAGATGTTAGAGTAGGTAACAGCGACTATCCGAGAGTTTTGTCGGAGCGTAGGTAAATTTGCATTGTTCGCATTTTTGGGAACATTTTTATTTTTTTGGATGTTTTTTACGATTAGACAATATAATGGACTTGTTTGTTATCTCTTTTTTAAGTTACCCTTTTCTTATCGCATTGGGTAGAGTGAATGTAAAAATCTATTGCTTTTGATTTTTGTGTGGATTTGTCTTTTTCTATGAAATGGATTGGCGGAAGATGCAACCTAACCTAACAAATGACTTAAATGACATTCTCGCCCACACTAAAGACCTCTGGGAAGAATTGCGGGGACAGCGGATATTTATTACCGGAGGTACAGGCTTTTTTGGCTGTTGGTTATTAGAAAGTTTTATCTGGGCCAATGATCAGCGAGACTTAAAAGCATCGGCAGTGGTTTTAACTAGAAATCCTGATATTTTCAGGCAAAAAGCTCCTCATTTAGCCAATCATCCCGCTATTCAATTCCATAGCGGTGATGTTAGGTCATTTCAGTTTCCTGAAGGGGAGTTTTCTTATATTATTCATGCGGCAACGGATGCAAGTTCTCTAGTACATCAAGAGGATCGTCTTTTTGTGCTAGATACTACAGTACAAGGGACTCGGCGAGTGCTAGATTTTGCTAAAAATTGTGGCACAAAAAAATTATTACTAACTAGCTCAGGAGCAATTTATGGTCAACAACCCTCAGATATAAGTCATATTCCAGAAAGTTATCAAGGGGCGCCGGATGTGAGTTCTCCTAACTCCGTTTATGGAGAGGGAAAACGACTCGCAGAACTCTTGAGTGTCTTGTATGCTCAGGAGTATAATATAGAGGTAAAAATCGCCAGGTGTTTTGCCTTTGTCGGTCCCTATTTACCTTTAGGTGAATCTTTTGCCATTGGCAACTTTATCAGGGACATTTTAGAGGGAAAAACAATTCATGTTAAAGGAGATGGAACCCCCTATCGTTCCTATTTATATGCTTCGGATTTGATGATTTGGTTATGGACTATATTATTTAAGGGGGAGTCTTGTCGTCCTTATAATGTGGGTTCAAATCTGGAAATCAACATTAAAGATACCGCCTTAGCGGCGGCAGAAGTTGCTGGACACCCTAATTCTATCACTATTGCTCAAGAACCAGTTGTAGGTCAACGGATTGCCAGATATGTACCCGCTACTGACAGAGCATTAAAAGAATTAGGACTCAAGGCAACCGTTGATTTATCTACAGGGATTAAAAAAACCCTTGCATGGTATCAACAAAGACTAACACAAACTGATAATCATTGAGGAGTTTAACTCATGAAATTTGCGGCGAATCAACTCCGTCAAACTGTTCTGAGGATGGCCTTTGCTGGTTCGACAGTGCATATTGGCTGTGCCTTTTCTATTATCGAGATTCTCGCAGTTCTCTATCGTTCTTACCTAAATCTAGGGAATGGTCAACCGGAGTCCCCCGGCAGAGATTATTTAATTCTCAGTAAAGGTCATGGAGTAATGGCTCAATATGCTTGTATGTATGAGTTAGGCTGGCTAACGGATAAGGATATTGATAATTACTTTGGGGATGGTACAATTCTTAAAGGGTTATCTGATGCTCATGTGCCTGGTTTAGAAGTAAGTTCAGGGTCTTTAGGGCATGGTTTATCTGTGGGTGTGGGGATAGCGTTAGCTAGTAAAATTAAAGGAACCGGACAGCGTTGTTTTGCCCTTGTGGGGGATGGAGAAATTAATGAAGGGTCGATTTGGGAGGCCTTACTTTTTGCCTCTCATTTTCAACTGTCTAACTTGTTAGTCATTGTAGATGCTAATGGTTATCAAGCGATGGGGTCTACTCAAGAAGTGATGAATTTAGGTCAAATTGCCGATAAATTTAGGGCTTTTGGTTTTGACTGTCGAGAAGTAGATGGTCATGATGAAACCGCCTTAGATCAAACTTTGAAAGAATTATTAGAACTGTCTTCTCCTTGTCCTAAAGCTATTGTTGCTCATACGGTTAAAGGGAAAGGGGTTTCCTTTATGGAAGATAATAATGTTTGGCATTATAGCCGACTGAACACGGAAATTTATGCACAAGCTAAAGCCGAATTAGAACCTCAAGTTTACAAGGATAAATTAAGTTTATGAGAAACGCTTTTTCAGATGCTTTAGTCAAATTTGCTTTAGGGGATGAGCGAGTTCTGTTATTAACCGGGGATCATGGTTATGCTTTATTCGATGATTTTCGTCAGGCTTGCCCTAAACAATATATTAATGCGGGGGTAGCAGAACAAAATATGGTAGGGGTGGCGGCAGGACTCGCTAAATCGGGGTTTTTTCCAGTAGTTTATGGTTTAAGTTCTTTTCTGCCGATAAGAGTTCTAGAACAAATTAAGTTAGATATTTGTTATGAACAATTAAAGGTTTTATTGATTGGAGATGGCGCTGGAGTGGTCTATAGTAGTCTGGGTTCTAGTCATCAGTCTACCGAAGATATTGCCGCTTTAAGGGCTTTACCTAATATCTCGATTCTCTCCCCGGCAGATGCCTCCGAAATGACTCAATGTATGAATTGGGCTTTTAACAGTGATAGACCAGTTTATTTACGCATGGGTAAGGCAGATTTAGGGGTAATTCATGAGACTTTACCTAATCTTGATACGGGTAAACTTTACCCCGTTAAACCAGGCACCGGCAACCTTGGATTTTTGGCGACAGGTTCGATGGTTAAAACGGCTCTAGAAGTAGCCCAAGAATGGGATAATAGTGGGGTGTGGAGTGTTCCTTTTATTAAGCCTCTTGATGTCCAACAAGTGAGAGAAATTTGTCAGCAATATCAAGCTATTGTGGTGATAGAAGAACATTCTATCTATGGGGGGTTGGGTTCTGCTATTTCTGAAATTGCCAGCACCTATCATCCCAGTTGGATTTGTCGCATTGGTATTGAAGATCGATTTTCTCAATTTTGCGGAACTTATCAATATTTGATGCAAGAACATCGGCTAGATGTTGCCTCAGTTAAGGAAAAAGTTAGAAATTTTATGTCACGATTGTAGAAAAATGTATCTGATCCCAAAAAGCAAATTTGTTAGATTTTTGTTAGTGGGGGTAGTTAATACCTTATTTGGTTATTCCGTCTTTGCCTTGCTGTTTCGTCTAGGATTAGATTATCGCTATTCCTTACTTATTGCTACTATTTGCGGAGTATTATTCAACTTTAAAACTATCGGGGCGATCGTTTTTAAAGACCAAAATAATCGACTACTAGCTCGCTTTCTTGGTGTTTATTTAGTGATTTACTTATTAAACGCTGAATCCTTACGAATTGTTAAGATGCTAGGAATTAATATGTTAGCGGCACAAGCTATCTTAGTATTGCCTCTAGCAATTGTTTCCTATTTTTTAAATAAAACCTTTGTTTTTAGAGGAAATAGATAATGAAAAAAATTACGATTATGACTCCTTGTTATAATGAAGAAGGAAATATTGAAGACCTTTACCTGCGAGTTAAAGAAGTCTTTAATCAGTTACCTAACTATGAGTATGAACATCTTTTTATCGATAACGCTTCCCAAGATAAAACTGTAGATGAATTAAAAAAAATTGCTCAAAAAGACCCCGGGATAAAAGTCATCGTTAATGCTAGAAATTTCGGTCCCGTTCGTTCTGGTTACTATGGGATTCTTCAGTGTTACGGAGATGCGGTTATTTTTATGGTAGCAGATCTGCAAGATCCTCCCGAATTAATCCTAGAATTTGTCAAGAAGTGGGAGGAAGGCTATAAAGTTGTCAAAGCGGTTAAAGCTCCTATGAAAGAAGGAGCTTTTTTCTATTTTGCCAGACAAATTTTTTATTATTTAATGGATAAGCTTTCAGATATAAAAGTTACTAGAAACTTTACAGGTTTCGGGTTATATGATCAGAAAGTCATCAATGTTCTACGAGAGATTAACGATCCCTATCCCTATTTTAGGGGACTCATTGAAGAGTTAGGTTTTGAAAGTTTCTCTTTTGAATATCAACAACAACGGCGAAAACGGGGTATTAGTAGTTACAACTTCTATCGATACTATAGCGAGGCGATGCTGGGTATTACCAGTCACTCCCAAGTTCCCCTCAGACTGGCCACCATGTTAGGCTTTGCTTTGTCCCTCTTGAGTCTGCTAGTAGCGTTAGGTTATTTAATCGCCAAATTGTTGTTCTGGGATTATTTTCCTTTAGGAACCGTACCAATCATGGTCGGACTATTTTTAATCGCTTCGGTGCAATTATTTTTTATCGGTATTATTGGGGAATACATTGGCTTAATGCACATGAGAATTTTAAAAAGGCCTTTAGTTGTCGAACGAGAACGGATTAACTTTGAGTGAGTGACTGTGTTTGTTATGCTAACCTCATCTTCCAGGACAAATGGTCTAATAGTGGTGAGAATGCAAATTTCCTGAGAGTCTTTAATCGAAGAATTTGTAGGCGGAGCATCTCACATTTGCATCAAGTAAGAATGCTTAACGAGGTAAATAAAAAAGTTAAAAAAGAGAACCATTCAGATAGGCCCAGCAATGACGAAAGACTGGCGGTACATTGCCAGAATTCCACATTGCACTAGCAATTCTAACAAGAAAACCAATTTGTTTGACTTGAGATGACCTGGAGCCAGAACCAATGGAAATTCCCTTTAAAATAACCATCATTGGTAATTCACCCAAAATACTTTTTACTCTTCTCGTCCGGCTGGCGGTTTCTTCTATACTTATTTTGATAAAAAAAGAACGATTTCTGGGTTAACATACTTGATCATTAAATCTCTGACAGTCTCCTCTATTTCTCCCAAGTTATTAAATTTCTTAATTTGGGATTGCTCCTAGAGACACGCTCCTAACTCTCGGGATAACTCTTGAATTCTTTTTTCATTTTCTGATAACATTGGATTGTTCCTGCCATCGAGATATATTCTGAATCGTAGGTTATCACTATTATAATCTCATTTCTCTTTTTGATCAAGTTCAAGATTTTCTAGTTTTTGACGGCTATAAGCATTAATACTCATTGCACAAGTGAGATGCTCCCATTGTAAGGCTTGTCTGAGAGAGTGGCTAGATTAGAAAAGCAATTAAACCGCCCATCAATTCTCCTTTCAGATTCATTTGAATCCTATTATTATCTTGATAAAAACAGAAAAGTATTGTTCTATCCCGAGATAACTTCTATTTTATCTGGGGACAATTCTTTTCAGTCCCGTTTTACTTATGCTCTCAAGAAATTTAATCCAATTGTCACCCTATGTCCCATAAATGTACCTATCATAAAAGAAAATCTTCATGGCACTTTTTTAGAATTACTCTATGAGAATAATTATCAACTTGTAGAGTCAGAGAAAAACATAGATGACCGTATCCTGAAAAATTGTCAGATTTACGTAAAAGATTAGAATTGTAATAAAGTGAGAGAATCTTGACAAAATCATATAGCCTAAAACGAGCCGAGCGCTTGTCAACCCAATTGAGAGCGCAATTGGGTTGACATTGACAATAGTTTATGATAAGAAAGTGGTATCAGTTGTTCACCCCAACCAACCAATGGCTCAAGAAACCCTCCTAATTGCAGCTAACCCACTGGGGATCAAGCTACCACCGACCGAAGATGAACTACCTTCTGATGATGGTATTCCCATGGAAACCCAGCGACACGGACTGCAAATGCAGTTATTAGTTAGACCTCTCTCCCGGTGGTTAAAAAACCAAGGACGGGAAGCGTTTGTGGGAGGCAATATGTTTGTTTACTTTAGCCCCAATCAAGTGCGGAACGAAGATTATCGCGGACCTGATGTATTTGTGGTGTTGGACGTGCCTCGAAGAGA
>SFAQ01000130.1:0-18899 GCA_007096525.1 Microcystis wesenbergii Mw_QC_B_20070930_S4 | reverse complement strand
CCTTCGGCAAAATCCTCAACCAAAGACTGAAATTAAGTCAAATAATCCCTCACCGAAAAACTGGCAAGAATTAACCGATTTAGTTAGGGATATATCAGGAGAAAATTTACCCTTAGATTCAGATAACCTCAATTCAGAAACAAACCCTTGGCAAAATCCTCAACCAAAGACTGAGAGTGAGTCAAATAATCCCTCACCGAAAAGATGGCGAGAATTAACCGATTTAGTTAGGGATATATCAGGAGAAAATTTACCCGTAGATTGGGATAACCTCAATTCAGAAACAAACCTTCGGCAAAATCCTCAACCAAAGACTGAAATTAAGTCAAATAATCCCTCACCGAAAAACTGGCAAGAATTAACCGATTTAGTTAGGGATATATCAGGAGGAAATTTACTGGTAGATTCAGATAACCTCAATTCAGAAACAAACCCTTGGCAAAATCCTCAACCAAAGACTGAAATTAAGTCAAATAATCCCTCACCGAAAAGCCAGCGAGAATTAACCTCAATTCAGAAACAAACCTTCGGCAAAATCCTCAACCAAAGACTGAAATTAAGTCAAATAATCCCTCACCGAAAAACTGGCAAGAATTAACCGATTTAGTTAGGGACATATCAGGAGAAAATTTACCCTTAGATTCAGCAATAGAGGCTGATATTATCTCTCAGCCTGCTAAGATGTTACCAATTTCATCCCAAGTTTTACAGCAATCCAGAGAAAAGTTATATCATCAGATTAATAATACTAAAAGTAACTATTCCAATATTCAAGAAACAGAATTAGAAATCAATAAACAGAAATCTGAAAATCAAAACCAATCTTTTGATCAACAGTTTAGCTTTCAAGAAATTGAAGAGCAATCAGTTGACTTAGATTATATTATGGAAAGCCTACAAAGAAAAATCAATCAAGAATATCGACGATTTTATGGAGGTTAAATATGGCAATTGAAATCGCAGGAATTCAACTGAATCGAGTACATCAAATCGAGACAATCGAGCAAAATAACTTTGTCTATCACCAAATTCCGGGAAAACAGGGAAACGTAGTACAAAATTTTGGTAGAGATTCGGTAAGATTACAAATCAAAGGCATTTTTTATGGTAATAAATACTTGGGTGATTTAGATAAATTAAGAAAAATTTACAAAGAGCAAAAACCCGTTGAATTTATTGCTGAAATTATCGGACAAGCCTATTTTAGTCAAGTCATTTTAGAAAGGTTTGCCGTTGTTCAATCTGCCACAGAACCCGAGCAATTTAGCTATACTTTAACCTTAGCTGAATATGTACCTCCAACTCCTAGTCAAACAGTTGCACAAGTGGCTTCTGTTGATGCCAATATTAAAGCAGATGCTGCTAGTTTTATGACCGTTGCTATGCTACCAGATGCTTTACAATTTGGTTCAATTCCAGCAATTACTAATCCGATTGAACCATTGAAAGCTTCTCTCGATCCTATCAAAGAAGCAACTAGCACTCTTGATGGTAATCTTAGTGATTTAAAATCACTCTTTAACCTTTAGGGAAAATATGGTGTTCTTGAGGATTTTTGAGATTTTCCTCCCACAGTCTCCACACTCCCCTCCCCCTTATAACTTTATTGACAGTCCCCCGACACCTGCTATAATGATTAGCATAGGTTTTGATAACAGTTCCATTTTCTCTGAAATCCTGGATATATTACGACTTTTAAAATAGTCGGGGATTAGCTCTAAGTCTCGCACTGTCAGCGCAGAACAAATGTTACTATTTGTGTCAGACGATCAGATTATTAACCATTACCTTAAATAAAAATTATGAGTTTAGCAATTCTCGATCAACTCCGAACCCTTGATGTAGATTCACAAGCAGCTTTTGCGGGAGCGGGAAACCTTTTTACCGCTTCTCAGAAATTAGTTAAGGATAATTTAGGGGTAAAAGTTACCCCTCTTCCAGATTTAACCAGTAGCTTTGATCAAGTAACTCAACCAATTACTAGCAATCCGATAGAGATTCCTACAGCACCTTTTTCTGTGGCTGAAATTCAAACACAGATTACGGGAAAATTAGGCGATATTTCTAGCATTAGTATAGACACTTTAACCCAGTCAATTCCGACTAATCCAGGTGCAGATACTTTTAAAGGATTAGCTGTCACGGATCAAGTTAATAGTTCTCTTAGTAATTTAACTTCATCTATTACTGGTAATGCTAATTTTGGTCAACTTGGTATTCCCAAAAATCAATCAACTCCCTTTGACGAGTTTCAAGAGTTTCTCAATAATGCTCAAGCTTTTCCGGGTAAAGTTTTAGATGCTATTATTAAAGCCTTTAAAAATTTTATTGATAAATTATCTAATCCAGACGAATGGTTAGATAGGCTTAGTTCTGACGCTTTAACTGAAATTTTTGTTGAACAAATTCAAGAACTTAATTATATCTTACCCAATGGAGCGATTCAACTCTATACCTTACAACTTAATCAACAGACTCAACTTTATAAAGATTATCAAAATTTTCTAAAATCTCTCAATCCTAAAAATTTAAGCCGTGCCAAAATTATCCCCTTAAGACAACAAATCAAAAGCTGGTTATCGGAGGTTAACTCTCAAGGAGAACAGATTGATTTAGCAGTTAAAAATCTTAATTCTTTTGATATTGATAAGTTTTCTACGCTCTTAGCAAATCTTCCCAATAGTGGAGGGGGACAAATTGAAACTCTTTCCAAAATGTTTCAAGGCATAGAAAATTTTGTCAATAGTTTAAAAGAAAGGATTACCACAGTCACAGAACAACTAAAAACCTTCATTACAAAAATACAAGATTTAATTAATCAGGCTATTACCAAAGTCAGCGAAATCGGGAACAAGATTTTAAAAGCGATCGCCGATAAAATTGAACAAGCGGGAAAAGCTTTAGATCAGGTTCAAGCTTATCTCACTAATACGATTAATAAATTAGTTGATTTTGTCGAACAAACAGCAGCAAAATCTGATAAGATTGTTAAACCTTTAAAAGAAGCGATCAATAAATTTGCTGATACTGCGGTACAAGGTATTGAAACAGTAGCGAAACAAATTAAACAGACAACTGACAAAATTACGGAATCTTTAGATGAAGTAAATAAAAAAATTACTACTGAACCTAGTCAGGAACAATTGGAAGACAAAATTAAGAAACTTCTGGGTGAAGTAACAGGTGTTTTACAAGGTCAACCGGTTAAAGATGCTTTAAATAAAGCTGATCAAGCTATCGATCAAGTGGTAGCGGCTTTGCAGAAAGTTTCCCTTAAACCTGCTTTTCAATTAGCAGTTACTCAAACCAATAAATTAGAAGTAGATCTAAAAAAGATAGATGTTTCTACCATGGGAACTGCACAAAAAACCGCCTTAAAAGTAGGGGTCAAAATTCTCCAAGAAATTGATGTTCCTGGGGTAGTTAATCCAGAATTAACAGCAGCCTTCGATTCTCTGTTAGAGCCGGTTGTTGGGTTAGTAGATTCAATTCAAGGAGAAATTAAACAAGTTGATGAACAAGTTAAATCTTTTGCTCCCGGAACCTTAGTCAAGACTTTTCTTGATCCTTATATTCAATCTCTAGTGACGGAACTCAATAAATATAAACCTTCTGTACTTTTAGAGACAGTTAAACAACTGTATGAAACCTTACTAGAAAAGTTAGAGATATTGAATCCTAATCAGCTTTTAGAACGCTTAGAAGAACTTTATGAAAAATTACTTGCAGTTGTTGACTCTCTCTCTCCTGAGAAACTCACACAGTTCTTGACGGAAAAGCTAAATGCACTGAAAAGCATCTTAGATAACTTACCAGTTGAACAACTGATCAATAAAGTTATTGAAGCCATCGGTGATGTGGAAAAATTGTTAAGCGGTTTAGGATTAGACAATGTGTTAAATTCTGGTTTTTGGCAAACTTTAGAAGAAATTTTGAGCCTTAACCTCCGAGAACAAATTCAACAGGTAGATACCATTAAAGCCAAAATTATAGAACGGGTTAATAACATTGATGAAACCAAGTTGATTGCTGCTTTAACTAGCTTACGCGCTAATCTTACCAACTATGCAACGGATCCTAACATTGCGATCAGTAACGCCAAAAATGAGTTAAACCAAGCTTGGAGCAATTATCAAACAGCATCGGAGGATTTTATGGCTGAATGGACTCGCAGTAAGCCACTTTTAGATAATTTTAATCCCCCCCCAGAATTTGCAGTAGATTATCGCGACTTGTTAACTCGTATGACTGATTTACGTCAAAGATTAGTCACGGCAAACGATCCTACGAAAAAAGATATAACTCCTTCGTCAACTCCCACCAGAGAAAAGTTAGATAATTTACTCACAAGTGCTACAGTGCGAAGTGATGAACAAATTATTGCTGATTTGAAAAAAGTCATTCCTAATGAAATCGAATCTCAGTTGACAGGTCCAGTCAAAAGGATTCTTAGTACCTTGGATGAAATTCTCGCTCAACCCCGTACTGTCTTAGCAGAAATCAAGCAAGTCATTCAACGCTTGCAATCTGCTCCTACAGAAATCGCCAACATTCTGACAAATTTAACCGATTATTTTGGTAAACTTATTCTAGATTCGATCAATAAAGTTAAAACTGCTATTGATGGTACTGTAAATAAAATTATTGATTCCCTGGAAAAAATTTACAATGATATTCGTAATAAACTCAAAGAACTAAGACCTTTGCTGATTCTAAACTCCTTCTATGATGTCAGTGATTTTAAAGGTGGTACTGTGGCAAATCTCTTGACAAAATTACGGCGTAAAGAGCCATTGGATGCAGTTTCAGCGTATTTCTGGACAACTCTCAATGAAACGCAAAAAGCTTTGCTAGAAAATGCTGATCCCAACCAACCAGGAACGCAAAAAGCTCTTTTTAATGCTCTCAATAAATTACTAACAGATGTAAATTTCTATGGTGCTGAACGTTTCAAATTAGTTGCTGAAAATCTTCCCCAAGAAGCTAAAGATTTAATTGCTAAACCCCAGCGCAGTGAACTAGAAACTATTCGCTTAAATCGCTTACTGCTAGAAACCGCTTATCCTCAAGAAATAATTCTGAGCTTACAATCAATTTATCCATTTTTCTTGGGAAAATTGAAGGATATTTATCCCACCGAAATAGTCAAAAAACTAGATCAACTTCATGCTAACATTGTCAAACTCATCCTTGATATTCCTAAAGCTTTAGAAGGTGCGCTTAATGATGAATATCAAAAAGTAGTAGCTGCTTATCAAGAAATACGCCAGAAAATTGATCGTATTTTTAAAGCTTTAATTGAACGATTATATGGATTAGAAAGTGAGTTAGGTATCGGATTAGAAGATGTCAGTGATGCTTACCGAAGTTTATTAGTAGCTATTCCCGTTTAAGAGAAGGAGGTTAAACTAAATTTATGAATCAACCTCTACAAGTTAACTATAAAGTAACGATTGGTACTACCACTTATACGGTTGATGATTCATCGTTGGTTTTAAACTTGCGGGTAAGTTCTTCATTGAATATTCCTGTAAATTTATGTCAGATTTCTCTCAGTCTTGCTGATTCGTTGGCTCTCTCTCTTGATGAATCGATAACAGTTAAATTAGGAAGTAATTCTCAATTAAGTCAGGTTTTTCAAGGTAAAATTAGCCAAATAAAATGGCAGGTTGATCAGGTAAATATTGAAGCTATGAGTAGTTTTAGTAGCTTGACGAAGGCAAAATTTAACCTCCTCTATGAAAAATCTTTTGCTGGAGATATAGTTAAAAATATTGCTCAAAGTAGATTGAGTTTGGAAGTCAAGCAAGTTGACAATGGGATTAAATTTCCAGTTTATGTTATCGGAAATCAGCAGACAGTTTATGAAAATTTACAAATCTTAGCTCAGAAATGCGGCTTTGATCTGTATGCTAATATTGAAGACCAGTTAGTTTTTGCTCCCTATAAAACTTCAAAAAAACATAAATTTGAGTATGGCATTAATATTCTTGCTTGGGAACAGATGGAGGAAAATCCTTTGCAATCTGGGGTAGAAGTTTATGGGGAAAGTCCCGCTAGTCAAGGACAAGGGGAAAAAGCTGTATCTTGGCTCACTAAAAAAGAGGTTAAAGGAACTGATGGCAAAAAATCTTCAGCAACTTTGCAACTAGAAGATTCTACTGCTAGAACTCAAGATATTGCTAACAAAATTGCTAAAGCTTACTTAAAAAAATACCAGAAAAAACAAAAAGGAGTGATTAAAGTTGTGGGGGAACCTGAAGCTAAATTAGGCGACAGCATTGAAATTGCTAAAATGCCAATATCGTCGCTTAATGGTACTTTTAAAATTACGGGAGTAGAACATTATTTATCTCGTAACAAGGGATTTTATACTACTATTCACTGGGAGGAAGTCTAATGGATTCAATTGTCGGCGTAATGAAAAAAGTTGCTCAACAGGAAGCACAAAAAATCTACACTACTGAACTTGGTATTGTTACGGCAATTTTTCCTCATGCAGCAGAAAATGATCAAGATAATTATCAATGTTCAGTAAAATTAAAAAATAAAAAGCAGCCAGATGGAACTGATTTTGAACTCAGGAAAGTTCCCCTTGCTACTCCCCATTTAGGATGGGTAAATATTCCCAAAGTTGATGACCTGGTTTTGGTTACTTTTATTGGGGGTGATCTCAATTCACCCGTGATTATTGGTCGTTTATACAATGATCAAGATCAGCCACCTGTCAACCAAGAGAAAGAATTTTTATTACAACATCCTCTGGAAAATGGTAGTCAAATTAAGATTGATAAAGATAGTGTGATTACCATTACCAGTAAAGATGAAAAAAGCATGGTGACGGTGAAGGATAAAGAAATCACAACAACTAATGAGAAATGCGAAATTAATCTTAATGATGGCGATATGACCATAAAAACTCAACAGTGTAATATTACTCTTAAGGGAACTACTTTGACGATTGATAATGGGACTTGTAAAATTGAAATTGCCAGTGGAGGAATTACTATTGATGCAGCAAGTAGTAATCTGACATTGAAAAGTTTAGGTGGGATAAAAATTGGCGATGCTGCTACTTCTAGTATCCAAGTTGGGGGGAGAGTTCCAGCAAATGCGATCGCTGATAATGATGACATTTTGTTGACAACTCATACCCATCTGGGAAATTTAGGTGCGCCTTGTCCGATTATGGTTCCGACTGAAAAAATTAACTCAATTCAAGCTAAAGCAAGAAATACAAAAGTAGGATAATTAACTAAGTAAAATCGACAAAGAGGATTAAATTATGGTCAGAATTAAAGGCGCAAACAGCGATTATGAATATTCGGGTCAAACTGATGGAATTGTTGACAAAACGAAAGACAAACCAGAGCTTTTTCTTCAGATTTTTATCTGTCCTTATGATATGCCTAGTCGCATCGAAAAACCCTATGATGGTAAATGGTGCATAGGCACAGATCAGAATTGTCCCCACGAAGGGAATAAATCTGGTCATGCTCTTATCAATCTACATCAAAAGGAGGGAATTTCTTTAATTACTGACAACAATAATAAACTCTCAGTCACTCAGGAGGGTAATATTGAACTCATCCCCGCTAGTGGAAAAGTTATCATTAAAAGGGATAAAAAACCGAGTTGTTCTTTAACCCTGTTAGATCAAGGATTAGAAATCAAGCTAGAAAATGGTGCAGCAATTCGTTTTGATTTAGACGGTAACATTGAATTAAGTCCCGCTGTCAATAAAACAGTGACGGTTAAAGGCAATCTTACCGTAGAAAAAGAAATTACTGGAAAACTTTCTTCCACTATGAAACAGGAATTAATTCAAGAAATCAAACAAAGCTTAAATAAATAACTAGGGGTTAAAATATGACCAGTCTCAATACATTTGATCTGCAATTAACACCGGGAGAACTAGGACAACAACAAGATCTTAATCGAGTTGATGGACGAAAAAATCTATCTCAAGCTATTGTTAATAGATTTTATACTCGTCGGGGAGAATTGACAAAGTTAGGACATCCATCCTATGGATCTCGCCTTTATTTATTAATGGGAGAACCCAATAATATTCGTACCCGTAAGCTGGCAGAACTTTATATCAGGGAATGTTTAGCTCAGGAATCTCGGATTGCTGAAATTAAAGAAATTAAATTTGAACCCCCTTCCCGCGACTTAGACAAACGCAATGTTTTACTAACAACAATTATTTTGCAACCTGTAGGGGAATCTACCGATCTTAACATTCAGTTAGCCATCAATCTTTAGCCATAATTATCCTTCCACCAACACCGAGAATTAGATTATGACTTTTGAACCGAAAAAATTTGAAGAAATCTACACCAGTATGGTGCATAAATCCCAAGAAAAAGTTCCTACTTTGACAGATTTCCAGGTAGGTAGCGTTATTCGCACCATCTATGAATCTTTTGCTTATGAAATTGGGATACTCTACGAACAATTAAATCAAGTTTATCTGTCAGCCTTTATTGATTCAGCAGAAGGTTCACAATTAGAAATGTTGGTAGCTTTGCTAGGAATTCAACGAGGATTACCAGATTTTGCCGAGGGAACCGTCACTTTTCAACGGGATTTAGGAACCGACATAATTGAAATTCCTGTGGGAACTTTAGTGACTACAGAAGACAGTGAAAAATCACCGAAAAAAGCTTATACAACTATTGAATCCCAAATTTTTCCCGCCAATTCAAAAACTCTTGATGTTAAAATTCAAGCTGTAGAACGAGGAGAAAAACAGGTGACTAAGGAGGAGACAATTAATATTATGCCTCTTCCCATTCCTGGGATTAAATCAGTTATCAATAAAAGTCCTATACAGTTTACTGGAAAGAAAACAGAAACCGATGAGGAATTGCGACAAAGAGCAAAAATTGCCCTAATTTCTTCTGGAAAAGCTTCTAATATTGCTCTAAAAAATGCACTTTTAAGTCAGCCGAGCGTTAGAGAAGTTAAACTGATTGAAAGGTTTAATGATTCTGACAAAAAATATGGTTTAGTTGACATATTTGTCGATGGCGTTGATTTTAGCAATGAAACTAAAGTTCAAAGTCTGAAAAGTCAGATTGATAAAGTTAGAGCAGCAGGAGTATTTGTTCGTTTACAGTCAGCTATTATTGTTACTATAGATGCTGTATTTAAGATTGAAATTAATCCAAGTATAAAAATATCAGAAATGGAGCGCAAGACAATAGAAAAATCTGTAGAAGAAAGCATCATTGCTTATATTAGTCAGATAAAAATGGGACAACCTTTGTTGTTTTCTCAACTAACTCGTCAAATTCTTTCTGTAACAAATGTCTATAATATAGAGCGTTTTGAAATTTGTACCTATGTCCCAACAGACAATGGCTCTATTCCCAGTACACCAACTCAATGTTATGCTGATAATGATCCTCGAAAGAAAATTGATATTGAGGAAGCGCAAAAAATCTATCTGCGTAAGATTTGGGTAACTTCACAAGTGAAAAGAGTTCCTATTGTAATTCGATTGAAAATTAATCAGGATATTCAATCTTCTAAAGAAATTATAAATAAATTATTGGAATATTTCAACAGTCTAAAATCTGGTGACTCAGTGAAAAAAGAAGATATTAAAAATAAAATTGCTGAAACTCAAATCAGTTTTGAAGACTTGAAGTTACAAGTACAACCTTCAGATTTATCATTTTTAGCATTAGCAGTAGTTACACCAGAAGAAATTAAATTGAGTTGTGCCGAAAAAGCAGAATTAGACGAAGCCAATCTGTTTATTTATCGTAACATTCTGCAAATTGTTGGCGCAGTTCAATTTACCCCTCCTAACAAAACTAATGATGAAGAAAAAAATCAAATCAAGAAAATAATTATTGACAGTTTGAATGCTTATTTAGAGACTCTTAAACCCGAAGAAAACGTTGACATTGATGGGTTAGAAAAAGCGGTCAAAAATGTTGTTAATGATATGCCATTCAAGCTTGATATCAATGATTTTATTACTATGATTAATGATCAAGAAGAATTAAGAATAAATCAAAAGCAAATTGAAGTTAAACAATGGGAAAAATCGCAACTTGGTAATTTTTGTGTAACTAGCGAGATTGAAAGTATCAAGGTAGATATTACTAAATTAAGTTTAAAATTGGTAATCCCCAATCCTCCTCCTAGCGACTTCAAGCAAACGGATGTGATTGAACCAATACAAAAAGCTGTTACTAAAGCAATTCAAGAATTTCCGAAACCAGAACAGGGTAAAAACTTGTCTTATGCGAGTTTACGACAAGCTATGCTTACACCAATTAGTTCGCCAGAATTACAAAATTTATTGCGAGGCGTTACTTACGTTATCGAAAATTTTGACCTAACAGCAACTTCTCAATCTGATAACCGCACTCAAACAAGAAATATTAACAACAATCAAGAGATTCATGTTCGTTCCGTCGAAATAATCAAAGAAATCAACCCTCCAGCAACAGTAGAAGTGAAATAACCCTACTAAGCAATCGTCATCCGATATAAATTCTTGCTTTAACTTGCCATACCTGCTATACTGATTTACATGGTTGTTGAGAACGGTCTCATTTCTACCGCAACCCCGCTTTCTTGCGACCCTACTCTCATCTTGTGTTCCTAGGCGGAGAAAACAATGGCGATTAGTGGTAGAACAGCTAGTATCATAAGTCGGTTTCCCCACTTCTATCCTCCCGAAGATCCTAATGGTTTTTTACCTCAATTTTTGGATGTTTTTGGAGAGATACTAGATGAAGTGGAGCAGGATTTGATCCGAGTCTTAAAATCTCATTTTATTAATACAGCAGACAATTTTGGTTCTCTGGGTTTCACCGCTACCCAAAAAGGAGATTTAGATAAAATATTTGCTCTTATGTTAGCAGAATTGGGAGGAACATCCCAATTAACCCAAGTCAATCCCGAATTTCAACCTAGGGATTTTACACAAATCTCCCTATTAGTGAAAGAATTGGTTGATTCAGAACAACCTTTAGCTAGTTATATTTTTAAAGAAATTAAATCGTTTGAAAATACAGAAAATTTAATCAATAAATATCATGTCAACAATTCCTACTTCTCCAAGTATTTTCAATTTCACTTATCACTAATTCTTAAATTGATTATTGGAGAGGATGCTTTTACTAGCTATCTGCGTGATAGATTATCAGCAGAAACCAAAGAAAAATTATTCAATTATGATGGTTCAACATCTGTTAATCCTGATCTAAATCTTGCCTTGGTTAAGGGGTTTAATAAGATTTTACCAGAAGATCGTAATCTTTATAAATACTTGCAAAAAAGAAATTTACAAATCAACCTTTTACAACAAATCAATCAAGGCGTAGAACCAGTAAAAATAGTATTAGCAAAAGGATTGTATCGGCGTTTACCTCTAGACATTCAAAGAATACTTTCTCGACAAAACCCGCCTTTTTACCCTCAAGATATTACGCCTGAAATTGAGATTGACTTAAAAAATCAATTAAAAGCTTTATTTAAAAATATCTCCTTTGTCCAACAATTACTTGCTGTAATTAATCAAGCTGAAGCAGCGACTACATTTTTATCAACCCAAGCAATCAACAGTTTATTAGAAATTGGCAAAATTAGTTTATCTAGTTTGTTATCGGTTCCAGAGAATACCACCAATATAGAAATAGCCAAGCTTTCCCCCGCAGCGGAATACCTTCTATCTCAAGTCATCGTTGGAGATGATTTAATCCGACTCAATCGAATGCTATTAGAATCGGTTTATCCAGAGGAAATTCCCTCCAGTAAAACACCGACAGCAATAGAAGTCGCTCAACAACTTGCTAAAGCTTTCAATCAGCAAATTTTAACTGATGGCAAATTCTATGAAAATAATAAACAAAGTTTTACTTTTAAAAGCTTATCTCCCGAAGTACAAAGCTTGATTCAGTCTGAATCTACCAGCAAAAAATCAGATTTACAAATTAAACTGCTGAATCGTTTACTGTTAGAAACAGCCTATCCCACTTATTTAGAAAAAAATATTACTGTCTATCGCAAACGTCTTGAACGCTTAGTAGATGTTTTAAAATCCGGTGCTTCAACTCAAGAGGGAATCGTCAAAATTGTTGCTGCAAACTTAGGAATGAGTACGGATGATAGCCAAGAGATCAAACCTTGGGAATCTTACCTTTTTGACATTCCGATAACTCTAGAATCCTCTCTTAGTAAACTTACCGTACCCGCAGAACTTCAGCAAGTCTTTCGAGAAAAAGGATTAATTCTGGCATTTGGGACAACTATTGTGTTAGAGAAATCTCAACAATGTTGGTTGCTTACTGATGCCAGCCAAGGACAAGTTTATCGTATTCTTAAAAAAAATGGAACCCTTAAGGTTTATCGTCAGTTAATTCGGGTAATTGAATTTTTTCCTGAATTAGTCTTTCATAAATACACAATTCATCCTCATATTGATAAATTTGATGTCCAAAACTCTAATGCCGTTCCAGCTATTCCTGCGATTCAAATCAAGATTTTAGATAATCGTAAAAATCCGCAAGGTTCTTTATCACCTTTGACGAATATTGTTCTAAAGAATATCACCAATAATCAATCTATAAAATATGAAGCAAGTCTCAATATCAATGAAATTTTATTAATCCTACCAGATGGTTCAGCTATGGTAAATGGAGTAACAATTCCTAAACCTCCACTTGTGGGAGCTATGCCGAGTTTACCTTTAGGTCAATCTGAATGGTCAATAGAAGCGGATATTGGCAACCCACAAGTTACTTTTGATAGCACTCTGTTTGACTTTTCTTTGTTTGAAAGTAACGAAACTGATCCAATTACATCTGAGGAACAAGCTAACTCTTATTCCTTGGTGGTTACATTCTCTTTTTATCAAATAACTCCGGGAGGTTTCACGGTTAAGATTCCTTGGCAAATCCCAGGTTACAGTGATCGCTTTGACGAAAGCTTAGATCATCCACGTCATCAAATCCAAAGTTTAATTGAAAAAGTCAAAGCATCAGGAATTTGTGCTAAAATTGCTTATGAACAGCAATTTAAAGAAGACCATCAAATCGAGGAAAAATTATTATTTCAAGGAAAAGGCAAATTTTCAGAGGATCATAACATAACTGATAAATTTGATGGTCGCTCTCAACAATCTTTACGTTCTGAACAGGAAATGTCTGATACATTTTTGACCTCAGCCGTATTTGATTACACTTATTTTGATACAATTGTATTTACCTAAGGAGATATAGCTATGGCTATCCAAGACACAATGGACATCAAAGGAAGTCTCACCATCCAAAAAAGAGACTTGAATAATCAACTGGTAGAAGAAATTCACGCTAACAACACTATTGTCACTTCTGGACGGAGATTAGTGGCTCAACTTTTTAGTAAAGACTTCAAAGACACAATTAAACCAGTTTCTCAGATTGCGATCGGAGGTAATGATAAAGCGGTCAGTGATGATGATGTACAATTAGTGCAACAAATCCTTCGTAAAGAAATAAATCCTATTAAAGATAGTGATTTAGTTGTCTTACCTGATAAAAGAATTAAACTAACGATAACGGCTGATCTCCAAGCGGAAGAAGGTAATGGAGAATTAAAAGAAGCGGCTTTATTTAATGAGGATCAAGTCATGTATAATAGGGTTATCTTTAAACCGATTAATAAAACTACAGATTTTACCTTTACTCTGATTTGGGAAATCCTTTTTTGAAATCAACTTACACTCTAATTATTGGTGACAATCATGCCATTAGCTGACACTCTCAACAGAAAACCGGGTGACATTCTCAAGTCTGATGATTGGAATGTCATAATCAAAGAAATTGACCGCAAAATCAATCGAGATGGAGCCGACACTCTTAAAGGACCTCTAACTATTGCGGAGGCATTAAAAGTCAATAGTAGTGTAACTATTTCTGGAAATTTATCAGTAACAAATGTCTTAGAAATTGGCGATCCACCTTTTGCCGGAAATACTGCCGGAAATCGTGATTGGATGCAAAAAGGAATCAAGATTAATTGGGATAGTGATAGTTTATTTATTGGCTTAAAAAATGAAGGAACTAACCGAAAAGATGCGGTAATTGCTTGGGGTAATGATCCACAAGATGACTTAAGATTTGTTAATGTACTATCCGGAGGAGACGTTCAAGGTAAAGAATTAATGAGAATTAAACCCAGTGGTAATGTGGGAATAGGAACTAATCCAGTTGCTAGTTTAGATATTGCCTCAGCTTCTCGCACTGGAACTCATCCAACAGCCGTTAAAGGTTTATATATAACCGGTGATTTTAATGCTGATAATGATGGTGTAGAATTTCGCCATAGCAATGGTACTCAAGGAATTGGCTTTGGCTTCAATACCATTTATGCAGCTGGAAGTAATCCTAATCAAGATTTACAATTAAAACCAAAAGGGACAGGAGAAGTTAAGGTTGCTGGAAATTTATCAGTAACGGGTTTAGTTAGTTTTGGTTCACAAGTGCGTCAAATGCTTAATTTATGGTCAACTAACTATGGAATTGGCGTACAAATTTCGACCCAATATTTTCGTAGCGATGCAAACTTTGCTTGGTATAAAGGTGGTTCACACAATGATGCTGAATTAAATGCAGGTGGTGGAACATCCTTGATGACTCTTGATGCAAATGGTAAGCTTTCAGTTTCTGGTAATTTATCAGTAACAAATGTCTTAGAAATTGGCGATCCACCTTTTGCCGGAAATACTGCCGGAAATCGTGAGTGGATGCAAAAAGGGATCAAGATTAATTGGGATAGTGATAGTTTATTTATTGGCTTAAAAAATGAAGGAACTAACCGAAAAGATGCGGTAATTGCTTGGGGTGATGATCCACAAGATGACTTAAGATTTGTTAATGTACTAGCCGGAGGAGAGGTTCAAGGTAAAGAATTAATGAGAATTAAACCCAGTGGTAATGTGGGAATAGGAATCTCCACACCAAATGACAAATTAGATGTAGCAGGTAGCCTCCGAATTCTTACTGGTTCTAATCCAATTCGATTCACTTCCAGTTGGAGTTGTTTTCCTGATGCAGTTACCAATCAGGCAGAAATTTCTAATGACACGGGAGCTTATCAAACCCTGATGATTGTTGGCAATAGATCTGCCGGTCAAGGTCGTCGGGTGTCTATTTGGGATCGACTAGAAGTTAATGGCGCTCTAACATACTGGTCTATGGCGCAGGTTTCTTCGAGAAAGTTAAAGAAGAATATTCTGGATATTTCTGCCGAAGAAGCTGTTCAATCCTTAGCTCAACTAAACCCAGTTAAATACAACCTAAAAGCGGATAAAGATAATAATTTACATCTTGGCTTTATCGCAGAAGATGTCCCCGACTTAGTGGCATCTCGTGACAGAAAAACAATCAGTCCTAATCATATTGTTGCGGTGCTAACCAAAGTTCTAAAAGAGCAACAAAATACAATCTTAGAATTGGCAGAAAAAGTCAAAGCTTTAGAGTCTCAAACCCAAAAATTTTAGGTTCTACCGAACTTGTCATGCTAAATCAGTTTGTAGGGTGCGTTAGGCGGCTACTAATTCAGTAAAAAAAACCAAATAAATAACCCGCCGTAACGCACCAACTTCATCATTAAATCGGTGCGTTACGACGGATTGCTAGTCCTAAGTAAAAGCAGAGTTTGTCACCGTCTAACGCACCCTACATTTTACTACATTAGGAAACTAACCGTATATTAGAGACAACAGCACAGGTTTTAGCCAAGCATATTGACTCAGAAGCAGAAATATCGAGTATCATAGAAGAAATCATTGCTCAAACAACTTATCACTAAAGGAACATGAAAGAACAAATCAAAGAACGCATCGAACAACTCAAAGCCGAATATGAGTCCGGTCAAAAAATGTTAGCTGATCTAGAAACACAAGAGTCTAATCTAAGAACTACCATGCTTCGCATCAGTGGTGCGATTCAAGTATTAGAAGAGTTACTCGCTAAAGCTGAGGAAGAAGAAAATCTTGACGACGCTAAAAAAGTAGAAGTCCTCTCTCAATGAAGTAGTTAATATTCCCAAAAACTGCCATGATTCAAAACCTAGTTTTGAGAATAATCAGCTTGCTAGTTGAAACCTTAGCAAGCGTTGTTTCTCCCGCAGAGCAACACATTAAAGCCGGACCAGTTGACTCAAGTGATAGCAGTAATCTCCCGATTATTGTGCTAACTCCGGGTTGCTTTACCATCAGCCAACAGCCCGGAGAAAACACCTCTAATCAACCGCGTCCAGAAGAGTTTCGGGAAAAACTGGCTGTCAGCCAAGAAAAGCCTTTAGGACCATATATCTTAGCCAAAACACCGCTACAAGGAACGATTCAGTGTCAAGTTTTCTTTGCTGAAGGTACATTAACAGAAAAGCAAATTTGGCTTCAGGAAAAACAAGACTTCACCATCAATTATACAACTAAAGAGTGTAACTTTATCTATGATATATCAAAAGCAGAAAGTATCCTGTTTATCTACTCGTTTGTCGGGATTTTTAGCTTAAGAAACTTTGAACAAGAACTTTTCATAGAGATACAAGCTGCAAGTACCAATGAACTGGAAAAATTAACGGCTCTCATTGCTGGCTCCATCCTAACCCACCACGACCAATTAATCGAAGCCTATAATCAAAACCCCACCTACAAAACAGAATATAATGCAGCTTCCCTGGGAATTTTAGCCCAACTGCGACAAATTCAGTTTTTAGCAGGAAATCCAGCCGATACATCCTCAATTAAAATGAAGCTGAAGTTTTTAGTAACCGGTCAACTGAAAGCAACACGAGCAATTAGTGAAAACTTCGGTATCATCGAAAAAATTGAGATTATAGAACCAACGGTTAGTCGATAATTTCCCGATCAATTTTGGGTAAACTGTCATCAAATTCCTCTCTTTTTTCTCACCAGATACGGCAAATTTCATACTAAATCCGTTGAGTATAGGCTACATATCAGGACAGGCACTCATGCACTCTTGCACTCATGCAAAAGGAGGATATAGATAATCAGTCTTTCAATAAACTAGATTTAGTATAAATGAGTCTTAGCTATAGCAGTTATCTTAATGGTGAGGTACGAAGTTGATGCCAGCAAGGGAATCTTTAAGAAATTACCCAAAATCCCTGAGTATAGATATTGACGGCGCTAGACTCCCAACGTATAGATAAATACTGTTTCTGGAAGCCCATGACTGTGAGCTACGAAAAAATCACCCCACCGACAACAGGCTCGACAATTACTTTTTCTGAGGGAAAACCTCTAGTTCCCGACGATCCCATCATTCCCTTCATTCGCGGTGACGGTACGGGGGTCGATATCTGGCCCGCAACCGCAAAAGTTATCGATGCAGCGATCGCCACAGCCTACGGTGGTCAACGGAAAATCCATTGGTTTAAAGTCTATGCTGGCGATGAAGCTTGCGAAATCTACGGGACCTATCAATATCTACCCCAAGATACATTGACAGCGATTAAAGAATATGGTATAGCCATCAAGGGTCCCTTGACCACTCCCATCGGTGGCGGCATTCGTTCCCTGAATGTGGCTTTGCGGCAAATTTTTGACCTTTATGCCTGTGTTCGTCCCTGTCGTTACTATGCGGGAACCCCTTCCCCCCATAAAACCCCGGAAAAACTCGATGTCATCGTCTATCGGGAAAATACCGAGGATATCTATCTCGGCATCGAATGGAAACAAGGCACGGAAATCGCCGATAAACTGATTAATTATCTCAACACCGAACTAATTCCCGCCACTCCCGAACACGGAAAAAAACAAATTCCCCTCGATGCGGGTATCGGGATCAAACCGATTAGTAAGACAGGTTCCCAAAGATTAGTCCGCCGGGCGATCGAACGGGCGCTGACTTTACCGAAACCGAAAAATCAGGTTACTCTCGTCCACAAGGGTAACATTATGAAATATACGGAAGGGGCGTTCCGGGATTGGGGTTACGAATTAGCTAAAAGTGAATTCCGGGATGTGTGCGTTACCGAGATGGAGTCTTGGATACTCAGCAATAAGGAGAAAAACCCTGATCTGAGCATCGAAGATAACGCCCGCATGGTGGAACCGGGTTATGATGCCCTCACAGACGAGAAAAAAGCCAAAATCTGCCAAGAAGTGACCAGTGTTCTCGATGCTATCTGGGAAACCCACGGCAATGGGCAGTGGCAAGATAAAATTATGGTTAACGATCGCATTGCCGATAGTATCTTCCAACAGATCCAAACCCGTCCCGATGAATACTCGATCCTCGCTACTATGAACCTGAATGGCGATTATCTCTCCGACGCGGCAGCGGCGATCGTCGGTGGTTTAGGGATGGGACCCGGGGCGAATATTGGCGATACTTGCGCTATTTTTGAGGCAACCCACGGCACAGCCCCTAAACACGCCGGTTTAGACCGAATTAACCCCGGTTCGGTGATTCTTTCCGGGGTAATGATGTTGGAATACATGGGATGGCAAGAAGCGGCGGATCTGATTAAAAAAGGTATTGCTGCGGCGATCGCTAATCGACAAGTTACCTACGATTTAGCGCGTCTGATGGAACCTCCCGTTAATCCTCCTCTGAAATGTTCCGAATTTGCCGACGCGATTATCTCCCATTTTGGGGATTAATTTTCCGGTTAGGGTAGCCTGAAAACTGCCCTATTTTTCGGAAAATCCCGTAACTACTGAGGTCTTGACAAATTAGGAAAAAACCAGAACTTCCCCTTGAGAACTTGAGTTAAAACTATTGGTAAAATTAGTGGCTGTGTGGCTAGGTTAATTTATCAGTGCGAAATCAGCCGCTATCAGGGTAGGAACAGTCAACAAATTGGCAAATTCAGCACCAGTTCCTAAGCCAGCAGCACTACCATTTTGATTGTAG
>SFAQ01000013.1:0-9477 GCA_007096525.1 Microcystis wesenbergii Mw_QC_B_20070930_S4 | reverse complement strand
TGGGAAAGTCGATTAACTCAAACAGAAGACCTGGAAAGGTTTGAAAAAGTCGGTAGAAAATCGTGTCGGTTTTCATGAGTTCGCTCTATCCCTCTGGTGCGTGACGGGGTTCCGAAGGAGTATTTTTGACTTTTTTGGGGTTAACTGCCCTCGGACTGCCTATAAAGAGCGATTTTAGCCAATTCCATCGCTTTTTTAGTAAGGATAGCATCCAAGAAAGGGGGAAAGGAAGATAAGGAAATTATATCTCTACTGGCGAAAGTCGTCCCTCTACCGGTTCAAACTCGTCCTCTAATAGCCAATTTTCCGCTTCCTCGTAACTCGCACCGGTGAATACTACCTGATAACCCTCAGAGGGATCGTAAACGCGATAGTTTCCTGAAGATTCAGCGAGTAAAAGCAAGATATAGGGAGGAGATAGCAGCGGATCGATCCAAACCTCGGCAAAATTCCAATTATTATCGGCTAGGTTGGGTGCGGGGGATAACGTGATAGCGGTTTTCTGCATCGATCCAATGTTTTCTAGAATGGGGAGAGAATTAATTGCCATCGCTCCATGATTCAGAGTATTTCGTCCTCTTGGTTGTCTGAGTATTCCTCGGCATTTGCCGCGGGAATTTGCGCTATTTTAGTCTTTTTTGGTTGGTTATGCCTACACTTTAATCTGATCGGCCTAGCTTTAATCCTACTACCGATCGCCTATGTGGTGGGAGGATACGAAAGTACCCAAGCAGGATTAACGACTTTATGCGAGGAAAAAGAACTAGATGTGGACCTCTTAATGATTGTAGCGGCGTTAGGGGCGGCGATTTTGGGACTCTGGGACAGTAATTACTATCTCATCATCGATGGAGCTATTTTAATCCTGATTTTCGCTATTAGTGGCGCATTAGAACAGATTGCCCTGGCGAAAACCGATCGCAATATTCGTTCTCTCATGGCCATGACTCCCGATACTGCTAGATTAATCACGGGAGACAGGGAAAAAGAGGTTCCTATCAAGCAATTACACATCGGTGATACAGTTTTGGTCAAACCGGGTGAATTAATCCCCATTGACGGCATTATTATGGAGGGAAACAGTCCCATTAATCAAGCACCAATTACTGGGGAATCCCTTCCCGTGGATAAAACCATCGGTGAAGAAGTCTTTGCGGGAACTCTCAACGGTGCGGGAGTGCTACGTTTAAAGGTGGAAACTCCCCCCGAAAGTCGCTTAATTGAAAGGGTGATTCGTTTGGTAGAAAAAGCGCAAAATGAATCCCCTCCCTCCCAACAGTTTATCGAAGGTTTCGAGCGGGGTTATGCGAAAATTATCGTGATTTTGGGCTTAATTTTCGGGATTTTACCGCCTTTTTTCTGGGGTTGGACCTGGGAAACCACTATCTATCGCGCCTTAATTTTTCTCGTGGTGGCTTCTCCCTGTGCTTTAATGGCCTCAATTATGCCAGCTTTGTTATCGGGTATCGCTAACGGGGCAAAACAGGGGATTTTATTCAAAAATGGCGCAAGATTGGAGATGATCGGCCGCATACGAGCGATCGCTTTTGATAAAACCGGCACTCTCACCCTTGGTAAGTTGCAAGTGGTGGAAATTATCCCTATCCATGCAGTCAGCGAAAATGAGGTGTTAGCGGTGGCTGCATCCCTAGAATCCTGTTCCGAACATCCCATTGGGGCCGCTATTACCGCCACAGCGATCGAACGTGGTATAAATTTCTTCAGTGCTAATCAGGTACAAGCGGTATCGGGACGAGGTATCACGGGAAAAATTGCCGATAAGTCGGTATCTGTGGGCAATTTTGCCTATATTCGTGACCATATTGCTGATCTTGACCAGAATATCCTAGCTATCCACGAACGTTTACAAAAAGAAGGTAAAACCCTCGTTTGGGTAGTACAAGAGAATCAAATGCTCGGTGCGATCGCTGTGGCCGATACCCTTCGTGACTCGGCAGTTAATCTGGTGGAGAAGCTAAAAAAGATCGGTATCGAACATATCGTTTTAATTACGGGTGATAACCAACAAAGTGCCGATAAAGTCGCTAAAAAACTCGGCATTGAGGAAGTTTACGCTGATTTACTGCCCGAAGATAAGTTAACCGTCATCCAAAATCTGCAAGAAAAATATCACACTGTTGCTATGGTGGGAGATGGCATTAATGACGCGCCCGCTTTAGCCATGGCTAATGTGGGGATTGCCATGGGAAAAGCTGGTAGTGATGTCGCCTTGGAAACGGCCGATATTATCCTTATGTCCGATAATTTAGCCAAAATTCCCAGCGCGATTAACCTTGGTCGTCGTGCCAATCGCATCGTTAAACAGAATATCACTTTCGCTCTCACCTTTATCGGCATATTGCTAATAGCCAATTTTGTTGGTGATATAACTTTACCTCTAGGTGTCATCGGTCATGAAGGATCGACGGTATTAGTGACTCTCAGCGGTTTAAGATTGTTGAAATAGGGATAAAAATACAGAGAACTATGGGCGAAATCCAGGCAATCCGAGGCACAAAAGATATTTTACCGGCGGAGGTCGGTTACTGGCAGTGGTTAGAGGAAACTGCCAGCAGAATTTTAGGGACTGCGCTGTATCAAGAGATACGAACTCCCATTTTTGAACAGACGCAACTTTTTGAACGGGGTATCGGGGAAGCGACGGACGTGGTGGGTAAAGAAATGTACACTTTCTTTGATCGCGGTCAACGTTCCCTGACTTTGCGACCGGAGGGAACGGCTGGGGTCGTTCGGGCCTACATTGAACACAAATTACAGGCCGCCGGAGGAGTACAAAGACTCTGGTATAAGGGGCCGATGTTTCGTTATGAACGTCCGCAAGCGGGTAGGCAGCGACAGTTTCATCAAATCGGGGTCGAATTGTTGGGAAGTGATGACCCTAGGGCGGATGTGGAAGTAATTACCCTTGCCAGCGAGATATTAAAAGCTGTGGGGCTAGAAAACCTAAAATTAGACCTTAATTCCCTGGGAAATGCCCAAGATAGGCAAAATTATCGTCAGGCCCTGCTAGATTATTTGACTCCCTACAAAGCTGATTTAGATGCAGATTCTCAACAGAGATTAGAAAAAAATCCCCTGCGAATTTTGGATAGTAAGGACGAGAAAACCAAGATTATCTGTGAGAATGCCCCCAGTATTCTTGAACACCTCGGCAGTGATTCTCAAAAGCATTTTGAACGGGTGCAATCTTTACTAACCGATTTGGGAGTTATCTATAATCTTAATCCCTGTTTAGTGCGAGGATTGGACTATTACACCCATACGGCCTTTGAAATTCAGTCCGATGATTTAGGCGCTCAAGCTACGGTTTGCGGTGGTGGCCGTTATGATGGTTTAATAGCTCAATTAGGCGGTCCAGACACGCCAGCAGTGGGTTGGGCGATCGGTTTAGAACGTCTGATTATATTATTACAACAAAAGCAATCTTTATCTTTTTTGGTTCCCGATTTTTATCTCGTCTCCAAAGGAGAAAAAGCTGAGGCACGCAGTGCGGTATTAGCGCAGCAATTACGCGGATTGGGGTTTAGCGTCGAGTTAGACTTAAGCGGCAGCGCTTTCGGAAAACAATTTAAACGGGCCGATCGAGCTAAGGCCGTGGGCTGTATAATTTTGGGGGATGCTGAGGCTGAAAATGGCACGGTACAACTGAAATGGATGGCCACCCAAGAGCAAATTAGTCTAACCCAAGGGGATTTATTGACACAAGCAGGGGAATTAAAAGCGCAAATCTCTCGGCACAAATCCTAAGTGTTAGCGTCATGGCCAAACATTAGGCCTAGGCTAAGATTATGGAATTTATACTGCAAAAACAAGGGGAGAATCACGGACGCACAATTTCTACTAATTCCCTAGAAATTGTCTCGGGAAACTATCGTCTTTTGGCCCGTCTGGATTCTCCTTTTGCCCATATTGAAGTGCGTATCGATTACGAATCTCCCGAAAGTAGTGAACGATATACCCATTATTATCGATCGGATGCCGGGGGTTGGCTGGAAATTTTTTCCTATCGAGATTTAGGAATAGGTAGCTGGAAAATTCGCTGTTATGGGGATATTCTGGCCGAATTAGAGGGGCAAGGTTGGCAAGAAATGTTAACTTTAATTGTTACTCCTGTTAAGATCAATTATTTGGCTCAATTAGAACAGTTAATTAAAACCGAAATTGAACCTTTCTTAGCACGAGAATCCTCTCTAGAGATGGTAACATTAGAATTGGCTGATTTAACCAATAATTCCGCCTTTGTTTTTGATTTATGCCTACCAGGGGAAACAATGACTGCTAGGGAAGGGGTAACTCTAGAACTGCCGGAACCTGCTAATATGAAAAAGAGCCTTCAAAGTTTATCTAATCGCAATTATGCACCCCTACCTCCGAAAATATCTGGTGCTAATTCTCGCCGAAAATCACCGCAACTGCCCCCAATTCCTAAAAATAAATAGGGTTTGCTTAATAAATCTAAAGACCTTGTTGGGTAAAACTTTTAGACCTTTTGGCCATCAAAAAGTGCCGACCCTTGCAGTGATTGGGGGGAAAATTCAGGTACTTTTTCCCTGAAAATTAGGTAATTGACCAGATGAAAATGGGTAAAACCCTACACCCTACACCCTACACCCCACACCCTGCCACCAGGAAAAACTTTTTGCCGCAAACCCTATGTAATGATGAGGTGAGGCAGCAACTTAAACCTAAGATTTTTTCAAGAACTTCTGACGAACTCGCGAGATTAATAGGTCTAATTCCGGTAACTTCAATAACATCGCACCGAGGAGGAATAAACCTACTGCTACGGTTGAAGCAAAACCTAACTGTAATAATTGTAGGAAAATATTACCAGCACCGAAAACCTTTTCCCAACCCCAACTAGCACCCCAACTAGCAACACCAGAAAGCATTGTAATTACCGTTAATCCCAACAAGGATAAACCCCATTCTCCCAAGGGTAAACCTCCTAAACGACGATTTAAAATCACCGTAAAAATGCCCATAGAAAGGATATTAACTCCCACGGTGGCTAAAACAATCCCCGGAGTACCAAAAGGTTTATACAAGAGGAAATCCAGCACACCATTAAGAAAAATATTCACCATACTCACCTTAAAGGGAGTGTCGCCATCCCCCAAAGCATAGAACACTCGTACTAAGACATCGCGGCCGAGATAGAAAAACATCCCGAAACCGTAGGCCATTAATACGGGAACCACCTGTTCCGAGGCAGCCAGATTAAAGGCACCCCGTTGATAGATAACCCGCACTACCGGGAAAGCGAGGGCGATAAAGATAGCGGTGAAGGGTAACATGGTTAAAGCCGTCAATAATAAACCCTGACGGATTCTTTGCTTCAATTCTCCCCTATTTTCCGGTTCCGTCAGTCGAGAAAATATCGGCATAAACGGCACGAGAATCATGTTAGACATGATGCCCAAGGGCGTGAGAACGATAAAACTGGCGTAACGCATGGAAGCGGCGGCATTTTCGATAAAAGAAGCGAAAAAGAGGTCAGTATAAACGTTAATATGCAACATTCCCGAAGATAAGGTCGCCGGAATCATCACCCGCAACACCTCCGACACCCCCGGAATCCGCCAATCCCAACGAAATGTTAATTTTCCTAAACCTGACTTGACTTGTGCGCCCACTTGTGCTAACCATTGCCAGAGCGCCCCGACGAGAGTACCCCCGGCGAGGACAAAACCCCCTAGTTGCACATATTGCGGCTGATCAATGCGATCGCCAAGGAACCAAGCCAGCAAACCCACGCCGAAAATCACCGCCACACTGGAAAAAAGCGGACTGAGACTCGGTAGCCAGTATTGATCCGCCGCGTTGAGAGTACCGAAACCGATGCCGATTAAACCGGCTAAAACCGCCATGGGAGCCATAATTTGCAGTTGTTGAATGGCCATGCCACGGGTGGCGGCATCTAAACCGGGAGCGAGAACATCAATAAAAATATTGGCAAAAACGATTAAAAAGACGGTGACAGCTAATAAAATGGCGCTGACTAGGGTGGTGACAGTCTCCACAATCGGTGCGGACTCGGATTTATCTCTTTTGGCCAAAACACTGACCAAAGCGCTGTGAAAGGGGCCGTTAATGCCACCGAGGAGAATTAACAGAAAACCGGGGATAACGTAGGCAAAAGCGTAGGCGTTCACCACCGGCCCAACACCGTAGGCAGCGGCGATTACCTGTTCGCGGACTAAACCAAATACCTTACTGATTAAGGTGGCAACGGCGACAATTCCGGCAATACCGGCTAAGGAACGGGTAGCTTTCTTAGTAATGATGACACCTCGAAAGAAAACAACTGCATTGATCGATTCTACCCGTTTCTGTGTTCCCGTAGAAAAGCGATCGCACTTATATTTAAAAGGGTGAAAGGTATAGGGGACGCACCCTACAAGATTGCGATCCCACAATTAATTATAATCATCCCTAATGGAATAGTTTGTCGGGTTTCTACAAGAGCGGCGATCGGACTACAGAAAAAGCGATCATCTGATAGAATATCAGAGAGGAAATAGTGTTACTTAGTCATTATCTTATTATTGATCTCGATTAATGTCTAACTTATCTCAAGTTCAAAAGATAGCTGAATTTTTAAAGCAGCATCCAGGAGAAAAATTTAATGCAAGACAAATTGCAGAAGCGATTGTTGCCAAGTATCCCGAAGACTATCAGGAAAAGCGAAATAATGAAAGATTTCCCAGCGATAGGGCTTTTATTTCTCAGGTTGTCGCTGAAATTGGCTCAAATAAGGATAGTATTATCAAGAAAGATCCCCATATTTGCTGGCAGGATAAACCTCGTCCAAGAATTTACTGGTATGATAATGAAAAATTGATTGATCAAGATTCTTCCTACTTTACTGTCTCTCAAAATAACAACGAAGATAGTGAGTTAGAAGAAGAAATTTCTGTGCAATCTCTTCCGTCCACAAAAGTTTTATCAGAACTAGAGCTTTATCCCTTTTTAATTGATTTTCTCAAAATAGAATACAAGCTTTATTGTCAAAGAATTGATGATAAACGCTCTAAGAATCAACGGGGAGCAGGCGGAAATCAATGGTTACATCCTGATATTGTGGCAATGCAGGCAATTGATAAGGAATGGCATGAGTTGGTCAGAACTTGCGTTCAAGAAGGAGAAGGAAGAAGAGTGAGGCTCTGGTCTTTTGAGGTTAAAAAGGAACTGAATAGCTCTAATATTAGAAGTAGCTTTTTTCAAGCAGTTAGTAATTCTAGTTGGGCTAATGAAGGATATTTAGTCACAACTTCTATAACTGATAATATTGAACAAGAACTGCGTATGTTGTCTGCACTTCATGGAATTGGAGTCATTATTCTAGATACGGAAAACCCTTCCGAAAGTGAGATATTTTTACCAGCAAAATCTAGGGCAGAAATTGACTGGCAATCAGTGAATCGTATTGTGGTTGAAAATGATGATTTTAAAGATTATATTGAGCTAGTTTCAACTTATTACCAAACTGGAAGAATTAGAAGTCGGGATTGGAATAAAATTTGATAGATTTTCATAATCCCCGACCTTGGTGATTAAAACCCTTAACCGTTTGTTTAGATAGGGCTTGCTGAATAATGGTAAAACCCTTTTAAAATCAGGTCTATCTATTAAGGTAACACAGCGATCGCAGTTGCCTAGGCTAAAGCGATCTCTAACGCGATCGCCAAAGGCTTAAGGATGCGCGGGATTGATGTTACAATGTCTTCAGAGAAAGGGTTAATAGGGGTTTCTGATAAGGAATAGTTAGCTTATGCTTTATTGCAAAGCCGAGTCATTTCCACTTTTGATGATGGCGATCGCTGATGCTTCTACGCTCTGTGCTAACATCTTCAATATTATAAGTGTTTTTGCTTTATGAAAAATCAGTTATTAAAATTAGCTTTTGAAGTAGAAATTGAAGAAGGAGAGCAACTCAATCTTCCCAGTTCTGTTGTGCAAGGAATTGGTAAAGGGAAGTGGGTGATTACTATTCAGCCCAAAACCTTAGTTAGCGATCGCCTTCATTCTTCATTCCTAAATAGTTATGCCCCAGAAGACGAAGGTTTATATGACGACTATTAAAGGAGGTGAGTTCTGGGTTGCCAAAATTCTATTTACTGATGGTACGTCATCAAAAAAAAGACCCGTTTTGATTCTTTGGGTTGACGGAGATGATGTTGTTGTCACGGCAGTAACCTCAGCAATGCCCCGAACACAGACAGATATATTATTAAAAGATTGGGTCAATAGTGGTTTGAGGGTTCCCTCTACTGTACGTTTATCCCGTCTTGATTGCTTGGAAAAAAACTTACTGCTTGCTAAATTGGGAAGAATTTCAAGCGAAGATGCTGTCTATCTACTTAAAGCTTGGGACGATTATATTAAACCTCAGTTTTAAGTGATCGCCGTTTTAAAGTTTAATTAACAAGAAGATAGTGATCGCACTGAATGAAAGTGTCTCTAACGCGATCGCCAAAAGTTCAAGGATGCGAGGGATTGATGGTACAAAGTCTCCTGAATAGATATTAATTGAGGCTTTCGATAAAGAACGCATATAATAGGCCAATGAAAATAAAAGGGTACGTTAATTGCACCCTACGCGATTGGCGATCGCTCTGAAAGTCCTTATCGGTCTGATTGGGGTGCGACAATGATCGCCACAATTTCCGACTAGAATAAAGAACCAGCAACTCTCAATGATTACGAATTTCACTGAATGCCAACGGTCATTAGAATTGGACATTTTCGGTTTCACTTCTATTCCGATGAAGGTTCCGAACCGCCACATATTCATGCACGTTCTCCTGATGGTGAATGTAAATTTTGGCCTGAACCGATAATCATTTTAGCTTCCAATCGTGGTATTCCTGCCCATGAGCTACGAGAAGTAGAGAGGCTAGTTTATAAAAATCAAGACCTTTTAAGGAGTGCTTATCGTGATTTCCACAAACATTAATCCTATAATGACTGTTGAGCCTGCCGCTATTCGAGCCTGGGCAGAAGAACGCATGATATATGTTGAACTTAGTGATGGACGTATTATCGGTTTTCCTGGCGATCGCTTCCGCATCTTGAAACAAGCAACGAATGAGCAATTGGCTGCGGTTAAGGTTGATGTAAATGGCTATGCTCTACGGTGGGAAGAATTGGATGAGGATATTACCGTTCCTGGAATTGTCGCTGGTCATTTTCAATTACCACCTTTCTAGTCTGTTTTGATAGTTCAAGCAATTGTAGGATGGGTTAGTGTAGCGTAACGCATATAATATCAAATCGTCCTTTACCTCTGTCCTCATAATTTACCAAAAAAAAGGGGCTTTTAACCCCTCTTAACAATTGTGTTATCAGATCAGCGTACTGCTACGCAGTGCCTTCGGCATCGCAATACAAAAAGGGTAGAATGTGTTAGCATAGCGTAACGCATATAATGTGAAAATAAAAAGGCGCGTTAAG
>SFAQ01000129.1:0-24548 GCA_007096525.1 Microcystis wesenbergii Mw_QC_B_20070930_S4 | reverse complement strand
CGCTCGGCTGCGTCTTTAATCACGGTGACGCTAGAAGGTTTAGAGGGTAATGGACGACTCCAAACGACTTTTAAATCACCGATTTTTGCTAAAGTAACGTGGTGTTGATTGACGGTAAAGCCATTATCGGTAAATCTCGCTGATTGTTTAGATTTACGTTTTTTAAATTTAGGAGGTTTGACTTTTTTCCCTTTTCTTTCTCCCTTGCAAGATGCAAAAAAGTTAGAGTAGGCTGTCTCTAAATCTCTTAAAGACTGTTGCAAAGGAATAGAAGAAACCTCGGTTAACCACTGTTTTTCTTTTGTTTTTTTAATCTGTTCTTGGCAGTAAGCTAAGGTATTGTTCCAGACAACACGCACACAACCGAACAATTGAGACAAAAGCCTCTTTTGTTGGTTGGTTGGGTAAAGGCGGTATTGATACCTTGCTTTCATTGGGTTAAAATGTGTCTGTCTGTACTCTATTTTAACTAGATCTATCAATAATGTCAAGTCGGTTGCGCTCATGAAAGACACTCTATAATCAGTGATCAGTAAACAGTAATCAGTAAACAGTAAACATTAAAAAGACAGGAGGAAACTTCTATTTAATACTGCACACTTAAAAACTCACATCTGATAACTGATGACTTACCCACTGATAACTGATAACTGATAACTGATAACTGATAACTGATAGGTGCAACCCTGGAAGTTCTTAAGTGCTATATTAAAGATCAAGAAAAGCCGTCGTAAAACGACGGGGTTTTAACCCAAATTTTCGATAACCTCAGATTTTTCATGATACAGATCTAATAAAGTCTGGTTATCCATTTCCTCCTCAAAAAATATCTCATCGGTCCCCACCACTTCCGCATTCTCTCGCAGTCTTTGAGATAGTCTCGTCCGTAGTTTAATAATTCTCTCCACTCCCTCCGCAGGTAAAAAGGAATAACAGAGAACCTGACTTGCTTTTTGACCGATTCTATCTACCCTTCCGGCCCGTTGAATGAGACGAATAATTGCCCAGGGCAAGTCATAATTAACGATAATGGCACAATCCTGTAAATTTAACCCTTCACTGAGGATATCCGTCGCGACTAGGACTCGTATTTCTTCCTCCACTTGCTGAGAATTGCTGCGGGGACTAAAACGATGGACAATTTCCGCAGGATTAGGAGAGTTTCCCGTCACTCCCGCAATCTTATCCACTCCCCGATTTCGCAACTGAGTAACTAAATAAGTCACCGTGTCTGCAAATTGACTAAAAATTAACACCTTCTCTTGGGGATGATTTTCCTGTAACAGCTGCCATAACTTCTCTAGTTTTTCGTCGGTCTTTGGCTGCCAAGTCCCACAGGTCTGCAATAATGCTATTAAAGCCAAGGCATCGGATTGTAAGTCTTTTTTCAATGCGGGTTTAAAGACCTCGGTTTTAATCCACTGAAAGCGCTTGCGATAATCACTGACATACTTTTGATACACTTGTTCGGCTCTTTTTTGATACTCTTTTTCTAACCCGGTTATCCCCCCAGTGTCCTCGGTTTCTATACTGTCTTCTTCTCCATGAGTGACTAAATCCTCATCCAGATAACGAGTGTCTAACAAAGCTAGATCCTGACTCCCGATGGGAAGGGGTAGATTATTGGCCATGGCATGAAGGAAAATATAGTTGCGGAGAATATGACGGTCAAGGGATTGTAGGAAAGCATACCCCCCACTCTCCAAACGTTTAAATAAATTCGTCCGACAAAATCCCATTAATCTTTTACCCGCGCGGGATAGACTTTTTAAGATAGTTTCCTCCTCTCCTGTCCCTTTACATCCTTTAATCAGATAATTTCCCAATCCGTAACGGGGTAACTTCAATCCGTTGAGAGTTATCACCACTGCTTCCGAATATAAACGCGCATAAACCGAGTCTTGCAGGTCAAACTTGATTGTCTTTAGTTGTCGTTGGGGAAGATATACCCTCGACCCATCGGCAAATTTTAGATACCGACGACCCTGTTCGTCTTCTGTAGCATAATTATTTTTGATAAAACCGCGAGTCCGTCTAATCATATAGAGACGCATTAAGTCTCTCCAGTCGTCGGGAGAGTCACTTTTTTCAAAGGCTGCTAGGGACCTAACCGGAGATTGGTGTCTGCGATTAAATTCGATTTCTCCTCCCAGAGATTCTAGTAGTCTTTCGGGACGAATTCCGAGATTAGTATCCTCTTGAATGAATAAACGCAGTTGATTGGACAGGTCAAGATAGTTTTTATTGTAGGGAGTCGCAGTCAAGAGAATACAGCGACTTTCATTGGTGTTGATATAGTCCTGTATCACCCGATAACGTTTACCCTCTCGATTGCGAAGGTTATGACTTTCATCGATAATTACCACTCGATAGCGCCGCAGATTGGGTAATTTCTGCATCACCTGACTTAAGGGGATAATTTTCGCTCTTAATTTGTATTTATAGCTGTAATCCTCCCACATAGTCAGGAGATTTTTCGGACAAATAATTAAGATTTCTAAATCGTAGTCTTCTTGCAAAATATATGCTAGAATGGAAGCGATGCGCGTTTTTCCTAACCCCACCACGTCGCCAATTAAGACCCCACCGCGTCTTTGCACATAACGAGCGGCAATTTTAATGGCCGATTTCTGAAAATCTAGTAAGTCTTGGTCAAACTGTCGGGGAATTTTGTATTCTGCTAAACCTGCCCTGGCTTCAAAGGAAAGATGGTAAGCTATTTTTAAATAGATATGATAGGGAGGAATCAGACTTTCCCTGGCCCAACTTTGGTTAATTACCTCGACAATATCCGCAGAAATATCTAAAGACCAAGTATCTGACCAACGATCATTAAACCACTTTTGTAATTTGGCACAAGCATCGTGGTCAAGCACATCAATATTTAATTCTCCCTGCTGTTGTAATCCCGCAAAAGTTAGATTACTGCTACCTAAAAATCCCACCGTTGGGTTATTGACATCATCTTGATTAATAAGGTATAATTTAGCATGGAGATTATAGCGCAAAAATAGGCGAATTACGAGCTTACCCGCTTGGATTTGTTGACCCAAACGTTGCAAAGCTGCCTGATCGCGATTGCTAGGATTCCCCCAAGTTAATTGCTGGCAAAAATCCTGAACAATTTGTTTTTTTAAACGAGCGGAAGTTGCCTTATCTATACCATTTGATCTAGGCAATAAAGACAGGGATTGCTGTAGTAATTACTGGGGTGCTTTCTGCATACCAATCAGGAGACGACAACAGGACAAATCACCACCGAGAAAGTGATCAATATAGGTATCGATAGATTGCCAACCGCGCAAATTAAAATAACCCACACAAAAATCAGCGCGTTGGGATGCTAATAAACTTTCCTGTAAAATTGGCAATAAATGGGACTCAATATTATCAAAAATGCGCGGCATATTTTTAATTGGTTATGGTGGTGGGTTACGCGTTGCTAACCCACCCTACTGATTTACTTAATCCAAATAGTTTTAACGTTGACAAATTCGCGAATACCTTCCACACTTAATTCCCGTCCAAAACCGGAACGTTTAATCCCCCCAAAGGGTAAACGAGGATCGGATTTAACCATACCGTTAATAAACACACAACCGGCCTCAATTTCGGTAATTAAACGCTCAATTTCTTCGGGGTTATTCGTCCAAGCGCTAGAACCCAAACCAAAGGGACTATCATTAGCTAAAGCGATCGCTTCCTCGATATTTTTGACTCGAAATAGTAAAGCCACCGGTCCAAAAAATTCCTCTTTTTCCCCCGGAGAACCAGCCGGAATATCGGTTAAAATCGTTGGTAGATAAAAGTTACCTTTTCCCTCTAAACGTTGACCCCCCACAAGAACTTTACCACCCATAGCGACAGTTTTTTCCACTTGAGCGGCGATTTCCGAGACAATCGATACCGTGGCCAAAGGACCGATATCAACAGTTTCATCGAGAGGATCACCCACTCTTAAAGCTTGGAATTTAGCCACTAATAACTGTTCAAATTGAGCGGCGACAGTTTCCATAACAATAAACCGTTTAGCGGCGATACAAGTCTGACCATTATTTAACAATCGCGCCGTCACTGCCGTAGCCGCTGCCGCCTCGATATCGGCACTATCTAAAACGATAAAAGGATCACTACCTCCCAACTCCAAAACCACTTTTTTGATCTGTTTTCCGGCGGCGGCTGCTAAACTCATCCCCGCCGGTTCACTACCGGTTAAAGTGGCGGCTTTTACCCGTTCATCGTTAATTAAATCACTAACGCGATCGGCCCCGATCAAAAGAGTTTGAAAAGCGCCTTCGGGAAAACCAGCTTCTAATAAAATTCTTTCCACCGCTAAAGCTGATTGGGGGACATTAGAAGCGTGTTTGAGTAGGCCGACATTTCCCGCCATTAAAGCGGGGGCAGCAAAGCGAAATACTTGCCATAAAGGGAAATTCCAGGGCATAACCGCTAAAATCACCCCTAAAGGTTGATAACGGACAAAACTGCGACTAGCATCGGTGGCGATCGGCACATCTTCCAGATAACCGGCGGCATGATCGGCATAGAAACGACAAACCAAGGCACATTTGAGGACTTCTGCGATCGCTGATTTGATTGGTTTCCCCATTTCTAAAGTCATGGTTTTAGCCAATGTCACCTGATCCCGTTCCAAAATATCCGCCGCTTGCCGTAACCACTGTCCCCGTTCACTGATGGGGGTGCGGTGATACTGCTGAAAAGTTGCGTCAGCTAGGGCCAATTTCGCCGCCAATTCCTCCGAGGTTAGAGGGGTAAAAGTCTTGAGAATTTCTCCCGTGGCAGGGTTGACTGAAGCGATACCCATATCCCAATTGTCTCCTATCGAGGGCTATATCTCTAGTTTAGTTCTCCGGTTGTCCCGCTGCTGACATAATTCGATCGCTAATTGGATTGCCGCTTGCATACTCTGGGCCCTAGCGATACCAAGACCGGCGATATCAAAAGCCGTCCCGTGGTCTGGAGAGGTGCGAACAAAAGGTAAACCGATGGTAGTATTAACAGCACAGTCAAAAGCCATTAATTTGACGGGAATTAAGCCCTGATCGTGGTATAATGCCAGATATGCGTCGGCGGGTTGTCCTTGACCGCTAAACCAAGCGCGCCCCGGTTCCACCCAAAGCGTATCGGGGGGGACAAGGCCGATTAATTGGGTTTGCGGGTATTTTTGTCCCATTGACTCTAGCCAAGGCTGTAACCAGTCCTTTTCTTCCCTTCCCAGCTTTCCCGCTTCGCCACTGTGGGGATTAAGGCCGGATATGGCGATTTTTGGGCGATCGATGCCGAAATCTAGCTTTAAAGACTCGATCAATAGGTCTAGTTTTAGGGTCATCAGATCGGGGTTAAGAGTATCGGGAACTTCTCGCAGGGGGATGTGGGTAGTGGCGAGGAGAGTGCGTAAGTTATAGCCGGTGTGAGGGGATTTAGCGACGAATAGCATCCCATAACGGTTAATTCCCGCCATGGTAGCTAAAACCTCCGTTTGACCGGGGAAATCATAACCGGCCAACTGCCAACAGGATTTGGCAATCGGACCGGTAACAATACCGTCAAATTCGCCCTTGAGGGTGCGTTTTATGGCTTCTTGCAGGTAAAGAAAGCTAATTTCGCCACTGTGGGCATCCCCACGCCCGCAAACGATTTTTTCTTGATTGTAGGGCAAATCGATCAGAGAAAAGCGATCGAGAAGATGGGGATCGTGATAGGCTTTTTCGAGAAGCGTTCTGGTGCCGATTAGAGTAATCTGACAACCGGACGAGATTGGGGAATCGGCGATCGCTTTTAACACCACTTCAGGGCCGATTCCGGCGGGATCACCGACGGGGATAACTAGACGGGGAATAAAAGAGGCGGATTCCATAAATTTTGGCCGTCAATATTGCTAATTCTCCCGATTAATCTCATCGTTGACAATTATCAGGAGGGAATAAATCAGTAAACAATTTTCAGTTTACTGTAATCTCATGGCGATAGATAGTAACTTTAGGCAAATTAAATTTTTTAACTTTTCTGTTTTCTTATTGCCCAAACTAGCCAGATTGTTGTAAGCTTATGACCCAACTACAACCGGATATATTCGTTAACCACCGTCCTGATACCGATGGAGACGAGGAAGAAGACTACTTCGATTATTTTTATGATGAACCGGGTAGTGAACCAGGGACATTAATTATCGAACCGGATGCCAAACCCTCGCGGATTATTTTAATTGACTACGATGAAGATAACGCCGTTCGCAAGGTGGATATTACTCCCAATGCTTGCGCCCCCTATATTGGCACAAATACCGTGTCTTGGATGGATATTCAAGGGTTAGGGAGTGAGACGGTTTTAAAACAGGTAGGAGAAATTTTTAATCTGCATCCTTTGTTATTAGAAGATGTGGTTAATGTGCCGCAGCGTCCCAAGTTAGAGGACTATAACAATCAATTGTTAGTGATTTCTCAGATGGTGCGACTGAAAGAAGATGAAAGCGGTTTTGATACGGAACAGGTGAGTTTTGTGTTAGGGAAACGCTATCTTTTAAGTTTTCAAGAGGAGGAATTACAGGACTGTTTTGAGATAGTGAGAGATCGAATTCGCACTTCCCAGGGACGAGTACGGAAATCGGGGGCGGATTATTTAACCTATTTATTATTAGATACGATTATCGATGGTTATTTTCCCGTGGTAGAACACTACGAAGATCGGATTGAAGCGTTGGAAGATGCGATTATTAGTAATCCCGATCGAGATACCATGCAGGAAATCTATGATGTCCGTCGAGAATTATTAGCACTGCGTCGCTTAATTTGGCCGATGCGAAATGTCCTACATTTACTGATGCGTGACCATCATGGTATAGTCAGCGATGAAGTACAAATTTATTTTCGTGATTCCTACGACCACGTCATTCAAATTCTGGAAATTATCGAAGCTTATCGAGAATTAGCGGCGAGTTTGATGGATGTTTATATGTCCACTATGGGTAATAAATTAAACGAAATTATGAAGTTTTTAACCGTAATTTCAACCATTTTTATTCCCTTGACTTTTATCGTTGGTGTCTATGGCATGAACTTCGAGAATATGCCAGAATTAAAAGGAGAATGGAGTTATTTCATGGTCTGGTTAGTCATGTTAGCCGTAGCGGGGGGCTTGATTTTTTACTTCTGGCGCAAGGGTTGGTTTAAACCAATTTATTCCCTGAAAGAGGAAGCAAAAAGTTAGATAGGGTTTGCGGCAAAAAGTTTGTTGGTGGGGTTAGGAGTCAGGAGTCAGGAGACTCCGAGACAGGAGACAGGAGATTATTTCTATTTATTCTTCCCACACCCCACACCCCACACCCCACCCCGACGACAAACTTTTTCAGCCAACCCTAATTATTCCACCACAAATGCGAGGATTTGGCCTTGGCAACTGCCGAAGCGAATCTGTAAACCGGACTCTAGGGGAACTTCTTGGTTATGTACCTGCTTCCAGTGGCCATCTTGGTAGATAAAAGTACCAAAACGGGAGAAATCTTCGAGAAAGTATTGATAGTCTGGATAATCGGCATTTTTACGGCAAATTATCCGACAATGGTTTTTACTAACCCATTTTTCAGCAATCTGTAGATCATTTTCCCTGTCCCGTCCTATATTCATGGCACCACCACGGATTGACCATTTTCTTTCGGGACGATCGAGATAGTATAAGAAAGCGGCGGGCATAGTTCCGGAGATATTGGGCATAACCGTCGGTGATTGAGTCTCATCAAGGGTTTGCAGCAATTGCCCGTTGAATTCCGGGTGCATATAGAGAATCGGCAAAGTCCAAGCGGGTTGATTGTACTTGTAGAGGGTTAATAACTGCTGCCTGGCGATACGAACGGCCTGATCGATAGGGACTCTCGGACCGGGAAACAACTTGGACATCTGCGCTTCTTTGTCTTTGAACCCGAAGAGGGTGCGGGTAAAAACTTCGATAAAACTCAAGGCCTCGCGATCTGCGATCGCATCTCGCATGGCCAAAACTGCGGGAACGCCGTGGTGAATCAAGACTTCCGCCAGACTGCTGCGGGGAATCATCTCCTGACCTGATTTAGCGGGATAAGCACCCCAACAGGCATTAAAAACCGTTAAAATGACCTGATTTCTCACCAAAGCTTGGGCTAACTCCGTCCCATTTAGTTGTTCCCCCGGCCGCAGAAATAAGGAACCGCCATTGGGGGCGGTCATTCCGTGACCGGCGTAGAAAAAAGCTTGATATTTACCCGTATCCAAGGCCTTGGTCAGTTTTTTCGCCCCCGGTCGAATTAAGGTATCGACTTTGACTTTCACTCCCCAATTCTGGAGGGAACCACTGGGGGAGATGGCCCGGATGAGATTGGTGGCCTCGGATTCGAGTCCCTGGTCGGGATTAGTTTCTCCACCCGTATTAATGGCGGTGAGGCTGAGGGAACTAGCGGCGGTTTTAATCTGTTTTTCGCCGATAACTAAGAGAATATTGAGACTATTACTTGGTTTTATCGGTGGCAGTGGGTCCACATCGCTGGTGGTGCGGCTAAAGAGTATATTCGGATGCAAAGATATGGCCTGTTTACCGGCTTGCTGCATAATTTCCCAAGGCAGCAGAATTAAATAGGGATTGCGACATTCCAAGCGAATTCGCAGGGGCTGATTTTTGCCGAGGGCGATTCCCTGACTTTGGGCAAAACTTTGACTAATTGATGCTTGAAATAACCATTGCCAGAGACTAATACCTAGTTTCTGCATCAATTGACCGCTATAACTGCCGCCTTCTCCCGAAAGAGTCAGTTTAGGTCGAGAATTTGCTTCTAATTGCTCTAACATCGGCAAGGTGGGCATTTTTTCCAGACAGAACATTTCCTGCCATGCCATCCATTCCGTGGTTAGACTCTCGGTCCATTCACAGTCATGATGCACATATCCCCCCGGTAGGGGTGCTTTCGTCACCCAACGGGCGAAATTATTACTCGTGGCTAAACTAGAGATCGCTAAGTTTAGACTAGGGATGGCATCATCGGTCATGGTGGTTCTTGAGAAGTCTCTAGAATAAGATTCTAGAGGATTTCTGAACAGCAAGGAAGGGTATTAAGTCACCAATAAACAACAAAGTTCAATAATTTTGGTTTGCAAAGTTGCCAAAGGTTCTGCACCCCGCTTGAGACGATATTCTAATTCGAGAAGTATGGGCAAGGTGGCGAGAAGTTGCTTAGAAGAAAAGGATTGTATCTCTTTGCGAATGAAATATAGTCGCTTGGGATTGGCAATTTCGGCGGCAGCGGCGATATTTTTGTCGTCTTTTTCTCCTTCTTCAATTTTTAATTTTACTATTGCCCAAGTGCGAAATTGACCCCCTAGGGTGGCGGTGATAGCCAAGGGGTTCTCGTTACGATTTAATAATTCATTAACTAATTCGAGGGCCTTGCCTGTCTCCCGTTTTAAAATAGCACTGGCTAACTGTAAGCTGCTTTGATTGCTGGCATTGACTAGGCTTAAAATGTCCTTTTTGTCAATAGTTCCGGCCGAATTATTTTTAAATAAACGCAGTTTTTCTAACTCCATCCACAGCAAGCGGCTGTTATTTCCCACCGCTTCCGCTAAGAGTTCGATCGCATCGGGAGTTAATTTTACCCCCACTTCTTTGGCAATTTCCCTAACTCTTTGGGCAATTTCCTCGACTTTCCAAGGCGGAATTAGTTCAAATTCTTTAACCTCTGCCTGATTTTGGATAAACTTACTCGATTTTAAGCGGGAGTCTGGTTTTTTGGCACTGGTTAATAACAGATAGGAATTTTCGGGTAAATTGGGTAAAGTGCGCTGTAATTCCTGGAAAATATCCTCGGAACATTGTTGACAAATAACCGTATCAGCTAACCAAACTAAACGATTTCCCATACCGAAAACTGGAGTCATCGCTTGATTGAGGGCCTCGATAATTGCTTCATTGCGATCGCCATTAATTTTATCATAATTAAACTGTATCCAATTGGGATCGAGAAGTTTTGTTTGCAGATTTTTCACCGCTTGGTTAATAGCAAATTCATCTTCTCCCCAATAAAATATTGTCGGCATAAGTTTCTAATTATAGCAGTTAAGTAGGTAGGTGTTAAAAGTTGTCAGACACCCCTCTTATCAAGGGGGGACTAAGGGGTAATCGGCACCCCCCTTATTAAGGGGGGCAGGGGGGATCAGAAGCGAAATTTATCTTCAATTTAATTATAACTACTTACTTATATTGAGTTGTTACTATTACCCATTTTGCCAAATTTTTACAGTTTTGTCAGCAATACCAATAATTAAATATTTACCATCGGCACTAATTGCTAAAGATAACAGTTTGTCTGTGGGTTGATCAAGGGTTCCTAATTCCTCTTTGCTTGTTAAATATCAAAACTTAATCGTTTGGTCTGAAAGCTTGTTTAATCTGATCGGCACAAGCATGAGAGGATAAACCAAGAATTTCCTAATATTAACTATGGCTATTCATCAACACAGTTAAAGACGATCTGACTCGATAATTTTGAAAATTAATCAAAAAATAGACTCGATCGACCCCAAATAACGCACAATAAAAAAGGAAATGTCAAAGGAGAATCGCAAATGTTGCCCTATATCCTAGCGGTCTTTGTGGGATTGAGTAGTCTGTACCTCCTCACCACCGCTTTTATCGCCCCTGATCGCCACCGTCAAGATGATTTTCTCTGGAGTGCGGTAGGATTATTCTATGCCCTTGTCCTCTGGTTGTGCGCGGGAAGGATTACAGGCGCTATCCTCCTGGGACAAGTTGCCGCAGCCATATTATTTATTGCTTTTGCTTGGCAAACTCTCAAACTCAGACAAGCACTTTTTTATCCCGACAAACCGGTTAAATTATTTACTATTGTCGGTTGGTTAGGCAATCGTCTGGGGAAAGTTACTCCCTCCCAATCCCCTAAAACTAAAGCTAAACCTGAGAAAGTAGCAGCAAAAGTCAAAGAAACGGTTAAAGAAACGGTTGCCCCCGTTGTCGAAAAAGCGGCAGCTATCGGGGAAACTATTACAGAATCAGTGACAGAAATTGCGGAAAAAGCTCAAGAAACGGTGGACCCCGTTATAGAAAAAGCGGCAGCTATCGGGGAAACTATTACAGAATCAGTGACAGAAATTGGGGAAAAAGCCGCAGAAATTATTGATGATGGGGAAAGTTTCGATGATTTCGATGATTTTGATTTGGCAATAGAAGAGATCAACCCTTCCGAAAATCCCCCAGAAATTCCCCCGACTGAACCTGTCGCAACTGTTGAAGTCGAAACTATTGCCGTTAGCGAAACGGTGATTATTGAAGTTACCGAGGAAGATTTGCCCCCAGAAGAAACTATCGGAGAAGATACTCCCCCAGAAACTCGATCGCCAAGCGCAGAAAATCCCCCCCCATCGGATTAAAAATTAAGATTATTTAGCGGGTGGGTTAGACAATAATTATGCCCCCCACCCAGTAAAACTAAATGCTGTTTAAAAGGTATAGTGGAGCGGGGAGAAACTATTCATAACTTGGGAGTTAATCACACTATTAAAAACGGATTTGGTATAAAACCAAGTTTAAAATGTGACTTGAAGAATTAATTTAATTCGATGGTTTTATTTTCCCAGTACACAGGGATAGCGCTTCTCGTTTTTCGGGACGAGTCCTGAGATAATCTTCTAACCAAAGACAACCTCGATCGAGCAATTTTTGTAAATAATTATATTCTGTTTCTAAGGGCCATCGATGCTTTTGACCATCCCTAGCAATAATCACAATCTCTTGACTATCAGGACTAAAAGTGATCCCATAGACGATATCTTCTTCTATTTTAAACTCCGATCGCAAATTTCCGTCCATGTCCCAGCGTCTAGCTGTACCATCCCTTGAAATAGCGGCGATTTTTTCACCATCGGGACTAAAACTAACTCCATAAACGGGAAAAGAATCGGTTTTAATCTCCTCAAAAAGATTGCCCTGCAAATCCCAAATTTTAATCTTTCCCCGAGCAGCCGTAGCAATTTTTTGATCATCGGGAGAAAACACCAAATCATAGATAATATTATCATCGGCTGTCCAGGAATTAATTAATTGAGGCCGATGATCGCTTAAATGCCAGTATTGAACTTTTCCCTCGCTTGTTCCCGTGATTATTGCTGTTCCCTCTCTATTAAAAGCAAGACTATAAATCGGTACTTGACTAGCAGTAAATTCTTGAAGTATTGTTCCTTTTTGACTCCAGATTTGTACTTTTCCATTTCTTCCTGTAATCGCTATCTGATTACCATCGGGATGAAAAGCTATACTATAGATTGAGCGCATTTTTGTGGCAAATTCTCTAATTTTTTTTCCCTGGGAATCGAGTAAAGTAATTTGACCATCTTTATTAGCAATAGCGATAATAGTTCCCTGGTAATTAATGCTAACACTGATATTATCGGCCTTAGCTTGATTTAAATTGTTCAGTTGCCAAATTTTAGCCGTTTCATCACTCGATCCAGTTACCACCTCTTTTCCATCTTGACTAAATACAGCAGTAAAAACTGATTCTTGATGTCCTCTGAGAGTAGTTATTTCTTCCCCTTGCATTCCCCAAATTTTAGCACTACCGTCACTAGATGCAGTAATTAAAAACTGGCCATCAGGACTAAAATTAACACTGTTGACAAAATCTTGATGTCCCCGGAAAGTAGCTATTAAATTTCCCTGTAAATCCCAAATTTTAGCAGTTTTATCGGCCGCTGCCCCAGCAATTTTTTGACCGTCGGGACTAAAATTAACACTATAAAAAGCCTCAATATTTTCTTGACCTAAACTCAAGATAATTTTACCTGATAAATCCCAGATTTTAATCGTACCATCCCGGGAAGCGGTGGCAATTTTTTGACCATCGGGACTAAAACTAGCTGCATCTATCGATCTTTTATGTCCCTTAAATACCTGTAAAGTTTCACCTGATAAATTCCACAATCTAGCGGTTTTATCCCTGGAAGTGGTGACAATTTTTTGACCATCGGGACTAAAACTAACACTATAAACTGATTCTTGATGGTCAGGATAGGTGACTAAAATTTGCCCTTGCAAGTTCCAAACTTTTGCGGTTTTATCTTCGGAAGCAGTAGCGATTATTTGACCATCGGGACTAAAACTAACACTATAAACTGCTCCTTGATGACCTGTCAAAGTTTGAATATTCTCACCTTTTTGATTCCAAATTTTTACCGTCCCATCTTGAGAAGCAGTGGCAATTTTTTGACGATCACGACTAATACTAACACTATAAATAGTTCCCCGGTGTCCTTGCAGTTGGTTTTTTTCTTGAATGCGATCTAAAATTTGTTGTAGGGTAATAATGGGACTGGTAGCAGGATATTTACTCAAGGGTTGCCCATCAGTAACGATATTTTTTAAACTATTTACTGCTTGCATGGCCGCAATTAAAGATTCTAGTTGTTCAAATTGAAATTGTTGCCAATAACTATCACCCTGGCGCTGTAATTTAATACCTATTTGAGCGGTTTCTACTTGCTGCCACGCTTGTTTTACCTGAACAAAAGCTAAGAGAGAACCCAAAAGAGAAGCAATTAAAATTACTGAGCCAATTTTAATTCTCTTGGTGGCTTTTTGGTGAGCAATTGCTAAAATTTTATTAGCTTGCTTCTGAGTTTCTAGGCTAATTTCTGCCTCTCTTTTATCGAGATTTTGACTAGCAGTTAAAAACTGATAATCAAGATTACTTAAGCTTTTACCCTGAGACCAATCGAGAGCATTATTTAACGCTTTTCCGCGTAAAAGCCGCGATTCATCGGTATAATTAGACTGTTGCCAAGCGGCAATAGCTTCTGAGTAGGGACGCAATTGCTCTAATTGTTTTTCCACCCAATTGAGATTAAATATTTCTCGATAAATAGGATTATAAACTACTAACTGATTATCCTTTTTTACCACTAATCCCGATAACCTTAATTCCCCTTGTTCTGGACTATCATCGCACAGAATTGCCCCCTTTTCTAAAATTTGTTGATAGATACCTAACAAACGACCCGCTTTGTCTTGATTTCTTAACAAGCGATCGGCAATAGTTCGCAGATGAACTGGTTCATCTTGAGATTCCCAATTATTAATAATTCTCTCTTTGATCAGCGTCTCAATATCTAAATCACTTTCCAGCAATAGCTGACAGATTTTCTGGGTTAAAAATGGCTGTCCTCCCGTCCAAAAAATAACTTTTTCTAACCAGTCGGGTTGATAATTACTTTGACTGGATAATCCCGCGGCTAGAGGAGCAATTTCTGCCAGATTAAATCCCGTTAATTCGATCGCCTGGCCGATATTAAAAGATGTTTGGGTCTTTTCGCGAATTAAATCTGCCGGGGTAGCAACACCGAATAAAGCAAAAGTAATTCTTTCATACTGGGCATTTTCCGCCCTTTGGTTATAACAATAACGAATCAGGGAAAAAAAGTCATCTAAAGAAAACTGTAAACTGAGAATTTTATCGATCTCATCGATAAAAATATATATTTTCTCTCCCCGACAATAAACTAATAAAACTTCCTCGATAAATTGTCCCAAACGCTGCACGGGGGGTAAATCCTCTCGCTCACGCAACCAGGATTTAAGATTAATTTTTCCCGTCAGATTAAATCCTAAAAACAAACGGGTGATCACGCCGTTATACCATTGGGATAAATTATCATTACTACCAATACTGGTTATATCTACGGCTGCGCAATCCATACCCAATTGCTGTAAAATATGAGTCACTCGTACCCTTAAACTGGACTTGCCCATCTGACGACAGTTGAAAACGTAGCAAAATTGACCATTTTTCAACGCCGTTAACAGTTCTCGGTCGGCATTTCTCTCGATATAGGTAGGATGGTTATAGGCAAGACTACCCCCGACACGATATTGATAATTCATTATCCTTAAACAAAATTATTTTAATGTCACCAACAGAAATAAAATAGACAATTGTGATTTAGATATCTATAATGCAAGGATAATCGCTATTGACAACCTATCCCCAAGGCAATTATGAAGAAAACTTTTTTCACCTCCATCGCCGTTAGTGCCACCCTCGTCAGTGGCATTGTTTTGGGTACTCTTGATGCTGGCAGCGCCTCCGCTTGTGCTTTCGCTAAAGGTAAAAGCATTTTTGGCAGCAATACCACCCTCCATGTCGATCCTAACAAACTTATTTTAGGGGTTGCCGCCGCTACAGGAGCAATCACCGTAGCTGGTGTTTTAAGCTACCGTCGTTTTCACCCCGGGCAGCCTCCTGAAGATGCCGCCGCTAAGCTGCCGTCGGTATTTCCTATCCCCATTCCCCCCGCAGCTTTAAACGCGGCAGTGGAAGTGGAAGAAGCAGCAGAAACCAGCAAAATCTCCTAAAAATCCGCTATATTTACCGAAAAAAGGTGTTGGCATCCCCGCAGCTTTCCAGCTAGGCAACACCTTTTTCTGCCTAATTGTGTCCCAGTTATCAGAATTTCCAGCCATTTTTAAGTTATGTTAAAAAGTGCAACCCTACCACCAGAGGTAAAGATGGGCAACTCTACCACATTTTCTGACACCCCACTTCACAAAGATCATCACACTTGGGAGCATTTAAAACAAGCCATCGCCGCCAGTTCCGGTTTTCGGCGTTGGCAGCAAGAACAACTAGAATCGGGTAAAAATAGAGACGATGCTGATGCTCGCATTTGTTCCTATCTACGGGAAACTTTAGAAACTTTAGCCTACTAGATTGATGCTCCCCAGCTATGACGGCATGGGGACTTTTTGTCCGTTTAAGCTAATTTGCGGGCTTTATTTTCTGCGAGATTCGTAACCCAACAACCAGACAAAAGCGACAATTAAAGGCAGGAAATAATAAATAGCTCGATAGGCGATTAGAGAACCTAAAAGCTCGGCATTAGATACATATTCTGGCCGTAATCTCAGCATGATAAACTCAAAAACACCTATTCCCCCCGGCACATTGCTTAATACCCCTGCCGTCATGGCAAATACATAGAGACCGAAAAATCCTAAAAAGGAAGTATTGTAGTTGCCAGGGAGAAGAAGATATAGAACTCTAGCGGCTAATATCCAATCGATAAAAGTCACCAAAATCAAAGCCAGGGAAAGAGTCCAAGAGGGTAAATAGATGTTTTCTTGGCCGATTTTTATCGGTTTTTTATAGGTGAGAGTCAAGAAAAAATAGCCCGTAACCAGCAATAAAAAAATTACTCCTAAAGGTTTGGTAGTTAAAAAAGGTAATTTTAAAAGTTGAGGAATCTTTTGGGGATCGAGGAGGAAACTTACACCACCAATCCCTAACATTCCTAACCAAAAGCTTAAATGGGTAAAAGTGATAACTTTGGCAATATCCACCACCCCCACCCCCGCCGGAGTATAGAAACGATAACGAATCGCTGTCCCAGAAAATAAGGTTAAACCAATGGTATTACCAAGGGCATAACTGATAAAAGCAGTGCGGATAATAGTGCCTAAAGCTAAGGGATGATTGATATAATAAAAACCTAGGCGATCATAACCCGTCATCGACAAATAACCCAAAGCCATCCAAAAAATAGCTTCTAACTTACGACTTGTGGTAATATGATCCAAACTAGCCAAGAGTTGGGCAAAAGTGTAGTGTTTAAATTCTTGACTAATTGCCCAGACCGCTAGAATAAATAAACTCAAGGACAGGATAACTGGAGCAAAACGCAGGATTTTTTTATACATTTTATTCTTTACTAATTGCTTTTGGGTAATTGAAATTTATGCAAAAATCAAAGCTAGATTTAGCTAAACATTTAAAACGACCGCCAAAAAGAAAATATAACAAATTTCTGATTTCCTCTTTATCTTTAACAATTATTCTGGGTTTATCTTACCTAGTTTACACCAATCTTCCTTGGACTTTCCGTCTTTTTATCCCTTGGGTGACTAAAGGGGGTGATGTAGGCATAGACAAAATTCCTGCCACATTTTATTCAGAACTTAATCAATTATGTTTGGGGGCTGATAGTGCGGGGGACGTAAAAACGAGAAACCATACAGAAATTGCTGAATCTCTTGGTCCATTTAAATGTACATTGATTAATGGTGGTCAAGATTGGCTAATAGAATTGCGGATAATAGTGCCTAAAGCTAAGGGATGATTAATATAATAAAAACCTAGCTGATCATAAGCTGTACTGAATTTAAACTGCGTATTAAAATTTTTAGTACAAATGCTCAAACTGCCTCTCCCTGCTCCGCAGCTCCGGTGCTCCCCTGCAATCTTAACGAGTAATTTAGATAGTCAACAGCTTAACCCGTCATCGACAAATAACCCAAAGCCATCCAAAAAATAGCTTCTAGCTTATGACTTGTGGTAGTATGATTTAAACTAGCCCACAGTTGGTCAAAAGTGTAGTGTTTAAATTCTTGACTAATTGCCGAGACCGCTAGAATAAATAAACTCAAGGATAGGATAATTGGAGCAAAACGCAGGATTTTTTTATACATCTTATTCTTTACCAATTACTTCTGACTAATTAAAATTCATGAGAAAATCAAAGCTAGATTTAGCTAAACATTTAAATTGCTACCAAAAAAAGAAATATAATAAATTCCTGATTTCCTCCTTATATTTAACAATTATTCTGGGTTTATTTTATTTATCTTATCTAGTTTACCTCAATCTTCCTTGGTCTTTCCATCTTTTTATGCGTTGGGTGACTAAAGGGGGTGATTTAGACAAAATTCCTGCCAAATTTTATGCAGAACTTAATCAATTGTGTTTGAGGGCAGATAGTGCGGGGAAAGTAAAAACGAGAAACTATACAGAAAATCCAGAAATTGCCGAATCTCTTGGTACATTTAGATGTACTTTAGTTAATGGTGGTCAAGAATGGTTAATAGAAGATTATAAATCTTTCAATTCTGCCGATGAAGCGATTTTAGGCACTCAGTTAGCGGTTTTTATCGCCGAGATTTTGGGAACAGATTATAGTTATAACATTCGCGCTTATATTCCCAATACTAACTATCAAGTAACTCCCAAAACCAAGTCCTAGACTAGGGATGGGTTTCTCACCCATCCTTAGAAAAAAATTAGTTTTCCGATACGGGTTTGGGTCGGGAAGGCCGAGGGATAGGGGATTGTCCGGGGGTAAAAGGTCGCTTTTCTCCTTCCCCTTCCGGTCGAGAATATCTATCGGCCGAGGGACGACGATTTTTATCAAAAGGCTTTTTAAAACCTCCCTTACCCGTCGGTTTTTTCTTGCTGGCAAAACCTAGGTCTAAACCTTCCAAAATAGTTAAGGCATCCCCTTTAAGTTGTACCTGAAAATCCCAAAAACGACTGACCGGTTTACTGGGTAAAGTACCGCGCAATTTTAGTTTAAAAAACTTGGGTTTTTCCGCTTCAGTTTTAGGCATTTGTCGGATTTTGACCACTACCGCTTGATTTTCCCGTTCGGTAAAGATGACTTCGCCTCGAATCGAGAAATAACCTGGGGTAGAAGCGAGGAGAGGTTCTATCTCTCGATCATCCTCTTTTTTCAGGGTTGCTGGCTCCCAAACACCGACAATCTGAACATGAAGGGCATCATTTTCCTGACGGGTGCGCGGATAAACCACCCACAGATGGGGTTTTTCTAGATCGAGATGATTTTTAACCAAACTGATCACCCGACCGAGAATCACAGAATCGATCAGAGTACCATCGGCAGCTAAAATATTGCCTTTAGTTAATTGTTCCTCCGAGCGCTGATAATGGCCATAGACGAGACCGATTGCCCGATACTGCCGCAGATGACTGGGAGGGGGGATCGGTTGTTGACGTTTGACTTCTGCGGGGGTGGCTGACTCTACGGCTAAATCAGCCTCAGTATGGGGGGATTCAACGGGGACTTCCTGAATTTCCACTTCAGGAGTCGGGGGGGTTTTCGGTGATTCGGTAAACCGATTCCCAGTACGATTCATATCACACTCCTAGCGGCGGAGACACATAGTAAATTAGTAATCAAGCAAGTCAAAAGCGCGATCTGGGGGGTTACAATAACCCTCTAGGGCGACTCTACTGGCATCTAATATATTAAGAACCATGATCTTTTGACTGTCAACCTTGTCAAAACCCTTTTGAGTCTTGACTGTCTGCCCATTGTACTCAATAAAGAGCGGCGAATTCGATCGATCCCCTGATCAAATCTCCAGATTTCCATAACATTTTCTTGTCTGTCCCCTCGCACCCCAGTCTATGAAAGCTTCTCTCTCTCACCGTCGTTGGCTGTCCATCGGTCTCGTCCTGATGTTATTTGCTTTACTGTCCTTCTCGATCATGCCGCTATTGACTTCTATTCTCCAGAGTCAGCACTCCTCGGACCAGAGTCATCTGTCCGCAGTGGAACAAGAGAAATTAGCCAGTCAAGCCCTGGGTTATCAGATGGTTTTAGAGCGTGAACCCGATAATCAGTCGGCTTTGCGGGGATTATTAGATACTCGCTTACAGCAGGGCGATTTAAAGCAAGCGCTCGAACCTTTAGAAAAATTAGCGCAACTTAACCCCCAACAATCCGATTATCTACTACTTTTGGCAGAAGCGAAACAGCAAATAGAGGATTATGCAGGAGCCACAGGCAGTTATCGCGCTCTTTTAGCCTCCCATCCCCAAGATCTACGGGCCTTAACTGGATTAACTGATTTATTTCTCAGCCAAAACCGCCATATCGAGGCGATTAGTCTGGTCAAAGACACGATTGATCGCGCTTTAAAAGCTGCTGCCGATCCTAATAATCCTGCTAGTTTAATCGATATCGTTTCCGTTCAGTTACTTTTAGGCAAAATCTATTTCGAGCAGCAAAATTATCCGGAAGCTTTAAAAGCCTATAAACAAGCTCAACAAATGGATGTGAACGATTTCCGACCAATTTTAGCGGCGGCGATCGTCCTGAAAGAACAGGGCAAAAATCAAGAGGCTCAACCCCTCTTTCAAGAGGCTCTCAGTCGCGCTCCTTTTGCCTACAGACAGGAGATTCAGTCCCTAATCAGTGAGCAGTGAGCAGTAATCAGGAGTCAGGAGATAGGAGGCGGTCGTCGGTCGTCAGGAGATAGGAGTCAGGAGATAGGAGATTATTTTATTTATTCTCCCCACACCCCACACCCCACACCCCCCCTGCCCCCCCGATGTCGGGGGGGTTGGGGGGGGTCACACCCCACACCCCACACCCCTCTCCCTATAGTTTTGTAACAGCAATTTTTGCTAAAAATCAATAAGTGTAAACTTTAATCACAAGGTCGATCGAGTCCCGACAAAGGTGTTATATTAAAAACATAAAGGCACAAAGGAAGCGACTCAACTTCCTTTCAGGCAAAAAGACCTAGAGCCTGTGCCACCTGCTCTAGCTCAACGCAACAGCTAAATCGGACGCAGATTCTCAAAGTTTGTAAAGTAAAGTATGGTTTCGCCTCTGTTGCTCGATATAGGACAGATAAAGTGAGCCGTAATCAGCACCTGAGTCGGTAAACTGAGAAATCTTGATAGTTGACAGATAGACTGTTGTGGGTTCCGTAAACCTCTATTATATTGAGTCCGTTAAACTTTTAGGAGTCCATATCGTTTGTACAAGATGAAACCCGCCTCCCTAGGCGGGCATATTATGTTTTTAGAAAACCGCCACGAGATATTCCTGTAATTGCAATTGATAACCTGCCTGTCGCTGACAGGGATAATCAAGGGAAAACTCAGGTAAAGCTAATAGAGAACTTTTTTGACAACTAACTAACGCCACATCGAAACGACAGCTTAAATCGGACCATTGGGGATAAAAGGAGAGAAATATCTGGGCAGCTTGGTAAATTTTCCCTTGTTTACGGTCATCGATCGCTAATTTGCCACCTAAATCCCAATTGCCAGCACTGCGGGTTTTCACCTCGACGAAAGCGAGAGTCGCCTGGGATTTAGACAAGACGATTAAATCAATTTCACCGCCAGCACTACGCCAACGACGCTGGAGAATATGCCATTGCTGTAATTGCAACCAATCCGCCACCAAATTTTCGCCCAATTCCCCCACAGTTGTCATATTCAGTTATCAGTGGTCAGTTATCAGTTATCAGTGGTCAGTTATCAGTGGTCAGTTATCAGTTATCAGCTTCTGAAGGCAAGAGGCAACAGGCACTCGTGCAAAAGACAGAATCTGACAATTCTCCTACCTAAAAAGAGGGTTAGAAACTAAGCGCATCAAAGCTTTTAGCTTAACCAATTAGGTCTGAGATTCGGCCCTTGTTATCAGTTATCGGGGAACAGGGAACAGTTATCAGTGAACAGGGAACAACATTGATTTATTATCCTGTCTTCTGACTGGAAAATAGAAGCTGAAATAACGCCAATTCGTCAATCATACTAAATCCGTTCAGTATAGGCCACATATCAGGAGAGTCACTCCCCTTGCAGGAGTGACTCTTAAATTATTACAGATGTGTCAGCAGCTGCCTGTAAGCATCCCACCGAAAAACTAATGCGCTCCGGGGTTTGGGGGCGGCGCCACGCCCCCAACGGGGGGTTTGGGGGGCAGAACCCCCCAAAAGCTTGGATTGAGCGATAAAATCGGAAGTAATACGGCCATCCGTTGAGTATAGGCTACATATCAGGAGAGGCACTGACTTGGAAATAGAAGCTGAAATAACGCCAATTCGTCAATCAGAATATTTTCATGTTTGGCGGTGCCAACTTTGGCATCAGGACTGACTCCAAACTACTGATTACTGTTCACTGAATCACTGGATTACAAAAGTCCTTCTAGACGACGACGGATGCTGTCTAACTCCGCATCGGGAATCTCGGAAAACTCCTCCTCGGCGGGGGGGACTTCCTCTTTTTGCCAATCCAACTCCTCGGCGTTGCTTTCGGGGGGAATTACCAACATACCCGCTTCAATCGTTTCCGCTTGATAGCCAGCACCGCGACAAAATTCTTCCACTTCCTCCGAATCAATTTTCTCTACCGTGGGAGTCGGAAAATCCTGTGCCTCTAACAGTAGAGCATAACGGGTGGCATCATCTTCTGATTCAAACATCAACACCTTATTGATAGCTCCCATTTGAATGGTGTGGATACCTTCGTTTTCTGTACCCGCATTAAAAAGTAGTACAAATACACGCATAATTACTATTGGCGATCGATAAGCGGTGGTCGTCTATACTCATTTTACCCCCCTTCTCGATCGCTAATCCTCAGCAATTTTAGTTTCTCGTCAACCACTTTTGACCGTTAAGCCGTTGCAGGGTGTAAAACAACAGTAAATCAAGACTAACTTTCCTTTCATCGATCATAAATGATTCCAGAGTACTAGGTTGAGCGCCGCCCTCAGCTTGCGAAAAAGCCTTTTTACCATTGATGTCTTCTTCCCAAAAATAAATGCTAAATTGACGCATTCCCCCGAGCCAATTGCCGGTTAACTGCCAACAGGGAGAGCTAGAAACGCCAGACACAGGAATTTTATCCTGTTTAAAGGACAGCTTCATATCAGTTATACCCAGCTTTTGCAAGGCTGCCGCCAGTGCCGGCTGAAAATGCTGCTCAATAAATTCAGCCAAGGGTTTTTCCTCGACGGTAGGCTGCTTGGGCTTTTTAGCAGCCGCGGGTTGAGCCGGTTTTGCTGCTTCTGCTGCCGGAGTTGCGGGGGTGGTGGTTTCTTCTGCCATAGGAATTAATCAGGAATGGGTAGGTAGCTACAATTATATTTTCTCGTGGGTTATCAGTTATCAGCTTTTTAGCCGTCAGACTTCGGACGTTCGGCGAGACTTCGGACGTTCGGCGAGCTCAGTCGAGCGGACGGTGAGCCTGTCGAACCGCCGCGTGAGCTTTTGTCGAACGCTCGGTCGAACGCTGATCTCACGGCCGAAGCCTGCCCCCTGCCGACCGCCATCGATAGAAACGCGATAATTGACAAAATCGGGGGGGGTGATCGGCTTTTTGGTAAAATTTCTCCAAAATTGCCCATGAATACCTTCTCTGCTGTTGTAGCCGCCAGTACAGTTAGCGTGATCGCCAGACTTACCGCTCTACCCGTCCGCTCCCGTCCCTTAAAGCCTTTCTCAGATTTTCTCGGGACAACAATCGGGATGGCCACTGCTGTCACTCTCGGAACATTAATTAGCTTGCCCGCACAGGCAACTACTCTATTTAGGGCTTGCTGAATAATGGTAAAACCCTTTTAAAATAAAGCTTTTGACCTGTTTAAATCCGATGTTCATGCTGCGAAAATAGGATTGAGACCTTCAAAAACCTTGCATCATCCCTTCTTTTAGTACAAAAACTGGTACTAAAAGGAGGGCAACAAAGTCTGAAACTCCTGACGACTGGCTACTGACTCCTAACCCCACCAACAAACTTTTTGCCGCAAACCCTATCTCGCAGCGAAACAGGCAAAATTGGGTCATCCTTAGCTAACCAGATAAAGACATGAGTATATATTAAAGCACTCTTCATTGTAAAAGCAAGCTGTAAAATTTGTTCATAAACAGGCTGGTTTTTCAATGCCTTCAATCGGAATAACAACGGCTTTGGTTTGTCCGTTTTGGTCAGTTAGGTATTCTATTGAAAGCATAGACAAGACTTGTCTATTAGAAAACGGGTTTCTTGAAGAAACCCGTTTTCTGGACTTACATAGATAAAACTTATAAAATCGATAAAAAAGTGATATTTGACAAAATCGGGGGGGGGGAAGATATTGGGAAAATTTACTCAAAATTGCCCGTGAATACTACAACTACCTTCAAATCTCTCTCTGGTGTCGGTGTTGTCTTCGCCAGCACAGTTAGCGCGATCGCTAGAATTACCACTCTGCCCGTCCGCTCCTGTTCCTTAAAGCCTTTCTCAGATTTTCTCGGTACAACAATCGGGATGGCAACTGCTGTCACCCTCGGAACGGTAGTTAGCTTGCCCGCACAGGCAACCACTCTATTTAGCCAGACAAATATCGTCACCAACCCCGGCGCAGGATTCAACGGATCAGATGTCAGTCAAGCCTCTGCTACTGTGGATGTGGCGGGGCAGAATGCAAGCAATGGCCGGCGCTTGGCACAAAGCTTTACCATTTCTGATGCAGGACTGTGGGCGATCGATACGGTATCGGTGATGGCTTACATGGCATCAACTTATGGGTTTCCCCCCACTTCACCTTTTACTGGCATCTCAGTTAATATTTGGGACAATGCCCCCGGTCTTGCTGGGAGTAATATACTGGGTTCGTCCACCACTTTGCTCTCTACCAACTGGACTGGCGTTTACCGCACTTTAAATGGCCAGTTAAACGATGCCGCACGCCCGGTGATGAACATTGCCGCCAATTTCAGTGGTTCTGGTCTTACTCTCGCGCCAGGAACTTACTGGGCAGACTACCAACTAACGGGGCTGTCACCGACAGGCGGTATAAATGGTTTTACCTGAAATGTCGGCTTGAAGGCTCTCGGTTTTACCTCGGAGATGAAAAGCCGACCAGCATAGAAATAGCGAAGCACGATTGACAACTCAATTCTTAGCGTGCTAGAATAGTTTG
>SFAQ01000128.1:0-13781 GCA_007096525.1 Microcystis wesenbergii Mw_QC_B_20070930_S4 | reverse complement strand
CGGTGAGGGTGGCAGAAGTGGCGATGTGGTTAATTGATCACCAGATGAATGTTAAAGTTAGTAATACTTTTGGTCAATATTTTGTGCGTTTACCATTAAAGAAAGCGGCAAAGATTGTTCATGGAAATGCTTTGCGGATTGATTGGGAGGAAATTATATCAAAAGAGAAGCTCAATTTTATTTTAGGAAATCCTCCTTTTGTGGGTGCGATGATTATGAACGATGAGCAAAGGAATGATATGGCTTATGTTTTCGACGGTGAGAAAGGAATAGGCGTTTTAGATTATGTGTGTGCATGGTATATTAAGGCTGCTCAAATAATTCAGGGCAATAGAATCAGGGTTGCTTTTGTTTCCACAAATTCTATATCTCAAGGTGAGCAAGTTGCCTTACTTTGGAATATTCTTTTTCAGAAATATCATTTAAAAATTCATTTTGCCCATCGTACTTTTAAATGGAGTAATGAGGCAAAAGGAAACGCCGCAGTTCATTGTGTAATTATTGGCTTTGCAAGTTTTAATATAACAAATAAAATCCTATTTGATTATGAAGATATTCAAGGTGAATCATTAGTTGTTCAGTCTAATAATATTAATCCCTATTTGGTTGATGGAAGTGACATCATTATTTATAATCGAAGTTTTCCTTTATCTAATGTTCCATTAATGCGTTTTGGTAGTATGCCAAGAGATGGTGGTAATTTTATTTTGACAGAACTGGAAAAAGAAGAATTTTTAAAATTAGAGCCGAAGGCAGAAAAATGGATTAGACCTTATACAGGAGCGCAAGAATTTATTAATGGTTATAGTCGCTACTGTCTCTGGTTAGTTGATATTTCTCCCAATGAATTAAAGACATTACCAGAAGTCATCAAAAGAGTAGATAGGGTTAAAAATTTTAGATTAAAAAGTAAAGCTGCTGCTACTCGTAAATTTGCGGCGACACCTACTCTATTCTGTCAAATAGCACAACCCGAAACGAATTATTTACTTATTCCCCGCGTCTCATCTGAAAGAAGAAAATATATTCCAATAGGTTTTATCGATAAAAATGTGATTGGTAATGATCAAGTTTTATTAATTCCTAATGCAAATTTATATTTATTTGGTATTCTTACTTCAGAAATGCACATGGCATGGGTTAAATATGTGTGTGGCAGATTAAAAAGTGATTATCGTTACTCAAAAGATATTGTTTATAATAACTACCCCTTTCCAGAAAATATTACCGAGAAACAAAAACAAACCGTCGAGACTTGCGCTCAAGCAGTGCTAGATACAAGGGCAAAATATCCCGATAGTAGTCTTGCGGATTTATACGACCCTTTAACCATGCCTCCCGACCTGCTCAAAGCTCACCAAAAACTTGACAAAGCCGTTGATTTGTGTTATCGTCCCCAACCCTTTACCAGTGAATTAAACCGTATTGAATACCTCTTTGAACTCTATGAAAAATTAACCGCTCCCTTACTCTCTACCAGCAAACAAAAAGCCACGAAAAGAAAAAATTCTCAATAACCGAAAATGCTTGCTTATCGCTTGTGCCAAGGCTCGCTTGTCGCTTCTGCTCAGGCTCTGCCTTAAAGTATTCTTCAGGTAGAACCTGAATAAAGGGTTCCCAGGTAGAACCTGGGAACGAGATGAACAGCTTGTGTCAAGGCTCTGCCTTAAAGTATTCTTCAGGTAGAACCTGGGAACGAGATGCACGAGATGCAATGAGACACAACAAATAAACCCATAAAGGAAAGGAGACGGCAAAAATGGGACGCAGTCGCTACCAAATTATTGAACAATGTCCATACTTTCTCCCCTGCACTACTGTCAATTGGACTCCGATTTTTAGTAAACCTGAACTTGCCCAAATAATATTTAATTCTCTCAGCTTTCTTCAAGAGCATCAACGGTTATCAGTTTATGGTTATGTCTTAATGGAAAATCACCTTCATCTTATTGCTTCATCTGCTAATTTATCTAAAGAAATTGGCAAATTTAAATCCTTTACTGCTCGCTCAATTATCGATCATCTTAAGCAAACCAATAACCAGCATTATTTAACTCAACTTCGTCTATTCAAATTAGGTCATAAAATTGATCAAGATTATCAACTTTGGCAAGAGGGTTCTCATCCCCAAGCAATTCTGTCAGAGGAAGTGCTAAAGCAAAAACTAGAATATATTCACAATAATCCAGTTAAGCGTGGTTATGTGGACGATCCTGCCCATTGGCGATATTCCAGTTATCGAAACTACTCAAATCAAGAGGGAATCTTGTCAATTGATTACCTTTCTCCGTCTCCTTAAATAAGTAATAATGAAACCTACTCCGTTGATGAAGTGTTGAGAGAAATAGAATAACCTTCTACTTGTCTATCTGACTTCTCACCCAATTACGAAATTCTTTCACTAATTCTAGGTAATCTTTTTGGGCAGCTTGTTGTAAAAATATAGCAATCTCTAGAATGGGTAAATTGGCAAAAAATTGACTCGATTGGGAGGTAATGTAAGTACCATTTTGTAACTGTTGAATCGCCAAAAATTCCCCATTATAAATCCAAACTTCTCTGACACCTAAATCTGCATAAACCTGGAGGCGATTTTGAGAACTGCTAGTGACATCAATTTCTAGCACTAAATCTGGTGCGGGATCTTCATTTAAATCCAGTCGCTTTTTACCGCGAACCGCGTCAATGTTGTAGATATAGAAACACTTATCAGGTTCAGCACCACTTATTTCTGGTCGTTTGAAAGTAGTAGAGCCAAGAGGATATATTTGAACGGCTAATTCTTCTGCGATAGTTTCCACAAAACGACCGAGAACTTCTTTACTAAGTTCATGTTCTGGAGAAGGAGCCATGATTTCTAATGTACCACGATTGTAAGTGAGCCGGAGGCGGCGATTGTTTAATTCTTCTAGCAGTGTTTCGTAGGTTTCCCAACTAATTCCTGATAGGTTAATTATTTCAGCCGTTGGTGCGATTACTGTTGCAGTCATAGGTTAAAATAGAAATCTAATGCTTCCATTTTAGGATATCACCGTCATTAATACAGGAATTTCGGATTGCTTGGCCTGTGCCAAGGCTCTCCCTTTTATTCAGTGAACTGGGAGTAATCAGGTACAGCGACTTTCTTACCCATTCCCCATTCCCCAGCCAAACCCTAGAAATCATCGGGAATAATCCATTGGGTCGGTTGCGTCAGTTTTTTTAGTCTAGCGGCTTCTGCCATTTCTAACATCTTGTCCAAAGAAGTTTCGGCAATAAATTTGGCTGCTTCAGCGGCATGAGCTTGATTGGGGCATTTATCGCCTAAAATACAACCATTTAGGCAATCTACAGCACAATTTACCTGTTTTTCCATAAAAACTTTCTTTTTCTGACTAGATTTGTCCTTTATATTTTAACCCAACTTTTTTTCAGTACCCAAGCAAAATCAATGACACATCTTGCTAATCCTTTTGCCGATCTCAATCCTAGGTGAGTAATTATGCCAGTTAAGAAAGCGGCACGCTTAACCTTTCCCTAACCCATAAATTGCTATACATTTTAATTGTGTGAGGAGTGAGAAGAAAGCAAAGTCCTTGGGGTCGAAACACGGCAAGACTCCCAAGGGCTTTTCCATGTCTAGGGAACAATTGTCAGTCATGAACCAGCCTCAAGAGCGAGAACCTTTTGCCAGTTTAGTTTTATATCATCTCTTTAAATGGTCGATCGTTAGCCCAACTCTACACGGCTATTTTCGCGGTCGCGTTTACGGAGTACAAAATGTCCCCCAGCGTCATCCTCTGATTATCGTCTGCAATCACGCCAGTTACTTCGATCCACCCCTATTATCCTGTGCCGTGCGTCGTCCCGTAGCTTATATGGCTAAAGAGGAATTATTTACCATTCCGATTTTAAAACAGGCGATCGCTCTTTACGGGGCCTATCCCGTCAAACGCAGCAGTGGTGATCGCGGGGCAATTCGGGCAGCGATGGCAGCCTTAGCAGCGGGTTGGGCAGTAGGAGTGTTTCTGGAGGGAACCCGCACCGAGGACGGATTGATCCATCAACCAAAACTAGGCGCGGCGATGATTGCCGCTAAAGCGGGAGTTCCCCTGTTACCCGTCAGTTTGTGGGGGACAGAAAAGATTTTTCAAAAAGGTTCTTCTTTTCCCCATAGTATTCCCTTAACTATTCGCATTGGGGAAGTGCTACCGCCACCGATTTCTAGCAAAAGAGAAGCTTTACAGGCAGTTACCGATCGCTGTGCCGAAATTATTAACGGATTACACGCCCTCGGACGCTAAATCTTAGTAGAAAACGGGTTTCTCCGAGAAACCCGTTTTCTGTGCGTTAGATTTCTTTTCCCCACACTTTCAAGTCGAGAATGTAGGGTAAAATTGGCATAACTCGACCACCGCCTCGATCATGTTCTTCTTTGTCCTCGGCTTCAATCTAGGCTTAACTTTATTTAATTGCTTTCTAGTCTGGAAATTGTGGCAATTGCGGCGGATTTTAGGGCGAGTGACCAAAATTTTAAACCGGGTGGAACGACGTTTACACCACATTTTTTACCCCGCTCCAGAATATATTATCATCGCCGGGGCGAAAACCTATTATCTCAGACAAAACTATCAACGTCTCTGGGGACAGATACAGATACTGCAATCCCTATTCTTGACCTTCTCCCTGATTATCCGTTACTGGCAGCGTCAATCCCGTCAACGCCGCCGCCTGTGGTCGCTACAATTGAGCAAAATCTCTAGCAATCAAGCAGCTGACAGCAATCACCAGCCAAAGTAATACACAAGTACGAGTTAAATTCAAAGCCTGTTCGACGGTTTTGACAGTAATCGGGTTGAGGTTATCGCCCAATAAAGGTTTTTCCACAATCTGCCCCCGATATTGATTTTTACCCCCCAATTGCACCCCCAAAATCGCCCCATAGACGCATTCACTCCAACCGGAATTAGGACTAGGATCCCGACGGGCATCGCGCCAACAAATGCTTAAAACCCGCCCCGGCCGGCCCGAAATTAGGGCGAGAGTTAAGACCGTTAAACGACAGGGCAGCCATGTCAAAACATCCTCGCTTTTGGCACTAAACCAGCCCATATGGGTGTAGGGTGGCCGACGATAGCCAATCATCGAATCGAGGGTACTAGCGGCTTTATAAGCGCAAGCGAGGGGTACTGGCCCCACCCCCAGAAAAGCACCGACAAGGGCATAAAAAAGCGGCGCGGTAACTCCATCCACACCATTTTCACTGACGGTTTCTAATAGGGCCCGGAGGATTTCTTCTTGGCCGAGATTATCTGTGTCGCGACCAACGTATAAACTTAGTTGGCAACGAGCTAAGGTGATATTTTCAGCTTGTAAAGGTGCGATGACTGTTTCGGCAGCCCGGCGTAAACTTCTACCGGCTAAACAACTAGCCAAGAGAATCATTTGTACTAGGCAACTCAGGAGAAAATTGACCTGACCTAACCATTGGATTCCTAGCCAAGTTAAGACCCCAGCCAAGATAATTAAACCTAGCCCCAGAATTATACCCGCTAAACGTTGGCGAATTTTTTCCTGCGTCCAATTAAGGATAACTTTTGTGGCAACGGCAATCATCGCCCCCATCACCTGCACTGGATGAATCCATCCCCAAGGATCGCCGATCAGATAATCTAAAACCGCCCCTAATACTAAAATGATCGCCGTTGCCGTTTCCTTCACAATTACTCCCTTTTACCATCGATATCCCGAATTTTCTCAATATTGTCTTCCCAGTTAGCTCCATCAAAGAACTGGATCTGAAAATCTTCCAAGACATTGCCATCCAAACAGCGCAGGTTTATATCTATAGCGTCAGGATGGGAGCGGGGACGATAGAAAGGATGAATACCACAAACACGACAAAAATAATGTTGGGCTGTGTGGGTATTAAATGTATAGGTACTTAAGAAATCTTCACCGCTTAGGAGGGTAAATTGTGCTGAAGGAACAATCAGATGCAGAAAGCCTTTTTTCTGACAAATCGAACAATTACAGTCTAGAGCTTGATCATGCTCGATCGCCACTTGAAAACGGATCGCTCCACAGTGACAACCCCCCCAATAAATCTTTGCTTGTTTTGTTGCTGTCATAACTTCTAAACTACTAAACAATAAAGCTGGTTTCTTCTCCCCTAGCGGCGATCCAGCTACGGGCATCGTAGTATAGATCCGCTAAGGTAATCTTCCCCAGGGCCTCTTTTAATTTTTCGTGGAGGTGTTTCCAGATAGTAAATGTCACCCAATCTTCTGCCTGTTCGTCCCTGGGATGATAGCCTGATAATGGCTCGATCGTCTCTCCCACTGCCTCCAAAATTTGCCCCAACGAGATACGATTTGCTGGCCTAGCTAACTGATAACCCCCTTGCGCTCCCCGAAAGGAACGAACTAACCCCGCTCGTCGCATTTCTATCAGCAATTTCTCTAGATAAGCAGCCGGGATATCTTGACGCAGGGCGATCGATTTTACCGATACGGGAGTTCCCCTCGGTTGTAAACTAAGATCCAGCAAGGCTTTAACACTATAGTGACCCCTAGTTGTTAGCTTCATTATCCCTCATTTTTACCTCTTTATCTCTATCCTACCCCCTGCCCTCATTGATGACAGAAAGGCTAACCTCCCTTCCCTCAGCATCTCGATCAACATTGATAAATTCCGTTAAGATTTTGATCGAGAGATAGAGTGTAATCAATTACAATCAATTTCCCCAAGCAAGTGATAATTTTTAGTTTATACCGTGTAAGATGAGTGTAGAGAGCAATCGTAACCCGATTGTTTCTGGTCAGGGGGAGCAATTCTCCTCGACTGGCCTTGATGACCCTAACCGTTACTTATCTACTGCGAACTTAAATGAACAAAACTACCAATCCAGAACCCCTGACTGGCCTCGAACTAATTGAGAAAGTTAAACAGCTAGGCAACCTCAGCAAAGAAGAAAAAGCCCGAGAATGCGGCTACTATACCATGACAAAAAATGGTATTGAACGCGTTAATATGATGAAATTTCTCAATGCTTTAATCGACGCGGAGGGAATTGACTTAGATAGCAGTGCCAATGGTCACGGACGAGGTGGGCGCTCGGCCAGCTACCGGATCAGTGTCCAATCTAATAATAATCTCCTGATCGGTTCGGCCTACACCAAAAAAATGGGACTCAAACCGGGAGATGAATTTGAAATTACTTTGGGGAGAAAACATATTCATCTCAAGCAAGTTGGCGCCAGCGACGACGACGAATAGCCATAATTAAGGAGAGAGCCGTTTAACTCTCTCCTTGCCATTAGATAAGCTCTTGTCCATTGAAACTAGGTATTTTATCCTCAATCAGTCTTTAAGTATCTAGAGAAAAGACTCCGTTCGATATGTCCGGTTAATTTTGTCCTATTAACCGCGGGTAATATACCTCTCCAGAAATCAGGCTAGAAGCCTGATCCACCCAGCTAAAATCTTAATTATTGGAGATGTCTAATGCAGCGACTAGAAAAACTGGCATCTTCTGGGCTGCTAACTAGGACTTCTCCGCTTCTTTGGAGACAATCCAGAAAGCGTGGATAATGCCGGGGACATAACCAATTAAAGTTAAGATAATGTTAATAACAAAGGCTAAACTCAGTCCCCTGGTTAAAAATACGGCTAAGGGCGGCAAAAAAAACGCACAAACTAGGCGAAGAAACATTGTCCATACCTCAAAAAGACTTTAGTGAATCTTAATTCTATATTAAGCTTGCTCTCCTTAAATTTGCCATAAAATGGCAGTGATCGCAGAAAAATTAAGGAGAAATTCATGATCGGCATTCTTTTAAATATTCTTGCCACTGCCCTGAGTTTATTGGTGGTTGATATTATCTTCCCCGGCGTTAAAGTCGATAGCTTTATTGTGGCCATGGTTGCGGGGGCAGTTATTGGTTTAGTCAACGCACTGGTTAAACCGATTCTAGGACTGCTTTCCCTGCCGATTACTATTCTCACCCTCGGTGGCTTTATCCTTGTTCTCAATGGCTTTTGTTTCTGGTTAGCCTCGATTCTCGTACCTGGATTCGCGGTTAAGGGTTTAGTGGCTTTTATCGGTGCGCCCATCGTCCTCTCTCTGGTCAACACCCCCTTAAATAAATACTTCGCTGAAAAAGGTTCCAGCGAAGTACCACAATAGTCAGTGACCAGTTATCAGTTATCAGTACCCTTAGTATAACACCCTTGATCCAAAAATCATAACTTTGTACAAAAAAAGGCCACAAATAAATACTTCGCCGAAAAAGGTTTCAGCGAAGTACCACAATAGTCAGTGACCAGTTATCAGTTATCAGTCCCTTTAGTATAACACCCTTTTTCGATCACTGCAAGACTTTTTTCAAATTTTAGGCCAAGAATTTTGGACCCAGGCCGACTTTCGGCGCGTACACCGCCCGATCGCCCAATTCTTCTTCGATGCGTAATAAGCGATTATACTTAGCAACCCGTTCACTGCGACTAAGAGAACCGGTTTTAATCTGTCCGGCATTAGTAGCCACCGCCAGATCTGCGATCGTGGTGTCTTCCGTTTCTCCGGAACGATGACTGATGACAGAACGATAACCGTGACGGGTAGCCAGGGCGATCGTTTGTAGGGTTTCCGTCAAAGAACCGATCTGATTGAGTTTAATCAGGATCGAGTTAGCAATACCCAGATCGATCGCTTTTTGCAAACGGATAGGATTAGTCACCATCAAATCATCGCCCACCAACTGAATCCGCGCCCCCAGTTTATCGGTCAATAATTTCCAGTTATCCCAATCTTCCTCGTGTAAACCGTCTTCAATAGAAATAATCGGATAGCGATCGACTAAACTCGCCAAAAAATCCACCATTTCGGCGGGAGAATGGGCCGAACCATCGTAGAGGTATTGACCATCCCGATAGAATTCACTGGCGGCCACATCCATAGCCAAAGCCACTTCTGACCCCGGTTTATAACCAGCACGTTCGATCGATTCGATCAAAATATCCAAAGCTTCCTGATTTGAACCCAAATTCGGAGCATAACCGCCCTCATCGCCCACACCGGTCAGTAATTTGCGTTCGTGCAAGGCCTTACCCAAAGCGGCGAATACTTCCGCCCCCCAACGCAAACCCTCCTTAAAAGAATCGGCCCCGATGGGGAAGATCATAAACTCCTGAAAATCGACGTTATTATCAGCGTGAGAACCACCATTAATCACGTTCATCATCGGGACGGGTAGCACATTGGCCATCGGACCCCCCAGATAACGATAGAGAGGCAATCCCAGATCCGCCGCCGCCGCTTTGGCCGTAGCCAGAGAGACAGCTAGGATAGCATTAGCCCCTAATTCTCGTTTATTGGCCGTGCCATCGCGATGGATCATCGCTAAATCGATACTAGCTTGGTCGAAAGCATTCATCCCCTCCAAAACCGGGACAATTTTTTCGTGGACATTGCGAACCGCTTTCAGGACACCCTTACCACCGTAACGCTGGGGATCATCATCGCGCAATTCGTGGGCTTCAAAACTGCCCGTAGAAGCACCACTGGGAACTTGGGCCAAACCCATCGCCCCCGATTCTAATAGCACTTCCGCTTCGATAGTGGGACGGCCGCGGGAATCTAGAATCTCCCTAGCTGCGATCGCTTCGATGGGAACTTCGATTTTATCTAACATAACTTATCGTCTCCAACTCAATTTACGGGGTAATTTCGGCCGATTACTAATTGCCTAAAGGGAAATCCACGTTGACAATCTGCTTTTGATCATCAAAAACGAGGATTAAAGTATCCGTCAGTTTTTCAAATTGAATCGTCACCAACACCAGATCCACACCGTCCGTATCCGAACCTTTTCTGACCTGAGTTCCCACGATCCGACGCACGGGGCCGGTACGCTTAAGTAAATTCTCCCAAGCGCCTTGTACTCTGGTGGGGAAAACCTCAGCTTTCAGGAAAGGGTGTAGATAACCTCTGGCCGTCCCGTAGTCTTTATTGACCAAGGACGTGACAAAAGCAGTGCCAATCTCGGAAATACTGCGAAATTCGGGAAAATCGGCGGCAATTACCTGACCAGACCGGTTAAAGGTAATTACCACATCGTCGGTAACTTTCTCAAATTCAACAGTGACAATCACCAGATTGGCATTGATAGCATCGAGTACCTTGGTTTTGACAATACGCTTAAACGGTCCGGTATTGTCAGTGACTTGGCTTTCCCAGACCTTTTGCAGTTTTTCGGCAGTCCAGAGGGGTTTTAGTTGGGGTGACAAAGCTGCAATCACCTTGTCGTATTTTTTAGTTCCCAACCATTCCACGAACTGCCGAGCTTGTTTTTCTTCCCGAACGGGATCACCAATGGCGATCGCATTCGGTTCTAGGTTCGCCTGTACCGGTGAAACGCTGAACGCAGTCCAAGGCAGGGAAAAACCAATTAAACACAAAGAGAGAATCGATACCCGTTTCGCTAATGAAAGCCGCATCATTTCAGCTATTGCTCCGCAAATAAATAACGTTTTTCCACTTGACGATTGAATTGATGCCATTGTTCATTAGTTAAAGTATTCAACATCGGTCGATCGGGCAATATCTCTCCTCTTGTTATACTGGTTTAACGATTAAAACTACCGCCGAACGCGCTTGCACCTGATAACTTTCCGATTCAATAGCAGCTGCGGCATCTAAATCACAGGCTGCCTCGGACAATTGCCAAGCAGTATCGATGACGCGATGCCATTTTTCCCCTTGTCCCAAGGGTGGTAACTGGAAGTTGAGAGATTCCCAGTAAGCGTTGAGCATAATGTGTAAATACTCGTTTGCCTTGGGATGACGCAGGGAAAAAGCTAAACTGCGGGAATCTTCCGACCAATCGGGTTTACTCAACTGTACGCCATGCCAACTGAGATGGGGTTCAAGACTGGTATAGGTGACTTCTAGCAATTTTTCCTGACGGAAAAGAGCTAATTTTTTATTAAAATCGATCAGTCTCCTTACGAAACACCAAAGATCGAACTCTTGCTCTACCGCACTCCAATCGAACCAACTTAACTGGTTATCCTGACAATAGGCGTTATTGTTGCCCTTTTGGGTGCGTCGCACTTCGTCTCCCATCAACAGCATAGGTGTTCCTTGGGAAATGAACAGGATCGTTAAGAGATTTTTTATTTGTTGCAGTCGCAGGGTTTTAATCGCCTCGTTATTGGTTTCCCCTTCTATCCCACAATTCCAGCTAAAATTATCGTTGCAACCGTCCCGATTCTCCTCGCCGTTAGCCTCGTTGTGTTTCTCGTTGTAGGAAACTAGATCGTTAAGGGTAAAGCCGTCGTGACAGGTAACAAAATTTATACTTCTATTGACATTGTTGTCAGGTCTGTGGTATATGTCGGGGCTTCCTAAAATCCGCGCCGCTAATTTGCTGACTATGCCGGTATCTCCCCGGACAAAAGCGCGCACATCATCGCGAAAAGGACCATTCCACTCGGAAAACCAATCGGCAAATTCGACGAATTGACCGACACTATACAATCCTGCCGCGTCCCAAGCTTCAGCAATTAATTTTGTGCCGGCTAAGACTGGATCCGATTCGATCGCCCAGATCATGTTATAACCTTTTTGCAGGATCGGTTCCCCGTCCACATTGCGCGATAATACGGCCGCCAGATCAAAGCGAAAACCATCGACGTGCATTTCTGACACCCAATAGCGCAAACAATCGAGAATCATTTTGCCCACAATCGGATGACTGCCCTTGAGGGTGTTACCACAGCCGGTATAGTTGCTATAGAGGCTTTTATCTTCAGGATCAAGGATGTAGTAGGTGCGATTATCGATACCTTTCAAGGAAAGAGTCGGCCCGATTTCGTCCCCCTCGGCGGTATGATTGAAAACCACATCGAGAATCACTTCGATCCCCGCTTTGTGTAACGCTTTCACCAGCTCCCGAAATTCATTCAAAGGACCCAGGGGTGAGCGATCGCTACTGTAACCGGCATGGGGCGCAAAAAAGCCGATCGTGCTATAACCCCAATAGTTAGTTAACCCCGGCATAGCGGCAGCGGGATCAAAGTAATGAATCGGTAACAATTCCACGGCAGTAATGCCTAGGTTTTTCAAATAGGGTATTTTTTCGATTAATCCCGCAAAAGTACCTCTTTTTTCCTCGCTAACGCCGGAATTCGGGTTACGAGTAAAACCACCGACGTGCATTTCGTAGATAAAACTGTCAGAGTAGGGAGTGCGTAGCGGTGCGTCATCTTGCCAATCGTAGCACCCAGTATCGACCACCACGCCCCGCAAAGCTCGATGACAATTATCGCCTTTTTCGCTGGCAGCTTGTCGATCATAAATTTCCGCACCGACAATCGCTTTCGCATAGGGATCAAGAACTACTTTATCAGGATCGAAGCGATGACCCTGGGCCGGATTATCCGGACCATAGACTCGATAAGCATACACTTGACCGACTCCAATGCCGTGAACGAAAATATGCCAATAGAAAAAGGTGCGGTTTGTTTGCGGGGTGAGGAGAATAGTCCGGCTAGGTACGGGAGAATTAGTATCATCAAATAATAATAATTCTATGGCAGTGGCATATTTAGAAAATAGTGAGAAGTTGACACCATCAGCCAAGACAGTCGCCCCGACGGGATGGCTTTTACCGTGATCGGTTTTTAAGGTCATTGTCAAGAGAGAAGAAGTGATTAGGAGTAGTATGAGATTATACTAAATCCTGTTTAAAAAGTGTAGGAGAGTGGGTAGTGGGAATTGACAAGTGGGGAGATGGAAGAAACACCATAACTTAGGGTTTGCTGATAAAGTTTGTTGGTGGGGTTAGGAGTCGGTCGTCGGTCGTCAGGAGTCAGTAGCCGGTCGTTTCAGGCTTTGTTGCCCTCTCTTTTCGTACTATTTTATATACTGCAAGGAGAATAATGCAAGGTTTTTGAGGGTCTCAATCCGATTTTCTAGCACTAACATCGGATTTTAACAGGTCAAAAGCCTTATTTTAAAAGGGTTTTACCATTATTCAGCAAGCCCTAATTAAATGCTCTGTTTATGTATTTTATGCAATTTTATGCCTATTTTTCTCATTTTTGAACTCTCAAAAATTAATTATGCAAGAACTCTAAACATAAAAAAGAACTTGATTCCTTGCTCACTCTCCGATTTCAGAAGTTTAATAAATCTCAGATTATGACAGTATCAAGTATATCTACCCAGTGATTACTGTGGGCAGCGACAAGTGAGCGGCGATCGGGTCAAAATGATAAGTATTTTATATGTAAATACCTTCAATACTTAAAAATATTTAAATTTACAATTGGTAATATTTATTTTTACTTAAGAATTTATTGAGAATAATTTTTATTTATTTACGAGGTGGCAATACTTCCAGCGATTCTGGTATAATTTTGCATTATGCTATGGTGGATTTTTCTGTGCTTTTTTGAAGTTTTCAATGTCTAGCTTGCCTTGAAACCATTGCTAAATCTAGACTTTCCCTTTTAGCCAAACCAAACACTTTCGCCAATTATCCCTTTTTTGCCTAACAACGTTGATCTAATTTTTGTGTAGTTTTGTTGCAAAGTCAAAATTTTTTTGACAAAATGCCTAAATTGTGGTATGGACGGAGTATGACGGGATTTAGCATCATCTCTAGTTCCAGTGTTTCCTATAGCAAAGAGCGGGATAGTTAGGACATAATAGAGAAAAAGAAATGAGGAGAAGCTTTCATGGCAGCACCCTATAGTGATGATTTAAGACAGAAAGCAGTGAGTGCCGTAGAGCGAGG
>SFAQ01000127.1:0-6033 GCA_007096525.1 Microcystis wesenbergii Mw_QC_B_20070930_S4 | reverse complement strand
CACTTATTCCTAATAAACTGTCCCACTCTTATAGCCTCTTGAATGGCTATTTCTTGGGGTGAATTGGTTTTTAACTTAAACTCTATGACTCGCATCGATTCCACCTCTCAATGTGTTATGCTATGATTATAGCACCCCATCGAAAACGGCGGGAACATCGGCAAAATCTATACCGTGTTTACGAAGATTAGTAAGTCGTTTTGCTTCATCCCATCGGTATTCCATAACTGAACGACTGTTACAACAATCTATTGTAGTTGCAAATTGTTGTCACCGCCACGCTCCAAGTTACTGGGATTGTGATATGGATAGTAAAATAATCTACAAGATCACCCTAGTAAACTTCATCGTGGGTTCCAAGAGATTCCCAAAGAATGGCTTGCTGATTTTCATGATCAACAAATTTAAAGATAATTCTCAAATCGTAGCCTGCATTACAAGCATAGGATTCTTTGAGTTCCCCTTTTAATTTGTGGGTTCTTAATCTAGGTTGAAAAGGGTCTATTTGTAATAACTCTAAGGTGTCTTGAATATTTTGAGCGAACGAAGGCTGTTTTTTGATAATTTTACGAGCGTTTCTAATAAACACATTGGAGCGCAATAACACAAAACTCATGCAAGGATCTCTTCCATTAGTTGTTGAGGGGTTGCGGATTGGCATTGACCTTGAGCGTATTCCTGTTGAGCTTCGTCAATGTCTTTAATTAATTCGGCTCTTTTTTGGTCTCGCAGGCGACTTTTCAAGATGTGAATAAGTTGTTCTTGAGCTTCTGGGGGAAGTTGTTCGGTTGCGTCTAGTATTTCTGCAAAGGTGGCTTGAGTCATGGTTTTAGTTGGTTATGGTGGTCTTTGGAGCTAATTATAGCAGTAAAGGTAGGATGGGTTAGCGTAGCGTAAGGCATCCTACCAGATCGGCGATCGCTCTTAAGTTAACCATTTTTTCAAAGAGAGAGCCAATCTCTCAGCCCATTTTCAATTAATTTCATCTGTGATTCCGACTGGCTTCGCATTCCCCATCCGCTTCCTCCTCTGCACCTAGACGAGCAAACGATTGAGCCGCAAGCAATACTGCATCATCATTACTCCAGTCGCCATAGTCTCGATTCGGATTCAGGCTTGCTGAAAGGAACTCAGATTTTTCTCTGGCTGAAAGTTTTTTGAATTGTCTAAGAAGTGTTACAACGACTTTACTCATGGCTTGAACCGATAGCTTTTCGAGATGAACGAGATTCTGCTTTACACTGTGATTATATTCATAATAATCCTATGGGGTATGGGTTATGTTTAAAACCGCAGGATTGGCTGTTTTTCAGGATCTATCGGTTGATTGCTGACGGTTTTTATCGGTCTGATTGGGGCGCGACAACAATTCCTGACAGTATTGGCAATAAATAATGCAGGAGATGTTAGCGCAATGTCAGGCATCGCAATATTGATTAAAGTGTTTTTCAAAAGTAAAAGGTGCGTGGGACGCACCTACGGGATCGGCGATCGCACTATTGACCAAAGGAAAAGAGGAGGGGTTAACCTCTTTTATAAATCGCGTTACAAGCTCGGCGATCACACTGAGTTAACGCACCTTATAATTTTGATGCTCTCAATTTATAAATAGCTATCAATTTATCTATCAATCTTTGGAAAAACGTTGCCACTTTCAGGTTCACTCCCAACATATTGTGTACGGATTTTTCGGAGAGCATAGTAATCTGACCCTTTCCAGTCAACAGGAAAGTTTTCGCTGCTAAAACTCCACGTTTTTTGATTTTTCAATAGATCAGAAAAATGAGCAAGTTGGTCTTGCAAGTCTGTAAAAGAGCCGATATTTGTGCTTAAGGATTGTCCTTTCCATTGCCGAACTCCTTGTGCCGCGCTAAAAGGAATCGGATAAGCCTTAACTTTTCCTTGACCAGGATAGGCATACTCCAAAGTCTTTTCCGCTTTATTTGGAGTAAATACGATTAACTCATCCTCAGAAGAAAATTGATAGGCAAAACAAGTCCGTTTCTCACCATTTGAATTCCCAATTATTTGACCGAACAGTATTCCTATATAATATTGAGAGTATGGAGGTTCTGGATATTCTGTTGGCTCCGATTTGTCCCAGAAAAACACACAAAAGATACTAATTTGTCCAGAAGGGAATAAAATGGGCATACACTTCGTTGATACTGCAAAAGCAGAGTAATTTTTGCTCAATGGGTCGAAGTCAATTTTCTCCAAAAAAGCAAAAAAAATGTCGTGAGGGTCATCTAACAAAGTAATACTCAGAGTCCAATCATTATCATAAACAAAGCCAAGGCCCAATTCGCAATCTCGAAGAAAACCTACCTCGACCCATTTCTTATAAATAGCTCTTGCGTTATCACTAATACCAAATTTCTAAATTCCTGACAGACATAGAGCTTCTAAAATCCAAGACCATCCCGTCAAATACCCGATAGTGTCATTGGATAAACGATTTAAAAGAGCATCGAGTTTATCTCTTAAAGCATCAAGAGATTCAAAAGTTTCCCATGCCAGAAAATTTTTCAGGTACAGCCAAACTCTCTGTTGCGGGGTTAACTTCAGGACAACAAGAAGGTTGATAAAACCAGATAATATTGTCGGGAATTTCTAAGTGTCCCGCCATATGTGCAGGAGCGTTATCTACTTGTAAAATATGTAATTCATTGGGAAAAGCTTGCGATAGTTGTAATAGATATTCTCCGAAACAATCCCCATCTAAAGGGGAGAATTCATAAGAGTTAAGCCCTAAATAGAGCATTTAATTGATTAATGCTCATTCTTAATTCTCCTGACTCGGAGAATACTGGCTCGGAGACTCCTCACCTAAGGTCAGATTTTTGATTTTTGCAAGAGGTCTATAGAAGAAGCTTCTGCCCTGTCGAGGCTCTACAGCCCCGTACAGCCAAAAGCATTGGAAGTTATCTTGAAAATTACCAATGGGCTTAACTCCGAAAAGAGTTATTTTATTCCGAGCAATAGTGTGACAACCAAATCTACTTTCATCCTCGCACCAAAAACTTACTTTCTCGTAACGCTTTACTTTCTCGCTTTCCCTGTCTAGTAGAGCTTTTAGTCGTTTAGATAAGTTCGCTTTAAACTCATCTACTTCGCCAGGCAATTGTCTCGGATTTCGTGGTCTAGGTACTTTTAATTGAGCTTCCTAATTCCTGTCTAACGAGACGATAAACTGTTGTATAGCTGACGGAAATTTCTCGAACGACCGCGAGCCAAAAATAAATCTCTTTATAGCTGGTAAAACCCCCTGGGTCTTTTAATTCGTTTTGTAAAAGAGCGACTTCTTCTACCGAAATCTTTTTCGGTCTTCCTGGTGGGTTTCCTTCCGATAATAATCGCTCGATTCCTCCTTTTTTTGTAGAAACTTAACCAGCGATGGATTGTTCTTTCCCCTCGTCCCATTAATACCGCTAAATGGCGAACCGTCTCTACCTCCCCCATCTTCAAAAAATATAAGGACTGTACTTTAGCGTAGGCTAAACTACTTTTTTGTTGTTTCATTAATTCTTTTAAATCTTCTACTGACTCAACAATATCAATTTTGGGTACGACCGGCATCGCCAATTTATCCACTTAATCATCTTTTCTATAAGTATGCCATAGTTTTTGAAATTTGGTATTAGTATCCCCGCTACCCCTTTACCTGGGGGAGAATTTCCCGCTCGAAGTTGTAGAACTAACGGGGAACCGCTCGAAGCTTCATTAATTAATACGGGAAAGTAGATATAGTGTCCATAATAACCATGAAATAAGCTTAGTTGCTGATGCCCATGAGTCAAAGCATCCCAGCCATCTATATCTAGCAATATTTCTTCTGGTTGTTGTGAATAACTTTTGAGGAATTGGTCAACAAAAAAGCGACGCATTCCTTTGATTTCTCTGTTTGTTACCTGATTCTCCCACCGACTCATCGTTGGCTGACTAGCTAATAATTCTTCTCCAGGAAGCGGAACTTTATCGCAAGCAATCTTAAAAATAGGATCATGACACCAATAATTACTGTCGTTGCTATCTTCGTAGCCCGATGCTATTTGATAGACTCGTTGACTAATTAACTGATGTAGAGAATGTTTTACTTTGCCTGGCTCTCGATTATCCTCCAAACAATCTGCTAATCCTTCACAAATTTTGATTTGTTCTTCTGCTTGTCTAACCAGAAGTACCCCCGCATCTGAACTCAAATCAAGGCGAGAGAACTTGGCTTCTAAAGGTTTTTTGGGAAAGAAGTTTAGGGAAAGTTGAGAAGAAAACTCAGCCATGATCAACGAAAAATTTAACTCTTACTGTCCCTAACATTATCCAGTTTTTTGTCCTCTTTTTTCTGCTTTTTTAACCATTATTTTCTCTCATTTAGCCCAGTGACGGAGAGACAAAACAGACTGTTGTTGAGATCAAGTCGCTGTAACTTATATCTGGTAATGGTTTTAGGGTTTTTTACCCTACTCTCATGCAGGCTAACTGGAAACTGGTCTTGGAAAACAACCGAGAATGTTATCACTGTGAACCTCATCATCCCGAATATGTCGCCTCTAACTTCGACCGCTACAATACACAAACTTTCACTCCTAAAGTTGCCGAGGACTTTCAGACAGCGCTGAAGCGACATGAACAGGCACTGACTGCATCTGGAATTTCGGGTGCCACAACTGGATTCTTTACCGAAGCGGGGGTATACGCTTTCCCCGATGCCGAGCGACAGATCTGGTATGCTGTTTATCGCTGTGCGAACACGGCGGACTACATTACCCAATCGCTTAACGGTCAACCCATCGATCCTTTAATGGGCGCATACCAGCATCCAGATGTAGGCACCTTACGCTTTCGCACTATGCCCAACTTCTGGTCTCATGCCAGCAGCGAGCGACCATTCTGTTTCAATTCGCCTCACCCCTGCCGGACTGCACTGCACCCATGCTCAGGTGGTCTGGCTGGTTAATGCTGATGCCCAACCAGGTAAAGACTATCAGTTGGAAGACTTGCTGCCGTTCTGGCAACTCACCTCTGAACAGGACTGGCTGATCTGCGAACGTCAACAGCAGGGTGTCAATTCTCTGGCTTATACACCTGGCCCGTTGTCGCCACTGAAGGAAGCGAATGTGGATCAGTTTCTTCAGTGGTATGTCAAGCAGTTGAGCCAGGTTCAGTAATGCTGAGCATTGGTGGTGATTCGGTAGTAGTGATGGAGGCTTAATCCTTTGCTTTGCTGTGCATTGTAGTCATGGATAAAATACCAAAGGGTTCCCCAACGTGATTCTCCATTTTTTTAGAGAAAGATAGACTCTCTCTCACCAAACGAGAAATCCTTTGTCGACAGGTATTATTTAATCTTTCAATAGGATTAGTTTGACCAGTTTCTTGACCGACCTGTCGATGACGTTTACTGGGAATTACTGTCTTATATTACTCCCAAAAGTCTGTGTAAGTAACAGCACATTGTCTGTAAACAACTGGGAAAGTAGCCCCCAAGTAGTTTGGCTAATTGACGAATCTTATCTCCGCGCATAGCCACCAATAATTTCCCTTATTTTTCTATCAATTAACCGCCAAATATACAATTTTATCGTCTTAAAAAAAACCAAAAAACACATCTCATCACATTCTATGACCAATTTACCTTTTGATTTTTCCGAAACCTTTACTTGACGTGGAACATACGCAAGTTTATTGTTGACATGATTTTGTAAATATGACCAACTTACTCCTGTTATTCTAGCAATTTATCGTCAAAAAATTCGTTCGAGCAAGAGTTGATCAATTAATTGTTTGGTTTCGTCAGATACGGTTTTATTAGTGGGATTGCTCACAAACGGTTGACCACATTATTTACATTGACGTTTGGGTTTTCCATTATGAATAGAACCATTCTTGATCCTATGGTGATAACCACAACACTGGACAGGGGAATAGAGTCGGACTAGAGGGGTGATTTTGTTCTGTGCTAGACTGATATTTGAGTAAGCCAGACAGGAGCCACAAAAAGATATTTATCAGAAAAGTCATGATCAAGCTAGA
>SFAQ01000126.1:0-43666 GCA_007096525.1 Microcystis wesenbergii Mw_QC_B_20070930_S4 | reverse complement strand
CTACCCCCCAAACCCCCCGTTGGGGGCGTGGCGCCGCCCCCAAACCCCCCGCGCATTAGGTTAACTGTGAGATGCTTACACGCGATTGTTCATATTTTTGTACTAATTTAAGAGTCACTATTCATTGCTGATTGTCGGTATTTCCGCAAATGTGGGATGCCCCCATAACTGATAACTTACCCACTGATAGCGGAAGGATTTTTGATTGTTGCAGGAGACTTAATAACTTAACTTCAGAGCATTTACAGGTACATCATCCCAAGATTCTACGGTTCTTAAAACTGCTACCCACCCCGCTTGTTTTTGTTCGTCCGTAAGACTGGTTAACCAACTTTGATGACAATCTTTTGCCGCTTGTTCATCTTGACAGGCAATACAAGCTTGTACTAAACCACAGGGGTCAATCTGTTCATTTACCCAAATAATCATAGTTAATAGCCCTACTTAACTTTATTATTATACTCCATCGATCGCCCACAGAGAAACTTTTGATATTGATAACCTGTTACATAATTGGAGGATAACTCTGAGAGTTGACAGTCCGATAAATCTATTGAAGAATGGAAATTAATTAGCCATAATTCAAAAGGGGGAGAAGATGAAAGATTAAAATTTGGCTTTTGTTCTGGGTTAACTAAGAGAAACTTAGGGTTTTTATCGGGAAATCTTTGGTTAAATTCCCAAGCAATTCCCATCATTTCTCCCACCTGCACCAAACTCCTATAGCTAGTGGCAATTACTAACGGATAACGGCTATTATTTTCGATAGTGGTAACTAATTTATCTGGCCGATAATACTTACGATAGCCTAAATTAAAAGTCACACTTAGGGAACTAAGTAAAGCCATGATAAGGACAATAATTACTATTATTCTCTGCTGCCTTTGCCAACAATTATCTAATAAAATTGCTAGAATTAAAATTACCGAGGGAAAGTAAACAAAACTATATCTAGCTCCCCGGGTAATATCGATAGAGAGCAGATAGGTTATGACAAAGAAAATGGCAATTGAACTGAGAAAAAATGCCGAGAGAATGCCTAATTCTGGTTTATAGGAGTCTAGCCATGCTGTTTTAAATTGTGGGATAATCCAGAGAAAAAACCCGATCATTATTGCCCCAGAAATCAAGATAATTATTAAAGATTCTGATTCAACGGGGAGCAGAGAAAGCATAGTAATTAATGTTCCCAGCAATTGAAAAAAGGGGCTAATTACTGCTAAAAAACTATCATTGTCTCTCTGAATCCAACCAGTCATCTGATTGCCATAATCTTTGGGTACAACCGTGATCAACCAAATAATAATAAAGCTCAAGTTACCTAAAAAAACTAAACTTAAACGCCACCAATTAGTTATCCAAAAGTTTTTTTGTTTGATTTGATTGGATAAAATCAATAATAAAGTTATTGCCTCTGCGAGGATAGTTAAACTAAAAAAATAGTGGACTAATAACCCTAGACAGTTGACAATTAGCCAGAAAAAAACCAAAGCATGGGATATTCTCTTATGGTCGATAATTCTGCTGCTTGCCCTCAGAAAACAGCCTAAAGATATGAGGACAAATACAACCGCTAAAGTATAATGGCGCGCTTCTTGGGAGATAAAAACCGCGTAGGGAGAAACCGCCATTAAAATCGCCGCCAGAAAAGCGATCGAGCCTGATTTAAAGACCAATTTACTGATAAAATAAATTAGAGGAATCGAAATAACTCCCCAAAACACTGCCAGCGATCGCATTCCTTCTAAAGATACATATTCTCCCCGATCAAAGAATAATTTATTCCAGAGATAGGCGAAAATAAAATATAAAGGTGGATGATTGTCCTCCTGAATAACTAATTTAATTACATCGGCAATAGTTGCCTGATGGTTGCTCTGGAGAGGTGCTAATAAAGTGTCTAGGGAAATTATTTGATTTAACGGCACTATCTGGTAATTATTGCCAATACTAAAAACCATAGTGGCAAATTCATCCGTCCAGGGAGGTTTGCTCGTTAATTGTGTTAACCTAATAACCAGTCCCAAAATTATTACTAATCCTAACCAGCAAAAATCAGACCAAGCTAACCGATCCTTGCTTCTTTGTTGTAGATTAGAAATGACTGTAGATAAATTCAATTTAATTGTTATCTCCAAAAGATTCGATTATTTTAACCGCTTCCGATGGGGAAAGATCTTGACGGCAATTAGGATAATCATACTCCTCCCGGGCAATTAATGCCCCACTGAGACGATAAAAATATTCTCCCATTTTCATCCAATCGGAATACAAATCGGGTTCGGGGAATTGTTGCCTTAATTCCGAGTCTTTGGGTGTACCATAATTGAGCCAGTATCCTTCTCCAAATAGTGGGGAATTAAGCGCGAGGGTTCCCTCTAATTCTAAACCATCATCGCCCCTGGCGTTTTCGATTCCCTCCACCAAAAAACAGCTATTTTCGGCATTTTCAAAGAGGACTGCGTAGTAAATTCTCAAAAAGTGCTGGTAGAAAAGCCATAGCCAAGCTACTAGGCTGTGGGAGCAGCCTAAGTAACAGCCAAAGCTTTAGCCCTAATTACCTCAGGTAAGGGTGGGATTTGCCCATCTCCTCGCAACCGGGAGATGAGAAAATGCCAAAACGAGATACCCAGCTTCCGACAAGTCTTTTTCAAGCCGTTCAATCCTAAAAATTAGCGTTTAATAAACATGGCACAAGCAATTCGTCAAACCACCTTCGTTCAATCCAATGGAACAATAAAAATCGACACCCCCCAACTTCCCCAAGGGGCAAAAGTCGAAGTTATTGTCATCCTCGAAGACAATCCTCAAACCCTGTCAGCCGAAGCTTTAGCTATAGAAAGACTGCCCCAATTAGATAATCCAAGTCAATTAATTACTCTTATCGAAGCAGACCAAGAAATTGACGAATATGAGCTAAAACAGTGGGTTGCGAATGAGCAGAGCTAAAAATAATAGTCCATCAAAAAATTAAACAAATTATAGTTATGAATACCGCCTCAATTGTGTCAAAAGTTTGGAGTTTTTGTAACACCCTGCGGGATGATGGGGTCAGTTATGGGGACTACCTTGAACAACTTACTTACCTCCTATTCCTGAAAATGGCCGATGAATACGCCAAACCGCCCTATAATCGCAAAATCGGCATCCCCTTTGAATACGACTGGCAAAGTCTGCGGAGCAAACGAGGGGCCGACCTCGAAGCTCATTACCTCGGCATATTACGGGAATTAGGGCAAAAAAAAGGCTTATTAGGGCAAATCTTCACCAAAGCTCAAAATAAAATCCAAGACCCTGCCAAACTGCTCAAAATCATCACCATGATAGATGAAGAAAACTGGGTGATGATGGAAACGGATGTCAAAGGCGACATATACGAAGGACTTCTGGAAAAGAACGCCGAAGACACCAAAAGCGGTGCCGGACAATACTTCACCCCCCGGCCCTTGATTTGGGCCATGGTAGAATGCTTACGTCCCCAACCCATGGCAACTATTGCTGACCCTGCCTGTGGAACCGGCGGCTTTTTTCTAGCAGCCTATAACTTTTTGGTCAAAAATCATCGCTTAGACCGAGAACAGAAAGAATTTCTCAAAAAAAGCACCTTTCACGGTCATGAAATCGTCGCTAACACAAGACGACTGGCATTGATGAATATGTTTCTGCATAATATCGGCGATATTAACGATGAGCAATGCTTTATCGCCTCCACCGATGCTCTGATTGCTCCTTCTCCCCTTAGCGTCGATTATGTCCTTGCTAATCCCCCTTTCGGCAAAAAAAGCAGCCTAACTTTTACCAATGAAGACGGGGAACAGGACCAAGAAGACTTAACCTATAATCGTCAGGATTTTTGGGCAACCACTTCTAATAAACAACTCAACTTCGTCCAGCATATTCGTTCCATGCTCAAAAGCACAGGACAAGCTGCCGTCGTTGTCCCCGATAACGTCCTTTTTGAGGGTGGCGCCGGGGAAACCGTCCGCAAACAACTATTATTAACCACCGACCTGCATACTATCCTCAGATTACCCACCGGCGTATTTTATAAACAGGGAGTGAAAGCCAACGTCATCTTTTTTGATAATAAACCCGCTGCCAAAGACCCTTGGACAAAAGCCATCTGGTTTTATGACTTCCGCACCAATATTCACTTTACCCTCAAGAAAAACCCCTTAAAACCCGCAGATTTAGAGGACTTTATCACCTGCTATCATCCCCAAAATCGTCATCAACGTAGGGAAACCTATTCAGAACAGAATCCCGAAGGACGCTGGCGAAAATTCACCTATAATGAGATTATCGCCAGGGATAAAGCCAGCCTCGATATATTTTGGCTCAAAGATAAAAGTTTAACCGACCTTGACAACCTTCCCGACCCCGATGTGCTGGCTTTGGAGATTATGGAAAACCTCGAAGCTGGATTAGAAAGCTTTCGGACAGTTTAGAAGTCACCGAGACTTAATGTTTCCCACTTCCATCGGGGAAGGTGAGAAATTCTCGATTAATACACTTGCTCGCACCATTAATTCTATCAAAAACCCTGGGGAGAACCGTCTATCTGGCCACGGGCGATCGAGATTTTCTGGTATTGTAAAGTTTCAATCCAATTTTGATGGTTTTGCCATTGGTATTTTAGTCCCCCAGACGGGAATCGCCCTACATAACCGTGCTAGTGGTTTTACCCTCGAATTCGGTCATCCTAACCCCATTACCCCCGCTAAACGCCCTTTTCATCTGATTATCCCCAGTTTTCTCCCTTGGGATTATGGCACTTTTGATGGGCGCACCGATGCCCCCCCAAGTCCCCCGATAAATGGCGGTAAACATGGTTGACCATCATTTCAATCCTCAAACCGCCCTTGATGCCCCTAGATGGCGATTTTTACGAAGGAACAGCGTACTTTTAGAAAGGGGTGCAGCCCCCGAATTATTCCCAGTATTAACCGCCAGAGTCCATCAGCACTCTAGAAAATCAATATCTTCAGAGCCACCGAATCAAAGAGAATTAAATCAGTCAATTTTGATGATATTTTGAATGATTAATCTAAACCCAGTTTCTTGGCGAAATTTTTCCATCCTCTCCGTTTGTGAAGTCTGAAAGGTAGGCTTTTTGTTATTAGCAATGTAGGCTTTTCTGGACGAATAATCCTCTATACCATGATTTTCAATAAATACCCGAATTGTGTTTCTTAGTTGCTCTTCTCCGTCTCCTACCCACCCCGAATTTTTCCCCTTTCGTTCTTTTAATTCTACAAAAATCAAACAATTAGCATAGGTCAGCATTCCATCACAGCGTTTATCCATACCACTACCATCGACTTTTCTAATTTCAATACATTTATCAATAGCGGTAAATGTCACTTCAATTTCTTGAGAGTTTTCCACAATAGCAATCCAATCACTGGGATTTTCTGTATCTAAATAAGCGGGATTTTCTCGAGGAGATGGCGGATCACAAATTCCAAATTTATGCCGATGGGTTTGACTCTGACATTTTTTATCAAAGAAATTGATCTTCATAACTGTTCTTCGATTTCTAGTAAATCATCAAAAAGCTGATTTGTCTCTCCTAGGGAAAGATTGAGATAATTTTCATCAGAAGGTAAACCATTATATGTAGCAAGTTCTCGGATTTCTCCTTGCTCTGTTAATTCATATACAATAGCATCTTCTGCCGCTATACAAGAGGCTTTTGGGACAATTTGGTTGAGCTTTTCTTGGAGATAATCGGCGTTAGAAATCGCTGATGATAGGATTTTTTTGATAACTTTATCCGCTTTGATAGCTAGGGTTAGATCGTTGATAATATAAGGACTATGAGTAGTTAAAATTAGTTTATTTCCCTGGGTTAAATTGGCAAATTCAAATAATTTATATAAAATCTTTTTCTGAGATTTGGGAAATAGATTCTGCTCGATTTCTTCCACAATATTTACAAAACACTCATTGCGGTATTTAGAAGATAACACTTCTAGTGCCGCCTTTTTTAGGTCATCGGAAAGATTATCATTAGAGAGAATTTTCTCGATTTCCATTTTTAATCTTTTTTGCTCCTCTCCACTGAGTTCATTGCGGGAAGTTTCTTGAGTTCGATTAATCGATAAAGCAATATTTCGAGAAACGAGAAATAAAGGAACAAAAGACTGAAAACCACTGGAAGCTTCTGATAGATTTAGTTGATAATCACTACCCACAATCTTGGCTAGTCTATTGAGTTTATCAAATTCCAATTTAACCTCACCTACTGGCAAAGTCAAACTGCCAGATAATTCCTGTTGTGAGCGATCCAATTCTTCCCAGAAAGTATATAATGATTCTGGCAGTCCTTTGAGTTTTTCTGGCCATCTTACTGCACTCAAAAAGTTTCGCTCTGCTGGTACATACATAATTTTTGGTACTCGATACTTTGAATTATCAGTACGCTCGATCGATAATTTAGCATTTTCAAAACTAATTCGATAAACATCTCCATTGTATTCAATTTTGGTTTCGGGTAAAAAGTAATTTGTTAAATTTTGGTACTGACAAAATTTAACAAAACGATTATATTTAGTAACATATTTTTCCTCTAAATCCCCACGATATAGAGCTTTTTCCAACCAGCTTAATGTTGATATTAATTTAGCAATGCTACTTTTTCCAGTTCCTTGATTACCGATAAAAATCGTTACTTTCCGAACGTCGATAAAACCATCATTTTCTAGTAAACCCGCCTTAATTGGACCGAAGTTTTTAACTTTAATTTGGCTCATTGTTATCCCCTTGATTGACGATAATAAATTTTGGGCAGTAATTTGTCCTGAAAAAAGCTCGTGTTGAACACGAGCTAAATTAACTAACTTCAAGGACTAACTAACCACCGACCTTAACTACTGGTTTAAAACTAGGAACAACCAGTTCACTATCCTGTTTAGTCAGCTTATTGTATAACCGTTCCGTATTGGGGAAATTAGCGGCCGGTAGAGTCGGGAAACGACGATAGGGAACCGTATCTTCACCAAATAATTGTAGGTATTCCATGCTATTAACCATAGCACCGATAAAGGCCTTTAATCCCTGAGTTGCCAGAATTTGGTTATATTTCTGGATTTCCTTTTGATTCAAGGGAGCGCGACCTAAGAAGTGCTTAGTTCCCAATTCAATTACTTTCGTATTCGGATAGGGAGCATAGAATTCTTTCAGGTAAAGATCCGAACCACCTAAACCCTCAATAAACTCTTTCACCGTGATCTCAGCATTGCTTAATTTACTCTCTAAAGCGGTAAATTCGGCATTGATGATATAGGGTTCGAGATCCCGTTCAAAAATCTGACGATAGGCGGCGCGAACAGTATTTTGTACGGCAACTTTATCCAGATTAGTCAACAGTTTAAAGACCTTAGTTTGTTCCCGTTGAACCGTGACACCTTGACCGACACGGGATTGAATATCCGGTTCAGTGCGAATCGAGACCGAAGGTGTACCCAATTCAATAAAGCGCGGGGTTTCCTCTTTATCAACTCTTTGGCCGATATCTTCGCGGAGATTACCCAAACGCACCATCCGTAACTGCATCCCTTGGGGAGTTAGATAGCGCTCGTAGGGAACCGTATCTTCGCCAAAAGCTTCCGTATATTCAGGACTATCGATAATGGCATCGATTAAAGCATAGAAGCCTTTTTTCGAGCAGATATCGAAGTATTGATTCATTTCCTGACGACCGTAGGTGGGACGACCGAGCAGACGACGGTGAATATATTCGATCGCTTTCACCACATAGAGAGGAGTCCAGTAGATTTTCCGGAAAGCCTCGGATTTAGCTAGGGTTTTGATAAACTCGCGTAGAGTAATATCGCCATTTTCTAACTTAATCTCGGCCACGGATAAACGCTGACCTTCGTAGGGCATTCGACCGAAAACCTGACGATAAGCCGCTAAAATCACTCTTTGGGTGGAACTTTCGCCAAATTTAACGCTTACCCCATTGCTAGAACCGGGTAACTCGTTATTGAGACGGAAAACTTTCGGACCCAAAGTCCCGGGGAATTCACCTCGGGCATCCGGGTTGCTATTTTGGTTATTAGTGGCAGGTCCGCGGTGGATGAGGATACGTTTGGTATCTTTACCGAAGGGAGCGGGACTAGAACTAGGTTCGCGGGTTTCTTTCGGGAAAATTGCCCCAAATTGGATTTCTAGGGGATCATTTCCGGAACCGTAAACGTGCTGATCCGGTAAAGGGCGATCGTATTTAGCAAAGGTGGTGATAAATTGGGGAACTTTGCGGAAAGGTGCGCTGTAGTTAAACAGGTCGATCTGCATCCCCCAGTTACGACATTCCTGCGCTTCTGCACCCAAACCCCGGAGATAGGGAACGGTTTCTTCGCCGAAATAGTCGGAATACTCCTGAGAATCGACTAAAGCATCGATTAACGCCCCTAAACCGCCGCTAGAGACGATCGAGAAGTATTTCTGCACTTCTTCCCGGGAAGAAGGACCGCGACCGAGGAAATGACGGAAAGCCAATTCTAGGGCGCGACTATTGATAAAAGGTTCAAAGAACTGTTTACGATAGAGAGGCGATTTACCGAGACGACGGACAAATTCTTTCATCGAGATGTCGCCGTTTTTCACCTTCGATTCTAGGTCAGAAATGGACTGACTATAGGCGCGGGTGATGTCCCGTTCAAAAATTTGTCTGTAGGCGGCCTTAATAATCGAAGATTTTTCCGACTCCGATAAACCGGTTTTCATGACAAACTTTTGCCGTTTTTCGGCGCCATTGTAGTAGCTTTGGGGAAGACTTAAACCCTGTTGGTCACTACTGGGACGCTGACGCAGTTTATTAGAGGGGGTGGGGGCTTTTAATTCCCCTAGTAGGATATTGAAATAGTCACTGATTAAAGTGGCCGCATCCTTGTCTCTTTGGAAATACTCGATCGAAGCGGCCCGCATTTCCTGTAGGGCCACGATGGTGGCATCAATGGAACAGGCATTTTCGAGAACTTCCCTTAAACCGCGGGTATTAACGATCAGGATACTGGTATCGCCGGCCACGATCGCATAGGTAATATAACGCAGGAACCAGGATAAATCCCGGAGGGACTTCTGCATATTGCTCGGACCGTAACGAGAGACGTTGATCGGTCGGAATCCGGGGGGAATCGGGCCGCTAGAGGCGAAAATCCCTTTTAAGCCACCGAGAAGGCCACTGCCGCCACCAGCGCCGCTTTCAGCGTAGGTAACGGTTCCTAATTTCATCCCTTCCTGGACGTTGATAACTTTACCCGCACCGACCATGGCCATTTCTTCCACGGGGGGTTTTTCTAGGTAAGCCATGGGTGAACCACCGGTAAAAATCCGGTTAGCTGCCCGCGAGACGATCAGATCGGAGTTCCGGGTGAGCGTTTGGGCAATATCTAAGCGCTTGCTCCCCGATTGGAAGTAGGCGATCAGTTCATTGAGTTCGGGTTTATCGAGAAAGCGGTCTTGTTGTTCTGCTTGGGTAATGGCAGATACTGGGACGGTTTGATAGAGTTGGGGACGCGCTAAGGAGCTGCCACCGCTTGCCTTAAGACTCATTGGATTTTAACTATCTCCCTTGACGATGTGCTGAGTTCTCCAATCGTGGAGGCGATCGGTCTTAAAACCAGATGTTTAAACATTTAATCAGCATCTAGATTAAAACTTTTTGCGCTTCCTGAGATAGTTTATTAAGAATTGTATAGATTTTTTTCGCTAAAGTTGCCGATCGGTCTATTCTGACACCCCACCCGTATGGGAGGCTAACCAGTCTAAATAGGTCTGAGAACCCGCCACAATCGGTAAAGCGATGATTTCTGGGACGGCATAGGTATGAAGTTCCTGTATCTTCGCCGATAACTGCTCAAACTGCTTTAAATCGGTTTTAATCGCTAATTGCCATTCGCACTCGTTTTCAATCTGTCCCTGCCAACGATAAATGGAACGAATCGGGTAAATACTGACACAAGCTGCCAAGCGCTCGTTAAGTAAGGCGATCGCTAGGTGTTCCGCTTCCGTTTCGCTGGCCGTTGTCACCAGCACCACTCCAAAACCGGTTAATCTTTCAGTCATACTAAATCCGTTGAGTATAGGCTACATATCAGGATAGGCAAGAGGCAACAGGCAACAGGGGGGATAAATAATCAGTCTTTAATAACTGGATTTAGTATGATAACTGATAACTGATAACTGATAACTGATAACTGAATTTAGGCGATCGCTTTTTCTAGAGCGGCCAGATCGGGAATACACAGAGATTCCTGCTGTCGTTGAATCAGGCCTTTTTTCTGCAATTTGGTCAGGGATCGGGTCACGGTTTCCCGGGCTAGTCCACTAATGCTACTCAATTCCCGGTGAGGTAAATTAGGAATTATCGTACCCTGGCCGCTTTTTCGTCCTTGACCTTCGGCTAAAAAGAGTAAAGTATCGGCGACTCTGGAGAGACTATCGGCCTCGCGTAAACGTAAACGCCGGTTAAGTTGACGCAAACGCTTGGCCATTAACTGAGAAAGACGAATTCCCGCTAAAGGTTCCGATTTGAGCAGATTAACAAAATCTTGGGTGGGAATACTGCTAATTGTGGCCGTGGTTAGGGTGATAGCATCGGTGGAGCGGGGAGATTCTTCTAAAGCGGCCATTTCTCCGACTATTTCCCCTTTACCGAGGATATTTAACGTGACTTCTTTGCCCTCCAGATTGTAAGTACGAATTTTCACCCAACCATCCAGAATAAAGTAAACCGAACCACCCCAATCATGTTCTAATAAAATCGCCCGATTAGCAGGATGAGTGCGGGTGACAGCATGAGAAGTAACTTGATCGAGGGTTTCAGGGGGTAAACCGACAAATAAAGTCGCTGTATCCAATAATTTTTGAATCTCTGCTGATTTTTCCGCAGGATAGCGTTTTTCTTCCATGGTTTCTTAAATTTTGTCGGTTTTAGGCGGGTGATTCTACAATAGACAGTTGTGGGTATTTTTAGTGATCCAGTGACCAATAAACAGGATTGTTCCTCCCTACTGACTGAGATCGATCGGATTCTTGCCGGGGTGATCTCGTCTCTAGTTAACCCGCAAGAAGTTACTTCCGAGACAATTATCGCCACCCGTCAACATTTAGAATCGGCCAAAGCGCTCCTTTTTCCGTTATTATTCCCCGCTCGAACCCCTGAAGTTGCCCGTTGGTCCCTGGGAATGGAGGTGCAACCAGAGGGGGTGAAAATCGTTTTTTTTCGGGAAAGCCAAGGACTGATCGATTTTTATCCTCTTTCTTGGAGTCTGGCAACGGGAACAAGCGATCGCTTACCCTGCTCCCAGGTGGACGAATATCTAATTAGTTGGCTATCTAATCGGGATTTTAGCCACGATTCTTGGCTCTGGGAAGCTCTAGAGCGATTAGAAGCTATTATTATCAGCGATGACGGAGAAACCCCCACAGATGACTTGAAAAAAGCCCTTCTCACAGCGCAACTAATACCCCCCGATCGCCTATCTAGTCTAGAAACAGCGATCGCTACTGCTCTGGCCTATATTCCCACTAGCGACCAACCCCAACCTCAAACCCTACTGGTTATCGAAGGGAAACGGGAGACTACCACTTTAGCACTGCTGGAAGTCCCGCCGCAAACTCGCTCTTTATCCCGTCAAGCGATCGCTCTGAGTCATTTTAACTACGGGGAAAACACCTATGAACGGGCAATACTCTCTCACTTAATTTATCCTCTCTGGCGTTCTTTTTTGCCTCTTTCCCCCTCCGATCTCACCGATACTAATCCCTTAAAAAAATCTTTGCTGGCAGCTGCTAGATTAACTAAATTAATCCTTCAAGAAGAAAGCGAATTTACCTCCTCTCTAGCTGGTCATACTTGGACGGTCAGTCGCAGGGATTTAAATAAGAAGGTGATTTTACCATATCTAGATAATTTAAGACAAAAAGTTAATGATTTGTTAGAAAAACAGCAAAAAAGTCTTGAGGATATCGATCGAATAATTTTTAGCGGGAATTTTTTCTTGACCATTTGGCCCTGTTTCTTAACGGGAATAGAGCAGGAATTTGCCGGCTGCAACCTAGAGGCCCCCAGTCAAGAAACCTTCTCACCGGCAATCTTGGGTTTGGGTCGTCTCTGTTTATTTTCGGCTCTTAGAGGTGAGAATGGAAATAATGCTTAAAAAAATCAACCCCAGTCTCGGTTAAGAGTCACAATTTAGGTGTGAATAAAATTTGTCGGGTAATTGTTGGCAATACTAAGCCCGACTGCCTTGATCGCACAGCTAATTATGAATTTTTCCTTTAAGCTCTTAACTAGCACTTCCTCCTCTCGCTCCTCACTAAGGGGCCTTTTTCTCGATGAATCTATTCATCCCTCCGTTTTTTGTCCGCGCAAGCGTCTTATCGATATTATCGGGGCAATAATCGGGTTACTGGTGACGGCAATGTTAACACCAGCGATTGCGATTGTCCTGCAGCTTGATAGTCCAGGCCCAATTTTCTATCGTCAGCTACGCTGTGGATTACAGGGAAAACCTTTTATGATCTGGAAATTTCGTTCCATGGAGGTGGATGCGGAAAAAAAACAACATCTAGTGACAAATCAAGCTAACGGACATATTTTTAAAAATCACAACGACCCCAGAATCACTAAATTCGGCAAGTTTCTCCGACGCTCTAGCTTAGATGAATTTCCGCAATTTTGGAATGTTTTAAAAGGGGAGATGAGTTTAGTCGGAACCCGTCCCCCCACCGCCGAGGAAGTGAGAAAATACAATCAATATCATTGGCTGCGTCTGCGAGTTAAACCCGGGTTAACTGGAGAATGGCAGGTAAAAGGACGTTCACAGGTGAATAATTTTGAAGAAGTAGTGCAGATGGATTTAGATTATCAACATAAATGGTCAATTAAATACGATCTTTATCTGATTTGGCGCACCATCACCGTCGTTTTAAGCGGAAAAGGTGCCTGCTAAATAGGGTTTGCGGCAAAAAGTTTTTCGTGGGTGTAGGGTTTTAGCGATTTTGAGGTGGTCAATTACCTAATTTTCAGGGAAAAAGTCCCTGAATTTTCCCCCTGATCACTCCCAGATCTGGTACTTTTTGATTGACAAAAGGTCTAAAAGTCTTATCCAACAAGGGTTTTACCATTATTCAGCCAGTTCTAGTTAGTCACAAAAAATGCGTTAGACAGTTAGGCTTATTTCCTGTCTTAACGCATAGGTTAACGGACTAAATTAAAGCCCGATAACGCCCCAAAGCCAGTAAAGGAAAATACTGCTGATAGAAGTGATATTTCAGGTAAAAATGACAGGGAAACCCTGTACCGGTGAAGTAATCTTCATCCCATGTACCATTTTCTTTTTGGGTAACAAGAAGATAGTTAACGCCCTTTTCAATCACTTCTCGCTGATAATTGCCGGTGACTTTCCCGACGGCTAATAAACCGATTAATGCCCAAGCAGTTTGGGAAGCGGTACTATTTCCCTGTCCTTTAAATTTAGGGTTATTGTAACTAAAACAGGTTTCACCCCAACCACCATCAACATTTTGACAACTGCTTAACCAATTGGCTCCTTTTTGCAATTGCTGGCGATATTTATTCGGTTCCAGAAAAGCCAAGGCAGATAATGCCCCACTGGTTCCATAAATATAATTTACACCCCAACGACCAAACCAACTACCATCAGCTTCCTGTTCTTTTTCCAGATAATCCAAAGCTTTTTTAACTCGATTTTCCTCCATGTTAACATCACAAGTGCCTAACATTTCTAGAACTCTGGCAGTAACATCAGCCGTATTAGGATCGATCATTGCTTTTAGATCGGCATAGGGCAAAGAATTAAGCCAGTTTTGATCGTTATCCATGTCAAAAGCTCCCCAACCACCAGCTTTACACTGCATAGTCGCCATCCAATTAACTGCCCGTTTCATCACGCTTTTTTTTATATTTTCATCGGGCATTTTAATTAACTCTAAAGCCATCACCACCACTGCCGAATCATCTAAATCGGGATACCAGCGATTGTCAAATTCAAAAGCCCAACCCCCAGGGGTTCCGATTTTATTTTTAATCGCCCAATCGCCATAATCAAGAATTTGTTGATCGATTAACCATTGTCCCGCTTTAATCATAGCTGGATGAGCAGGATTTAGCCCGGATTCAATTAGCGCTCGAATTACCCAAGCCGTATCCCAAACCGGCGACACACAGGGCTGTACACAATAGGTATTATCTGTCTCAATGGCAAAATTATCCACCGCTTTTAAACCGCGGGCAACAATCGGATCGTAAACATCATAACCTAGGGCTTTTAAAGCTAATAGGGAATTTAACATCGCTGGGATAATTCCCCCCCAATCTCCTGTGTCTTCCTGTCGTTCAATTACCCATTTTTCCGCCGCTTTCAGGCTTTCTTGACGGAAGGGAACTAAATCAGTTTTTTCTGCCCATTTAAACAGCCCATCTAACCACAGGAAAACATCCGCCCAATCGTTATTTTTTGGTAACTCATACTTGACATTATTCACCCCTTCTGTATAGAGTTCATCGAGATTAAAACCCATTTTATACACGGGTTTTTTGTCAAAAACAATTAATAAAGGAACCGTACTTCCCCGCGCCCAACTGGACATTTCATAGATAGTAAAAGGGAAATTTTCCGGCAGTAGCATAATCCAAGCGGGGATAGAGGGAACCCCCTGCCAATCGTAACAATCAATCAAAGCGAGGTGCATTTTGGTGAAAATGCGGGTTTTGCTGATGCCACCTTTAGCTAAGATAAATTCTCTAGCTTTTTCTAAAGCAAGATCATTAACGGGAATTCCCAATAGTCGCAGCCCCATGTAGGCTTCCACAGTGGTGCTAAGATCGCCACCATCCCCATAAAATAACTCCCAAGCGCCGTTAGGACACTGTTGCTGACGCAGATAGGTGGCTGCTTTGTCTAGGGGGCGATTTTTGTCAGTTTTCCAGATTTTGTGCAGTAAAATTGCTTCTGAGGTGATGGTGACATTAGATTCTAATTCTGCCCACCAGTAACCGTCAGAGTATTGGGTAGAAAGTAAATAATTTTGAGAAAGTTCGATCGCTTTCGCTGTTTTAGACGCTATTTCGGTGATTTTGTCCTGAATCTGCATTTTTTCCGTTCGACAACCTCTAGGGACCACGAGTGCAAATAAGATAATCTTATTTACAAAGTTTTCAATAAGTAGCTAAAGAATGGGATTTTGTTCCCAAACAATCCAGTCAAGGAATCTGCTTTGGTTGGCAATTTCTTTTTTCTTTTGACTGATTACTGTTCACTGTTCACTGAAAATACTCCCCATCTCCCCTGAAGACAAAAAGGGTACGAAACTCGCACCCCACCAGATTGATCTTAATTTAACTTACTTTTTCTTTTTGCCTTTAGCGGGCGGATTATCCTTCGCTGCCGGTTCCGGGGCTTTTTCCTCCACTTGCGGGGCTGCTGCCACGGGTTCCGGGGCTTTTTGTCCCATTTGGGCGGCTACTTCGGCGGCGAAATCCGTTTCTTCTTTCTCGATCCCTTCACCTAGTACAAAGCGTTGGAAACGACGCACCTGAATATTTTCTCCTAAAGCGGCGATCGCTTGTTTGATCAACTCCTCAATACTAATGTTCTGGTCGCGGATGAAGGGTTGATCGAGCAGAGAAAGTTCTTTCAAACGTTTTTCAATGCGACCGGCTACGATTTTTTCTTTGATATTATCGGGTTTATTGGCTAAATCGTCCCGTCCCATCTCAATTTCTTTTTCTCTGGTGGCGATTTCGGCGGGAATATCGGCCACTTTCACATATTCGACGTTAGGACAAGCGGCAATCTGCATAGCCACGTCATTAACCAATTTTTTGAACTCCTCGCGACGGGCAACAAAATCGGTTTCACAGTTCACTTCCACTAAAACACCGATGCGGCTGCCGGTGTGGATGTAACTGCCGATCATCCCTTCTGCCGCTACCCGACTGGCTTTTTTCTCGGCGGAAGTAATCCCTTTTTGACGCAACCATTCGATCGCTTTAGTTATATCCCCCGCGTTTTCCGTCAGCGCCCTCTTGCAATCCATCATGCCGGCGCCGGTCTTTTCCCTAAGTTCTTTAACCTGTTGTGCTGTAATTTCTGCCATAAAATTCTTAACCTACTGCTTATAGTTGATCATGCCACGAGAGGGGCAGGTTTTGCCGGTCGATAGGTTCGGAAAGTTTCCCCCCGAACCTAGCGGCAATCAATAGCTAATTTTCCCTAATTATCGTCGTCTCCACTGGCAAATTCGGCGGCGTATTGGGAATAATCACCTTCTTCCTCGTACTCGGTTTCATCCTCGTAGTCTTCCTCGTATTCTTCCACCGCTGCTTGACCACCGCGACGACCTTCGATAATCGCATCGCCAATTTTGCCTAAAATCAGTTTGACTGAGCGAATCGCGTCATCGTTGGCGGGAATCGGCACATCTACTAAGTCAGGATCGCAGTTAGTATCCAAGAGGGAGATGATGGGAATGCCCAATTTTTGACATTCTTGGATAGCGTTGTATTCCCGACGCTGATCCACTACGATGACTAAATCTGGTAGCCGGCGCATGGTTTTAATGCCACCGAGGTATTTTTCTAGTTTGCCTAATTCCCGACGCAGTACCGATGCTTCTTTTTTCGGTCGTTTATCGAGGGCGCCGCTATTTTCTAATTCTTCTAATTCTTTGAGTCTTTCTACCCGGCCGCGAATGGTTTCCCAGTTGGTTAACATTCCCCCCAACCAGCGTTGGTTAACGAAGTGGCTACCGCTGCGTAAAGCTTCCTGTTTAATGATTGCTGCCGCTTGCCGTTTCGTACCGATGAATAAAAAGCGTTTACCGCGATCGGCTTCTCCTCGGACAAATTCGTAAGCTTCTTCGATTAATTGGGCAGTTTGCACCAAATCAATGATATGAACCCCATTCCGGGCAGTGTAGATGTACTGAGACATTTTCGGGTTCCAACGGCGCGTTTGATGGCCGAAGTGAACCCCAGACTCTAGCAATTCTGCGAGAGAGACAACGGGCATATTTTTCTCCTTTTCGGGTTTATCCTCCATCTAGGGCTGGATTTCTAGATTCCTAGAAACACCCGATCGCCTAGATGTGCGATTTTTGACAACTTTTCTAGTCTAACACGAAAGAGCGCGATTGCATACCCGCAAATATTGGGGACTGAGGGCTTCCTACTGCAATTCCTCAAGTTTTTTCAAAACCGCTTCTGCATGGGCTTTTACCTTGACATTTGACCAAATATAGGCAATATTTCCCTGGGGGTCGATCAGGAAAGTGGATCGTTTAATCCCCATATATTCCTTACCCATAAATTTTTTTAATCCCCAGACTTGATAAATTTCCGCCAGTTGATGTTCGGTATCGCTCAATAATTGAATAGTTAAATTGTGTTTTTCAATAAAACGACAGTGGGACTTCTCTGAATCGGGACTAACTCCTATAATTACCGCGTTTAATTGCTGAAATTGCGGTGACAAAGCGGTAAAATCGATCGCTTCTGTGCTGCAGCCCGGGGTGTTATCTTTGGGATAAAAATATAATACCAACCACTGACCGGCAAAATCTGCTAATTTGCTAATTTCGCCTCTTTGGTTGGGGCTGGCAAATTCCGGGGCTTTTTGTCCAACTTCTAGGGTCATTTTTAGGAGTGTAAAGGCAAGAGTAGGAAAGGAGCAAGGGAGAGGGAAAGCAATAGCCAGACTTGATAGTTAAATCTGGGAAGTTCGGGTTTTTCTGACTCGACTAACGCTTCAATTCTCTCTAATAAACGATTATTTAAGGAATGATCATTGAGAGCGACACAGCAACTAGCGGAGAAATTTATTTCCGCTACTTGATTAACTTTTTCTGCCACTAAAAGCAGCGATTCAGCTAATAGTAAATAATCCACTTGTCCGGAAGCGTACTTATCGGCGCGTAATTCCCGCAAGAAGACCAATTCTGACCATAAATTCTCGCTATTGGGCAGCCAAGAAGACATCGATCGCAGCCAACCTAACCAGAAAAACCAGAAGGTGTCATGATATTCTTGGTGAGCTTGTTCGTGGGCTAAAACTGCTTGTAAATGTTCTTGATCCAAGAGATTTAATAATCCTTGGGTTACAATTAATTCCGACTTCCAGAAGCCAACTCTGGCACTGTAGGGAAAATCGATTGCTAAAACTCTCGCCCTCTGAGCGGTGATTTTTTTGAGGGGATAACTGCTAAAATCCCGATGGGTTTGCCAAGTTTGATAGGAAAGTTTTATCAAGCAAAATAGAGCAAAAACTAGCCAAATTATGGCGCTAAAGTAACTGATTAAACTGGAGTTATAGCCCAACATTTGACCGCGATAGCCCATACAAACCACCGATATAACTGTCATTAACAGCAGCAAAGGAGGAAAGAGGAAGAAAAATAGCGTTGTCTGCCAACGACGCTGATAGCTAGGCAGAAACCAACGTAAACCAATGGCGATAGTTAATGCTAGTAATAACATTGAACCGTGCATTAGCTTTCTCTCCGTTGTTGACGCAGGGTATCTAAACGAGAGGCGATCGCTTTTAATTGTTCGACACTAGCAGTATCGAGACTATCGGCAAAAGAAGCCACCACATCCGCATTACCAATAGCCAAAAAACGATGTAATTGTTCGTAGGCTTTAATTGCCTGTGCTTGTTCCTTAGAAACCATCGGTTTCCAGTAGAAAATTCGACCCTGTTTATAACAACTTAACCAGCCTTTATTAGTTAAACGACGCAGTACCGTAGTCACAGAAGTATAGGCTAGATCCCGTTCTGGATCCGCTAAAATGCGATCATGGACATCCTTAACGCTGACGGTTTCCAATTCCCAGACAATATTAAGAATTTCCGCTTCTAGGGGGCCTAGGGATAACTGTTTTGGTTGATAGGTCGGCAATTGAGCCATAGTTACACAGAAATGAAGATTACTTTCCTGATCATAGCGGCGGATATCGATCGCCTGATAAAATAGCAATGATCCTTTATATTATCTTTATGTCCACCGAAACTAATTTAACCACAACTACGGGCGCTGATGCCATCGATGTGGCGATCGCTAATGGCATTGATTTTGATGGTTCCCCGATTCCCCAGGCAAAATTGGAACTTTATCACCGGGTAATGGGTTTGGAAGCAGGACGACAAAGAAGCGGGGTTTCTAACACGATGAGATCGCGAATTGTCCGCATCGGGGCCAAACATATCCCCCAAGAGGAATTAAATCAGCTGTTGTTAGCCGCCGATTTTGCCCCTCTCAAGGACAAAGAAATCGCTTTTTACTATCTCAAGTAGTCAAACCACCAGAGATGAAAGAGGTTTTCTTCCCTACACCCCACACCCTACACCCCACACCCTACACCCCAACCCCCAACCCCCAACCCCCATCCCCCCTCCCCCATCCCCCATCCCCCATCCCCCATCCCCACACCCCACACCCTACACCCCACACCCTACACCCCACACCCTCTTTCAAGTCAGGGAGTCTAGGTTGATCTAATGGTCACGAGGATCGATAACCACTGATTCCGAGCCGATAATGATACACTAGGCATGATTTAACTACAAACCTCGATCGCAAAAGGAAATAAACATCGATGAAAGCCATGATTTTGGCGGCAGGCAAAGGAACTCGTGTCCGTCCGATTACCCATACGATTCCCAAACCCCTGATCCCAATTTTACAAAAGCCGGTGATGGAGTTTTTGTTGGAACTGTTGCGACAGCATGGCTTTGATCAGATCATGGTGAATGTCAGTCATTTAGCCGAAGAAATTGAGAGTTATTTCCGCGATGGTCAGCGTTTTGGGGTGCATATCGGCTATTCTTTCGAGGGTAGAATCGAAGAGGGTGAGTTAATCGGTGATGCCTTGGGATCGGCGGGCGGTTTACGACGAATTCAAGATTTTAATCCCTTTTTTGACGATACTTTTGTGGTTCTCTGTGGTGATGCTCTGATCGATCTCGATTTAACCGCAGCCGTTAAATGGCATCGAGAAAAGGGAGCGATCGCCACTATTGTCACCAAAACCGTCCCCAGAGAGGAAGTATCCAGTTATGGGGTGGTAGTTAGCGACGAGGAAGGAAAGATTCTCAGTTTCCAAGAAAAACCCGCCATCGATGAAGCTTTGAGTACCTGCATTAACACGGGTATCTATATTTTTGAGCCAGAAATCATTGATTTTATTCCCCCTAATAGTAAATACGACATCGGGGGCGAGTTATTCCCGGAATTAGTCGCCAAAGGTGCGCCTTTCTACGCTTTAAACATGGATTTTGAATGGGTGGATATTGGTAAAGTCCCCGACTACTGGCAGGCAATTCGTGGGGTGTTATCCCGGGAAATTAAAAATGTTGCTATCCCCGGCATCGAAGTTAAACCGGGCATCTATACGGGCTTAAATGTGGGGGTAAACTGGGATCGAGTCGATATCACCGGACCTGTGTATATCGGGGCAATGACGCGCATTGAAGACGGGGCGAAAATTGTCGGTCCGAGTATGATTGGCCCCAATTGTTGGATTTGTGGCGGCGCGACCGTGGATAATAGCGTTATTTTTGAATATTCTCGCCTTGGACCAGGGGCGCGTTTGGTGGATAAGTTGGTCTTTGGGCGCTACTGTGTTGATAAAACCGGCGCGGCGATCGATGTGGAAGCGGCAGCCTTGGATTGGTTGATTACCGATACCCGCAAGGTTCCCCCAGAATTTGATCACCCTAAACATCAGGCAATTCGTTCTTTATTCAATAGCAAGTAGGCAACACCGCAACGGGGAACTTTTTACTTTTACTTGATAAGTACCGCGCGCAAAATTAATTACACATATCTAACTACCTCTTGCATGAGTGCCTTTTGCCTATCCTAACCAAGACATTAATTTTGCACGACTACTTAAGTAGCTGGTTATAATTAAATTACAAATGGATTTTAGGTTCGATCCCCCCTGCCCCCCTTGATAAGGGGGGTGCTGATAGGCGGGGGTATCTGATAATTTTTAACGCCTACCTACTTATCATGTTTGATTCTCCTGTTGATCTTCTCATTCTCTCCAATGGTCCCGGAGAAATATCTACATGGGTGCGTCCAGTTGTCAAGAGATTGCGACAAAACTTAACAGAAGATCGATCGCGGTTGCGGATTTCGGTGATTCTTTCCCCTTGTACTCATTCTATGGGGGCGGAAACGGAAGTAGTTAGGAAATATCCAGAGGTCGATCGAGTCCAGTCGCCAGAAAACTTCTTTAATTTTCTTTTCTGGGGAAAAACCGCCGATAATTGGGATTGGCACCCCAAGGGCATCGTTTTATTTTTAGGGGGCGATCAATTTTTTGCCCTCACCATCGGTAAACGTTTGGGTTATCGCACCGTTATCTATGCGGAATGGGAAGCGCGTTGGTATCGGGGGATCGATCGCTTTGCTGTGATGAATACAAGTGTATTAAATAATATTCCCCAACAATATCAGCATAAATTTACTGTTATCGGTGATTTAATGGTGGATTTGCCCACTGCTATCACCCCTGATGATACTACCTTAATCGCACTCCTCCCCGGTTCCAAACCCTCGAAATTAGCCCAGGGTGTACCCCTAACCCTAGCCATTGCTGAAAAGATACACGCACACAATCCCCAGACTAAATTCTTAATTCCTGTCGCTCCTACCTTAAATTTAGCTTATTTGGCGAAATTTGCCGATCCTAGCTATAATCCGATGATTACTAAAACCGGTTGGAGTGCTGCCCAATTAAAAAACGGAGAAAAACCCTATCTAGAAACAGCTAAGGGGGTAAAAGTTGACCTAATTACCGATTTTCCCGCCCATAACCAGCTTTCTCGCTGTCATTTAGCTTTAACGACGGTGGGAGCTAATACTGCCGAATTAGGGGCGCTGGCAATCCCGATGATTATTTTACTACCGACTCAGCAACTCGACGCGATGAGAACTTGGGACGGTTTACCCGGTTTATTAGCCCAACTGCCGGGGGTGGGTTCTTTATTTGCTAAGATAATTAATCTCTATATGTTGCGGAAAAAGCGTTTATATGCTTGGCCAAATATTTGGGCTGGTGCAGAAATTGTTCCGGAATTATTGGGGGAATTACAACCAGAGGAAGTGGCAAATATGGCTATATCTTGGTTACAAAATCCCGAACAATTAGAGGCTATCCGGCAAAAATTGCGCTCAGTGCGCGGGCAAGCAGGAGCAGTGGATAAGTTAGTATCTATTATTGCCGAACAACTGTCTAGCTTCTAATCAATCGGAGAATTAAGCTTGTTGATTATAATTAAATTGAAGATAGATTTTGGGTTCGATCCCCCCTGCCCCCCTTAATAAGGGGGGTATCTGACAGTTTTTAACACCTAACTACTTAAGCTTGTTGGTAGTGAGGATCAATTTCGATTAATTTATTAACAGTTTGATAGAATTCCTGCTGATAAAATTCCCGTCGATTGCTGTCGAGAGCATTAATTAATTGTTCTTGACAGTAGCGACGATATTCCATTAAACTAATTTTTTCCATAGCTATAATAGCATCTTTAATTTGTTCTTCTGGCTGCAAAATTTCCTGACTGGTATGTTCATTTAAGTTAAATAAAGAATTAAAATCACGATTTTTGTCTGTAGTTATCATCAATAAATGATTCTGTAAAGCTGACATCAAATCTGTTGGGTTAGTAATTTGGGTTTCTAACTCTAGAATTACTTGCCATAACCAACGATAATCAGGGACATTAAAAATTAAATCTTTTTCATCCAAAAGTTCGCAAATGAGCCTCCGATATTCGGGAGAATGGAGATAGATTAATAATAATAACCATTCGGCTTTTTCTGTGCCATTTTTTTCGGATTTATCTAAGATATTTTTCCTCTTAATTGCCAGAGATTTTCCTTGAGGTTTATTAACCTGTTTAGAGAGATTTTTTAAAATATAAGGCAACCGAGTGGCATCTTTTTGAGCCAAAATTTCAGCACAATAATCTAGATAAAAAGTGCGTTGATTGCTATCAATTAACTTTTGTAGTAAACTCACCATACGGCTAGACACTTGTTGAAAATGTAGTCCCTGTTTTAAATCTTTATTAACCAACATTTGCGAGATTTGCCAATCAATCCAAAAAGGAGATTTTTCGATTAATTCTTGATAAATACTTATCCCGTCAGCACGAGATTTAAGAAATTCATCGGCATCTTTACCATCGGGAAGATTGAGGATTTTTAGGTTAACTTGTCCTGAATAAACTAGAGAGTTAATTTCCTCGATCGCCCTTTGTGTCGCCTTAATTCCCGCTTGATCGGCATCAAAATTAAAGATTATTTGTTTACTTTCACTGTAACGCAAAAGTAGCTTAATTTGCTCTTGACTTAAAGCTGTTCCTAGACAAGCAACCACATTAGTGATACCGGCAGCATGGAGAGCGATTGCGTCAAAATAACCCTCCACAACTATGGCTAAATCTTGCTGAATAATTGCCTGTTTAGCTCGATCTAGAGCAAAGAGAGTTTTTCCCTTTTCAAATAGAGGAGTATCCGGAGAATTTAGATACTTTGGTTGTTCATTACCTAAAGTGCGACTACCAAAAGCGATCACACGTCCTTGACTATCAAAAATAGGAATCATTAAACGATCTCGAAATTGATCGTAATAACCACTACCATTTTGACGTGCTTTAATTAATCCTGCTTGTGCCACTAAAGCCACAGGATAGCGCTTTTGTTCCACTAAATAACGATAGAGCGTTTCCCAACCTTCCGGAGAATATCCCAGTTGAAAGGTTGCGATAGTTTCTGGGGTTAGTTGTCGTTGTACCTTGAGATAATCTAACGCTTTTTCCCCTTGGGGTTGACTAAGGGCGTGTTGATAAAAACTCACCGCCACGGCCATTATCTCGTATAATTGTTCCTTGAGGGATAATTGCTGTTCTAATTCCTGACGCTTTTCTACTGCTAGAGTTTTAATCGGGATTTGATACCTTCTAGCAAGCTCGAAAACCACTTCACTAAAAGATTGTTTCCCCACTTCCATGAAAAATTTAATCCCGTTTCCCCCCGCACCACAGCCAAAACAGTAATACATTTGTTTGGCAGGACTAACCGTAAAACTAGGGGATTTTTCCTCGTGAAAAGGACATAAACCGACGTATTCCCTTCCCCTTTTTTTGAGGACGACTCTCTCGGAAATTAAATCCACAATATCAATTCTTTGTTTAACTTCTTCGATCGTATCCGGATGTAGTCTCGGTGTATCCATAATCAGTTATCAGGAGTCAGGAGTCAGGAGTCAGGAGTCAGGAGTCAGGAGTCAGTTTTAAGTGAGCAGTATATATTAAGTGAGCAGTATTAAAGCTGATCACTGAAAAATCTCCCCAACACCTACCACCCCCACTAACGCCCCTATGCTTTTCTCATAATGGGAATCTGTGCAAATTTTTTTAGACTCAAATATTTCCATTATGAATAAAATCTTTTAAAAATATTATCTCAAAATCTCCCGACAAAAACAAGCAAAATTTTCCCCATAATTGTTAAGTTTTGCTATGCTTTTCTCATAATGGGAATCTGTGCAAATTTTTTTAGACTCAAATATTTCCATTATGAATAAAATCTTTTAAAAATATTATCTCAAAATCTCCCGACAAAAACAAGCAAAATTTCGCCCATAATTGTTAAGTTTTGTTAAAAATGCAGAGACAGGCAGAGAAAGAACTGATTACTGATCACTGATCACTGAAAAACTTCCGCACTGCGATGGCTGCATTTTGTCCTCCGAAACCGAAACTAAGACAGAGACAATTGTGCAGGGAAAAATTAATAGCTGATCTAATTAAATTTAATTGAAAAGGCGACTGGCGCACACCGACACAGGGGGGAATTAGCTGATTTTTCAGAGCCATTAAACAAAAAGCCACACCTAATGCCCCCGAAGCCCCTAAAGTGTGTCCTGTTGCGCCTTTTGTCGAGCTTACAGCCACTTGCGTGCCAAAAATGCTGGCGATCAGGTTTGCCTCCCGTTCATCGTTTAAACGGGTGCTAGTGCCGTGGGCGTGAATGTAATTAATTTCATCTTTTCTTAATTGACTTCTGTGCAAACATAGTTCTATGGCTTTGGTAGCGCTACGATTATCCACCGCCGGGGCGCTAAGATGATCGGCATCACAGCTAAAACCATAGCCCAAAATTTGCCCGTAGATGGGGGCATTTCTGCTTAAAGCCCGTTCCTCCGATTCAAGGACTAAAATCGCGCCACCTTCCCCCAAAACCAAGCCCTCTCTAGCTATATCAAAAGGATAACAGCCCGTTTTCGCCAAAGCTCCCATCTGTTCAAATCCCACCAAAGTTAAGGGAGTGATCGGGGTTTCGATCGCCCCGGCTAAAACTCGATCGCATTCTCCCATAGTAATTAATTCTACACCCTGGGCGATCGACCAGATAGCCGTGGCACAGGCCGCCATGGGTGCTAAGACTGGGGCGCCGGTTTCTATCAATCTAGCGGTCAATACCGAGGCGCGATCGGGTAAACTATCTAACCAGTTTTCTACTATTCCCGTCGCTGCCATCCGTTCCCATAAACCCTGACAACCGCGACTAGAACCGATAGTGACACCACAATCCTTTAAGGGAGGGGTTAACTTCGCGTCTTCGAGGGCAGCAACTAGGGCAATTTTGGTTAAATCCTCTAAAAATGCCGGTTTGTGACCGATTAAACCCAAGGGTAACGCAGGTAAATCAGAAAAGGGTTGTTGTCTAGTTATACCAGTTTTGCCCTCTAGTAATCTTTGCCAACTCTGACTTAAATTTCCCAGAGAACTGATCAACCCAATTCCCGTCACCACAACATTCATTTATCATTTATCAGTTATCAGATGAACGTAGGTTGGGTTGAAGCATGAAACCCAACGCCCGATTATGTTACGCTACCGCTAACCCATCCTACAAATAATTGTGCCTTCCTACTTAGAGCATTTAATTGATTATTATTCATTCTTAATTCTCCTGACTACTGACTACTGGCTCGGAGACTCCTCACCTGACGGAAGATTTTTGATTTTTGCAGCAGATTTATTAAATGATTGGGTGGGTGACGGCGAAGATTAAATTATCGTCGCGCGGACTCACCCAATCTGATCGCTATTTTTTCAGGTTTTCTGCGCCGGAAATAACTTTGGCCGAGTCAATTTTATCCCCTTGTTTAATCGTATCGATCACTTCCATTCCCTTAGTGACATAACCAAAAACGGCATAATCACCATCGAGGAAATTGATATCCGACAGGGCAAAATAAAACTGAGAAGAAGCGGAATTAGGTTGTTGAGAACGGGCCATTGCGATCGCACCGCGTTTATGGGGTAAAGCGACGATGGGAGTGCGGGCCGTGGCCTGTTGACCGATTGCTTGCCCATAAATCGGCTCTTTTTCGTCTTTGAGGAGAATTTCTAGGGGAACATAACGGGGTTGCTTGGTTTCTGGATCAACAAAACCACCGGTTCCGCGACCTTGGGGATCACCACCTTGGGCGACAAAAGGCTGCGGTTCTGTAACCACGCGATGGAAAGTTAAACCATTATAAAAACCTCTCCCCACCAGATCCACAAAATTACCGGCAGTAATTGGGGCCGCATTGCCATCAATTTCGATCGTTACCGGTTTACCTTTGATGATCATCTCGACCACGGCAGTTCCATCTAAGCGGGGTTTGTAATTATCCATGTTGACACTGCCCGAACTGGCAGATTGAGAGGTTTGGGTGATACTAGAATTATCGGGGGTGGAGTTAGCTTCTGGGGAAGAACAGCCGAAAAGTGTCGTCGTTGCGATTAAAAAAACACAAACCACAGACAGCCAGCAAGATTTTCTTATCTTCATCATTTTATAGCCAAAAAGAGCGAAAAAAGGCCTACAATCCCTCTAGAGGAATTTCCAGAAAACGAGCGAGTTCTGCCCCTTGATTTTCCAATTCCGAGAGGGACATAGGATCGCCGACGCGAGTTAAAGGGATATCGCGACGCTGTTTAATCCGCAGGAATAGTTCCCGTTTCGGGTTGAGTCCTTCTCGCACCTCGGCCCGCACAGCTTGCACATCTTCCAGAGGCCAATCGAGATCAATGCGACGATTTTTGCCAGGGTAGCCCCAACGAAAGATTTTAACTTTGCCGGTTTCCTTATTAAACTCGTTGTAACCCCCTCCGACATTCCAGAGGAGAGATAACCAGAGATAGGTGGCTAAGAGGGTTCCCGCAGTACCATAAAAGAGGAGGGCGACTCCTTGGGGAATAAATTGTAAGGCACTGGTATCGCTAACGAGAAGTAGATTGACCTTCAAATAACTGGAAAGACCAGCGAGGAGAAACCCTAGACCGCCAATAGAGACGATTACAGCCCAAAAATAGTTACTAGGGCGACGGGAACCCACTACTTCTTGCCGTAGGATCAGGCTATCTTTACTTGTTGTTTGCGCTTTCATGAATTGTTTTTAAGGTTGCCTAGAGTTATTTTACCAGCTTTTTTCTCCCCACTCCCCCGCTCCCCACTTCCCCAACGGCCCTAGGGCAAGGGGGGGGAGATTCGGCTAATCTAAGAATAAGCGGTTTAAATGCGTCTTAGCTTATCAGTTTCTCTATTCTCAATCAGTCCCACTTGTTGCCGTGACTAATTAACCGATTTCCACATTACCTGTCCCTTGAAACATCAGCCAAGAGAGGAAAAAATTAGCCACAAAAATCGCTAATAAAGAAGTTACCACAGCCGTGGTAGTAGATTGACCAACTCCTTTAGCACCGCCGGTGGTGGTTAAACCCCAACTGCAGCCGATAATAGCAATTAAAATCCCAAAAATTAGAGACTTTAACATAGAACTAATTAAATCCCATGTTTCCAGAAAATTTTGGGCTGATTGTAAAAATAGGGAATAGGAAATACCGTAAAGACTATCAGAAATCAATAAACCACCCAGTAGGCCGGTGACTAAAGAGATAATAGTGAGCAAGGGTAACATTAAACTACAGGCAATCACCCGGGGAATGACCAAATAATCGATCGGATCGGTTTTTAAAATATATAAAGCGTCAATTTGTTCTGTCACCCGCATTGTACCAATTTCGGCGGCAAAAGCCGAGCCAACTCTCCCCGCTACTACCACCGCGGTTAAAACTGGGGCTAATTCCCTAGTTAAAGCCAAGGAAAGGACTCCCCCAACAAAACTACCCGCCCCAAAAAAAATAAATTCTCTGGCTACCTGAATAGTGAAAACCATACCCACAAAAGCAGCAGTAATTAGGGCAATTGTCAAGGATTCTGGCCCAACAATACTCATTTGTTCCAGAGTATTACGCCGGTGGATTTTGCCATTAAGAATATGTAAAAAAGTTTGTCCCGCTAATAAACCAGCAGCCCCCAAACGCTCAAACCATAAACTTAAACCACTGGCAGCATCACTTTTTCTTGGCATTTGTCGAGGGACTATCGCTAAAATCTAACTTATTATAGGCGAGAATTCCCTCTGATACTAAATCCGTTGAGTAACGCACAGAAAACGCGTTTCTCCGAGAAACCCGTTTTCTCCTCATGTATGGGGGACTTGCTTTGATGCCACTCGATCGAGGGATAACAAACCATGGTTTTGTGCTGCTGGCAGGGGATAATAGAATTTCTAGTAGCCGTCAGCTATCAACCCTGATTCTTTATCCATGCCAGATTTACCGAAAATTATCCTGAGAAACCATAAAATTGATGCCGTTAAACGATTCCATCCTTGGATATTTTCCGGGGCGATTAAAGAGATGGAGGGGGAAGTCAAAGAGGGTGCTATCGTGGAGGTTTATAGCGATCGAGGCGAATATCTAGCCACTGGACTGTATAATCCTAGCAATATTGCCGTTAAAATTCTTTCTTTCCCAAAAGTCAGCGATATTGCTCAATTATTTCTCGAAAAATTCCAGAATGCCTATCAGCTGCGGCAACAAATCGGTTTAGTCGATAACCCGAAAACTAACTGTTATCGTTTAATTAACGCTGAAGGAGACGGTTTACCCAGTTTAATCGTCGATTGGTACAATGGCACGGCGGTTATTCAAGCTTATTCCCTAGCTTTATACCAACGTCTTGATCTGATTGTCGATTGTCTGAAAACTATCTACGCTGACAATTTACGGGCAGTTTACGATAAAAGTGCCGCAGTTTTGGCGAAAAGTGCCCATACTTCCGAAAATAAATACTTATTTGGTCAAAAAACTGGCGATGAGGTGTTAGAATCTGGCCACCGCTTTATTATTGATTGGGAAAAGGGACAAAAAACAGGATTTTTCCTCGATCAAAGGGAAAATAGAGCCTTATTATCTCAATATTCCCAGAATAAACGGGTTTTAAATACTTTTTGCTACTCTGGCGGCTTTTCCGTCTATGCTATGCAAGCGGGGGCTGCCCTAGTCCATTCCGTTGATAGTTCCCACGGTGCGATCGATCTTACCGAAAAAAATATCGCCCTGAATAATCTCAGTCAAGTTCCCCATCAATCCTACAGCGCCGATGTTTTTAACTTTTTGCGCGACTGTGAGGAGGATTACGATCTGATTGTCCTCGATCCCCCCGCTTTTGCCAAAAGTATCCAATCCCGTCATCAGGCGGTTATGGCTTATAAAAGATTAAATCACCAAGCTTTCCAGAAAATTCGCCCCCAAGGTATTATTTTCACCTTTTCCTGTTCCCAAGTGGTTAACGAAGAACATTTTCAGGGGGCTGTCATGGCTGCCGCCATTGAATCGGCTCGCCCAGTGCGAATTTTAGCACGTTTAAGCCAACCAGCCGACCATCCCACCAGTATCTATCACTCGGAAGGTTCCTACCTGAAAGGATTGGTTTTAGCGGTGGATTGATGGAAAATTAAACGATTACCATCCGGATCATAGATGTAGATTTCCGGACCGTGGGAAGCCTGGCTAATTTCTCCCCTAGCACCATAGCCGATTTCACTCCAATGCTCGATCGCTTTTTCGAGACTCTCCACCTCGAAACAAATGCTCATGCCACTGCCCCTAGAATCGCTAAATTCCTCTCTGTGGGACTCTTTAGGGCAAAAAAGACCTAATTTAAGGTTAATCAGCCTAAATTCCGCATAAACGGCGACAAGGTAGGGGCTTGGTTCCTGTTGCAACAGTTGACGATAAAACTGTACCGAGCGCTCGAAATTACTCGTGCCTAGGGCAATAAAAGCCTCTGTGTAATTCAATGGACTATCGGGGGGGTTATTCATTGGGATTGGGAAGCTTTTTCAGTGATCAGTAAACAGTAAACAATCGATGGGGGAAGTTCAGTGATAGGGGGGCAGGGGGGATTAGGCAACGTCTGACCGATAGAGATAAGCCTGAAAACTCGTAAATACCCCGCTAATTTCTTGAATGTCTCCCAATTGGGAGATCGCCTCGTTAATGGTGTGATATTTAATCTCGATCAGTTTTGGCAATTTTTCCCGGTCAAGCTCGCCAACGCCAGAGCGAATATACTGATCGAGGATAAAGTCGAGAAACTCCCCTTGTTTTCCCGTGTATTTCGAGAAAATTAAATCTTTGTGCTTGATTACCCGTTCTTCTCGGGTCAAGGGTCTGGCTGCGTAGGCGATATAGGTCAGCACATCGTAAATATCACTATTTTCCGTGTTGGTAATACGGGCGATCGCCTGTAGCTGTTCCTCGCCGTAGCCTTTTTCCGCGAGTCCAGTTAGCAGGGATTTGCGGGTGTCGGGTCGGCCCCAGAGATGGCGCAATTCCGCTTCATCTTGAAAAAGATCGGGAATATCCCCGAAAAGCTGCTGGATAAACTCCTCGGCCGAGATCGGTTTTCCGTCGGCATTCCAGAAAGTTGTTTTCTGGGTGTGTTCCAGTTCTCGTTCCTTGCCGTCGGCCAGTTTGATTTTAATTTTCTGACCTATCGGCAGAGGATCCGGCTCGTCGAGCAGCTCTTCGATCGCGTCAGGTGGTTCGGGGCGCGGCCTCGGATCGATGAGGACGGGTTCCTGCGGTTCCCCGTCCCATTCGGGATCGTTAAAGTTTTCATGGGCTTTAACAAAATCGTAGATAGTAAAATAGTCCTTATTATCGAAAAGGCGCGTCCCCCGCCCGATAATCTGTTTGAACTCGATCATCGATTTCACTGGACGCAGTAGAACGATATTTCTCAGGTTTCTAGCATCCACCCCGGTGGAGAGTTTGCGAGAGGTGGTGAGGATGGTGGGGAGCCTTTTCTCGTTGTCTTGAAACTTTTTTAAGTGGGTTTCTCCCAAGCTGCCATCGTTGGCGGTAACGCGAGCGCAGTAGTTGGGATCGCTGCTGATAGCCATTTGATTGATCAGATCGCGAATGGCTAGGGCGTGGTCTTGATTGGCGCAGAAAACCAGGGTTTTCTCGTTTTGGTCGATCGCCTCCATAAAAATTTTTACCCTTTGGCGTTCCCGTTCCTCGATCTCGATAATCCGGTTAAAGTCGGAGTCAGTATAAACCTTGTTTTCGTCGATATCGCCCTCGATCAGTTCATCGTCGGGATCATATTGGTACTCGTCGAGACTGGTGGTGAATTCAACCACCTTGAAGGGGGTTAGGTAGCCCTCGTTAATGCCTTCTTTCAGGGAATAGGTGTAGAGGGGTTCGCCGAAATATTTGTAGGTGTCGCCGTTGAGATCCCGTTTCGGGGTGGCAGTTAATCCCAGTTGTACAGCAGGGGCAAAGTATTCGAGGATTTTTCGCCAAGTGCTTTCGTCGTTGGCCCCGCCCCGATGACATTCATCCACGATCACCAAGTCGAAAAAGTCGGGAGCGTATTCGAGGAAGTTAGGGGCTAGTTCCTCGCCGTTTTGGGTCATAAAGGTTTGAAAGATCGAAAAAAAGACGCTGCCGTTTTTAGGGACTTTCTTTGTTTTCTGGATGTTCTTCGGTTCGATCCGAACGAGGGCATCTTCGGGGAAGGCGGTAAACTCGGTTAAAGCTTGATTAGCCAGAATATTCCGATCCGTGAGGAAGAGAATACAGGGCCGGTGGGTCGGTTCACCGCTCAGGTTCCAACTACTATAAAAGAGTTTCCATGCGATTTGAAGGGCGATCGTTGTTTTGCCAGTGCCGGTGGCCATGGTCAGGAGCATCCGTTTTTGACCAGATGCGATCGCTTCTAGAACCGCTTGGATGGCATTGTGTTGGTAGTAGCGGGCCTCCCGCATCCCGCTTTTATTATCGGGGGGGACGGTGGCGAAACGGTCGCGCCAGTGGTTGGGATCGGGGTAGGTGGCGGCCCAGAGTTCTTCGGGGGTGGGGTAGCGATCGATATAGCCTTCTTTTCCGGCGCGGGTATCCACTTGGTAGATGCGGAGGCCGTTGCTACAGAGGGCGAAGGGAGTTTGCAGGCGCTCGGCGTAGTCCTTAGCCTGCCCAAGTCCCTCGGTGGGGTGCGCGTCGCGTTTTTTGGCTTCCAGGGTGGCGAGTTTGTGACCGCGATAGACTAAGACATAATCGCAGATTTTCGATGAACTGCGCTGGCCGTAACCCACCAGACGACCGGGGGCAATTACCTCGCGACGAATTTTACTGTCGGGAATGACTCCCCATCCCGCGGCTTTGAGGGCGGGGTCAATCAGTTCGGCTTTGGTTTCGGCTTCGTTCATAAACTAGGGGGCGGAGGCGATGTGTCGGGCTAGATAGTTTTCTAGGAATGTTTGAGTGGAAACGCCCTCTTTCTGGGCTTCGGCTTCTAGTTTGCGAATGATCCAAAAGGGTAAATCGAGTTCGATTTTTTGCTTTTCCCGGTTGGGTCGTCGGGCGGTGGAGAAATCGAGAAATTCGCTCATGTCTTCCCCCGCATCAAATCTCGCGTCAAATTCTTCGGCTTTCATACCAGATATTTCTAGGAATTCGACCCCGCTTTTTCCCGATGGTTTCCCGTTGGTTCTGGCGGCTGGCCCCGCACCGGGTCGATTACGAGTGTTTGCGAGGGTATAGGTCGGCATCGATGAGCGTTCCCGCTATTCTGTCTATTTTAACCCATCTATTGGCTGAGTTGACCGGTGAAGGCTTTTTCTAGGATCGATTGTTTAAGTTCGGCGATCGCTTCTAGTTTGCGCTGGTAAATGGTTTCAAGTTTTTGAGTTTTTTGATAACATTCTTCTATTTGCTCGACGATTTTTTTTTGTTCTACAATTGGAGGAATAAATCTGAAGTAGGGGTTGTAAGTCTTGGCGGATGGATCGATAGCGTTTGGCGAGGATTTTGAGATCTTTTTGAAAGCGGGGGGTGAGTCTAATTTCGATGGGGTTTTCGTTAATCGACATCAATGCCTTCCCACATTCGATCTAGGGGGATGGTATTTCCCCCTAGGGCTTCTTGCATTCCTTGTTTAAGGTTGGCAACGATTTCCTCGTCTGGGGTGTCGTCTGGGTTGTGCGATCGTTCCCGTTCTAATTCAAGGCGAAAGGATCTAACGATCTCGTAAATCTGAGTCAGGTGATCTTCGGGGATTTCGTGGAGTTCGTCGATGATTTTTTGGATGATCATGGAGCTACGGGAAGACGCTATTTACATTTTAACGGTTCTACTGGCTGAGTTGACCGGTGAAGGCTTTTTCTAGGATCGATTGTTTAAGTTCGGCGATCTCTTCTAGTTTGCGTTGGTAAATGGTTTCGAGTTTTTGAGTTTTAGTCTGCAAAGAATCAAGATTAACAACGATTTTATTTTGCTCATATATATTTGGTAATGGAATTTCCATATCTTGAATGATACCAATTTTTAAAAATTTTGTTGCGGCACCAACTGATTTTTGCTTAAATTCCTTTAAACTATGTAATAATTGATAGTATAAATATCGATATACAACGCGTTTTTCTGGATTTATTGTTATTACATATGTTCTTTGATAAGCATTGAATTTTCCAGAATAGTGCTTGACATTAAAATCACCACTAGCGTTATTCCCTGCCAGTAGTATTGCTTCACAGTCAAAAGCATAATCGTTGATTCTATAAACGTCTCTAGAACAGGTAAAAAAAGGATAAATACCATTTTCTTCGGCTGCATTAGAATTTAATTTTCCAGTTCTGATATCAACAAGGTTTCGCAGTTTTTCTCTATCGCTATGAATACTGGCTAAATAACTATCAAAAAGCTCCCGGGCATTAATTAAGTTTCTTCGGGTGTTAGCTTCAGCTTGGGCTATACCCTCGAAAGCTTTGTCTAGTATCTCTACTATTCTTTTTTGTTCTTTCAAAGAAGTTGTAATATTTATTTTTTCATCATGAACATGATTGCGGTTTAGTGTTGGAACTCCTGTCCCACTAGCAAAACGACCCAGATCAAAATGTTTTAATAAATAAAAAATAAAACGAGGATCATTCCCGTGAAAATCTTTTACAAATAGAGTTGTATTTAGCGGCCAGAAGTCTTTTTCCACAAAAAATAAAGAGCCAATACTGCCACTTCGACCAGTTACAATACCGGGACTCTTCACTTTCGGTTCACAGTGAGTATCTATCTCTCCACTAGAGCTAATAAGCGGATAATCGCCTTTCTCTCTCAGGTTTTTTGGCAGATCAAAACCCCTCTGTAATGTACAAACTTCGCCTAATTTTTTAACTTCCCACTTTATCATAAAATCTCTCCAATACTTGTAAAAATCTCCGCACTTACTTTAATTTTTTTGTTTTCTATCTATTTTCATAATCGAAAGTCGGATGCTGGTTGAGTGAAGTCGGATGCTGGTTGGGTGAAGTCGGAAGCTGGTTGAGCGAAAGCCGGATGCTGGTGGAGCGAAAGCCGAAACCAGCATCCCCCTCAGTTCTCATCCCTTGTTAATCCTCCATCTACAGAGAAATTCCGATAATGTGACTCATTTTGACACTCAGCCAAAACATGAAGAGAATCCCAATCACTACGCATCAAAGCCATCTTTTTCGCCCGACTCCAACCTTGCACCTGCTTCTCTCGATAAAAAGCATTCGCCACATGATCATAATATTCAGCATAAACCAACTTGACCGGTAATCGCTTTCTAGTATGATTTGCACCGAAACCATTTTGATGTTGCCATAAACGACGGGGCAAATTCTTCGTACTGCCCACATAAAAAGAACCATCACAACATTCAAGAATATACATATAGGCCATAGATTTTATTGTAGTTGAGGGAATATCGGGCTTCGGCTTCGCTCAGCCCTCTTTTGGGTGGGGTTCCGGGTGGTTGAGGGAATATCGGGCTTCGACTTCGCTGGGCCCTCAATTTGGCTGGGGTTCCGGGTGGTTGAGGGAATATCGGGCTTCGACTTCGCTGGGCCCTCAAGTTGGGTGGTTGAGCGAAGCCGAAACCACCCTTCCCATCAGCTAGGAGAAGACTCCAATAAATCGGAAATCGCCTCTAAAATCGACCCACTTTCCCGGTCTAATTCCGCAATCTCCGCTAAAATTTCCTCCGGCTCGCGTAAAGGATCGCCCTCCGGCGCGTTGGGATTTTTCACCGACAAATCGAAGGAACCCGGATCGACTTCTTCTAAGTCTAAAAACCAAGAGCGCTCCGATAGCTGAAAAGTCGATTGAAACTCGATGAACTCTTGCAAATCATCATCATTGAGCGCGTTTGTTTTTCCCAGACTTCGCCCCGGTTCGAGTTGATAGAACCAGATTTTCTGCGTCGGCGAACCCTTAGTGAAAAATAAAACCACCGTCTTCACCCCCGCCCCTAAAAAGGTCTTAGCGGGACAATCCAAAACCGTATGGAGATTACAGGACGAGGTTAACTCCCTCCGTAACTCTCTAGAGGCGTTGTCCGCGTTCGACAGAAAGGTATTCTTAATAACGATCGCTCCCCGTCCCCCGGTTTTCAAACTCTTGATAAAATGCTGGAGAAAAAGAAAGGCCGTCTCTCCGGTATTGATCGTGAAATTGCCGCGGATCTCCTTGCGTTCGCTGCCTCCGAAGGGGGGATTAGCTAAAACGATGTCATAACGATTCTTCTCTTGAATCGCTTGAATATCTTCGGCCAGGGTGTTGGTCTGAATAATATTCGGAGCCTCGATCCCGTGCAGGATCATATTCATCACCCCGATAATATAGGCTAAAGCCTTTTTCTCCTTGCCGAAAAAAGTCCTCGTCTGTAGCGTTTCTAGCTCCTTCGTACTCAGATCGGCCTTACTGTGGCGTAAATACTCGTAGGCCTCGCAGAGAAACCCCGCCGAACCGCAGGCCCCGTCGTAAATCGTCTCCCCTAATTGCGGTTTAATCACTTGAATCATCGCCCGGATCAGAGGCCGCGGGGTGTAATACTCGCCCCCGTTTCGCCCCGCATTGCCCATATTTTTGATCCTGGTTTCGTAGAGATCCGAAAGCTCGTGTTTCTGCTGTTGCGTGCGAAACTGAAGCCGGTCGATACTTTCGAGAACTTCCCGCAGGTTGTACCCGCTCTGAAACTTATTCCGCACCCCCGCAAAAATTTCCCCGATCTTGGCCCCGAACGTCCCCGGTTCTGCGTATTGCTTGAATCCCTGAAAGTAGGGAAATAGCTCGCTATTGACGAATTCGATCAGATCGTCCCCTACCTTGGCGGTTTTCAGCAGTTCACCCCTCCCGTCCTTGGGGTAGGCCCAATTCGACCAGCGATAGGGTTCGTCTAGTAACGGATCGTAGTCTTCCCCCGTCAATAACGCCCGATTCTGGCGATCGATCTCCAGATACTCGAGATATTTCAAAAAGAGAATCCAGGAAATCTGTTCCGCGTAATCCAACTCCGTCGCGCATCCCGCCTCTTTTCGGAGAATATCGTCGATATTCTTAAATGTCTGCTCGAACATAGGAAAAAGATTAGATACTCTCAAATCTTACCTCGATCGCTCCCTTATCCTGAGCATAGATTTGTAAAAAGGCTGAAAATGCTTCAGCCTCGTCTAAAAAATCAGATTTTACCCGCAAAACTAAGGAATAGGATTAGCCGAATCCTTGCTTTCTAGGGTTTCGGGAACAGCTTCCGTCTTACCAAAAGCGATTCGCAGGAAGGGAGGAGCCAAGAAAGTGGTCAGGATTACCATAATAATAATCGACACCTCTAAAGGCTTATCCAAAATTCCGCTGGCCGAACCAATCCCAGCAAAAACTAAACCCACCTCACCCCGGGGAATCATGCCCACACCGATGGCGAGGCGATTGATTCCAGATATGCCAAAAACTGCCCAGCCCGTCACCAGTTTACCGATAATCGCCACAACCATCAAAAAGACAGCGATCAAAAGTCCAGCCCGATTCTCCGGTACGGTTGGGTTTAAAACACCGAGATCGGCACGCGCTCCCACCGTCACAAAGAAAATCGGCACAAGCAAATCGGCGATCGGTTTAATTAACTCATCCAACTCGTTGCGGGTATCAGTTTCATCAAGCACCAAACCGGCGGCAAAGGCCCCTAAAATCGCTTCAAGATGAATAGCATTGCCCAAAAATGCCATAAAGAAAGCGAAGACAAATGCGGGAATAACAATATTTCCCCTGGTTTTCAGCCGCTCCACGATCGCCACAAAACTTTTGTTAAAAACACCTCCCAACAAAATTGATCCGATCAAAAAGGCCGTAGCGCTGACAATCAGATAAATAACATTGGCCACATCAATCTCACCGGTTTTGGCTAAACTAGCGACCACAGCCAGAACAATAATACCGAGGACATCATCGATCACCGCCGCGCCGACAATAATTTGCCCTTCTTTGGATTTGAGTTGACCTAACTCTGACAACACCTTCGAGGTAATACCGATACTGGTGGCCGTCAACGCTGCCCCCGCAAAAATCGCCGGGATAGCCGCCACATGAAAGACGAGCATTAACCCGGCCGTACCTGCCGCAAAAGGTGTCGCAACTCCCACACAGGCCACAACCGTGGCTTGAATACCCACTTCCTTGAGTTGTCGCAGGTCGGATTCTAGGCCAATTTCAAACAGCAGAATAATCACGCCAATTTCAGCTAGAACCGAAATCACTTCACTTTGGGACTCAAAGATCCGGTCCAGGGCAGCCGGGGCCAATTGATTCAAACCTTGCAGTACCGTCATAATCAGTGAGTCCGAGGCCGATAGTCCCCCTTCGGGAAAGATGACCAGATGCAACGCCGAAACACCGACGATCACACCGGCGACCAGTTCCCCCAGTACGGGCGGAAAATCCAATCGTCTGGCGGCCTCTGCGCCGAGCTTGCTGGCCAGATAAATCACCACCAGCGTCAGCAATACGCCCGAGAGAATAATCGGTGAATCCTCGGCCACAACGGTGGCGAGCAAGGGGATCGCAGTCATGGGAGCCGCTATCTCCCCAATCAAAGGAGGCAGAATATGGGACAAAATCATCAGTTTAAAGGGATGAGGGTTAAAGGTTTTAGGTGGTCATAAAACTGGGGGATAGGAAAAAGGGCCACCGCTCAAGGACAGTCAGGCTGCAGATGGGGTGGCCCGGATCAAGACAAGCTTAGTTGTCTAGATATCACAGCCCTCTGGTCCACAGAAACTCTGTCCGTACAGAACCTCCGCATCACAGAGATAGATCATGCCCGCAAAATTGAGGAAAAACTGATCGGCAACCTGCTTGGCAATATTCTGGGCCATAATTCGATCGGGGGTAAGTACCTCGAACTTAACATTCGTGTCGGTTTCGGAAACGTGGGGTTGTCCCGACGAGCGCACGTTGCGACTGCCTTTACCACCAGTATCCATCACCGTGTAACCACTCGCCCCGGCTTCTTCGATGATCTTGGCGACTTTTTTCAGCAAAATCTTTTCTGTGACGATGACGAGCTTTTTGGCTGGTTTGGCCATGTTGATTATCTCCTTAAATGTGTACATTTATTTGCTTGGTAGGCCCCGTCAAGGATTAGCCGCCGCTGAGTGCCTGGGCCAGACCAACGAAGAACGGGATACACAAGCCGATCGCTACTGGTGTACCGATGGCCGTGGACGCACCTATATAGGCGGAGGGATTAGCCGAGGGGATACCGGCCCGCAACGTGGGCGGCCCAGAGATGTCGGAACTAGAGGAAGCGATGACGGCCAGCATGACCACACCGCCCCAGCTGAACCCGGTGGCGTAGTGGGCAATCATGCCGAAACCGAAGGCGATTAGACCATGTATAAAGGGTGCTAGGACGCTATAGACCACATACCACTGGGCCACCTTACGCAGTTCGCCAACCCTTGACCAAGCCTCCATCCCCATGACCAGCATTAAGATGGAAAGCAAGCCGCGAAAGAGGGGATCGTAGAAGCTTTTATAGACAGTTTCTGGCTGGGTGAATATGCCCAAAGCCAGACCTAATAACATGGCCGATAGGGCAGGTCCGCGCAGGCTTTCCTCAATGATCGGCCAAATCTTGACCCGATTATCCGTAGGCTGCTGTAGGCTGAGATATTCCTGCCGACTGCCCGGATAATCCTGCTGATCGGAATAATTCCCGGCCGCCACCGGCTGCTTGCTAAAAGACTCGTGGTCGTAGGCTGCTTCTTTCTGCTTCTTCTTGTTAAGATAAATGTTAGCCACCACGATCGCCGTTACCAGTGCCGGGATATCCATGAAGGGATAGAGTGCGCCGGCCCAGGCCTCGTAGGGGATCTTTTGTTCTTCTAGTACCGTCAGACCGGCGGCCATAGTTGAGCCACTCACGGCTCCAAATAACCCCCCAGTTGCGATCGCATCTACGACTTTCACCTTGGGCAGATTGGCTAAGGTATAGCGGGCGATGAAGACCACAACAATCCCTACTATTACGGCAAAGATCATGGGTAACACCATTTCCGTCAGGTTGGAATTGCGGATGGCAATTCCCCCAGTCAGACCGATTTTGGTCAGCAGCATGAAGACAATGATCGTACAAATCGACTCGGGAATGACCAATTCACTTCCGAGAGCAGCAATGATCATCCCACCAATCAAAAAGGCCAGTGTTGGCGACTGCAACTGCTGGATAAAGTCCATGACAAACAATGAGAAAAAATCCACGAATACCTCCTTAAGCCTCCCCTGATCAGGAGTCTTGAATATAAATGAACTAAATGAACTTTCAAAAGCTGAAAAAGAGAAAGAGTAAGGCTCTTTACTGCTTAAGCAAACCTGTTGCACAGCAGAACTTTGGACAGCGTCAAGTACGGGGGTAGGGCTAATTCGGGATTTTTGGCGGTTAAACTAGCCATGATCGTCCTTGTCCCGGAAGTTACCCCGAAAGCGAGCGCTAGAGGGAGAGAAACGATGGCAGCTGTTAGACCACCGAATATATCGCCCCGCAAATTGTCAAAATGAATACGATTGGTTATTTCCATGAGAATCCAACTGAGCAAAGGATTTTTGGCCACAACAAAGCCGGCGGTTGACAGACCAGCCTTGATAGACAAAAATTTATGGTTTTTAAAGATCGATTGTTATAAATCTATACTGGAACGGATATCTTGACAAGCAAATTTTTGTAAATTGAGCTTGAATCGATATATCTTTACAAAAGTATTGATTTAAACCTATGATATAAACAGTGTGGGAAGTTTTCACCCGTTCCCCTCCATTCCTGCTTCTGTTTAGCAAAGCTCCTCAAGGCAGTAACAGAAGTGTAGCGCTCTAGAGGCTTCTCTTGATTCACGCCACTTTACATCAACTGATCGTCTTTGAAGCAACCGCTCGTCATGGCAGTTTCACTAGGGCTGCTGAAGAACTATCGATCACCCAACCCACCGTTTCTACCCAGATGAAACAACTGACTAAATCAGTGGGTTTACCCTTATTTGAACAGATAGGCAAACGTTTGTATTTAACCGAGGCCGGACGCAGTTTATTAGTAACCTGTCAGGCAGTCCTCAAGGATCTTGATAACTTTGAGATGGCGATCGCTGATATCAGGGGCATTAAACAGGGTAAACTGCGTTTAGCGGCGGTATCCACAGCCCAATATTTAATCCCTCAGATCCTAGGTCCTTTTTGTCAACAGTACCAAGGGGTAGATGTGTCCCTAGAATTAACCAATCACCAAGACCTAGAAACAAGGATAATCAATAATGTTGATGACCTATATATTTTAAGCGAACCCCCCCAAGAGCTAAACCTGGAGATTCAACCGTTTCTGGAAAATCCCCTTGTGGTTATTGCTCGCAAAGATCACCCCCTAGCGGGACAGAAAAAAATTCCGATTAAACGGCTGCAAGGGGAACCTTTTATTATGCGGGAAATGGGATCGGGAATTAGACGGGCAGTACAGCAAATTTTTCTCGACCATGGCATCACTGTCTCTCTGCGTTTGGAAATCGGCAATAATGAAGCCATTAAACAAGCGATCGCTGGTGGTTTAGGAATTTCAGTTCTGTCTGAGCACGTCTTAAATTTAGATAATCCTAATGGGGAATTTACCATCCTTGACGTGGAAGATTTTCCCATCCAACGCCATTGGTATGTGGTTTATCCCAAGGATAAAAAACTATCGGTGATCGCCAAGACTTTTCTGGATTATCTCCTCAATATTCAGCCCCAAACCTTCTTAAGAGACTGTTCCTAAATGAATAGACCTCTGGCAAAAATCAAAAATTGTTGTGAGGTTTATGAGTCCGTAGTCAGGAGAATTAAGAATGAATAATAATCAATTCAAGGCTCTATTTAGTGATTTTAGGCAATTTTATGCCTATTTTTCTCATTTTTAAACCCTCAAAAATTAATTATGCAAGAGGTTTAATATTAAGGGGGAAGTAAATCGTAGCAAAAATTAACTTCTAGAGACAGGATATTTGCTTAGTATAGAAACAGAGAGATTATACCTGAGAACTGACCCCATAACCGGCCAAAAGCAATATAAGCCGCAAAAGTGAGCATTTTCTAGGCGAGTATTGCCTTAGTAATTGACGATTTTTACTTTTTACTCAATTTTATGTCTTTAACTCTCTCAGAACAACTCAAACGAGAACAATTATCCTATCCCCAAACTCTCCTCCATCATCTGCAAAGGTTACGGCATTTTGTGACAGTGGAAGGAGAGGAGAAATTGCAGCAGTGGAAAAACCTAATTGAAAAGGAGAATTTTCAACCTAGCACCCGTAATTTAGCCTATTATCTCGCCCTGAGACAAGAAGATATCCGGGATTTACAATTAGCTTTAATGCCCTGGGGATTATCTTCCCTAGGCCGGATTGAATCGAAAGTTTTACCGACCCTCGATGCGGTAATTGCCACTTTAGGGGCGGTTTGTCATCAAGAATCCTCATTATTACCCAAACATCCCCCTTTAGAGGCATTTTTTCAAGGAGATCAACTTTTAGCCTCCCATAGCGCCGAAGTTTTCGGTCTGCCTTCCCCCCGGCGTCGGGTGCGAATTATGGTGACAATGCCGACGGAGGCGGCAACCGACCCCGATTTTATCGCTCAATTACTGCGTTGCGGGATGGACTGTATTCGCATTAATTGCGCCCATGATGGACCCAAAGAGTGGCAGGGAATGATCGAAAATCTGCGCGAGGCGGTCAAAAATCCCGAAAATTTAGTCAATGGACATACCTGTAAGGTTTATATGGACTTAGCCGGCCCAAAAATCCGTTTAGAACAGATTTTAGCCCCCCAGTCCCAAACCAAACTATATCAAGGGGATTTTCTCCTCTTAACCACCCAACCGCCCCATACTGCCCATCCTCAGTATTTTCAGGCTAATTGTTCCCAACCGGAAATTATTCCCCAAATTCCCGTCGGGGCGAAAGTTTGGATTGATGATGGTCATATTGGCGCTGAAGTTATTGCCATAATGCCGGAAGGTCTTTTACTAAAAATTACCCACGCTAGGGAGAAAGGGGAAAAACTCAAAGCAGATAAAGGCCTAAATTTCCCCGATACCGTCTTAAATATCGATCCTTTGACCGCAAAAGACCGGCAAGATTTAGATTTTATTGCCGAAAATGCCGATATTATCGGTTACTCTTTTGTACAAAAAGCCAGCGATATTGAGACACTACAGCTAGAGTTACAAAGTCGTTTGGGGGATGCTTGGCGACAAAAAGCAATCGTGGCCAAAATAGAAACACCTTTAGCCGTAAAAAATCTACCTGAATTAATCATCCATGCCGCCGGTAAACAACCTTTTGGGGTGATGATTGCCCGGGGCGATTTGGCCGTAGAAATTGGCTATCAAAGATTAGCAGAAATTCAAGAGGAAATTCTCTGGTTATGCGAAGCGGCGCATATTCCAGTAATTTGGGCTACCCAAGTCCTAGAAAATCTGGTCAAGAAAAGTATTCCCTCCCGGGCCGAGATTACTGATGCCGCTATGGCCGAAAGAGCCGAATGTGTCATGCTGAATAAGGGGGAATATATCCGCGAAGCGGTGACAATTCTCGATGATGTTTTACAAAGAATGCAGACCCACCAAGCCAAAAAAACGCCTCAATTACGCGCTCTCCATTCTTGGGTTTAAGCAGTTTCAGTTATCAGTTATCAGTTATCAGTTATCAGTTATCAGTTATCAGATTTGAGTTTTCAGATTTGAGTTTTCAAGTGAGCAGTGTTAAATAGAAGGGTTCTTCTAGGTTCTGTGTGAGCATGGTATAATAGTAACACAGAACAGGAGGTGGGTTATGTGGATAAATTTTGATCAACTCCTCGATTTACCAAATGTAACAGTGGTCAATTATCAA
>SFAQ01000125.1:0-24856 GCA_007096525.1 Microcystis wesenbergii Mw_QC_B_20070930_S4 | reverse complement strand
CACGCAAACTTTAAACGCTTCGGGAGAGATTCCCTCTTGGTTGGTTGGAGAAATCCTGCTTGCTAACGGAGACTCAATGAACGAAGAATCCCCGTCTCTTTAGAGCGGGGAGCGTCAAAGGAATTAAGAGCATGAGACAGAAGCTGACGAGTTTTCTAGGATTAATCACCCTGGCATCTGTGCTGACAGGGCAACAAGCGATCGCCTCTACTGTAACTCTAGAAGGAACTAATTGGAAATTGAGCCAGTGGACGGGAACAGAATTAGTAGAAGGTACGGAAATCAGTGCTGCTTTCACCGCAGGTAATTTAGCTGGTTCCTCGGGGTGCAATCGCTATGTCACCCGTTACCAGAAGGAGGAAGATAATATGGCAGTACAGTCGGAAATTGCCTCAACCATGAAAGCTTGTCCGGAAGCTTGGATGAAACAGGAAGCGAGTTTTTTAGCAGCTTTAAAAGGTGTGCAGCAATATGGGATTACTAAAGAGGGAAAATTGCAGTTAGTTTATCGTCTGCCGGAAGGATTTGGTATCCTAACTTTTATGTCTGAAAACCTGAAAAAATAAGAAAGTCAGAAGCCAGAAATTGGGTGGGGAAGAAATTCTGTCTTCTGCCTTCATAGCGGGCAATCTGCCTACTGATGAGATTCTAGCTTCGTGGTTTTGCTATTGTCGCCATCCGAGAATAAATCATCGCTAAATAGATCATCAAGGGGCAGTTCTTCGTCAGAAGGCAGAGATTCTAGATTTCCCATTTCTTGATCATCCCACATACTAAAAAAATCTGGTTCTTCTTGGTTGCTCAGAACAGAAGAACCATTTTTGCCCTTAGCTTCAACTTTAGGGGTTTCTTCAGCAAAAGGATCGAATAATTCGGAGCTATTGCTGTCAGCAACATCGGCAAATAAGTCATCTAGAGAATTTTGGGCATCAGCGAATTTTTCTGCATTACCCGATAATTCTTCTAGACTACTGATCGTTCTAGTTTCTTCCTCTAATTGTAGAGCATTGAGAAATTCCATCTCAGCAGCGGATATCTCCAAGTTAGAGATCGCTTGTTCTTCGATGACGGGAGAATCTTCGACTATGGTCATTTCTGGAGAAACTAGGGTTTCTTCCCTGGCGTTTAAACCGTCAAATGTCTCCATTGCTGGCGCGAATTCTGGTTCTAGTTCCAGATGTCCTTCTAGGGTTTCAAAACCGCCAAACACCTCCATCTCAGGAGTAAATTCTGGCTCTAATACTACGGTTTCTTCAGTGACAAAACCATCGAAATTACTCGTTTCAGGAGCGAATTCTGGTTCAGAAACGGGCGTTTCTACCAGCATCTCAGGAGCAAATTCTGGCTCTAATACTACGGTTTCTTCAGTGACAAAACCATCGAAATTACTCGTTTCAGGAGCGAATTCTGGTTCAGAAACGGGCGTTTCTACCAGCGTTTCAGGAGCAAATTCTGGCTCTAATACTACGGTTTCTTCAGTGACAAAACCATCAAAAGGACTCATTTCACTTTCAGAAACGGGCGTTTCTACCATTGTTTCAAAACTGCCGAAAGCTGCTGTTTCAGGGGCAAATTCCGGTTCAGAGATGAAATCCTCAGCAGTTGTGGCGATTTCGGCCCTGGGGTGATCGGGGAAATCATCCCAAGGTTCGACGATTTCAGTGGTTCGATCATCCACTACTGCTTGACGGGCGTTTTCTAGTTCTAACAGTTGGCTTTGATAACCCTGTTCTAGTTGTTGAATTTGCGACTGATAGCCATTTTCTAATTCTAGAATCTGCGCCTGTTGACTTTGATAGCTTTGGCTCAATTCCTCGTATTCCTGTTGAAGTTGCTGAATTTGGGTTTTATAGGCAACTTCCACGGCTTGATCGGGAGTTGCGCTGGCTGCCTCTTGTAAACGCCCTTGGCTATCTTCTAACTCTTTTTGCAATTTAGCCACTTCTTCTCTATAGGTGGCTTCGATATTGCGAATCCGTTCTTCGGAGAGAGCGAGTTGTTTTAACTGTCCTTTGCTGTTTTTTAACTCTGCTTCGGCTTGATCTAAAGCAGCCTGAATTTTCCCATATTTTTCTAGTGCTTCCCTGATTTTTCCCTGTTGGAAGGCATATAAAGCCCCACCCCCGATCGCACCTCCACCGACAAAACCGATTAAAATATCGACGATATTCATTATGGGATTCCTCCAATAAAAAAATTTACTTCTAAGTATGCCAAATTTCACCAGATAATTAACAAGGGGACAAACAAGGTCTGTATTTTCCGCAATCGAGCCTAGCAACTCCTGCTCTCTATTCTGATTGTTTTTGATTGTGGCAGCAATTATCAAAAAAAAAAAAGAAAATATTCAGTTTTTTATCTGGAAATGTTGACCTCGATAGCATTTATCTTAATGGTGAGGTACAAATTCTCTGGTTTTAGAGAACGCCGGAACAGTGAACATTAGCTGGTCGTCCCAAGACTATGGCCAATCCCATTATACCTCATCTTTCTGAGAAACGCTGTCAGCGGTGTCGGCAAGACATTTCACTGAAGCTGCATTTCCCGATAAGCTTGATAAACGCCGCGCACGTTGTACCAATTGAGAAAAATGCGGGCAATTTCTAGGGCTAATTGCGGTTTACCTTGATCGATCAACCATTGCAACAGAGGGGAGAGGCTGCGTTCATTCAGGGTTCCTCCCAAGGAAAGTAAACCCCACAACAGTCGATGAATCCAAGTCATTTGAATCATCATCCGCACTTCCCAGCTGGGATGTTTTTGATAAAAAAGCACTCCCATTCGTCCCCGTTGAATTTCCTTATCGATGAGATTGGGAATTTGAGCGAGATTAAAGGGGGGATGCCAATGATAACCGACGGCTTCAGGACATTTAATTAATTTTAGTCCCAATTGCTTCAATCTCACCCCTAATTCCAAGTCTTCCCAACCGTAGAGTTGAAACTGAGTATCAAATAATCCCGCTGCTAATAACCATTTTTTAGCGATCGCGACGTTGCCAGTGGCAAAATAGGCGGCGGAGAAATCGGTGATTTTATAGGGTTCACTGGTGGGATGCTCGAAGTTACAGGTATTAATGACACTGCCGTAGGTAAATAAGCGATCGCTATCGAGACTGGCTGCTCCAGCAGTTAAAGCGTCGGCGTGGGCTTGCAAAAAATTTTCTGTCACTACCAGATCGCTATCGATAAAAATAATTGTATCACCAAGAGCTTTTTCTACCCCCAGATTTCTAGCGATCGCTGGTCCACCGTGATCCTGTTGCCACAGTTGCAGATGGGGTAAATTAGCCTTTTGAGTTTCTAGCCAAGCGATCGTCCCATCGGTAGAGCCATCATCGACAAGGACTATTTCGTAGTTTTCCACCTTATTATCGGTTAAACGCTGATTTTCTAGGGCGAGTAAACATTTTTTTAAAATTGCTTCGCGATTGTAGGTAGGGATGACAACACTGATCAGCACGCGCATTCGGGGGTCAAGATTACCGTTTCAGCTTACCAAATAACCTCGGTTCCTTGCTTAGACCTCCTGCAAAAATCCACAATCTTTAATTCAGGAGTCAGGAGACAGGAGACTCCGAGACAGGAGACAGGATTCAGGAGTCAGGAGTCAGGATTCAGGAGACAGGAGACTCCGAGACAGGAGGCGGCTTTTTTCTCCCCACTTCCCACACCCTACACCCTACACCCCACACCCCACACCCTACACCCTACACCCCACTTCCCCACACCCCACACCCCACTTCCCACACCCCACACCCCACTTCCCACACCCCACACCCCACACTCTATGTAAGGAACCCTGGGAGGAGGATTAGGGTCAACTGGGAACATTGATTTTAAAAAATCGGTGATCATGTTATTCTCTGAATGTGTTGTGTGAGGAAAGGAATCGGCCATGGTAGCTTCTCTGTCGTATCAAAATGGGCAAAAAACTCGATCGCATCCCCTGTTATCCTTAGGGGGTTTGATCGAATTACCGCCATCCCCCCTGTTTGGCACGGACGGAATTCGCGGCCAAGTGGGAGAATTATTAACTGCCCCCCTAGCGCTACAAATCGGATTTTGGGCGGGACAGGTATTAAAAAATCAAGCTGGTGTCAGCAAACCGGTAATTATCGGTCAAGATTCGCGTAATTCCAGTGATATGTTAGCCAATGCTATCACTGCGGGTTTAACTTGGGCGGGAATAGAAGTCTGGCAACTGGGATTATGTCCTACCCCCTGCGTCGCCTATTTAACCAGAGAAAGTGAAGCGATGGGTGGGATCATGATTTCTGCCAGTCATAATCCTCCTGAAGATAACGGCATTAAATTTTTTGACGGCAGCGGTTTAAAATTATCTGGCAGTTTAGCCGGACAGATAGAGGCGGGTTTAAGGGGCAATTTAGAATTAGCGGATAAACCAGTAAATTGGGGAAAAGCGACTTTTTGTCCTGAATTAATCCAAAAATACTATCAAGCTGTGATTAATTCGGTCGGGACGGATATTAACCTATCGGGATTAAAAATAGTTTTGGATCTAGCTTGGGGGGCAGCCGTTAACCTAGCACCTTTAGTATTCCAAACTTTGGGGGCGGAAGTTATCTGCCTACACGAGCGAGCCGATGGCGATCGCATTAACGTTAATTGTGGTTCTACCCATTTAGAAAGCCTACAGGCGGCGGTGATCAATCAGCAAGCGGATTTAGGGTTTGCCTTCGATGGCGATGCCGATCGAGTCCTGGCCGTGGATAGTCAAGGTAGAGTAGTAGATGGCGATTATATCCTCTATTTTTGGGGTCGTTCCCTCTTAGAAGCCGGACAGCTACCCGATGGGTTATTAGTAGCAACGGTGATGGCTAATTTAGGCTTTGAACGCGCTTGGCAAAAACTGGGGGGTCAATTTTTGCGGACTGCCGTGGGCGATCAGCACGTTCAGGCGCAAATGTGGGAAACTGGAGCCATGCTAGGGGGTGAACAATCCGGTCATATTCTCTGCCATCATTACGGGGTTTCTGGGGATGGAATGCAAACCGCCCTACATTTAGCGGTTTTAGTGCAGAAATCGGCGGTTTCCTTGGCTAACTTAGTCGATCATAGCTTTGTCACCTATCCGCAGATTTTACGCAATGTGCGGGTGGAAGATAGAGAAGTGCGACGTAATTGGCAGCAATGTGAACCTTTGCGGCGAGAAATCGGCAAAGCTGAGACAGCCATGGCGGAAAAAGGTAGAATTTTGGTGCGCGCTTCCGGGACCGAACCCTTAATTCGGGTGATGGTGGAAGCAGAAACCCTAGAATTAGCCAATTTTTGGACAGAAAGGCTAGTGGAAGCGGTGCGAAACTATCTCTTGTAGTCGATCGAGGGGGACAGGGATTATAATGCCTTTAGCCTAGCCTAGCAAGGGATAATTATGACCGGACTGAGTATCGATCGCCAGAAAAAAAGGAATAAACAAGGGCAAACAAAAGCTGATAGTCCCCCGCTTAACATCAAAGAGAGACTTGCCCTCAAAAAAGAAGAAAGGCAAAAGAAACAAAAGTTAATGGGGTTGATTGTTTTTACTATTTGTGTAGCAATTTTGCTCGGATTACCCCTCAGCTTATTATTTGATGCCAAGATAGGAGCTGCAGTAAGTTTAGTCTTGATTTTAGTAGTTTTCTCCTTTATCTATCCCCGCACGGCTCTTTGGGCATTTATTATCTATGTCCCCTTCACTGGCACTATTATCTATTCGTTGGGAGGTAATCAAATCCTCCAGCTAAGTAAAGATATCTTTTATCTACCCGCTTTAGTCGGCTTAGTTTTAGAATGTCGAAAAAAGCAATTACCGATTATTGTCCCGAAACAATTAGGTACAACTCTATTATTAATCTTTGTTTTCTGTGTAGTCTGTCTATTAGCGGTCAATTTACAAAGACAATTTTTGCCTACTTGCGATTCCGTGGCCGGGATGGGTATGTTTAGGGATGGCCGTTTGCGCGGAGTTCCCTGTCGGGAAAGTGAGACTTTTCTGCAAGGACTATTAGGATTTAAAGTTTTGCTAGGTTATGTCCCCTTGATCTTCTGCACTTATTACTTAATCAAAGACAAACCCACCCTATTATTTTTTGGTCGTCTTTTAGTGACTTTAGTGATTATTTGTTGTGTCCTAGGACTAATGCAATACTGGATGCTGAAAACCGGTCGTTGTGTAGGAACTAGAGGCTATGTGGCTGATGCACTATTCAAAGCCCACTTAGATGCAAGGTGTTTGATCGGTGGGTCATTAGTATATAGTCCGGAAGTGAATATGATCCGTTTACCCGGTACCTTTGTTTCTCCCTGGCACTGGGCTTGGTTTTTGGTCTCTAGTGCCGTAATTTGTTATGCCAGTGCCTTTAGTGAAACTTCCCAAAAATGGCGACTAGCAGCCCTAATGGGTTTAACCCTAGTTTTTATTAATGCAGTGATCTCTGGGCAAAGATTAGCTTTCTTTGCCGTACCGATAATTATTGGTCTGATCACGATTCTTACGGGACAAATCGCTAACTTAAAACGATTTTTGCCGATCATTTTTGCCGCCACTTTACTTCTAGCTATCGGTTTTTCTTTTCTTAACCCCGATTTTGTCCAACAACGCTACGATAGCGCCATCGCCCGTTGGCAAAACAGTCCCCCCACCGCTTTTATTCAAGAACAGTTGAATTTTGCCATCCGTAATCAGGGCGGTATTTTAGGTCGTGGACTTGGTGTGGCCACATCTTCTGCTAGGTTTTTCGGTGATATTTCCTTTGTGGAAACCTTTCACAGTAAAGTTTTATTCGAGTTGGGATACATTGGTTTTGCCTTGTACATGATATTTATGACCCATCTAGTTTATCTGACCTTCCGCACCTATCGTTCCCTCAAAGATCCGACTCTGCGAGGTTTTGCCGGTAGTTATTGGGTTTTCCTGCTCTTTGTTGCTTATCTTCCCTATTGGTATGCCCTCGATACGGATCCTGTGGGCGTTTATTACTGGATATTTGCGGGCGTAATTTTTAGATTACCCGTGATCGAAAAACAGGAAAAAGAAGCCAAAATTCTGGCGGGAGAAACCGAAACAACATCCTCCAAAAAGGGCTTAAAATTTAAACGCAAAGGTGTTTCTTTAGCTTGAAATATGGGTGTTGGGGATTTCAGTTATCAGTTATCAGTTATCAGTTATCAGTTATCAGTTATCAGTTATCAGTTATCAGTTATCAGATTTTAGTTTTTAAGTGTGCGGTATTAAATAGGTTCTTCGTTACTTGGTATGGTTCGATAGGGGGGCATAAATCGACTAAATCCTTATCTGGCAAGAGATTTAATTGATTAGTTCGCACTAGAGCGAAAACAGTTGACAAAAATCGCAGCAACGCCTGTCTCTATAAGGGTTTCATTCCTTATAACCCCGTCCATTGCATAAGACAAACCGAAGAACCATTAAATAGAAGTTTTCTACTGTCTTTTTACTGTTTACTGTTTACTGATTACTGTTTACTGCTCACTGATTACTGTTTACTGTTTACTGTTTACTGCTATGAATTTTCCCTCGATTTCTGTCATCATACCCACCTATCGACGCGAAGAGCCTCTTAAAGATACCCTCGATGACCTGCTCAAACAAGATTATCCCGATTTTGAGGTGTTAGTTATCGACCAGACCGCTACCCACAGCCACGAAATACAATCCTATCTAGAAAATCTGGCTAATCAGCACAAAATTAGCTGGTATCGGCTGGATTGGGCGAGTTTACCTGGGGCCAGAAATTATGGAGTCCGTCGCGCTCAAGGCGATATCGTTCTTTTTATCGATGATGATGTGCGGCTACCGGATAATTATCTCAAAGCACATGGTGAGAATTTTGTCAAGAACCCTGAGATAGGTGTAGTGGCCGGTCGGGTATTTGATCGCATGAAATTGGGTGACTCCCAAAAAATGGTGACAGATACCAGCAAACCCTACGAAATCGACTTTTTACCCCCCCAAGCCATGGATCCAGGCATTGCTTGGTATTACATCGATCTTGTCCACACCACTAAACCCCAGCAGGTAATCTCGGCCCGGGGCTGTAATATGTCTTTCCGGAAGGATATATTTACGAAATACGGCATTTGGTTCGATGAACGCTTTCGTGGCAGTGCCGTGCGCGAGGAATCGGATTTTTGCTTAAGGTTACGTCAGACTCCCTATCATGTCTGGTACGATCCCACCGCTTATCTGGTTCATTTAGGGGAAGAAACTGGCGGCTGTCATGATATTAGCACTCGTTCTTTGAGTTATCAGACGACTTTTTATCATAATCACTTTTTGATGGCTCTGAAAAATCTCACTCCCGCTCAACAATTGCGACTCTACGCTAAATTATTTGATTGTCACGTTCTTGGCAATCCTCCCTGTAATAAGGGTGGTTCCCCGATTAAAATCCTTTCTAGGGGAATTTTTTATAGTTTAGGTTTTCTCGATGCTCTGAAAACTCAAGTAAAGTCCCTCTGGAATGATGGTCAAATTTATACAAAACTAGATAATCTATGAGAATTTTAGTCGCTAGTCATACCTATATCGTTGATCTCAACTGTGAGAAACTGCGCGCCCTGACAAGATTAAATCCCAATATTGAGGTTACTATTGTTGTTCCCCAACGTTGGCAACCGGGAGGGGTCCAAAATAAAATCATTGAAAGTCAACCGAAAATAGCTGATAATTTCCGAGTCATTCCTATCTCTAATTTTAGCCAGAATAACCAGGCTTTATTAACTTTTGGTGCTAATATAATTCCTTTATTGCAAAAATTTAGACCCGATATTATTCAAGTGGAACAGGGTTCTAAATCTCTCGCTTATGCACAATTTATTACTCTGAATCGTCTCTTAAATCTCCGGGCTAAAAATGTATTTTTTACTTGGTGGAATCTTCCCTATACTCCTAAATTTCCCATCTCTTGGTTAGAAGCTTATAACCTGAAAAATACCGATGGTTTAATCGCTGGTAATCAAGACGGGGTAGATGTTTTAAAAGAAAGGGGTTACGGGGGTAAATACACCGTTTTACCGCAATTAGGAGTGGATGAAGTTCTTTTTTTCCCAGGCAAGCAAACCGATTTAGCCCGATCTTTAGGCATTGAAACTGATGAATTTGTCATTGGTTTTATCGGTCGTTTTGTGGAAGAGAAAGGCATTCTAACGCTGATTAAAGCTGTATCTAAATTAACAGGTAAGTGGAAATTATTACTGTTAGGTCGGGGAATCCTGAAAGATAAAATAGTCAGCGAAGCTACAGCCGCAGCAATAAGCGATCGCTTGATAATAGTGGAAAGTGTTCCCCACGATCAAGTAGTTAATTATATTAACCTGATGAACACTTTAGTTTTACCTTCAGAAACCACCTATCAGGTCAAAACTTTAACGGCCGTCGGTTGGAAAGAACAATTCGGTCATGTCTTAATTGAAGCTATGGCCTGTCAGGTTCCTGTTATTGGTTCTGATTCGGGAGAAATTCCCTTTGTTATTGCTGATACGGGGTTAATTTTTCCCGAAAAAGATGGGGATGCGCTGGCTAAATCTATACAAACTCTCTTAGATAATCCCAGCTTCGCTCTTGAATTAGGCCAGAGGGGTTATCAGAGAGTAATGACCAATTATACTAATAAAGCCCTCGCTCAAAAACAATTGGATTTCTATCAACAATTACTCCCTCGGTGATGGAAGTGGGGTGTGGGGTGTGGGGTGTGGGGTGTGGGGTGTGGGGTGTGGGAAGAATAAATAGAAATAATCTCCTGTCTCGGAGTCTCCTGTCTCCTACTTACTTATGAACCATTCTTGACACCCCCTAGTCTAAAGGGACAAGTAGCTAGGGGTGAGGGGAATGATCGAGGTGATAACCGAGAAGCAAACAAGTGTGAGCGATCGAGAGTTAATCTTAAAATGTCAAAGGGGTGATAGGGGTGCTTTTCGTCACCTTTACCGTCTTTATCAACCAAAAATCCGCTCTACTCTCTATCAACTCTGTGGACAGGAATTCCTAGAGGATTTTGTCCAGGAGGTATTTTTAAGAGTGTGGTGCGGGTTGCCGAAATTGCGTTCACCTGAATACTTTTCCACTTGGGTTTATCGGATCACCTGGAATGTGGCGATCGATGGTCGGCGACAATTAGCCAAAAGACAAATGAGGAGCGCCAAAAGCACTGATGAGGAAAACTCCCTTGATAGCGAATCCCGTCCCCAAGATAGTCCTGATTTGATGCAACTGCATTATCAGGAAGTGGTCCGACAAGGGTTAGAAATTCTCAGTTTAGAACATCGCGCTGTCCTTGTCCTTCACGATCTAGAGGACTTACCCCAAAAGGAAATCGCCCAAATCTTAGAAATTCCCCTCGGTACGGTGAAATCACGTCTTCATTATGCGCGTAAAACCATGGGTCAATTTTTGCAAAAACAAGGAGTTCTCTAATGTCCCTGGAAGATGAGAAAGTAGTTAATTTTCTGCGTCGCTATCGTCCATCGCTGCCACCTCGACCGATAGATGAAGAAGAACAGTTAATGCAAATGATTAGGGGAGAAAGGCCGGTAAATTCCCCAAAATTGCTGCCTTTATTGGGTTTGATAACTGGTATTACTGCCTTATCGGCCCTGATTTTTGCTTCCTCTCGTTGGTCTGATCCTCATCCACAACTGAGCCAAATTTCCGATGAGGAGTTAGAAGCTTTTTTAGTGGAGAGTTGGAACCATAGTATCGCTCCACCGATTGCTGCTCCTAGCGTTTATAGTTCGCCTTGGATGACCTTAAACGAGCCTCAACTCACCTATTCTACCTATAATCCTTAATTTCTTTGTGGAGGTCAATTATGTCCCTTTCTACTCTCTCGATTCTCGGCACGACCATGGCTTTAACTCTGGCCGTTAACCTAGCCCCAACTGCCACTGTGCTATCCTATCCCCAAGATCGTCTATTTATTGCTCAAACTAGCTCTCCCCAGCGTCCTGAGAGTCGTCCCCGTCGGGTGGATAATTCTAGAGAAGGACTAATCGAACAATTGAACCTTACCGATGAGCAAAAGTCAAAAGTTGCCGCTATTCGTCAGAAATATCAGGAAAAAACCAAAAAGTTGCGAGAAACCCTGAGAAGCAACGAACAAGAATTAAATAGTTTATTATCGAATAATGCCTCCGATCGAGAGATCCGTTCTAAACATCAGCAAATCTCTCGCAATCGCCAAGAAATGAGTAACCTGCAATTTGAAAGTTTTTTGGAAATTCGCCAAGTCTTAACTCCCGCTCAAAGAACAGAATTTTCCCAGTTAATGCAGGAACGTTGCCCTAATTTCCCCAATTGCCGGCGACAATAATTCCCATCAGTTCGGATTAAGGGACTCCTGCCTATTTTTTCATTTTCTTGGCCTGATATTGTCGGCGAAAATATTGGAATGTTCTTTGTCCGAACAGTAAAATACTGAAAAATCCTAAGCTGGCGATCGAGTTTGATTCCGATACATTAACCGGCTGCCCGGTATTAAAAGGATCGAACGGAATCGGAGAAGTGGAAATACCCGAATAATCGATGACTCCTGCTGAACCCCAATTACCCCAATTATCGATTGAACCCCAATTACCCGTGATTACTCCTGCTGAACCCCAATTATAGATTGAACCCATTACTCCTGCTGAACCCCAATTAACCGTTACTCCTGCTGAACCCCAATTATCGATTGAACCCCAATTACCCGTCATTGTTTCTACTGAAAGCCAATTTTCGCCCACAGGATTTCTAATTTCTGGGTCGGGATTTGTGGTTGTTTCTCCCGGGGGGTCAAAAGTAAATGAGGGACCTGATTGAAGGTTATTATTAGGGATATTGTCAAGGCCGAATAAATCTCGGTTAACAACAATACTTACCCATTCGCCATTACTCAATTGTAATTGACAGGTAAGGCTTCTGTTGCTGACTAGGGAGCTGCCGATATCTCCGCTCTCGGCCAGACAGTTTTCGTCAATTCCTATGATATCGTCAGAAAAAAGTGAGAGACTATTTAAAATTCCTAAAAGCTGATCAATGGAAATATTTTCTAGGTCTAAATCTGCCAAACTTTCCGATAATATGGATTGCCAATTGATTGGTTCCGTTAAAGAATTTTTGTCTTGATCACAACCCGTAGCAATTAAACCACAAAGTAACAAGGGAGCCAGTTTTTGCCAAGCTAGTTTTCTCATATTTTTTGACAATTTGCGATGGTGATTAGAAAAATGTAAGTTACAAAATAGGCTTTTAGAAGCGATCGATTAGACCTAGACATAATATTATCTTAAGACCGGAAGTTTTTCTAGTCAAGAAACTTACCCAAATAAAAATAATCTTAATTGCCCCATATTTGTTCAGTGAAATTGAATTAGCAACAATATATCTACATTTCAGCCACCGAACTATTTGGTTAGTACGCAATCTAAAAGCAAGCTGTAATTGGGTTATAATTTTTGGAGATGTCTATTGGGCATAAGCAAATAATCTTAATACCAAAGGAGGGATTGAGAAGTTAAAAAAATTAACCTTGCCCAAGTGTATCCTAACACGAGCAAAATCGGGTGACAACTGCAATGCTCGCTTTCCCCAGAAAAACGGAAAGGATGGGCAAGTAACCCATCCTTAACTTATCATCTACTAATAAATTATCGTTTCCAAGTGACCTTTGGTAGGATATGATTCATATCTACCCGATTTTTATACTTGGTGGCGAAGTTTAGGAGGGAATCGAGGAGAGAATCGGAGAGATAGTGAGGTTGTAGGCCTAGATCGAGTAATTTCGTGTTTTTAGCCTTAAAATAATGTTCCTCTAACTCGATGCGCGGGTTGTCAAGATTGTTAATCTCCACATTTAACCCCAACGCGGAACCAGCTTTTTTCACCATCAGTGCCAAGTCACCGACGCTAAACAGTTCGGTAAATTGGTTAAAGACGCGGAATTCCCCCGATTGAGCGGGATTTGCGATCGCTAATTCCAAACAACGCACGGTATCGCGGATATCTAAAAATCCTCGCGTTTGACCACCTTTACCGTACACTGTCAGGGGATGACCGATCGCTGCTTGAATACAAAAACGGTTTAAAGCAGTGCCAAAAACCCCATCGTAATCGAGACGGTTAATTAACATCTCATCCATTCCCGTCTCTTCGGTGAGGACTCCATAAACCACCCCTTGATTGAGATCTGTAGCTTTTAAACCCCACATCCGACAGGCAAAATGGATATTATGGCTATCGTGGACTTTGCTGAGATGGTACATACTACCAGGCTGTTTGGGATAGGGTAAAGTATCCTTACGACCGTTATGTTCGATCGTGATGTAGCCTTCTTCAATATCTATATTCGGTGTGCCATACTCACCCATGGTTCCCAGTTTCACTAGGTGCGCTTCGGGAAATTCCTCTTTCATCGCGTAGAGGATGTTTAAATTGCCAACCACGTTGTTAACTTGGGTTAAAACTGCGTGTTCGCGATCGATCATGGAGAAGGGTGCAGATCTCTGTTCTCCGAAGTGAACAATCGCATCCGGTTGAAACTGTCGCAGGGATTGAATCAAAAAGTCGTAGTCATTAATATCCCCGACAAAAAGATCGATCGATTTTCCCGTTAGATCTTGCCAGCGTTGAATACGATGAGATATGGGTGCGATCGGTGTTAAGGTATCGCAGCCTAATTGTAAGTCCCAATAGCGACGAACTAAACTATCAAGTATGCCTACTTCGTAACCTCTATTTGATAGATGGAGTGCCGTTGCCCAACCACAATAGCCGTCTCCGCCAATAACCAAAACTCTCATACAATATCTGTAAAGTTTATATACTCGTCTTTGGTAACTCTAGCAGTTTTGTGTCACGCTTTACCAGCTTAATCCCCGTGAACATAGCGGGGTGTAGGGTGTGGGGTGTGGGGAGAATCAATAAAGGTAGTCTATTGACAACTGATAACTGATTACCACTGTCCACTGAAAACTCAAATCTGCTCACTGATGACTGATAACTGATAACTGATAACTGATGAGGGTGTTCTGGAAAACTTGACAAGGGAACGGATTACAGGGAAACTCAGCTTGTAATCGGTGGGCTTTGCTGACGAGAAAACAAAAGCCAAAAATCTAGATAAAAAGCAGTTTTTTCGGTAAATCAGGGACTATCTGCTTTTTTAGTTTTTCTTTTCTACTTTTTACTTTATTACTTGATCTTATGCGTTGGCAAGCTCGGCAAAAATCTTCGTTTCCTTTGTTTCCCCTATACGGATTTTTGGCATTTATTGTCACTTGTCTGATTATTTGGGCAATTTCTCTCTATCCTCGTTCTAATGCTCTGGTGGGGGGTGATTCTCTCCCCGCACCTTTTAGGGAGTTTCAACCGGAATGCGCGGATTATGTCCTAGAAAATAGTTCTTTTAAGGATATATCGACAATTTTTGATTGTAAAACCTATAAAAACATCTCCGATCGAGTGATTCTCCCCCTATCTCTCCAAAAAAACGATATTAGTCTCGATAATTGGCCAAATAACTCGGCAACAGCGATCGAATTAGCACCCTGGCCGGAAATTCATCCCCGCGCTCAAGAGACAAAAGTGCCGATTTTAATGTATCACGACATTTTACCAAAAAAAGAGGTATTTTTTGACGTTACCCCCGCCGAATTAGAGGCACATTTTCAGTTTTTGCAGGAAATCGGGGCAACTCCTATCAGCATCGATTGGTTAATTTCCCATCTGCGGACAGGTATCCCCCTTCCCCCTAAACCGGTTTTATTGACTTTTGATGATGGTTATGGGGGACATTACCAGTATGTCTATCCTTTATTGAGAAAATATGGCTATCCTGCCGTTTTCTCGATTTATATCAATAAAATGACTCAAAAAACTGGTAGAACCAGTGTCACTTGGCAACAACTCCAGGAAATGGCCGCCGATCCTCTAGTACAAATTGTCTCCCATAGCGTCAGTCATCCCCGGGATTTAAGATTATTGTCCGATGCAGATTTGGAGCAAGAAGTCAAGCAATCGAAACAAATCTTAGAAAAAGAATTGGGCATTCCCATTAATTATTTCACCTATCCGGAAGGAAAGGCGGACGATCGAGTGAAGGAATTCGTCAAAAAAGCGGGTTATCGGGCAGCTTTATCGATGAATGACCTCGATGAGCATTTTGCTGGACAATCCCCCGATTTACTCACGATTGGACGCTTTGGACAATCACGCACGCGAGAAGTTGTACCGCAAGCTTGGGGGGGTGATCCCTTACCCCGTACCGATGGTGGTTTTAACTTTGCCACTGCCATCCAAAAACGGGAAGTGGAATTTCTAACTAATACACTTGTTCTGATTAGTGGCGGGATTCCCAAAACTATCCACGCTGATAGTCGCTATCAAGTGGAGGAAATTATCGCCGGCACAGAAGCGATCGCGGCTGTAGATGGCGGTTTTTTCTCTCTCAAGGAATTGGACTCAAATCAGATGATCGGGCCGGTTTTAAGCCAAAATGGCGGCTTTATCCCGGGATATGAGGGAGAAATCGGCAAGTTAGAGGGTCGTCCTTTAGTAATCATTACCGATCAATGGGTGCGTTATCTTCCCTTTGATCCTGCTCGTCATAATACCCTAGAAGGAATCGCAGCGGAGGCTAGAAATGATCTCAAGGTTACGGATGCTTTTGTCGCGGCCGCTTGGTTAGTCAAAGATGGACAACCACAATCGCGAGAATCCTTTGGTACACTTTACGGTTTTGATGCCCTGCGTCATCGGGCTTTTTGGGGGATTAATCAGGCAGGACAGCCAGTTATCGGGGTTTCCCGAGAGCCGATCGATTCGATGGCTTTGGGAGAATTATTAGTACAGGCAGGTTTTCGGGACGCAGTGATGTTAGATTCGGGAGCAAGTACCTCCCTCGCTTATCAAGGTCAATCGCAAGTGCATTATACTCCCCGTCCCGTTCCCCATGTTGTCGCTTTATTTCCCCCCACAGAAACCTATATTGTTCCCATTAATCATGTGGGGATTCCCTGCGTAATTTTCGCCGATTCCTGTGCTGCGGGGAGTTAGGGAACAAAAAGTTGCTAACCAGAAAACGGCTGAAGCTATGTATCTAAGAAGGCTCTAAGGGCAATTTTGTACTTGTTTTTCAGCCGTGGAGAAACCAGACCACCTTGCTGAATCTGTGCGAGAATTGTGGCTGAACAGGAGCCTTTTGGAATCGGACTACCCGCAGTGATTAAACTGGCTAATTCCGTGGCATCCATCTCCCGGGCAAATTGATAGGCAATCACGGATTCACAGACGATAAAATTCGGGACACCAAGGCCGGGCAAAAGCACACAAGTAGCTTCCGAACTGCTTCTTCGAGTTGTAACATTGACAATTGACACTCCCATCGCTGAAAGCGAGGGATTCTTGAGCTAATCACCGCCCTTTTGAGTAAGCTCTACTCAGGTCTTACACGATTATGTCCCATCCGAGCTTACTAGAATATCACTTGTTATCTAGATGCCCTTTTCTAGGATGGCTCTCCAAGCGTTTTCTCTATACTGGATAGAGAAGATTCGGGTATGCCCTACCCTATCTGCTAACAATCTGCTTACGAAAAATACTTATTAGTATGTTTCGTTCATTCACCGTCGTTAGCCAGCTACTGCACTATGTTTATACAGGAATTCGTTACCCTGTCGAGATTTCTATTTTCTAGGCGGTCAAGTGGCATACCGTAGCATCTTTCCTATCGCCGAGCCATATTTGTCGGGCTTGTCCTAGCGGTGTTTCAACCTGTATCTCAGAAGTAAGCAGATTATTTTATTTAGTTGTATATTCTCAATATACACTAACTTAAGAGTATATGTCAAGACCTAAACGAGACAAAAAATTACAAGTAATGATGACTGAAAAAGAGTACGAAGCATTAGCAGTGTATTCAGCAGCAAAGCAGTTAACCATGTCGGAAGTCATTAGAGATTTTATTCGAGACTTAGAGACTTATTTGTAATCGTGCTTCGTGTCACTGAGCCTGTCGAAGTGCTGTTTCTATACTGGTCGGGTTTCATCCCGTCAGTGAAACTGAGGGTCTTCACCCGACATTTAAGATAAATATCTATTTTCAGAAGTCTTTGCGATCGCAATATAGAGATGTTGCTTATTAGGGGGTGTATCGATTAAAAAGGCATCCCCCAGCTTGACTACCAGACTAGCCATGTAAAGCTCCATCTAAATAGGCTTCTCGCTGGGCTTCTTGGCTAATATCTTCGATTTCCTCCTCCGTTTTACCCATAGATCGCAAAACATCCTCTACTAAAATTGGAATAGCCGAACCATGGGGATCCTTCCATTCTGGTAGATCGTGAGTCCATTCGGCTACAAGAAAGGGATTGAGATGGCCAAAAGTCTTGTAAACCTGTTTAAGAATCATTTCTTCTTCTTCACAGAGTTCTTCATTGCCGGGATATTGCAGCAGGTAAACATAATTAGAATCCCGGGGAGAAATATATTTCGACCACAGGGGTAAAGCAGAGTCCACGGGCTGTCCTTTAATCAAATCATAAACACCACTGAGAACCGGTCCATAATCCATTGATACATATCTATCCCCAGTAATTGGTTGATCCATGGTTTTTAAAGCAAGACGGTCAGCTATATAGAGCATTTTCAGCAACCCTAAATACTTCATCGGTTGGCCGTGCAGCTTTAAGAGTATAGCAGCGGCTTCAACTGCTTTCTCTGGATGAAACCGAAATTTGATCGTCATAACTACTATAAATTCACTGCTTTTTTATGACACTTTTATTATAGTTATTATTCTACATCGGCCATATTTAAGATTTTGTCCCAGTGGTTGAGGCTTCTAGCCTGATTTCTGAAAGATGCTGCTATAGGTATGATCGAGTTAAACCTTAGCCCAAGATTCTACCATGGAGATCGAACGTCTTAACGCCCTTTCCGATAATTATATTTTCCTCCTCTACGATCGAGCGCAAAAAATTGCGGCCGTGGTGGATCCAGCCGAACCTGAACCCGTTTTCAGGCGATTAGAGGCTTTACAGGTGGATTTAGTCGCTATTTTTAATACTCATCACCACGGCGACCATGTGGGGGCTAATCAGGCTTTAATTAATCGTTATCCCCATCTTTGTGTTTATGGGGGAAAGGAGGATCGCGGTCGCATTCCGGGCCAGCAGTTGTTTTTAGAGGAGGGGGACCGGGTGGAATTTGCTGGTCGCAGGGCCGAGGTTTTCTTTGTCCCCGGCCACACTCGCGCTCATATTGCCTATTATTTTCCCCCGGTTAACCCCGGAGATTACGGCGAGTTATTCTGTGGTGATACCCTGTTTTCTGGGGGTTGTGGTCGTTTATTTGAGGGAACCCCGGGGCAAATGGTGGCTTCTTTAACTAAATTGCGATCGCTTCCCGACCAAACTAGGGTTTGGTGCGCTCATGAATATACGTTAAATAATTTAAAGTTTGCCTTGACAGTTGACCCTAATAATGCTGCTTTGCAGCAGCGTTATCGGGAAGTGGAGAAAAATCGCGCTGAAGATATTCCCACGATTCCGGCAATTTTGGGGACGGAAAAGCTGACTAATCCTTTTTTGCGTTGGGATAGTCCCGCTTTGGCAATGACTATGGATAGCATCGAACCAGTACAAGTGTTTGCACGGCTGCGGGGGAAAAAAGATAATTTTTAAGTGGTAGCTAAGTAGGTAGGTGTTAAAAACTGTCAAAACCCCCCTTATTAAGGGGGGTAGGGGGGATCTTCCCTTATTAAGGGGGGTAGGGGGGATCTCCCCTGATTAAGGGGGCAAGGGGTAGGGTTGATTCATGGTAGGGTTGATTCATGAATCAACCCTACTAGGGGGGATAAAAGGCAAAATCTATCTCTAAAAGCTCAATGGTTGCGGATCTAACTTCAAATCGGCAAGACTGACATCACCGTGACCATTTACCGCCACCTCTAGGGGCAAATTGCCGTGATAAGCTTGGATTAACAGGGTTTTTAAGTCCTCAATCAGGGGATAACGGGGATTGGCTCCGGTACACTGATCATCGAAAGCTTGTTCGGCTAAATGGTCTAATTTGGCCATAAATTCGGCTTCAGTTTCGGGAATTACCTCTTTAATACTGGCCGGAATACCGATTTCCCGTTTTAGACATTCGATCGCTAATACCAATCTTTCCACACTTTCGGTCTCGCTTTCTCCTCCCAATCCCAGGGAATGGGCGATCCTGGCATAGCGCCATTTCACGTTAGGATATTTGTACTGAGAGAAGGTGGCCTGTTTAAAGGGGGCATCGGTGGCATTATAGAGGATGACGTGGGAAATCATCAAAGCATTGGCCAGACCGTGGGGAATGTGGAAAATTGCCCCTAATTGGTGGGCCATGGAGTGACAGATGCCTAAAAAGCCATTAGCAAAGGCCATTCCTGCCATTGTCGCCGCATAATGGACTTTTTCCCGCGCTTTCGGGTCTTTAGCTCCGTTATGATAGGAACTGGGCAAGTATTTAAACAGCAGTCGGATGGCATCTTGAGCAAGAGCATTGGTATATTCTGAGGCTAAAACCGAGACGTAGGACTCAAGAGCGTGAGTTAAAGCGTCAATTCCACCGTAGGCTGTCAATTTTTTCGGCATATTCAGCACTAATTCCGGATCGACAATTGCCATGCTGGGAGTTAGGGCATAATCTGCCAGAGGATACTTAATATTATTACGGCGATCGGTAACAACAGCGAAGGGAGTCACTTCCGATCCTGTTCCCGAAGTGGTGGGAATACACACCATCAGAGCTTTTTCGCCTAAAGGGGGCAATTCATAGACTCGTTTGCGGATATCCATAAAACGCATGGCCAAGCTCTCGAATTCTATCTCTGGATGCTCGTAGAGTAGCCACATGATTTTAGCGGCATCCATGGGGGAACCACCACCGATAGCGATAATTACATCGGGATTGAAGGTATTAATGACATTTAACCCCCGTTCGACGGTTTCTAGGGAAGGATCGGGTTCCACATCATAAAAGATATTAACCGTGATGCCGATTTCTTCTAAAATTTCCTGTAAAGGTGCGGTAACTCCTAGGTCGAAAAGAGGTTTATCGGTGACAATAAAGGCCCGTTTTTTGCCGGCTAATTCCCGAATAGCGACGGGTAATGACCCGTATTTAAAATATACTTTTGGTGGTACTCGGAACCAAAGCATATTTTCCCGTCGCTCGGCCACGGTTTTAATATTTAATAGGTGGGTAGGTTCGACGTTTTCGCTGATGGAATTACCGCCCCAAGTGCCACAACCGAGGGTTAAACTAGGATCGAGACGGAAGTTATAGATATCACCGATCGCACCTTGGGAGGAAGGGGTATTAATTAATACCCGGGCCGTTTCTACGTCGTCTTGAAAGCGCTTAATATGTTCCCGATTTGAGGGTGCGGTATAAAGCACGGCCGTATGACCTCGACCCGCAAATAAGACCAGTTTTTCGGCTTTTTTTACCCCATCTTCAAAGTCTTTCGCTCGGTACATAGCTAAAATTGGCGAGAGTTTTTCGTAGGAAAATGGTTCCTCTAAGCCAATATTTTCCACTTCTCCGATTAGTAACCTAGTATCTTCTGGAACATAAATTCCAGCTATAGCGGCTAATTTTTCCACTGGTTGCCCGACGATATCGGGGTTAATATGACCATCTTTTAGGAGAATCTGGGCGACTTTTTCCCTTTCTTCGGGGGAAAGAAGATAGGCCCCGCGATCAATAAATTCCTGTCGAACTTCTTCATAGATGCTATCGACAACGATTACCGATTGTTCGGAGGCGCAAATCATGCCGTTATCGAAGGTTTTACTGAGAATAATCGAGGAAACGGCCATTTTTATGTGAGCGGTTTCGTCAATTAAAGCGGGAGTATTGCCAGCACCGACTCCTAGGGAAGGTCTTCCCGAAGAATAGGCCGCTTTTACCATACCGGGACCGCCGGTGGCAAGGATTAAATTAATGCTGGGATGTTGCATTAATGCTTGGGAAAGTTCCACCGATGGCTGATCGATCCAACCAATAATACCAGCCGGGGCACCCGCTTTTACGGCCGCTTCCAAGACAATTTTGGCGGCTGCGATCGTGCAGTCTTTGGCTCGCGGATGGGGGGAAAAAATGATGCCGTTGCGGGTTTTCAGGGCAATTAGGGCTTTAAAAATGGCTGTAGAGGTGGGATTTGTGGTGGGTACGATCCCCGCTAAAATGCCCACGGGTTCGGCGATTTTTTGCAATCCAAAGGATTTATCTTCTTCGATAATGCCGCAGGTTTTGCTGTGTTTATACTTGTTATAAATGATTTCTGAGGCAAAATGGTTTTTAATCACTTTATCCTCTATTACTCCCATCTCTGTCTCTTCTACGGCCATTTTAGCCAGGGGAATGCGAGCGCTATTGGCTGCTAATGCCGCTTTTTTGAAGATAAGATCTACTTGTTCTTGGCTATAGTTGGCAAATTGTTGTTGAGCTTTTTTTACCTGTTGAATCAGTTCTTCTAGCTCTTGTCTATTGGTAACTGTCATAACAATTTTGTGGAAAAAATTAGGCATTTTATTCTATTATAGCGTTTTTCGCCAAGGGACTCGCCTAATCTTGGGATTTTCTCTATAGTTTTCTAAGGATTGGTATTATAGAATACTTAGGGTTGGATGACTCGTTCTTGGGTTAGCCAAGCTGCATATCTTAAAGCTTGTTGGATGTCTTCTGGTTCGAGATAGGGATAGTCTTCAATTATCTCAGCTGTTGATAAGTCATTGGCGATGAGGTTAATGATCACTGATACGGGTATCCGCATTCCCCGAATACAAGCTTGATCTGCCATAATTTTAGGGTCAAAGGTAATGCGATCTAATCCTGCTATTGTTTTCATTTTGTTTTCCCTAATACACTACTCTATTTTAATGGCTTTATATTCCGGATCAATCATTTTTACTTCATTATAGGTGAGTTGATAGAGTTTATAAACTAAGTGATCAATCGCTTTTTTTATAAGTTGATCATGGTTCAAGTAAATTGACTGGATAAGCTTTAACGGCTCCATCTACTGTTGCGATCGCCATATCGTTTTGTAAGGCTTGACAAATCAGCATTCTGTCAAAAGGATCACGATGTAAAGATGGAAGATTAGCTAGTTGACTTACACTAGCTTGATCGAGGTCAAGATTCAGAATTTGATGCCGATCACAGTGTCTCGGGAAATAGGTTGCAGGTGATTCTGGTAATGGTAATTTACCTAACTGATATTTAACAATTGCTTCCCAAGTTGACACAACACTTAGATAAATTTCGTTATCTAGGTCTTGAATCATTGCTTGCATATCTGTGGGAAGTCGTTGATCTCCACTGATAAACCATAAAAAAATATGTGTGTCTAGTAAAATTTTCATTTTCCTTCAAAGGCATTTAAAATTTCTTCCTGGAGTGGTGCATCAAAGTCTTCGGGAACAACAAATTCTCCCGCACACAAACCAAATGGACGTAGTTTTTTAGTTTTTGGTGTTTCAGAATTTATTTGATCGATGAAGCTTAAAAAATCTGGAATATTCGATTCTTGAGTTTTTTCAAGAGATTCTTGTTGGGAAATTTCAGCAGTGCGAGCTTTGATGAATAACAGGAAGTTTAAAACTTCGTGAACTAAAAAATCTGGGGATTGATCGATTTCTTTAATTAGTTTTTCTCTCTCTGACATGGGTTGGCTCCTATTGTATTTTTTGCTGCCATTTTTTTATATCACAGGCTTGATTTTATCCAAATATCAATATCTTTATTATAGCATGGATGTCCATAAACTGCAACAGCATAACCAACGATAACCAGATATTTAACTTGATTGTCGTTTAATAATTGTATAAACTCTTTGAAATCTTGGTTGGGCATTATATTTGTATTGGTGATATTCTTGGCGGATTTGTTCTAGTGCTTCTAGTCTTTTTTGGGGTGTTTGTTTTTGCCAATAGTGAAAGTCGCTAGTTTGTTGTTTTAGAGAAATTTTATTAACAGTTTTTTCCATGTTTTGAGCCTATTAATTCAACATTTATAATATGGTGATGCAGATTCCCCTTCCCTGAATAAATAAAAACCACACTAGATACAGAGTTTTTTATTCTTGTTTTCATTTTGTTTTCCCTACTACTCTATTTTAATTGCTTCATATTCTTCCTCTGTTAGTGGAAAGTCTGGATCAATTATTTTTACTTCATTATATCTTAGTTGATAAAGTTTGTATACTATTTTATCAATCTCTTTTTCTAATTCGCTTGTATCCGCTTTAGGATCGCTTTTTTTGTAATCAAGACATTTTTTGACCAATTTTTCTAAAGATTCTTTTTGATATTCTGTTAGATTAGGAATGGGAATTTGCTTCATATAGTCCGTAAAAGCTCTTAGATATCCGCCACGGACTTTATTAGAAATATAAGAATAAAACCATTCTATAACTGATGAGTTAAGTAATCCACATAACCATAGTTCATTGACAGGTATAAAATAAACAGTATTAGCTGTATAAAATTTACTGAATTCAAAAACACAACTTTGAGATTCATATATATCTGGATAAATAATTTTAGGATTCTCGAATTCTTGCCAATATTTACAGGAACGCAATTCCCAAAAAAAGCGACCTTGATCATCTCTTTTGATTAGTTTATCTCGAAAGTTTTGGAATCTGGCATAAATTGCGGGATAGGTTTGAGAAAAGATTGCTTCTGCTTCTATTTTACCTTTATCTGACCAAGGATGAGTTTTATTTTCCGATGACTCAATTTTAATTAAATACTGTTCAGCAAAATCTACATACCATCTTTTTACATCTCGTCCCCTTAGAAAAGGTTTAATAACTTCCTCGGAGGAGGGATGTTCACTAATTAATCTATCGCGGGTAATTTTATCAATCACAAAAGCTTCATTTAAACCTGTTTTTATGCCAATGTATATTTTTCCCGTAATTTCTTCTAGTGGTTTCCCCTTATTTTGCAATTTAGCCAATAAATCTAAAGTTTGTGAAGATTCTAATTTCCAACCATCAGCAGATAAATTAGCTTGAGTGATAGTAATATAATCCTGTTCTAGAATTGTGGCAAACTGGGTGATATTTTGATCTCTGTGTTTATCCCAAGCTAAAGCTTTAAACTGATTGCCATCACATTTATCTTTACTTAAAGCGATAATACTGGGATAAGCGGTAGCTTCTTCAAAGACAGGAAAATCTCCAAAGTCAACTAAATTAAAAATTGTCGTCGAATCCCTTAAGAGTTGCCGTAATTTTTCCCCATATCCCGCACGAAAATACTTATTTGAGGAAATATAAGTTAAATAACCTTTAGTTTTGAGTATCTGTAAACCCCTTTCATAAAAATAGACGAATAAATCAGCGACTCCTGTATAGGATTGATAACTTTTCTGCAAGATAGATTTAATACTTTTAATTTCCTCCTGTCGGATATAAGGAGGATTGCCAATCACCACATCAAAACCGAGAAAATTCCCCTTATCATCTAGAACTTCGGGGAACTCAAAGCGCCATTCAAAAGCATGATGATAAATCTTACCACTCTCAATCTCCGCGATTTCCAGACGTAATTTATCAATCTCATTCCTTAACTGACTAATCTTCCTTTCCCGCGCTTTCTTTTCCTTGGGTGACTCCTCAAATAACAAAATTTGATTCTCTAGACTATATAAATCCGTTTCCAAACCGCGCAAGCGCTTTTTCTGGGGATTATCGGGTGTATCCCACTTAGGAATGAGCATAAATACTCAACAGAGGAGAACGATTGAGATAAGCACATCGCAGACGAAGGATACGGGGAGCATTGTCTCGGTTCCAGCGTGCCCCCGCAAG
>SFAQ01000124.1:0-17373 GCA_007096525.1 Microcystis wesenbergii Mw_QC_B_20070930_S4 | reverse complement strand
TTTACCGTCAATCAACACCACGTTACTTTAGCAAAAATCGGTGATTTAAAAGTCGTTTGGAGTCGTCCATTACCCTCTAAACCTTCTAGCGTCACCGTGATTAAAGACGCAGCCGAGCGATATTTTCTTAGTTTTGTGGTTGAGATTCAACCCGAAACTTTGTCAGATAACGAGCAAGCTGTAGGAATCGATTTAGGGATTGCTACTTTTGCCACATTAGACACAGGGGAAAAGATCAACGCCCCAAAACCGTTAAAGAAACGATTAAAACGGCTTAAAAAAGCGCAGAGAAACCTTTCTAGAAAACAGAAAGAAAGTAAACGACGGGAAAAAGCCAGAAAACGAGTAGCTAAAATCCACGCAAAGATTAAGGACACTCGCACTGATTTCTTGCATAAACTATCCACTAGAATTGTTCGTGAAAATCAAACGATAATTTTAGAGGATTTAAACACATCGGGAATGGTTAAAAATCGTAAGCTATCCCGTGCTATATCAGACTTAGGCTGGCGTTCTTTTCGAGATATGCTATCAGCCAAGTCTGATAAATATGGGCGTAATTTTCGGATAATTTCCCGTTGGGAACCCACGTCTCAGCGATGTTCCTGTTGCGGGAATATCGGCGGGAAAAAGGCGTTAAATATCCGTGAGTGGGAATGTCTTTTCTGTGGCACTTTTCATGATCGAGATGTAAACGCTGCGGTAAATATCAAGGTCGCCGGAGGACATTCGGAGACTTTAAACGGACGTGGAGGAAAGCGTAAGACTTCTGTTAAAGAAGCAGCATCCCGTGAAGCGTCAACCCCATTCAGCGACCATTCTAAAAAAGTGGCGTGGTGAGGAATCGCCGTCCGTTTTACGGCGGCGAGGATGTCAATTCTCAGTAAACTAGCGGAATTAGTTCTCGATATCACCGACTTTGAAGAGGGGGAACCCTCCGTAGTCGAAATTGCCAAACTCTTGCAAAAGGGTTTCGATATCGAAAAGATTACCAAAAAATTTTATCAGGAATTTCAGCGAGAGCATTTACAGTTCCTCCCCTTTATCCAGGGAATCGATCGAGAAAGCGGGAGCGAAGCGCTGCTGCAAGCAGATCGAAAATGGTACACTTCCGTTATCCTCAACCGTTTAATGTTCGTCTATTTCCTGCAGCGCAAGGGATTTATCGACAACGACTTCAACTATCTGCAAAACCAATTACAAGCAAGTCAACGACGGGGAGAAAATTTATTCTATCGTCAATTCCTGCAAACCCTATTTTTTCAAGCATTCGCAAAACCCGAATCCCAACGAGACGCATCTGTAACTGCATTGGTGGGAAAAGTCAAATATCTTAACGGAGGATTATTTCTCCAACATCCCCTCGAAAATATTTATCAAAACATTTGTATTGATGACCAAGCATTTGAGAATATCCTTGATTTATTCTCCCGTTACTCTTGGAACCTTGACGACACTCCGGGGGGACGGGATGACGAAATTAACCCCGATGTCTTGGGATATATCTTTGAAAAGTATATCAACCAAAAAGCTTTTGGTGCTTACTATACCCGTCCGGAGATTACCGAATATCTCTGTGATAGGACCATTAATAAATGGATTGTCGAGAGAAGCAATCAACTTTATCCCCGCAAACAATTTGCCAGTATTTCTGAACTACTAATCAATCTCGATTCTCCCCTCTGTGAGATTTTGATTAAAGATATTCTTCCCCAGCTTTCTATTTTAGACCCTGCCTGTGGTTCCGGCGCTTTTTTAGTGGCTGCGATGAAAACTCTCATCGCGATTTATAGCGGGGTGATTGGAACAATTGAACTACGGGGAGACAGTAAATTAAAACAGTGGTTAACAGAGGTAAGAAAATCCCATCCTTCCCTCGGATATTACATCAAAAAACGGATTATTTCCGATAATCTCTACGGTGTCGATATCATGGAGGAAGCGACGGAAATCGCAAAACTGCGTTTATTTCTCGCTTTAGTTGCTGCCGCACAATCGGTGACAGAATTGGAACCCTTACCGAATATTGATTTTAATATCATGTCGGGAAATTCCCTCATCGGTTTAATTCGCGTGGACGGAAAAAGTTTTAATCTCATGCAAACCCTCACCGCGCAAAATTATCAGACAATTCTCGCGGAAAAAAATCGTAGTATTGAATTATACAAAGAACACGCTTTTCAGTTGGGAGAAGTACAGGGAACCCCCCAAGAAAACCGTCTCCAGATGTTACGCAATCACATCGAGGATGTCAACCGCGAATCGGTGCAGAAATTAAACCAAATTCTCTTAGATGAGTTTAGCGGTAAGTTGTCAATTAAGTACGAATCCGCACAATTAACGGGAAAAGCAAAGAAACGTTTATTAACTCTCTCCGATATGCAATCCCTGAAACCCTTCCACTGGGGTTATCACTTCGATAAACTGATTACGGAAAAGGGTGGTTTTGATGTGATTATCACTAATCCCCCCTGGGAAGTCTTTAAACCCCAAGCGAAGGAATTTTTTTCTCAGCATAGCGACTTGGTGACTAAAAATAAGATGGACATCAAGACGTTTGAAAAGGAACAGAAAAAACTGTTAACTAATCCCGAAATTTCTCAAGCATGGTTAGAATATCAAAGTCAATACCCCCACGTCAGTCTCTATTTTCGTTCCTCGGAACAATACAAAAATCAAATCTCTATTGTGAATGGTAAAAAGCAAGGGACGGATATTAATCTCTATAAGCTTTTTGTTGAACAATGTTTTAATCTCCTCCATCCCCAAGGTGAATGTGGAATAGTTATTCCCAGTGGGATTTATACCGATTTAGGAACCAAGCAACTGCGAGAAATGTTATTTTCTCAAACAAAGGTGACGGGATTATTTTGTTTTGAAAATCGTAAAACAATTTTTGAGGGAGTAGATAGTCGCTTTAAATTTGTTATTCTTTCCTTCGAGAAAAATAATCAAACTCTTTCCTTTCCTGTGGAGTTTATGCGTCACGATGTTGAGGAATTACAACGTTTTCCCCATAAAGACAGTTTAGTAATTAGCGTCGATTTAATCCGCAAACTATCCCCCGATTCCCTCTCGGTAATGGAATTTAAACAGGATATAGATATTCAAATTGCCGAAAAAATGTCTCGTTTTCCCCTGTTAGGAGAAACCCTTCCCGATACATGGAATCTCAAGTTAACTCGCGAATTTGATATGACTAATGATAGTTATTTGTTTAAAACTGAACCCGCAAAAGGAAGATTGCCTCTCTACGAAGGAAAAATGATTCATCAATTCACCCATCAGTATGCTTTACCGAAATACTGGTTAGATGAAAAAGAAGCAAGACAAGCTTTATTAAAACGCGGTGAAGTCGATAAAGGTCAAATATTAGACTATCAAACTTATCGTTTAGGATTTCGTGATGTTGCCAGAAATACGGATATTAGAACCATGATAGCGACAATTTTACCTCCTAATGTGTTTTGTCCTCATACAATGAGTTTAGAGAAAATTGATAAGCAACCAACTATAAATTTAAAAGAAAGATGTTATCTATTATCTATTTTTAATAGTTTTGTTTTTGATAGAAGTATCCGAGATAAAGTCACATCTCATTTATCGTTTTTCTACATCTATCAAACTCCTATCCCCCGATTAAGAGAGGGAGATAAATACTTTCAGGAGATAGTAGAAAAGGCGGCAAAATTGATTTGTATAAGCGAGGAATTTGACGAATTAGCGAAAGAAGTGGGGATAGGTTCCCATAAAAATGGAGTAACAGAGGAGACAGAAAGGGCAAAAATTAGGGCTAAACTAGATGCAATAGTAGGCCACTTGTATGAATTAAATGAGATAGAATTTCAGCATATATTAAGTACCTTTCCCCTCGTCCCCGAAAGCGTCAAAACTGCCACCCTCAAAGCGTACCAAAACCTGTTACAGTAAACAGTTATCAGTAATAAGATGTCTGCCACGAATAGAGAAAAAAGTATTATACTAAATCCAGTTATTAAAAACTGATTATTTATTCTCCGTTTTGCATGAGTGCATGAGTAGAAAACGGGTTTCTCGGAGAAACCCGTTTTCTGTGCGTTCTCCCCTATACTTTTTAAACAGGATTTGTTATAATTGGTTTATAATTTTTAGAGATGTTTAATAAACTGAAAAATACCATCTAATAACTGATTATGTTAATTGGTAAATATTTAACCCTAGAGGAATTATCTACCTGTTCCCAAACCTATCAAAAGTATGCAGCACAAATCGATCCCTATCCAAAAAATCCTGAAACCATAACCGCTTGGCAGAATCTTACTCACTTTATTATCGATCCAATTATTGATAATTTTGGTCGAGAAAAATTCCAATTAACCTACGGATTTTGTTCCAATGATCTGAGAAAACTTCTCCAAAAAAAAGACCCAATCACCGGCTTAAAAAACGGTAGAATAGATCCCAGTCGTGATCAACATTGCGCCCACGAAATCAATCAAAAAGGTCAATATTATTGTCAGCGATTGGGGGCAGCCTGTGATTTTCGGATTATCGACTTAACTAGCGATCGCCTGATAGATTGGATTTTAGCCCAAAAATTACCCTTTGACTCTCTCTATTTTTACGGAATTAATCGCCCGATTCATATCAGCTACGGACCCCAACATAAACGAGATTTATGGACTTTTACCCCTAAAGGAACCCCCACCAAAAAAGGCTTAGAATCATGGTTAGAAGCCGCTAAATCTATCGATTCTGAAACAAAAAAATCCCCCGAAATAGGGGGATAACCAAGACTTAAAACCGTCCTCTTTTAGATTTCTGGTTCCTCATCGTCCCCCTCGTCCTCATCAGCTGCTTCCGTGGGGAAAGGAACCGAACCCATATCTAATTTATCCCGCAATAACTTCTCAATTTCCGCCGCTACTTCTGGCTTTTCTTCGAGATATTTAACGGCATTATCGCGACCCTGGGCAATATTTTCGCCATTATAGCTATACCATGCCCCTTTACGAGTAACCACGTTAGTTTGTTCGGCCATATCCAGCATACAACCCACTTGGGAAATGCCCTTACCGAAGATAATATCAAATTCAGCAATCCGGAAAGGAGGCGCGACTTTATTTTTAGCCACCTTAACCTTAGCCCGAATTCCGTATTCTCCTTCCGTGCCTTTTTTCAAAGTTTGAATGCGACGGATATCTAAACGTACCGAGGCATAAAATTTTAAGGCCGTTCCTCCGGTGGTGACTTCGGGATTGCCGTAGGTGACACCGATTTTTTGCCGCAGTTGGTTGAGGAAAATCACCACACAACCGGATTTACCAATATTACCGGCAATTTTTCGCAGGGCTTTACTCATCAAACGGGCCTGTAAACCCACCTGATTATCCCCCATTTCCCCCTCAATTTCCGCCCGCGGCACTAAAGCGGCCACCGAGTCGATGACAACGATATCCACGGCTGAAGAACGCACTAACTGGTCAACTATTTCTAAGGCTGCCTCCCCCGTATCCGGTTGTGCCACCAGTAAATTATTGATATCTACCCCTAAAACTTCCGAATAGGTGGGATCTAAAGCGTGTTCCGCATCGACAAAGGCTGCCACTCCCCCAGCTTTCTGCACTTCTGCGATCGCATGGAGGGCTAAAGTGGTTTTGCCGGAACTTTCCGGCCCGTAAATTTCGACGATGCGGCCCTTCGGTAGGCCGCCCCCCAAAGCCATATCTAGGGTTAAAGCACCACTAGGCACGGTTTCCACCCGCATGCGGGTGGCGTCTCCCAGACGCATGATCGAACCTTTGCCAAAGTTGCGCTCGATTTGATTTAAGACTAAACCTAAGGCCTTATCTCGATCGGAATTACTTGTCATTGTCGCCATTAATTTTCTCCCCAGTTTTCTTAAGTAGTACAGCAGTATCTAAAGATTGTAGCTTGTTTTAATCTTGATCACCAAGAAGTTAGAGACTTTTTCCGGAATGGTGATCAAAAATCAAAACTTTTGATTTTTACAGCCAAGGCCGGCTCATCTGTTCTAATTGCGTCACCTCTTGCGCTTCTAAACTCCATCCTAGGGCCCCGGCATTTTCGATCGCTTGGTCGGCAGTTTTGGCCCCCGGAATGGGAATCACATCTCCTTGGGCGATTAACCAATTGAGGGCGACTTGTGCGGGGGTTTTTTGGTATTTTGCGCCCAATTCTTGCATTACCCTTAAAATTGGGGCTATTTTCTCCAAACCTTCTTTTTTGAACCGCGAGTCATTTTTCCTAGCTCCATCGGGCAAATTCTGGCTTTCTGGGCTATATTTACCCGTCAGTAGTCCTTGAGCGAGGGGGCTGTAGGCGAGGATGGTGACACCCAATTCCTTGGCCGTGGCTAAAATTGCCTTGGTTTCTATTTTGCGATACAAAAGCGAATACTGCACCTGATTGACCGCTAAGGGAACCTCTTTTTTCGCCAAAATCTGGCTTGCTTGACGCATTTGCTCGGCGGAATAATTACTTACGCCCACGGAACCAATGCGGCCGCGTTTTACTTCTTCCCCTAGGGCATTGATTAGGGTTTCTTGGCTAATTAGGAAGGTGAAGGGCCAATGTACTTGGTAAAGGGCAATTTTATCGGTTTTTAGACGGTTTAAGCTGTCGGTAATGGCATTATGCACCGCATTCGCCCCAAAACGCCACGGTACGGGGGCAAACTTGCTGGCAATATCGATGGGAATATCTGTCTCTTGGGTAAATTTTCCTAAGAGTCGTTCCGATTCTCCTAGTCCATAGACTTCGGCAGTGTCAAAAAAGGTGATTCCTGCCTCTACTGCCGCTTTAAAGGCCGCTTCTACCTGACTAGCTCCGTATTCCTTGCCATAGTTCCAGAATATTTTATCTCCCCATGCCCAAGTCCCGATGCCCAAGGCACTGACGGCAATTCCTGTTTGTCCGAGATTAGCGGTTTGTCTAGTCATATTCTCTATAAAGGTGACAATTTTCCAGTTTTTTGATGATCTTATCCCATTTTTCTTTATTCGTAGCCCTCACCCCCCCTTTGCCTCATCTCCACCAGCAATTTAAGTAGGGAGGCACAATTATTTGTAGGATGGGTTAGCGCACTTCGTAACCCGCGTTTCCTAAGCTAGTGAGGTACACCTATTTTTCTTCCTTTTTGCCTTTTGCCTCTTGCATGAGTGCCTAAAACCCATAACTTTTGTACCTCAGCAGACTGAAAAATGCTATATTTAAAATAGCTTAATTAAGAAAATATAAAAAAATATAATTAATAATTGTCTATGGATTATGAGTTACATTAATCACTCAACCCAAAAACACATCTCCGTAATTTCTATGAGAGCAAGTGAGATACTAGATTTATATGCCAAGGGCAAACGCAATTTTACAGGAGTAAACTTAAAAGGACAGTGTTTTCGCAGAAAGAATTTATCGGGGGCTAATTTTAGTGAAGCGGATATCCGCGGCACTAATTTTCAAGGGGCTATTTTAGAGGGAACTAAATTTACAGAGGCCAAAGCAGGATTGCAAAAACGCGGCCATCTACAATTAATCTTAATTTCTTGGTTAATAGCGGCTATCTGCGGTTTTTTCTGGGGATTAGTGGGTTATTATCTAGCTTTAATGCTGGTGACAAATGTAATGGAATTTAAAATCATTGCTGCCCTGATCATCACGATTTTATCACTAATTTACGGAAGATTTTATCGTCAGCGAGTTGGGGGATTGCCCTTAGTATTATCCTTGATTTCTGGTCAAACAATCAGTTTTATCCTAGCAATTTTAATCAGCTTAACTTTAAGTTTATTGACAGGAATTATCTTAGTTTTTCAAGCAGCGTTCGCAGCCGTAGCTGTAGTTAACTTAACTTTGCCTATAGCTTTAATTGTTGGTATTTTGGGAACTTGTTTCACCGCTTATCTGGCCTGGTTATCCCTAGAAGAATCGAGACAAACGATCACAAAATCCCTGGCCATTGCTTTTTTAGCCAGTAAAGGCACAAATTTTGGGGGGGCAAATCTCAAAGAAGCTGATTTCACGGCAGCGCAGTTAAAAGCCACTGATTTAAGGGCAAAAGATTTCACTAGAACTCGATTTTATCTGGTATCGGGCATCGAGCGAGCGCGCTGGGAAAAGACAATTCTGGCCGATACTGCTACCCGAAATCTTCTCGTTACCGGTCAAGGGGAAAATAAAACTTATATTGGCTATAATTTTCGCGGACTAAATCTTGACGGGGTTAACCTCAAAAATGCCAACCTCACCAGAGCAAATTTCAGCGAGGCAAATTTAGCCCAGGCTAATCTAGAAGGGGCGAATTTAGCCCATACTAACGTGATGAGAGCCAATTTACAGGGAGCCACCCTGACGGGCGCTTGTATCGAAGCTTGGAAAATCGCCGAAAATACTAATTTAGAAGGGGTTGATTGTGATTATATCTATTTGGTCGAGTCCGATCAAGAGCGTCGTCCTTGCCAGGGCAAATTTGCGGCAGGGGAATTCCGGCAATTGGCACTGGAGCAGCGAAAATTGTATATTAACGAAACCTAGGAATTTTGACCAGAGATTTCCCTAATCTTACTGATTCTTTACCTAAAATGGTCGCCACTTTTTCCCCGTGATTCCCAAAACCTACTTAAACAATAGCTTATTTTTCTTAGCCATCTTGTTAACATCCCTAACTTTTACGGATTTAGCGATCGCTATTGGCCAGTATCCCCAAGGATTTGTTTGGGAAAAATCCCTAATGCTATCTATTCATCAAACTACTAATTTAAACCTAAACTTTTTAGCCATAAAACTAACGGGATTAGGTACTTATTGGGGAGTGGCTCCGATACTAACAATTTCACTGCTGATTTTTGCCCTAAAAAAATACTGGTATGGGTTCGCTTATCTCCTTGTAACCATGGCGGGAGGTTGGGCAATTAGTTATAACCTCAAGATTCTTTTTCATCGAAATCGCCCGCAGTTTTGGCAGTTATTTTATCCCTTACCCGATGATTTTGCCTTCCCTAGCGGTCATGCTCTATTTAGTTCCCTGTTAGTGGTTTCTTTACTGATCCTATCTTGGAGAACGCGCTGGTTTTTCGGGGTAGTTTTACTGGGGATTCCCTTGGTTTTGGTTATTGCTTGGACCCGTCTTTATTTAGGAGTTCACTTTCCTAGTGATATCCTGGCCGCTTGGCTTTTAGCGATCGCTTGGTCTTTCCTAGTTCATCTCTGGTGGCGACAGTTATTAGAGATACCCAAGGCGATCAACACCCAAGAGGAAATTAATCATTAGTTGACGACTTGCTGCCAAAAAAAATATCACGTTATACCTAAATTTTTGGAGAAAGCTAATCAAAGCCCTATATTAATTATCGTTTGATATTCCTCGCTGACACTGAATCATGAAACCAAAACTGCGCCAAGGGAAGGGTCTATCCCTGGGACGGTTTCAAAGCCGTCCCCTTACTTTTCTTACTTTAGTTCTTCTCTGCATTTTAACCTTTACCTTAGCACCGTCATCGCCCCTGATGGCCACGTCTAAATCTGAGACTAAGATAGACTTTGTATCGCCGGCGTGGGTAGCACAAAATCTCAACGATCCGAAGTTAAAAATTCTCGATGTGCGGATTAATCCTTTGGAATATATCACCGGTCATTTACCGAAAGCGGTGAATATAGCCGATAATAATTTTCGCGGACCGAACGGATTTTTGCCGGTTCAATATTGGCAAGAGGATAAAATTGGCAGTCTCTTTGCCGCCGCGGGAATCACTAATGGCGATCGAGTGGTAGTATATTCCGATGGTCGCGATGTCTTGGGGGCAACCATGGTCGCCTATTTACTAGAGCGATCGGGTTTCCAAGATGTTGCCGTCTTAGATGGGGGTTTTAAGGGTTATAAGGGTTCTGAACAAAAGGTAACTAAAGAATTCCCTAAATATCAACCAGGGAGCTTTACTGTCCGTGATAATCCCTCGATTCGGGTGACTTTAGCGGAAGTAGAGAAATTGATCGGCAAACCGGATGTGGTTTTTATCGATCCCAGACCGGAAGAACTTTTTCAGGGTAAACAGGATATCTGGCTGAGAAATGGTCATATTCCGGGGGCGAAAAATATACCCTGGCCGACTTTTACGGAAGCAAATAATCCCGATGAATCTCTGAAAAATCCCCATAAATTGAAATCTTTAGACGAAATCAGGAAGATTCTTGCCCAACGCAACATTAAGCCCTCGGATAATATTATTATCAGTTGCAGTACCGGACGGGAAGCGACTTTACAGTATGTTGTCCTCAAACATCTGCTCGGTTATCCCAAGGTGCGAATTTATGAGGGTTCTTGGACAGAGTACAGTACCACAGAGCTGCCCGTCGCTACTGGGCCAGAAAAAGCGGTCTGAAGTCAAGTTTATCGGTCTATACTCGTTGTGTTTAACCATCTTGCCCAAGATGGTTTTTTTTTGCGTAGCACCTAAAAATCGACAGGGATTATCCCCGCCGACGCACTGCACTCCAATCTAAAAAGTATTGCAAAACAATTTAAATACAGATATAATCAAAAATAGCCAACAAGTATAAAGCAAGTGGGATTATGGCGATCGCAAGAGACATCACCCAATTGGTAGGACGGACTCCCCTAGTTCAACTGAATCGAATCCCAGTGGCAGAGGGAGTAAAAGCCCGCATCGTGGTCAAACTGGAAAGCATGAACCCGGCCGCCTCGGTTAAGGATCGCATTGGTGTCAGTATGGTGGAGGACGCGGAAGCCGCCGGACTAATTCACCCCGATAAAACAATTCTGGTGGAACCCACTTCCGGCAATACCGGCATCGCCCTGGCCATGGTAGCGGCGGCCAAAGGCTATCGCTTAGTCCTGACTATGCCCGAAACCATGAGTTTAGAACGACGGGCAATGTTAAAAGCTTACGGGGCGCAATTAGAGTTAACCCCGGGTAGCCAAGGCATGAAAGGAGCGATCGCCCGTGCCGAGGAAATAGTCGAAAATACCCCCAACGCCTATAGTTTGCAACAGTTCCGCAACCCGGCTAACCCGAAAATTCACCGAGAAACCACCGCCGAAGAAATCTGGGCCGATACCGATGGCCAAGTAGATATCGTTATCGGTGGCGTGGGAACCGGGGGAACCATTACCGGTATTGCCGAAGCCATTAAACCCCGTCGTCCCCAATTTCAAGCGATCGCAGTTGAACCCTCTAATAGTCCCGTCTTATCGGGAGGACAACCGGGGCCGCACAAAATCCAAGGCATCGGGGCCGGTTTTATTCCGGCAATTTTCCGCCCCGAATTAATCGATGAGGTGATTATCGTCGATGATACGGAGGCTTTCGCCTACGCGCGACGGTTAGCCCGTCAGGAGGGACTACTATCGGGCATCTCGGCCGGGGCGGCTTTATGGGCGGCGATTCAGGTGGGCAAAAGACCCGAAAACGAAGATAAATTAATCGTCATGATTCAGCCTAGTTTCGGGGAACGTTACCTCAGCACGGCCCTGTTTAAAGACCTTGAAGATATCGACTAATAGGACAGTCTTTGGTCTGTTATCCCTCTTTAATGACTCACGCAGCAATGCTGGAAAAAGAACGCTGAAAACAAGGTATAACACCGGCTTTACTTAGGATTATCGATCGGGATCGAGAATAGGAACGATTTAAAGCGGGATCTGGAAAAGGCCTTGATTGGTTAGGGGAAGTTTTTATCTCATTTGATGGGTTAAGCAATGTTTTTTGACTCGACAGATTGGCAAACGATTGTTTTTCGGCTGAGTATGGCTATGGCCGTCGGTTGTCTGATTGGTTATAACCGACAGCGAGGCGGTCGTCCGGCTGGATTGAGAACTTTTATCATCGTTAGTCTCGGGGCTGCCATGTTCGTGATGATTCCCCTACAAGCGGAGGGAGATGTGGGTTATGCGTCTTCTAATGCTCTCAGTCGTACTATTCAAGGGGTCGCTTCTGGTGTCGGTTTTTTAGGGGCGGGAATCATCCTACAACAATCCCATCGGGAACTAAATAAGGTACAAGTGAAAGGTTTGACTTCGGCGGCGACTATCTGGTTAGCGGCAGGATTAGGCGCAGCTTCTGGTTGCGGTTTATGGCAGATGGTTCTGGTGGGAACTCTATTCTCTCTGTGCACTTTAAGTGGCATTAAACGACTTAAGAAAAATAAATCTTTAGGCAAATATATTAAAGGTCGTAAGAAAATATCCCCGATTAATCAAGAAATAAATTCATCGGATAATTCAGCATCTCATTAATAAAAAACTGATAAAATTAATTTTTATCAAGAGAGCAAAAGCTTTTCTGTAATGAATTTTAGCTCAAAAAGCTTATGTTTTATCTGCAATTTATTGGTTAAAAAATATAATAAATTTTTTATAAAATTTTCTGTAAATAAATAACAAATAAATATTTTATATGATATCATCTAGAGAGAGTAACTGATTTTTTAAACAGGAGAAAATCAAATTATGATCAACCGAAATAAGAGCTTTCAAAGCCTAAAAAATCAAGTTTTCCAGCTGCTAATTTTCCTCTTAACTGTCACTTTGCTCCTCGGGGGAAGAGGAAATGCGATCGCCTTGCCGCTACTCCCCGAACCGTTGGCCGTCATCGACCGTACAACAGCAACGGGTGGCACTGTGGTGGAACCAGTCAAGAAAAAAAATGAGGTTTCTAGCCCAAAAATTCTCGAAGATGCCCAAATTGCCTATGAAAAAGCCATCCAAGCGGCAAAATCTGCTATCGATGACCTAAATGCTCAACTAGCCGCTCCTTCTCTCGACAAGAAGATTATCGAAGCTCAACAGGACAACCTAGAGGACTTAGCGGACAATATTGACGATCTAGGGGAAAAAGTGAGCAAATTGGCCAAAAAATTGAGCAATTCTGGGGCTAAACTCAGTGAAAACCTGCAAAACAACCTCATTACCCTAGAAAAGAGCCTCGTTAATACCTCCGAGACGATCGATATTTTAGCCGACGACACAGAACGACTCAAAGACAGTGCTTCCCCTTTCCTGAAAACTCGCGTGGAAAAGACCATCGATGCGGTTAAACAGACTCTACAGGAAAGCGATCGAGCTTGGCAAGAACTGATCTCCTCGGCCACCACGGAACTGGAGAAGACTAGCACCCCGAAATAAATAGGGCTTGCAAGGGCATAAAATCAGTCTTTTTTGGGGTAATTATCGTTTTTACCCCAAAATTCTCCAAAAAAAACTAACTCGTCTAAAAAGCCCCTTTACCGACAGCCTTGTGCTTTTGACTGACTAAGTACCTAATCAAAATTAATTACCAATCATGACGCTTACCTATCAACCACCAACCCCCCATCGCTGGCACTTTGATAATCGGGCAATTTTGCCCCTCAGAAATCCTAATTTCTGGAAAATCGAGAGTGGAGTCGTGAAAACCTCCACTTGGTTAGAAGATGGAACCCTAATAGTCTTGGGATTGTGGGGACCTGGCAATTTTGTTGGCAAAACCCTAGAGAGAGTCAATCCCTATCAAGTTGAGTGCATCACTCCGGTGCAAGCAGTTTCCTTTTCCACAGTTGAGAGTTATCAAATGGCAGAAATTCTGCTGTCTCATCTTCAGCAAGCACAAGAACTAAGTATTATTCGTAGCTACAAACGTACTGATGTTATGGTTGTGAAATTACTGTCATGGTTAGGCAATCAATTTGGTAAACAAACTGGTACTGGACAATTAATTGATGTGCGTCTAACTCATCAGGATATCGCTGACTTATTAGGAACCACTAGAGTCACAATTACCCGCGCACTGAATCATCTTGAACAACAGGGGGCCGTGGAACGTCTTCCCGTCCATCGTCTTCTTTTACGAGAGGAGGACATCTGGCACTACGAGATTTAGAATGGGAAGGATTATCTCTTTTTTCAATCTATGAATTGGTTAGTAACCCTTTTAATTACTAGCGTGACGAGTTTTGTGGCCACAAATCTTGATGATCTGATGGTGCTAATGTTGTTTTTTTCGCGACTTAATGCTAATTTTCGACCTCGACACCTGATTGTTGGTCAATACCTCGGTTTTACCCTGATTCTCCTAGCTAGTTCCCTCGGTTTACTATTTGGGTTACTGGTTTCTAAAGAATGGATTGGTCTATTAGGATTTATCCCTCTAATTATCGGCATTAAACAACTTTTGTCAAGGGAAAATGAGGATTACATTCAAGAAGTAAGAGAAGATGTTAATTATTCTAAAAATCGCTCCTTTATTCCTCGTTTTCCCTCCCAAACCTATTACGTTGCCGCCGTGACTGTGGCTAACGGTGGTGATAATATTGGTATCTATACCTCTCTTTTTGCCAATAATTCCCCGATGCACGTCTTAATTATCGTCATAATTTTTTATCTCATGATGGGTATTTGGTGCGCCCTAGCCTATTTTTTGATTACCCATCCTAGAATAGCTAAAGTGGTTACAAACTACGGACATAAAATTAGTCCTTTTATCTATATTGTTCTAGGAATTTATATCTTAATTGACAGTAAATCCTATCGTTTGTTTTTAATGTCTTAACCAAGAATGCCTAAAAATCGTCTTTTAGCTAGACCAAGTAATATCTTTTTTTTGTTATTAATTGTGGCAATTATTTTTAATCCTTTCGTGATTGTCAATGCGGGAGAAAGAGGGGTTTTAATGGTCTTCGGTCAAGTACAGGATAAAATACTTAATGAGGGTATTCATGGGATTATTCCCGTTGTTAACACGGTAAAAAAACTAAGTGTGAGAATCCAAAAACAACAGATAGCGGCTGAAGCTTCCTCCAAAGACCTACAGGAAGTATTTACAGATGTGGCACTGAATTGGCATATTTTAGCCTCAGAAGTTAATACTATTTTTCAACAAATTGGCGATGAAGCGGCTGTCATTGAACGAGTGATTGATCCGGCAGTGGAGGAAATTCTTAAGGCAGTTATGGCTAAATATACCGCCGAAGAATTAATTACTAAACGGGAGGAGGTGAAAGGAGAAGTAGATATTCGTTTGACCGAAAGACTGAAAAATTATCATATCGGTGTCGATGATATTTCTTTGGTTCATGTCAACTTTTCCGATCGCTTTACCGACGCGGTGGAAGCCAAACAAATTGCCGAACAGGAGGCCAAAAAAGCCGGTTTTATGGTGCTGAAAGCTCTGAAAGAATCGGAAGTAAAAATCAATCTGGCTAAAGGAGAGGCCGAAGCTCATCGCATTCTCCAAGATTCCTTAAGTCCAGAAGTTTTACAGAACAAAGCGATCGAAAGATGGGACGGTAAACTCCCCCTATTTATGGATGATAATCTGCTTAAGTCCCTTGAATTGGTTAAAGATAAGCGAAAAACTAGATGATAAAAACAATTTATTAAAACCAGAAGAAAGAATACTTGATTTTATTGAACTTCACTGCGAGGAACTCCTCTATGCTGTTTAAATCCCAAAAGACAGGGCAGAAATTTAATGCCGACCGCTGGCGAGATCATTCGGCCAATGAACGCACCTATCTGTCTTGGATGCGCGCCTCGATCGCTTTGATGGGTTTTGGTCTGGTCATTTTGCGTTTACGGACAGTATCTTCGTCATCTCTGGGACTAGGTTGGTTGTTGGGTTTTGTCTTCGCTATGGTGGGATTATTAACCGTTGTCATCGCCACGCGCCGATATTTTCTCATCCGGCGAGCGATCGATAGTAATAGCTACGAACCTGCTCAAGTCTGGATTATTTGCTTTAGTATAGCGATCGCTGGTCTCGGCTCAGGAATTCTCTATTTTGTCGCCACCAGTCCCAATAGCGGTGGAGTGGAAAGCATCGGTTTCGATTAAAACCCCATCCTCGCACGGAGCGGGATGGGGAGAAAATTGCTCGATACAGGCGGTATAATCCAGATAACTACTTATAATTGCCCATTTTCCGACCTTTCCCACGAAGGGGCAAAAGGTGGACAAATTAAAGGACAAGCGCGCCAATGACTGTGAACAGGGACTCCCAAGCGTTGACAATAGCCATTTCCTCTCCCCTGAAACTTATAAAACCGACAGTAACGACAGGTGGAGGAACAAGTAGCAACTTTCGGGAGAGGATTTCCCGTGGATTCGATCGCTGTTAGTTTTGGGGATAGGGTGGAAATGGTGTCTAGCAAGGAAGTCTCCAAGGCTAACGGGGTTTACTAGCGACTTTTACCGTACCTAGTCACAAATTATGTCACAGTCCCCCATCCTCCCGGAGTATAACGATTGACACGCTCCTAAAAAATTGAGAAAATCCCTTGCTGCCAGACCTATTCCACCACAACACGCCTAGAAAAGCCCCAACTTAACGAGATCGCCACCATCATTAATACCATCCACTCTGGCGGTAAATAGGTTGGTTGGCAAGCTTTTAATAACAATCTTCCCCCTACCGCTAAAACCGTCAGATAGGCCGCATCTTGTAGGTAAACAAACTCAGCTAACCACCTAACAAATAAACCAGTTAAAAATCGTAGGGCTAACATTCCCAAAATACCACCAGTCAGCAGAATCCAGAATCGATCGGCTAGGGCGATCGCTGTTGTCACACTATCGAGGGAAAAAGCCAGATCTGTAAAAGCAATCAGAACAATAACACGGCCAAAAGACTCTATTCCGAGATTAAGGGCAAAATTTTCGTCTTCTATTTCTATATTCAAAAATTTCTGCCAAAAATGCTTACCCGCTAACCAGATCAGATAAATAGCACCCAGTACCTCCACCTGCCAGAATTTAACTGTCCAACTGGCACTCACTAACAGGGCAACTCTTAACACAAATGCCCCGGCCAATCCCCAGTTTAAAGCCTGGTGCTGTTGTCTGGGGTCGGGAAGTTCTCGCACCAAAGCGGCCAGGGCGACGGCATTATCGGCCGATAGAATGGTTTCTAAGACTGCCAGGGTGAGAATAGTGCCGCAAGTGGTTAGAGAGAGATTTTCAGCGATATCGAGAATTTGAGGGGACATATAATTATATTTTTACTCCTATCACGTTGTAGATGCGTCTTGGTATTTCCTGCTAGGATTCTTGACTATTTTTTTGTCGGTATAAATCCAGGGTCAAGTTCTTGAGCTTGCGATCGATGGCGAGATTGCTGACAACACTCTCCTTCACTAGGATTTTGGCCAGACACTATCATCTTAGATAAGGGACAAGCATAAAAGCAAATATTCTTAATTGTCGTTTTAATAAATAAAAGTGATGGAACGGCGAGGGGGTTTCCTGGCTTTACATAGGGTTTGCGGCAAAAAGTTTTTCGTGGGGGTAGGGTGTGGGGTGTAGGGTGTGGGGTGTAGGGTTTTAACCATTTTGAGGGGGTCAATTACCTAATTCTCAGGGAAAAAGTCACTGAATTTTCCCCCCGA
>SFAQ01000123.1:0-9579 GCA_007096525.1 Microcystis wesenbergii Mw_QC_B_20070930_S4 | reverse complement strand
TCTGGTAATGTACCGCAAGTCCTTCGTCATCGCTCTGCCTATCTAAATGGTTGCCTTTTTTAACTTTTTTATTGAGTTCATTAAGCATTTCTACTTATTACAAAGGTGAGATGCTCCCTTTGAATCGCTCGCTCATAGAGCCAAAATTTACCCTTAACAGGCGTTTTATCCCGTTCTTCTTCACCATTACCAGAGACAAATTCTAAGGCAATAACAGGTTCAATGGTTTCTTTCCACATCACAAAAGAACGGCGAACTTGACCATCAATAGTCGTGGGGACATGGGGAACATAAAACCAATCGGGAGCAACAGCACCTTTTTCTAGAGATTCTGGATGCTCTGGCAATCGCCAATAAATCCCACAATCTCGACCCAGACAGTAATTACCGTCAGGATGTAATTGCTCCAAAAGGGGTGTAATATAGCAAAGACCAAGGTGCTTAGGACAATCCATCGCTGAAACCCTGTTCAGATAAGAGTTTGAAAATTGAAAGCGTCCTAAATAACCCATTATTTGCTATAGTATCCGTTAAAAGATCTGGGCGTTGCATAATAGAGGTATGAATTGAGGAAATCCTCAATGCAATGTCCAGAGTGTAAATCGACCCATATCCGTAAAAATGGTCATAAGAAAGGCAAACAGAATCACATTTGTGTAAACTGTGGTCGTCAATTTATAGATAACTAGGGCTTGCTGAATAATGTTAAAACCCTTTTAAAATAAGGCTTTTGACCTGTTAAAATCCGATGTTCATGCTGCGAAAATCGGATTGGGACTCTCAAAAACCTGGCATTATTCTTTTTATAGTAAACAAATTGGTACAAAAAGAGACGGCAACAAAGCCTGAAACGACCGGCTACTGGCTCCTGGCTCCTGACGACCGACTCCTAACCCCACCAATAAACTTTTTCAGCAACCCCTAACTATAATACTCACAGAGGTTACAGTGATGAAACCAAGCGGGAATGCCTAACAATGTATGTTAATGCTTCAGGTTTTAGGCAGATTGAACGAGTAAAAGGTGTTCATCATACAACGATAATCACTTGGCTGAAAGCAGTGGGAAAACTTCTTCCCTAACATAAGAGCCAGAAACAATTCCTGAAGTGGGAGAATTGGACGAATTGGAACCTTTTGTTGGTCAAAAAAAACCAAAATTTGGCTGTGGACTGCTGTAGACCACTTTAAGCCTGGAATATTGTGCTGGGTATTAGGAGACCATAGTGCAGAAACATTTCGTCCTTTATAGGAGTTAGTTAAAACCTGGGGATGTTATTTTTATGTAACAGATGGCTGGTCGGTTTATCCCTGCTTTATTGCTGATGAAGACCATATTATTAGCAAGACATATATGACAAGAGTGGAGGGGGAAAATACTAGATTGAGACAGTACCTAGCTCGACTTCACCGTCAAACTCTCTGCTATTCTAAGTCTATTGAAATGTTAGGGTATTCAATACGTTTATTAATCCATTATCTTAAGTTTTGGGAAGTTCCTATTCCTGCCTGATTCATACCTTGATTCAGCAACGCCAAGGTCTGCTTGGGGAGGCTCTTGATAGTTTTTCACAAAACTTCCATCTTTATCGGGGAGTTGGGTGTGATCAGGTAAAGGGGAAGCGCAATACGCTGTGGTCGAAGGTTCCTGAATTGTGGTTGAGGATTGTACCGTTTGGGTCATTGAACTCATCTTTAATTCCCCTATTTTTGTTATCTAGCTTTTATTCTATAACTGTTCTTGAAAACCTGCAAAAACTATGCCTGATCTCAATGCTATCCCCGAAATGTCCGCTCTGCGCTCCCATACCCAAGGCGATCCACGCATCAAAATCGCCGTTCTTGATCGACCAATTGACTTAGATCGCGCCTGTTTTCAAGGAGCAAATATTACCCGCCTTGATCCCTATTGGTCGGAAGAATTTCTCATCGATCCGCAACAATTACAAGCTTTTTTAGATATAGAAAAAAGTGGCAAAAGTGATGAAGAAAAAGAGGAAATGATCGAGGCAGCAATTGCCAAAATATTTTAGTCCCCAGAGAGAATATTTTAGGCTCTCAACCCAGAACCGATTACCCCTATCTATGCCATTAAACCAGTGGGAGCTTTTAGTGCAGATATCTATAAGGAAATGCGATCGCTCTGAATCGTGCTGGAAATTTGTCAAGATTAAATTTAACAAACTTAACATCTGAGCCAGTACCGAGGGTATAAACGGGGGATGTTCCAGTAGTAGCAGGATATTATAGCGGTTTTCAGTCTAATAAGGTCTAGTAAATCCCTTGATAGATAGGCGTTTCAGCGTTTCAATCGGGACTAACTTCTGTGAAAACCGCTATAAGTAAGTTGGGATTAGCAATTCTCGCCTCCACGAGCGATCGCTGTGCCCACGAGAGCAGCGGGAGTAATTGCCCGAATTTTTAGCCCACAGAGACGAGGTATTTTTTGAGCATTCATTGCGAGATTTGTCAAATTATTTAAGAAATGTGAAGGAGCGCAAAGGAAAATTAAAAGAAGGGAAGATATAGATGTTGGGGAGAATACTAAGTGCTAATCTAAGGTTATCCCATCTATTCCGAGGTTAACCGTCGAACGGGAGAAACAATCACCGGATTCCCTTGCTGGCGGCGAAAATCGGTTTCTTTAGAGAAAAGTTAACAGAACTTCGCACTTCTGTTAAGAGAAGGTTTAGAGAAACTTGTTAGAATAGGGGTAGATAAATCCAGTTGCAAATAGGCTCTCGACCCGATGAATTTTCCGCGCGATCCGACAAAAAAAAGAGAACGAGAACACCGACAATATCTAGACTGTGACCTCTAATTGACTTTCACTCAACAGCGCGATCGAGCAGGTTTTTGGGGATTAAATTCCTAGCATCAACACCCCTTAAAAATAGTTGATGTGGGCAGTCCATAGCAAAATTTTTAGATGGAGTAGTGAGTATGAAGCTATTGATTCAGGGCAATAATATCGCTGTCACCGAACCTATTCATGATTATGTGGAACAAAAGCTGGAGAAAGCGGTGAAACATTTTAACGGCATAACCACAAAAGTCGATGTTCACCTCTCCGTGGAAAAGAATGCGCGCATTCCCGATCGCCACAAGGCAGAAGTAACGGTTTATGCTAATGGAACAGTGATTCGCGCTCAAGAAGGAAGCGAAAATTTATACGCGAGTATTGATTTAGTTTCTGATAAAATCGCTCGTCAACTCCGCAAGTATAAAGAAAGACTGGTGGATCATCGCACTCACGCCACCGTTAAAACTAGCGAGGTGGTGCAAGAGAAACCCTTAGATGATAACCTAATTGGTGATCGCACTCCCGAATTACCCGCGGAAGTAGTGCGGATGAAATACTTTGCCATGCCACCGATGACTATTGAGGAAGCACTAACACAATTGCAATTAGTCGATCACGATTTCTTTATGTTCTGCAACAAAGACACTAACGAAATCAACGTTATCTATCAACGCAATCACGGCGGTTTTGGTGTTATTCAACCCCGTCCCGTCAACCTAAATGGCAAAGAATCCAATTAACAGTTAGCGACTACAAATAAAACTAAAGACTGGAGAATTTCTCCAGTCTTTTTCTCATCTAACCAAGATTAACTTTCACCACTTTATTTTTTTCTGCCACCGCTTTCGGTAGGGTGAGATAAAGAATACCGTCTTGATAGTTAGCGGTAACTTGGCTATTTTGTACCTCTACTGGCAGGGTAATCAAGCGACTAAATTTACCATAATAAAATTCGCTGTTTTCTACCTCGTCAGGGCGTTGACGTTGCCCATTAATAGCCACCATTTGCTTGCTAACCTCCACATCGATATCTTTAATATCCATGCCGGGTAATTCGATTTTTAATTGCACGGAATCCTCGTTAACAGAGATTTCCACTGGGGGACGAGATACCAAGGAAGTTGTCGGTAATACTTCTTGAAAAAGTTGATCGATTTGACGTTGGACAGAATTAATTTCGAGGAAGGGAGAATAAAGAGTGAAAGCCATAGTAATAATTTCCTTGAGAGGTTTTCTCTGACTGCGATTACCTCTATCTTAAGTAACTAACTTGGCTTACACAAGGCGGTTTTCAGGAAATAAAAAGTCGCAATAACCGATACAGTTATCAGTTATCAGTTATCAGTTATCAGTTATCAGTTATCAGTTATCAGTGGCAAGTGGGGAAGTGGGGAAGTGGGGAAGTGGGGTGTGGGAAGTGGCAAGTGGGGAAGTGGGGTGATGGGGTGTGGGGTGTGGGGTGATGGGGTGTGGGGTGTGGGGTGTGGGGTGATGGGGTGTGGGGTGCAAAAAACCGACGGCTGACGGCTAAAATCACTGTTATAACCATTGTTGTAATTCCGGCCAACCCAAACCCTGACGCACGATATCCGGTTGATCGCCGGTAAAATCAACAATTGTTGACACTTCCGAACCCGGAGCCGAACCATCTTCGATAATTAAATCAACTATATGATCGAGGGCATCGAATAACCTAGCGGATTCTAATCCCTTGGTGGGAAAATCCCCCTCCTGATCGGGAAGATGGGCAGAACTAGAGATAATGGGATTTTCTAGGGTTTCGAGAATAGTGCGACAGATAACGTGATCGGGAACCCGGATACCAGTGGTTTTCCGCTTCGGATTCATCACCACTTTCGGCACTAATTTAGTCGCCGGTAAGAGAAAAGTGTAGGGACCGGGTATAACTCGTCGCATAATCTTATAAGCATAATCGCTTACCACTGCGTACTCGGAAATATTCGACAAAGAAGAACAGAGAAACGTCAAGGGTTTATCATTAGATAGTTGCTTGATTTGGCGAACTCGTTCGACGGCGGATTTCACATTGAGATCGCAACCGATCGCATAGACGGTATCGGTAGGATAAAGCATAATTGCCCCATTTTTCAGGGCATGACAGATTTCTTGGATAGAACGTTGTTGGGGATTTTCGGGATGGAGAGAGTAAATAGTAGCCATGATAGCAAAATCGTCGCCTATTGGGATTGTCCCACGGGAATCGCCGGGGATATGTGTTTAGGGGCATTAGTAGATTTAGGAGTCCCCCTAGAATACCTGATTGCACAACTAAAAACTTTAGGAATTGAGGATGAATATCAGTTAAGGGACGAAAAAGTGCATCGTCGCGGTCAAATTGCTACTAAGGTTCACGTCGATGTCGCTGCCGAGAAGTCCGCTGATCATCACCACCATCACCATCATACCCCCGCTCGCCATTTACCGGAGATCAAAAATTTAATTAAACAGGCAAATTTACCCCAGAAAGTCCAAGAATGGAGTTTAGCGGTTTTTCAACAACTTGCGATCGCAGAAGGAGCCGTTCACGGGATCGCGCCGGAAAAGGTGCATTTTCACGAAGTCGGGGCAACCGATGCCATTATTGATATCGTCGGGACTTGTTTGGGTTTGGATTGGCTATCGGTGAGTGAATTATACTGTTCTTCTCTACCCACCGGCGGCGGTACAGTTCAGGCCGCCCATGGTCGTTTACCGGTTCCTGTGCCAGCAGTAGTACAATTGTTTAGTCAGCGACAAGTACCAATTTATAGTAATGGCATCGCAGCGGAGTTAGTAACACCCACGGGGGCAGCTATTGTGACAACTTTAGCTAAAAGTTTCGGTAAACCGCCGAAAATGCAGTTAGAAAAGGTCGGTTTAGGGGCAGGGACAAAAGATTTACCGATTCCCAATCTTGTCCGGCTTTGGTTAGGGAAAAAAGAACCAGAAAAGCTAGATGAAATCGAAACTGTGGCAGTTTTAGAAACTCAAATTGATGACTTAAATCCGCAAGCGATCGCCTACTTAAGCGAGGCTTTATTACAAGTGGGGGCTTTAGATGTATTTAGTCAAGCAATTACTATGAAAAAATCTCGTTTGGGGATACTTTTGACAGTAATTTGTGCCTTGGATAAAATTGCTACTTGTGAAAATATGATCTTTCAGGAAACCACAACTTTAGGCATTAGAAGGACAATTCAAGAGCGATCGATCTTAAAAAGAGAGATACAATCGATCGATACTGTCTATGGACAAATTCGGCTAAAAGTTGCCTACAAAGAGTCAATTAATCAACCGATTACCGTACAACCAGAATACGAAGATTGTGCCGCAATTGCCCGTCAGCATCATCTACCTTGGCGATTTGTTCATCAAATGGCCTTAGCTATTTGGCAAGAAAAAAATCAGTCTTGACAGCAGGGCAATTTTCTCCTAAAACTGCCAATGTGAGATGCACCAGAAAAAATAAATCTGATTTGGCTCTTCTGGTTTCTGTGTGGAAACGAGGTCTATAGTGATAGTTTCTTCCGCAGCTTGAGTGATCGTTTGACAAAAGCGTTCGACTGAGATCACGCCGAAGTCTTCGCCGAACGTCCGAACGTCAAAATAGCACTAAAAGTTTTGCCTGATAAGTATTTCACAATTCTATAAGCAAAGGTTATCACACAAAGTCGAGAAGAGCCCTGATTTGTGAATAAAAACTAAAAATTTTAACATTAGGAAACTTGAAATATTAGAATCAGAGCAACAGTAAATGCTTGTAATCCTAATGAGAACATGGTCAATAGTATTTTAATGATTCCTGTTCATTTGGATGCTCTCTATCTGAAAAGAGATCGCCTAGTTGTAGAGGCGATGGCAGATTTTAGCATCATTCCTTATTTTAATAGAAAAAGAGACGTAAATCCGAATATTGCTCATATCAGCGAGGAGATTGTTTCCCAACCCTTTCAAAATCAAAATCTGTACCTGAAAGCGGGAATCCATTTACATTGGGCGTTACCCGATGCTTTAACAAAAGGGATTCAAGATAGCGATAAAAAGACAGTTTTCCCATCAGTTCCTAATCGCTGGTTAGTAACACGCACTCTTAACGGCGAAAAACGTCAATGGGTAGTGGAGAGTGATTATCTTTATCGGGAAGGAGAAGGGGAGCAGTTAGGTAGTATTGCTTATCCCATTGAACCGAAGAATAATGAGTATCAACCATTTCGCTATTTAGGTCGCAAACTGCCTATAGAAGCTTGGTTAGAAAATGATCCCGATGCTGAATATCTACCCTTATTAACTGCCGTAGGTTATGGTGAACCGACTTTTGCAGCTTTTTATCCCAATTGTCACAGCGTTTTTGGCTTTTATGATGATTATTTTCCTCAACCTACTGATAGTTTACAGTATGATGTGATTGGGTGGTATAGTGACTTAGAAAAGGATTATTTCAAGTTTATTCAGTTAAAATTAAAAGATAATATTCAGTTAAAATTAAAAGATAAATTGAGTACACAAGAATTAATCAAAGCGATACAAGAAGAATTAAGGTGGTCAATCCCAGATCAGGATACACAATTACCTCAACAAATGCTTTGCTATGCTCGTTTAAAGTTTGCCACAACAATCAATATAATTAACTCAGATGAAAAAGCTTCTGTAGATGTGGCTGTAGGAAATACAGGGACAGAGGCATTGTCTGCATACTTAGGTGAAAAGATTGACTACAATTATCAATCAATTATTGAAGATCAATTAGAGGCTTTAACCCTATCTTCTAGTCTAGAACATCGGCAGTTGGATCTAACGGCTAAGTTTGAGGAAGCACGCCATGAAAAAGGGTTTAATGCGGTCTCATCTGGCACAATATGGACAATTAGTTTAGGAAGCGCAAACACCACAACAGCAAATGCTGAAGATGCTCAAGCTCAGAGCGAAGTTACTTTACCCGATAATATAGCTCCTAAACTGAATCAGCTTAATCTATCTCAACAGAAATATGACTGCACTTTCGATGAAATTGAGTCAATGCGTCGGCAACTCTTTTCTGATTGGTATAAGTATATGTTAAGTGCTTATCCCCCCCAAGGTAGCACCGCTCAGTATCCTGATATTGATGAAGTTAAATATTATATTAAGGAGAAGGGAATTGAACCTTTAAAGGCAAAACTGAATGATCTAGAGAATTATAAAAAGTTATTGAATGAATCTTTAACTCAATTACAACAGGCGATCACTCAAGTAAATATTACCCAGTGTAAATTAAAAGTTAGTGATATTTTAGACTGGGAAAAATTGATTAATCAATTAGAACGGGGAACAACAGAGCCAATTAAAAGAATTAAGCAGTTAATCCCCGATTTGTCCAGTAAAATTGCAGGGAAAAACCAAGGAGAAATTATAGATGCCTTAAATTTAATTTTTACTAAAAGGGACTTTTACCAAGAAAATGTATTCAATCCAATTGCCCAAGTATTATTAGATAAAAAGACGGCGTTGCTGAATTAAGCTATGAATCAGTAAGGAATAGGCACTTCTTGAAACTTCCGATAATGAATTAATAAACGAATAGAGTATCCTAACATTTCTCTAGACTTAGAATAGCAGAGTGTTTGGCGATGCAATCGGGCTAGATAATGTCTTAAACCTGTGTTCTCACCCTCTACTCTGGTCATATAAGTCTTACTAACTATATGGTCGCCCTCTGCTATAAAACATGGATAAACTGACCATCCATCACTCACATAAAAATAGCATCCCCAAGACTTAACTAATTCCCATAAGGGGCGAAAAGTTTCGCTACTATGGTCTGGGGATTACCCAACCTAAAATTCCTTTTTTAAAGTGGTCAACGGCTGTCCACACCCAGATTTTGTTTTTTTTGAGCCAACAAAGGTTTCCAATTCATCCAGTTCCCCTACTTCAGGAATTGTTTCTGGTTCATAGGCGACTGGCAATAATTCTCCCACAGATTTTACCCAATTAATTACGGTCGTATGATGAACTCCCTTTAGCCTTTCTATCCCTCTAAATCCCATCCCATTAACATAGGCGGTTAGGCCTTCTCGCTTCGTTTTTTCGTCATAGCCTTTCTGTTTTTCATAGTTATCAATAAATTGACGGCCACAGGTTACACAAATAGGATTTTGTTTACCTTGTTTATTGATGCCATTTTTACGGATATGGGTAGATTTACACTAAGGGCATTGCATTTTGATTTCCTCCATTCATATCTCTATTATGCAACGCCAGACTTCCTTCCTACAGTACCATTCGCCTGGTGCTACTGACGATAGATTACCGAAAGTAAGCTTTTACGCATTTAAGTTACATTGACAGCATTACCCTTATTTTTCAGTTTTCTACTCCATTTAATAATCAATCCCCCTTCATTTAAAAGCTGATTGACTACTTTTTCCAGTTCTTCTTTATTTTCAAATTCTCGATTAGCTATGTATTCTTTAGCAGAAATGTTGAATCCGTACATAAAACTTTACATACAAGCTGACGAGAACTGGCGTTCGCTTAGAGAGATTAAATTTCCCTCTTGTGATAAAATTAAGTTAACATAGCGCAGTTTATTAAGTAAAGTATCCCCATATATTTGAGGAATCTGTATAAGCGGCAAAATCAAATATACGATTAATATCGTATAAATTTGAATGGTGACACCCAGAAATGTTGAATCCGTACATAAAACTTTACATACAAGCCGACGAGAACAGGCGTTCGCTTAGAGAGATTAAATTTCCCTCTTGCGATAAAATTAAGTTAACATAGCGCAGTTTA
>SFAQ01000122.1:0-39575 GCA_007096525.1 Microcystis wesenbergii Mw_QC_B_20070930_S4 | reverse complement strand
ATATAGGAATCGGAGACGACGTTTTGGTCTGAGATTTAATTTAATCGCTGGCATTTACAACTACGAACTTGCTTTAGGCTATCATCAAGTAGCTGAATAAGACTTTTGCAGGAGGTCTAATGAATAGTTTATTTTTTGGAAGTCCCTTGTGACACTTAGGGTGCGGAATGTGGGTTGTATTCTTGATGTCGGGAGTTGGGAGAGCCGTTCCTTTTGTTGCGAATTGTTACAACTGGTCACAGCACAGTTGAATCCACCGCCAAGAGAGTATAGAATAAAGGCGATCATTCAACCCCAAAAAACAATGACTACTGCCACCAATCCGACCACTGGAAAGGCTCTTTCACGATGCAAGATTATCCTCGACCATTTTCCTGATTTAGATCCTAAAATTCGCGAGGAAATTTATGACGCATTTATCCGGGCTAAAGCCGAGGGACAAACCCAAGCAGAAGTCTTTGAAACGTTCGCCACTAAGTACAACCAAAGCGCCGAACTGAAGGCTCAAATCCAGAAAGTTATGGATGAAAATTAATTGCTGACATCTTCCTACACTGTAGGCATCAGCCTACAGTGTAGGAAGAGTAAGATGTTAGCTTTTGCCAAGTTCCGTTAGTTCTAAGTCTCGCACTCTAACTGAAAGGTAGCCGTGAGTCCCCATCTTGGGGAAATTTATGTCAAAGTTCTTGATTAAATTAAAATGGTGTCCAAGACAAACATACTAAATCTCTGTGATCGGGCTTCATTTTTGCACAGAGACAAGATAGCAGTCGTTTGCGGATCGACGATGCTACGATATTCGGACGTCAACCGATTATCGTCCATATTGTCAGGGTCTCTTCTCAAACTTGGAGCGAGAAGGGGTGATCGGGTCGCTCTCTGGATGAATAAAGGCATAAATCTTCCCATCGGAGTGCTGGGAATTCTCAGAGCGGGCTGTACTTTTATAATTATATCGGAGCGAGAGCCAGTTGAGCGTGTTATGCTTATGCTCAAGCAGGCAGATTGCAAATTTGTTCTCTGTACACAAAATAACATTAACCACCTTTCCATAATTAAAACAAAAGCCTTTGTAATTGATCAGCTTTTGTCCGTCGATAACGAGCCAGAAACATCACAGACATTGTTTCTAGACAGAAAAGATGACGATATTGCCTACATCATTTTTACATCAGGATCAACTGGCAAACCCAAACCTGTAGTTATTAGCGACTCGGCTCTGACTCACTATATAAAATGGTTTGCCCACCGACTTCGGCAAGAAGCCGCTCTGATTGATTTGCCCCTTTCATCTTCTCCTTGTTTTGCCGCAGGAATCTCCCAGCTTTTCGCCCCCCTAGTGCTAGGCCGAACACTTCATATTCTTCAAGACGAAATCGTTAAAGATCCACCAAAGCTCTTTGAATGGTATCGTTTGAATCCTAGTTTCGGACTATATTGTGTCCCTACCTTATGGCGAGAATTGCTGAACTTCGCCGAACGACAGCATGAGTTAGGTTACACTTTAACTCCGCCGCGAGGGGTGTTTCTCTCCGGTGAGGCGGCAAGCGGAGAAGACTTATCGAGAGCGCTCAAGCTATGGCCTTGGCTCCGCCTCTGGAATCTTTATGGGCCAACGGAGTATGTTGCTAACGCCAGTGCTGGCGAATTAATTTCTGGACAAACTGTGAGCCTCGGACATCCGATTGATGAGACCGAGTTATTGTTACTCAACGAGCGCCAGCAATTAGTCAATCCGGGCGAAACTGGTGAGATTTGGCTCAGCGGTCTCGGATTAGCCAACGGCTATCTAAACGATCCCGATCAAACTGCCGAGCGATTTGTGGAAAACCCATGGCGGCGCGGACAACGGATGTTCCGTACCGGCGACTATGGAATTCTCGGTGATGACGGTTTTGTCCACTTCTTGGGACGACAGGATTCTCAGATCAAAGTGCGGGGTCATCGAGTCCAGTTAGAGGAGATTGAAGCAGTGATCTTGACGCATCCTCTTGTGCAGCAGGCAGCAGTGAAACAATTCGAGCCAGCAGCATCGGTCGCTGCTTACATAGCAATCAAGCCTAAAGTACCCTTGGAGCCAGGTGAGCTTAAGACTTATATTCAGGCTAGGCTACCTGATTATATGATGCCGGGTAGTATTACTCTAATTGATCGGCTTCCTCAACTAGCAAACGGAAAAATTGATCGAAACTCCCTACCGCATCCAAGTAGCGAAAGGGGTGAGCTTAGTTATAACTATGTTCCACCTGAAGACCCTCTGGAAGCCCACATCATCAGGCTCTGGGAACGGGTGCTTAGGATACAAGGTGTGGGGGCTAACGATGACTTTTTCGATCTGGGAGGAAACTCTCTCCGAGCGATTGCGGTGATCGCCCTGATTCGGGATGAACTTAAGTACGACATTTCGCCGACTGAATTCTTCAGTTACTCTACTCCCAAAAAACTCGCAAAAGTTACCCGTAATCCTGTTCAATTAACCGCTCCGAGGCCGACAAATGAGGTGCGTTGTCACGAAAACCAAGAAGCATTATGGTTACTCCATAATGCCTTTCCCAGTTCACGCGCTTACAATCTGCAATTCACAATTAGCTTTGAGGGGCCGCTTAACGTAGATGCCCTGGAAAAAGCGATAAATCTTACCGTCACTAGACACGAATCCCTGCGCTCTGTATTTGTCGGGGTTAAGGAGCCGGAGTTAGTCATTAAATCATCAAAGTGGTTTCCCCTGCCAATACTTGAACTCCAAGATGAGCAATCCTTCATCGCCCTTCAACAAGTAGAGCGAAACCAGCGCTTGGAGCTAGAAGCATTTCCACCTGTGCGCTTCAAGCTTTGTCGGCTCAATGAATTGTCGCACAAGCTACTGGTGACAGTTCACCACATCATCTTCGATGGAGAGTCGGTATTGCTCTTCTTTGAAGACCTAATAGACAACTACTTAAGTGCCAGCGACAACGCAAGGCCCGCTCTTCCTGAGCCAAATCCTTTCGCCGACTGGCTCAATCGCCATCATGGGAGAATGAGGTCAGCAGAGCGGGAAATTGCCCTAGCCTTTTGGCGGGAACGTCTGCAAGGAGCCCAACCTCTGCGAGGATTCCCCACCGATTATCCGCGCTCCCCTCAGCCAAGCTTTGGCGCAGCTGTAATCCAGCAGACACTGGCGACTCCGCTGGTGACAAGGCTCAAAGCAATTGCCAAAGAAGAACGAGCAACCCTATTCATGGTGATGTTTGCTGGTTTTGCCATGGTGCTGGCGCGGTACTCGAATCAGAAGGACGTGCTGGTTGGCGTACCAGCAGCCAATCGAGGTCAAGCCGACACCCAGAAAACAATTGGCTATCTTGCCAACCTGATGGTTTTACGCTGCCAAGTCGAACCAAATCTAACTTTTCGTGAATTCCTGCGGGAAGTTCGTGACATCACACTTACCGCTCTCGATCACCAATGGCTACCTTTCGACACTCTTGTTCGTTCTCTGCCCAACGAGCGTCGATTTGGCAGCAATCCCTGGGTCAGCGTGAGTTTTGCGCTGCACGAAATGGCCCTACCGCGGACAATAGATGGCGATCTGACCGCCAAAGTGCAAGAAGAACTAGCCGCAGGCAGCAAATATGACTTTTCCCTGGAAAACTTTATCGGCGAAAACAGCATCGAACAGCGCTTGACCTATGACAAAGCACTTTTCGCCGAAGGCACGATGGCCAGATTACAACAAGCCTATACTGAACTGCTGGGACTAATCGCCGCTGATCCGAAACATAAACTCGACCACTATCTGCCCTTGTCTCCTGAAACGGCTCAAGAAATTACCGAGGAGTGGAATGCCACTGAAGTCTCAATACCCGAAGACATTGGGATACACCGACTGGTGGAACTCAGTTGCCAACTCAGACCAGAAGCAGTGGCCGTGCGGGACGCAAGGCAAACCCTCAGCTATCAAAATCTGGAACATCGGGCCAATCAGTTGGCACACTACCTGAAGACCCTTGGAGCCGACACAAGTAGCAAAATCGGCATCCAGTTAGAGCCTTCGGCAGAGATGATTATCGCGATTCTAGCCGTATGGAAATTGGGAGCCGCTTATGTACCACTCGATGCTGCCTATCCCCCCGATCGGGTGAACTACATGATAGAAGACTCAGATATTGAGATTATTCTCAGCGACGGCTCTTTGCCCCTGAAGCACCAAGCCCGTCCTAGGCAGGTATTGCTTAGGGATGAACGGGAACTAATCGAGTCCATGCCAGTAGATAGCAGCATCAGCGTTGCCGTTGCTCCTGAGACCCTTGCGTACATTATCTATACATCAGGTTCAACAGGTAAGCCCAAGGGCGTGCGCGTTGCTCACCGCGGGGTAGGGAATTATCTGCTGTGGATGGCCCGCACCTTTCCTCTCGGTCCGGAAGACAGAGTACTGAACAAAACCTCAATCAATTTCGATATCTCAGTCTGGGAAATGTTACTACCGCTGGTGGTTGGTTCCCAGTTAGTAGTGGCGAGCCGTTGCGACATTAAAGACCCTGAATCTCTAGCATCCCTCATCCGCAATCAAGGAGTGACACAGAGCCAATTCGTCCCTTCGGCTTTGCGAGCATTTGTCGATGCTGGGGTGCTAGGCAAATGCCCAACCCTGCGACGAATCTTCGCTGGCGGGGAAGCCCTGCCTCTACGACTACAGCAGGATGTCTTCGCCACTTTCGCCGGGGAGTTGCACAATCTTTACGGGCCGACCGAGACCTCAATCTATTCATGCCATTGGGCATGTCGGCGTGAGGAACCACTAAGAGCAGTACCAATCGGCGGACCAATTAGCAACACTCAGATTCACATTCTCGATGCCGAGATGCGTCCGGTGCCACCGGGGGTTGCGGGTGAAATATATATCGGAGGCTTCGGCGTTGCCCAAGGGTATCACAACCAACCAGACCTGACATCGCGAGCCTTTGTCCCAGACACTTTCGCCCCTGAAGCCGGCCGTCTTCTCTTCAAGACAGGCGATCAAGCCCGCCGCTGGGAAGCAGGAAGAATCGAGTATTTGGGCAGAAGTGACAAGCAAGTGAAGGTGCGAGGTCATCGCATTGAACTCGGAGACATCGAACAAAATCTGGCCACCCATCCAGACGTAGGCCATGTCCATGTCATCGTGCGCGAAGAGAATTCTGATGATATTCGTACCGTCGCTTATTTAACCGGCGCACCAGGCTCCCATCTCAACGAGGAGGAACTGAGAACCTATTTGCGAGCCAGACTACCTGAGTTTATGATCCCTCAACGATTCATGATTCTTTCGGAGTTGCCGCTTCTGCCAAACAACAAGATCAACCTTGCCGCCTTACCACGAACTCAGCCGACCAAGAGACCCATAGCCAGTTTGAAGACGAAAACCCATAAGGAAGCAGCACTCACTTCGATCTGGGAGAAACTGCTGGAAACTACGCCAATTGGACCGGAAGACAATTTCTTCGATCTCGGCGGCCACTCACTTTTACTAGCACGGCTCAGCCGTGAGATCAAAGAGCAAATGGGTACATCAGTCACCATTGTCGATCTCTTCCGCTACCCGACAATTGCCGCAATGGCTCAACACCTCTCCCGTGTACAAACCCAGAAGCATTGAAACTCCCGAAACCACCAATGAAGAATCCCAAGATGTATCAAGAACACTGCTCAGATGCGATCGCCATTATTGGCATGGCTTGTCGGATGCCAGGCGCACGAAACGTATCCGAATTTTGGCAGAACTTATGCAATGGCGTGCAATCGATTACAACCTTTACGGAAGAGGAATTGAGAGCTTCTGGTGTGCCGACCGAACTGATCAAGTCACCACACTATGTGCGTAGGCGCGGCATCATCGACGGCGCAGATCAATTTGATGCAGCTTTTTTCGGCTTTACTCCACGAGATGCAGAACTGCTCGACCCACAGCAGCGGGTGTTTCTGGAATGTGCCTGGCACGCCCTCGAAGATGCTGGTTACGTCCCCCAGGAAGTCGATACCCGGATTGGGGTATTCGGGGGTGTTGGCACTAACTGGCACCTGAGCCAAGTCGCTCAATCTAGCGTGGCCAAGAAATATGCCAGCGGTGCCTCAGTGGTGATCAGCAACGACAAAGACTATGTGACATCACGGGTTTCCTACAAGCTTGGGCTAGTTGGGCCTAGCGTTAATGTGCAGTCGGCCTGTTCCACCTCCTTAGTGGCAACTATTTTAGGGATGACCAGCCTGCGCTCAAAGCAATGTGATCTGGCCCTTGCTGGCGGTGCAACGATTGAACTTCCTGAAAGGAAAGGCTATCTGCATATGGAAGGCGGAATGGAGTCGCCTGATGGCAATTGCCGGCCGTTTGATGCTGCCGCTAATGGGACGGTGTTCAGCCGCGGTGCCGGGGTGGTGGTGCTCAAGCGGCTGGCTGATGCTGTGCGCGATCGCGATCACATCTATGCCGTGCTAGTGGATGGTGCAGTAAACAACGATGGTGCTAACAAAATCGGCTTTACCGCACCAAGCATTTCTGGACAGGTGGCGCTGATCCTGGATGCTCTTAGTCGGGCGGGGCTTTCGGCTGAGCAACTCAGTTTCGTGGAGGCGCACGGGACGGCAACTCCGCTGGGGGACCCGATTGAGGTTGAGTCCCTTACCCAGGCATTCCGCCATTACAGTGATCGCACTCAGTTCTGTGCCTTGGGTTCTGTTAAGGGTAATATCGGCCACACCGATGTCGCTTCGGGAGTGGCCGCTCTGATCAAGGCGGCAAAAACTGTTGAAGAGCGCCTACTTCCCCCATCATTGGGGTTTGCCAAGCCAAATCCAAATATTGACTTCTCTTCCAGTCCCCTGTTCGTCAATACCAAACTCGGCAAGCTGGTACGGGAAGGAACACCGGTGCGAGGTCTGGTCAGTTCTTTTGGAGTTGGCGGCACCAATGCTTGTGTCGTGATTCAGGAACCTCCTACCCCTGAGATTCCCAAGCAAGCGCCAGAACAGAATCTCGCCGTCCTCTCAGCCCGGACCGAAGAGGGACTGAGATATCAGATAGCGCAACTCTCCCATCACCTTACCAAGCACCCCGATCTCGACTTAGCGGCGATGGCCTGCACCCTTCAGATGGGACGACGACGGTTTAAACATCGCTGCGCGATTCCCTTTGCTAACCGACAGGAGTTGATTGAGCGTCTCAATTCTCCAGATGGCGCTGTAATCCGGTCCGTCTGCCAGAGGGAAGGTGAGCCGATCGCTTTTCTTTTTCCCGGACAGGGCAATCAATTCGTCGGGATGGGGGCGAATCAGTACCGACTATTTTCGGCTTTCCGAGAGGTGATTGACCACGGGAGTGAGATTCTCAAGCCAATTCTCGGAGTTGACCTACGAGAATTACTGTTCCCGTCTTCGGGTGAGAGGGAAACGGCGAAGGTATTGCTCGATCAAACTTACATCACTCAACCGGCTCTTTTTCTGGTGAACTATGCTCAGGCGATGCTATGGCGGGACTGGGGTATCGAGGCTGATGTAATGATTGGACACAGTGTTGGCGAGTATGTGGCTGCCTGCATTGCTGGTGTTTTTGGTTTTGAGGATGCTCTGATACTGGTATCGGCCCGCGCTCGACTGATCCAGGATTTGCCAGGTGGATCGATGCTGGCGGTTTTGCTACCGGAAGCGGAACTATCAGGGCGACTGCCGCCAGATGTGGAAGTGGCTGCTGTCAATAGTCGAAAGATGACTGTGGTCTCCGGTCCGAATGAAGCGATCAAATTTTTTGAAATCCAATTGACACAAGAGAAGGTATTTTCGCGCCATCTCAATACTTCCCACGCTTTTCATTCAGCGATGACGGAACCAGCGATGGGAGCTTTAGCTAGGCGATTTGTTGGGATCAGTCTGTCAGCACCGACAATTCCGATCGTTTCGACCCTGACTGGGGATTGGCTCACTGATGAGGAGGCTTGTGATCCTCACTACTGGGTGCGACATATGCGGGAGCCAGTTCGCTTTGTCGATGCGCTCGACACTTTGTTGGCAAGTGAGGAGTCTTACATTTTCCTTGAGTGTGGCCCTGGCTACTCCCTAGCTTCTTCGGTGAAGTCTTTACTTGATCGCCAAGAGCATGACCGGGTGATCTGTTCCCAGCAGGGAATGCAGGATGTAGAGGACGATTTAGCTGCCCTGACGCGAGCGGTTGGGTCCCTTTGGGCGACTGGCCGGCCGATCAACTGGAAGGCTTTTTATGCCGATGGTTTTCCAGGACGGGTGTCTTTACCCGGCTATCCTTTCGAGCACCAGAGTTTTGCCCTCGATTTCACGACAGAAAAAGCAGTGGACTTGGGGGCTGATCCTGGGGAGCGCAAGCCGGATCTGGGTGACTGGTTTTATGAGTTGGGTTGGACTCGCACTGCGTCGCCAGAATTTCTTTGTCCTCCGGCTGCTGAAGCTATACCCCAGACGGGATGCTGGCTCTTGTTTGATGACAACGATGCTTTGTCCCAGGAGATTGTGACTGTACTAGAGGGGCGCGGTGAAGAGATTGTTCGCGTGGAGCAAGGTTCAGCTTTTGCTACGAGCAAGGGTGGATTCGTGATCCGCCCAGCGGTGCGGGAAGATTACGATCAATTGCTGACGGCGCTGAAAGAGAATAATCAACGACCAACCCGCATCTTACATCTCTGGAATAGTTGTGGGGCCGATGATCATGGCTGGGTCGATGACCCGGAAGCGGCTCGAATACTTGCTTTTGATAGCCCGATGTATCTGGAACAGGCGCTGATCGCTCAGGGACTGCCTGGAATGGTGCGTTTACTGGTTGTTACCCGTGGGGTTCATAGCGTCGCCGGAGAGCCGATCTGGGCACCTTTGCGGGCGCTGGCGGCAGGACCTTGTAGGGTTGTTGCCAAAGAGTTTCCGACAATCCAAGGGCGGATGCTTGATGTAAGTTCTCATCCCGATCTGGCTTTTCAATTGATTAATGAGGCAGAACTCGATGTTGACGATACAGTCGTGGTTTATCGAGGAGGACGACGATTTATTGAAAGCTGGAATCCCCTGCGATTACCGCCAGGTGAGGGATTGGCGAAGACGCTGAAAGCTGGCGGAACTTACCTGATTACTGGGGGATTGGGAGCTTTAGGCCTGTTCTTCTCAAGAATTTTCGCCGAGACAGTGCCGGTAAATCTTGTGTTAGTGAGCCGAAGCACAGTCCCCCCGCGGGAAAATTGGGAGAGATTGCTCGAGAGTGGTGATGGCAATCCTCAGTTGCGCGATCGCCTTGAGCAACTTCTGGCGCTCGAAGCAGCAGGAGCCGAGGTAGTGATTGCCCAAGCTGATGTGACTGATCTCCACAGGATGAAGGAGGTTGTCAACCAGGTGTATGAACGGTTTGGCAGAATCGACGGGGTTATTCATTCTGCTGGTAATGCTGGCGGGGGAATTATCGCCCTTAAGACCCCAGAGATGGCAACGGAAGTTCTCGAACCTAAAGTTCAGGGGACTCGGGTGATAGAGCGGCTTTTTGGCGATCGGGACCTCGACTTCATTTGGCTTTTTTCTTCGGTAACGGCGGTACTGGGAGAAGCAGGACGGGTCGATTACTGCGCCGCTAATTCCTATATCGATGCGGTGGCTCAGTCATGGAACCAAAAGCGCCCTGGAGTATTCCGCTCCCTCGGCTGGGCGGCTTGGGCAGAGATTGGCATGGCTTCTCGCTGGGAAGATGCGAAGGCGAAACGCCAATCTGGCAAGCGAGTTCAGCGAGTTGAAGCTGGTGACTGGCTGCGACTGCTCTCATCTGAGGGCCACGAAGAGATCTATGAGGTACTGATCGATCCAGAGTCCGACTGGATCATCACCGAACATTTGGTGTCTGATACGCCAACGCTTGTTGGGGCATCATTTCCTGAATTTCTCTGGCGCTTTGCCGCTTATCGGCATTCAGGTGAACCAGTGCAAATTAAGAACGCTTATTTTATTGCGCCGATGATGTTCACCAAAGGGGAGCAACGTCGGTTAATGTTGTTTGTCAAGGGACAAGAGGGACGCTACAAATTCAGCTTCAGGAGTCGTCCTGCTGATTCTCCTACAGCTTGGCAAGACCATTTTATGGGGGATCTGGTGATCACTGGCATAGAACCCCGTCAGCAAAATCTGGCAATGCTGCTGGCCAAATTCCCTCCGAGAGAAACCAATCCTTATAATTCTCTTGATTGCACGGCCGAAGACGGCACTCCACTTTTAACTTATAGCGAGCGTTGGCGCACTCTCTCGGAACTGGCTGAAGTTGATGGCCACTGGCTGGCTAAGCTTCAGCTTGACCCGAAATATGCGGTGGATTTTGCGACTTTCTTGTGTCATCCAGCCCTGATGGATGTGGCTTTAGCTTGTGGAGGCTTCAGAATGGCGTTTTCTGGAGAAATGAAAGGGTTCTATTTGCCCTACTGCTACAAACAGATGAAGCTTTGGCGGCCGATTCCCCCAGTGGTGTGGAGCCAGATACGGCTGACCAGTCCTTATACACTAGGGGCTGATACCATCTCCTTTGATGTGACAGTGCTTGAGACTTCGGGTGAGATTTGTGTAGAAGTAGAAGGATTTATTTTAAAGAAGGTTGATATTTCTGCACCTTCTCTGAAGTCCGCTGCCTCATCTGTTCCTAGCAAGAATGCAGAAGTAAAGAATGAAGATATTACACCGACGGAAGCACTCGATCTGCTCAACCGACTGCTAGAGCAAGCGGGAAGGCACGGAGGCACTGCCCCGATGGCACACTTGCTGATCACCACGAAGGATTTGGCTTGGCAGATCGCAGATGCCTCGCCTCGGGCTAGGGCAGAGGTCATTCGTGAGCAGATGTCGGCAACTTCGAGCGCAGTGGTGCAAGTTTTCTCCCGCGATGATTTGCTCACACCCTATGAGGCCCCGGCCAATGAAATTGAAACAGCGATCGCAGAAATTTGGCAAGGGATTCTGGGAATTCAGCAGATTGGGGTCAATGACCAATTCGTTGAATTAGGGGGAAATTCCCTGTTAGCAATTCAGATGATTGCGATCACCAGTGAGACATTCCAAATCGATCTGGCGGTCGATTCCTTCTTCAAGGAACCCACCATCCGAGGCCTCGCCGAAGTAGTAATCAACCAACTAATCGCCATGACCGATCCAGAAATTCTGGAAACCCTTATCTCTCAATTGGAGGACTGATAATGACAGACATTGCTGGTCGCATCGCCAAACTCCCGCTCAAAGATCGTGCCAAGCTGCTAAGCGATCTCCAACGGGATCGGCCCACGGTCACAACGCGAGGAACCGTCAGCCATCCCTCCGACTGGCCCAATGCCAAAATTGGTCTAAAACAGTCCGCCAACCTAGACGATCTGGGATTTGAAGAGATGGCCCTGCAACCTCCCGGGCCAGGACAAATCCAGGTTCGCGCCCGCGCCATCAGCATCAACTTCCGGGACCTAATGATCGCCATGGCACTCTATCCGCCCACCCCAGGAGTAGCTTCAGTAATGGGTTCCGACTACGCCGGAGAAGTGGTCGCCTGTGGTTCTGGAGTAGAAGAGTTCTCGCCAGGCGATCGGGTAATGGTGCTTTCAGCTGGAGACACAGCCACCGATGGGAGACTCCTTGAAGGCAGCCACTTCTGTGCTGTTCCTAATGTCTGGGCGTTCCAGGCGGTACCCATCCCGTCCAACCTAAACTTTATCGAAGCCGCCAGCATTCCGACGGCGTTCCTCACCGCTTTTTACGGACTGGAGTCTGTCGCTCGTGTGCAGGGAGGCGAACGGGTTCTGATCCATACAGCCACGGGTGGAGTCGGACTAGCGGCGATCGAGATTGCACAGGCGCGTGGGGCTGAGATCATGGCGACCGCCGGTTCAGAAGCAAAGCGGGATTACCTTCGCCAGAGAGGCATCCTCCAAGTCTTTGATTCTCGCTCTCTTGCCTTTGCCGACCAGATCAGTGGCGGGGTGGATATCATTCTCAACACCCTATCGGGCGAGGCAGTAGCGCGTGGGTTAGGGCTGATGCGTCCATTTGGGCGGTTCCTGCAGATTGCCATGAAAGACCAGGCATTGGGCGAGACGCTGCCGATGAGTGCCTTTCGTCTCGGGTTGAGCTTCACCACCATCAATCTCTCCCTTTTCTTGTTTAACCCGTCGATGTTGAAACAAATATTCAAAGCACTCGCAGATGGCTTCGCTACTGGAATTTGGCGACCAACTCCCATCACCACCTTCCCGCCAGAAAAGATAGGGGCTGCCTTGCGTCTGATGTCACAATATCGTCACATTGGCAAGATCGTGATCGATTTGGAGGCAAGAGCATGACTGACTCCCTCGCCCGTCGGCTTGCTGCCCTTTCGCCTGATCGGATTAAAACTCTAGTCGGCTCTCTGGACAAGAAGACCCCCTCCCTACCGCGGATGCCGCGCAGTCCCAACCAGTGCTATGCGCTCTCCTCAGCCCAAGAGCGCCTGTGGTTCCTCAGTCAGTTATCGCCAGAGAGTCCAGCCTTCAATAATCCGGCGGCGATTAAAATGTACCCAAGGGAGCCACTGGATCAGGGGCGGTTACAAAAAGCCCTGGAATCGATGGGGGAGCGCCACGAAATCCTGCGAACGACTTTCCATCTCGACGGGGGAAAGCCCGTGCAGGCAATCCATCAAACCCTACCTCTCACCGTGGAGTGGCAAGATCTGCGTTACCTCGGCGAGCAAGAACGGCAGGAGGAAGCGCTGGGGATTGCGGTCGAGGAGGGGCGTGCCAAATTTGACCTAACGCAGGGTCCGCTGCTGCGGCTCAAGGTGCTCCAATTAGGGGAACTTGACTATTTTTTGCTGATCACTTCCCATCATTTGATTTCAGATGGCTGGTCGAACGCGATCTTTGCTAGGGAACTATCGGCTCTGTACGCAGGCCAACAGCTTCCTCCCCTCGAGATTCAATATATCGATTATGTGGAGTGGGAGCGTAATTGGCTGGCGAGTGAGGCGTGCGCCGAGCAACTGCGATTCTGGCGCGAGAATCTCAATCCCCAGGCATCGCCTCTATCGCTACCGCTAGACCAGCCAAGGACTCGGGCGATCAGTCACCAGGGAGCGATGGAGACGCGTCCACTTTCGACGGGACTGGCGGAACGGCTGCGGTTATTCGCTCGCCAGGAGCGGCTGGGTTTGTTTCCCATCATGATGAGCGCCCTCGCGGTGCTGCTCAGTTGTTACACTGGCGCTAAAAAGATTCCCATCGGTACAATCACGGCAAACCGCAACGAGCGTGAGTTCCAGAAGCTAATGGGACCCCTACTGAATACACTGGTTATCTCATGTGAGCTAGAAGAGGGCGACACCTGGCGCCAACTGCTGCGTCGCCAGAGCCAAATCTGTAATGAGGCACTGGCAAGGCAGCAATTGCCCTTCAACAAACTTCTCAATTCTTTGGAAGTAAGTCGTGATCTCGGTGTGCATCCTCTGTTCCAGGTCATGCTCGTCATCCAAAATGTTCCGTCCCAATATCAAGCTGGGGAGATAAGGACTGAGGTGGTCAAAGTCGATTATCAAACCACCAAACTCGACTTGAATTTCTGGGTTGAAGAGATCAATGACTCTATAGTGCTGACATTGCACTATGCCAGTAACCTCTTTGAACGGATAACGATCAAGCGGTTTCTTGATCACTTCGAGGATGTCCTGCTCTCTGTTGTTGACTCGACCGACTCACTAATCGCCGATGTGGCTTTTTCTGGGACACTAATTCCCGAGTCGCCTTCTCCCCTAACCGTCACCGAGAGCCTGATTGAACGGTTTGCACAGCAAGTCCGCTTGACACCGGAGCAAGCCGCTGTAGTTGGCCGGGGAGGTAGTCTTACTTACAGTGAACTGGAGCGGCTGGCGAACCGGATCGCACGCCTGATCGCTGCCCACCCCGAAGCTCTCTCTTCTCCGATTGGACTTTTGCTGGGGCGAGACGGACCATCCTCTGTCAGTGCTTTATTGGGTGTACTCAAAGCAGGCGGCTGCTACTTACCGCTCAATCCCGCCGACCCCCCCGAACGCTGGCGAGAGATTCTCCAAGACGCAGGATCGATCCTACTTCTGTGCGACGAGCAATTGAGGGAATCGATCGCCAAGCTGGCCCAAACCATACCAATTACCTGCAAGAGAATAGATGAAGCGAGTGAATACTCAGATCATCCTCTTGAGGTAATCGTCTGTGCTGAGACACCAGCCTATGTGATCTATACATCTGGATCGACAGGGAAGCCCAAGGGAGTGTGTGTCGAGCATCGCCAGCTTGTGGCTTATGCCGATGGAGTTTGGGAACGGATGGGGCTAGAGCCTGGCCATCGTTTTGCCACGGTATCTCCCCTTGCTACGGATTTCTGCAACACCATGATCTTTCCCCCTCTGATGAAGGGCGGTTGTGTGGTGGTCGTCCCTGAAGATAAAACTCAGGGTAGCAGGCTGCTGGCGCGATACTTGGCCGAGCAACCAGTCGATTGTCTCAAGATTACTCCCACCCATCTTCTGGCTCTACTGGACTCCGCCGATATTCTGCCTGCAAAACTGCTTGTCCTGGGAGGCGAAACTTGCAACCCCTCCCTGATTGAGCACATCCGTAAGTTACGACCAGATCTACGCATCATGAATCATTATGGACCAACGGAGACAACTGTCGGTGTGCTGACTTACGAGGTGCCTAATCCCTGGACAGGAGGCACTCTGCCGCTGGGCCGGCCCCTCAGAGGAACGCAGATTACCATCTGTGATGCGGCAGGTCACGAGCTACCCCAGGGTGCGATAGGTGAGATCAGGATTGCCGGTGCGACGGTGGCCAGGGGATATTGGGGACAACCAGAACTGACCGCTGCCTATTTTGTCAATGACCCAGTCAGTGGTGTGAGCTGCTACCGTAGCGGCGATCAAGGCCGTCTTACAGGCGACGGTTCGATTGTTTTCTGCGGCAGGAAGGACCGTCAAGTTAAGCTTCGGGGCTACCGCGTCGAGCTTGACGAGATTGAGACTACGCTTGCTGGCCATGCTTTGGTCACTCAGGCAGCTGTAAGACTTGACCCGGAAGGGCGACTCGAAGCTTTTGTTGTGGCGGCAGGTGCAGTGGACGAAGCGGTGCTACTTCGCTTCCTCAAAGGAAGACTGCCAAGCGTTATGGTGCCGTCACGTCTTGTGCTGCTCGAGGAGCTTCCTCGCACCGCCAGCGGGAAAATTGATTATGGGAAATTGCCAAGTCTGCCATTGGGGGAGCCAAGTGCGATCACCTCCGTGCCGCGTGACGAGGTGGAGCTGGCACTTATGTTGATTTGGCACGATCTTTTTCCACAACGTTCTTTTGGTATCCATGATGATTTTTTCGAGTTGGGGGGCCACTCTTTGCTGGCGATTAAGCTGATGAGCCTGGTTCGCGAACGATTTGGCCAAGAGTTGCCCTTAGCAACTCTCTTTGAGTACGGCACGATCGCCGGACTGGCCGCTCTGCTCAAGAGCGAATCTAACAATGACGATGGTCCATTAGTGACGATTCGGCAAAGTGTTGGACAATCAGAGCTTGCCCTTATCCATCCAGCGGGGGGCGAGGTTCTCTGTTATTATTCCCTGGCATATTCATTGCCAGACCATTATTCCATTCTTGGACTAAGAGCACGTCTTAGCGATGGGGACTCAAGCCTGAAAGCGATCGCAAGACGTTACTTCGAGGCGATTGCTGACCATTCTTTGCAGGCTATCGCTGGCTGGTCGATGGGGGCACTTATTGCCTTTGAAATTGCCATACTCTTTGAGAGAGAACTTGGACTGTTACCACCAGTTATTCTCCTAGACCAGCCTGCTCCTACAGAATCTCAATCGCCAACTGTGATTGACGAACTCACGGGACTGGCGAGCTTCGCGGCTAAGGTCTCTCAGCTTGTCGGGACCGATATCGGGATCAATCAGCAAGGACTAGAACAGGAAACGCCCATCAGGCGGGCGGAGATGTTTCTTGAGGCTTTCAAGCGTCACGGACTGGCTGCGGAGGGGACAAAGATAAAGGATTTTCAGAACTATCTTGAACTCATGCTGCTCCACAACCGAGCCACTCAATCCTATCGCTGCCGCATGTATTCGGGGGAAGTGATACTTTTGCGGGCAGAAGATAAGTTAGCATCACTAGCTAGTCCAAATGACTCAGATGACCTTGGCTGGCAGCACTGGTGCAAGCGGAAACTCCGCATTGTTCCAGTTCCGGGCAATCATGTAACGATGATGCGTCCACCTAATGTCCAAGTTCTGGCCTCGCGGCTGGCGACTGCTTTGGAGGCGGCGAGATGACAATGAACACCAACGCTGACGCAGTGTTAGTTCGTCTCATGGGCGGTGCTTGGCTGGCTAAAGCGATTGCCGTAGCGGCACGTCTTGAGATTGCTGATCTGATAGCTACCAAGCCGCTCACAGCCTTTGAGTTGGCTGTGGAGACTCAGGCTGATCCTGACATCATGGACCGGCTGATGCGGCTGCTGGCCGCCTGTGGCATCTTTGAAAATATCGGGCTGAATCGATACGCAAATACAAGTGTTTCAGCGCTGCTTTGCTCAAACAGTGAATTTTCACTCAGGCATTTCTGTATGCTGGCGGGCGAAAGCTACTATGACATTTGGGGGGCGCTTCTCCATACTGTCAAGACTGGTCAGTCAGCTTGCCAAGCCACCTTTGGTGGCTCTCTGTACGATTATCTGGAGCGTGAGCCTGAAGCTGCCCGAGTTTACGACTTGGCAATGGCAGATCTGGCCCGACCTGTAGGGCGTTTGCTTGCCGAGCGTGCCGAGTTCAAGAGTGCACATACAGTCGTAGATGTTGGGGGTGGCAACGGTACGGTGCTTCAGGCAATCCTTGCGGCACATCCACATTTGCAGGGGATCTGCCTAGATCGAGAGTCTGTCTGTCGTCATGCCCTTGAGGCGATCGAGGCGACAAATTCCCAACGCCTAAATTTCCTTCCAGGCGATTTTTTTGCGCCGCTGCCAAAAGGGAATATTTATATCGTGAAGAACGTACTCCACAATTGGTCTGACGCTCGCTGCGTTCAGCTTTTGGCGAACATACGCACAAGTATGTGTCCAGACACGATCCTGATGGTACTTGAGCCTTTTGTTGAGCCTGATGATCATTCGCCTCGCCACCGCATGGATGCTCTTTTGCAGGCGGTAATCTCAGAAACTGGCACAAAAGCCCGCTCAGAGGCTCAGATCAAAGGACTCGTCAGCCAAGCGGGACTGAAGGTGGAGGAGACAGTATCTATTACAAGTAACTGTGGTCTCGTTGTCTGTCGCCGGTTCGAGTCAGGGGATCAAAAACTTACAGTCCACATTCCTCAACGACTAATCTAAATGTTCTACCCCACATTCCGCACCCTAAGTGTCGCAACGTCTCAAAAGAGGAAGGGGCGTGAGTCAAAATACTTATCTAGGGCCTAAGTACAGGACAAAAATTGTAGGGAATGAAGAAAATCCCGATGATTGGGCAAAGAAGGGTTAAGAATCAGATGACGAAGATGGTCAAAACCTAAGCGAAAAAGACTTTGGCTACGACGACCATGTTTTTTGAGCCGAATCGGATGAAGTTGATGAAGCCACAAGCCAGTCTTGAGAGACCAGACCAAAGCTAAAGTCAACAGAGCAAAAAGTTGACGCAGGTGTTCGGGGTCAGTAAAATGAGTCGATTCCAAACAAAAACCACGAGTCTTGAAAATGCCAAAAAGGGTTTCAATGCCCCAGCGCAGAGCGTAATCGCTTACCAGTCCGACTGTATGTGGGGGAGCAATGACTATTAAGAGGTCTCCATCCTCCAAATGCAAGGCTTCGAGGGAGACCCGATTGCCCCAAACCCGACAATCGCCTTGCAATTGCTGAGATTCTCCGATAGCCAGATGGGCGAAGACGACTTTGGCTGGCAAGGCTTTTCCATTAGAGTTCTTGCATAATTAACGTCAGTTCGGGATAAGGGTGGAAAGAAAAGGCGGGGGCTAGTAAGCTGAAAAATATATAAACTCAGCACCCCCAACCCATCTATGTCTAGTCTAGAAGCTCTTTTCTGTCATGTCGACGACTTCTGTCGTGTATTTGAACCTAAATTAGAACAGACAAGGCTTTCAGCCGATAATAAAGCTCGTAAACGTGGCAAAATCTTGACTTTAAGCGAAATTATGACCATCCTGATCGCTTTCCATCAAAACCACTATCGTAATTTTAAACATTTCTACCTCGATCATGTTTGTGTCTACTGGCGACAAGAGTTCCCTCAACTGCCTAGCTATCAACGTTTTATCGAATGGATACCCTCGACCCTCATCCCCTTATGCGTTTACTTGAAGCATTGTTTTGGTCGTTGCACGGGGATTAGCTTTGTCGATGCCACCAAAATTCAGGTCTGCCATAATCGCCGCATCAGTAGTCATCGGGTGTTTGACAATTTAGCCGCACGGGGAAAAACCTCTGTGGACTGGTTTTTTGGCTTTAAACTGCATTTAGTGGTGAACGAGGAAGGAGAATTGCTCAATGTTCACCTTACCCCCGGCAATGTGGACGACCGCAAACCAGTGAACAAATTGCTACAATCCTTGTTTGGCAAAGTTTTTGCTGACCGAGGTTATGTCTCTCAATCCCTGGGGGAGGAACTGCTCAAAGATTTTGGTATTGAGTTTTTTGCTAAACCCAAGCGGAACATGAAAAATCGCTTAATCCGCCTTTATGACAAGCTTTTATCTCGTAAGCGTTCTATTGTCGAGACTATTATTGACCAACTCAAGAACATCTCTGGGGTTGAACATTCCCGCCACCGCAGCCCTGTTAATTTTTGCGTTAATCTTCTCTGTGGTTTGATTGCTTACTGTCACCAGCCGAAAAAACCCTCCTTGAAGATGGAATGGGCTTTACCCCCCGCTGCTTAACCCGAACTGGGGTTAATTAATTTTTGAGAGTTCAAAAATGACAAAAATAAGCATGAAATTGCCTAAAATCTGCAAGAAGAGCATTCAATTGATTAATGCTCATTCTTAATTCTCCTGGCTCCTGACTACTGGCTCCTTACTCCTCACCTAAGGTCAGATTTTTGATTTCTGCAAGAGGTCTATTTCGCTCAATCTTGTCGGTAGCCCGAATCCTTAACCGGAAAGACAGAGACGGTTCGAGCAGAAGATAGCGCAGCCAAGCTTGACCAATAAACTCTCGGTCAGCACACAGACAACGAATTCTCGCGGTGGGAAAAATTTTGAATATCGCCTCAATGAACCGCATACGCTCATCACTGTTGGAGTTTCCCTTTTTCTTGAGCAGCCACCACAAGATGGGAATGGCGACTCCTTCGTGGACTATGCCTACAGTCAGGATGTTGGCCGCAATGCTCGCCCAACTCCCAGGTAGTCCGGTCAAGACTCAACACCCAAGGCTGGGGGAGCTTCAACCAACCCAGGACAATTTTCGCAATTTCAGAATAATCAAGCTCGAAGTTGCGGAAAAAGCGTTGTAATCTCTTGTAGTTGGATTCTTTGAGGGCTTTACCTCCAAATCCTACTGCTAACTCGCTCAGATTGACGGTTTTGACTTTAATTAAGGCTAGTAGGAACAGTGCTAGAAACGAGAGCCTGGCTCCATGCCATGCCAGATGGGGTTTAAGGGCTTGCTTTAAGGCGCTATACTGGTTCATAGGGTTTTAGAGATTGGTTCTATTTCTCATAAAACCCTACTCTCGCCTACTTTTCCAGCTTTTTGTCCTGTACTGAGAGAAAAACCATTAAGCCAGAGAAGCGGTAATCCAAAATAAACCATCGACCAAAATTGTACTCAATACGGCTCCGCTAAATGCCCACCAATGGCATACCCGTTTTTGCAAAGGATAGATACCGATCGCTAAGAGCAGGTTGAGCAGCACGATCGCCCAACTGACGCCCCAGGGGGTCTGAATTTGGGCCAAGGCGTTATGAAATATGGGCGACACTAGGTTGGGGTCTAGTTCCACGGTCATTAATTGTCGCCAGTAGGGAATTAGTCCCGTTAGATAGAAATATAAGTCGGTGATGGCGGTTCCTAACAAAGAACCGAGATAGAAAAGATTGCCCACTTTGCCGCGACCTTTGTATAATCCCCAGAGAACAAAGGGCAGCCCGATCGCTTCCATGGGAATATGGATCAAGGGTTCCCAACGCCACCAACCCCAGTACAGAGAACCGGCTAACCAACTCCAACTAAAGCCCAAAAGTAAATCCCCCCAAAGACTGATTTTTGCTTGTTTGAGCAGCCAAATCCCTAACCCCACCCAGAAAACGGTTAAACCTAGGCTAATTTCGGGATAGTAGCGCACTAGGGGCGCTTGCATGAACACGGGGACTGATACCAGAAATGCGGCTGTCCAAAAGACGGATTGAGATTTTTCCCAGTTGGGGACTAGGGGTTTCAGGCGATCGGGATTGCTGGGGACTAGGGTAGAGTTGAGCAAAGGATTTCAGAATTGTTACAAAACTTTACTTATATTAAGATACATCATTCTTTTTCTATTGTATCCCCCCTAGGGGCATTTTGAGCAATTAAAAAATTGTTTTTGGCGATGCGCTATCCTGTTAGAATCGAAACGACAGCAGCGATCGAGGAGTGCAGAAAATATGGCGGCGGGCCATGAAGAAAATCCCAGAATGCCCCTAGATAAGGTTATTTTTGTCATTGCTTGCGTCTATCTAGGTTGGGTGGTGGCATGGCTCATCAGTCAAAAAAATGCTCCTGTCTCTCAAAATGGCACGATTTCCCTGGAAGATAAAAAATTTATCGCCTATCTGCAATCATCTCTGACTATTATCGATCGCCAAGGTGCAACTTCATCCCCCGATCCTTATCCTTCTCCTAAAAATAACCCTTCTCCGGTAGCCACGGTTCCACCACCACCACCCGCTAATTTACCGGTTAATAATACTCCTAGGGTAATAGAAAGAATTTACGTTCCCGTTTATCCCCAACCCCCTAAAACCACTGCCAAAATTGTCCCGGTTCCACCCCCAAATCCCGATATTTCTGCGCCACCACTACCGGCTGCCCCCGAGGTGAAACCGCCGGTGGCAGTGCTTATTCCTACCAATAATCAGGTGAAAAATACCCTGGTGGGGGTGATGGATTTAGGCGATCAATCTTCAGCTTTATTTGATAATAAGGGCATAACTACTCGTATTTCTCCGGGTGAATTTATCAACGGTTGGACTTTAGTGGAAGTTGGTAATCAACAGGTTATTTTGTCTCGCAACGGCCAAACAAAAGTCTTAGAAGTGGGACAATCTTTTTAGGTTAAACGACGGATAAATTCCAAGGGTAAACCGTCTGTATCGGCAATAAAAGTGACTTCATAGACATGAGCGCCGATCATCTGTTGTTGAGGTGGCAAAAGAATGTTTAAAGGTGGATATAGATCGGCATCCTCTTGATGAGCTTGCTGAAAGTTATTTGTTAATTTTTCTAACCATTCTGGTAAATTGCTGACATTTTCTGTTAGGTCAAAAGACAAGTGATAATAACCGACATAATGCTGATCACCAAAGGCATCGGGTGCGGGTTTCGGTTGGGGAATTTGGATTAATTCGATGCGTCCGTTTAACCCGGTTAGCCAACAGGCCAAAGTATAACCCGTGGTGAATCTTTCCTCGAGGGTAAAACCGAGAAGTTGATAAAAAGCGATCGCCTGATGGATATTAGCCGTCCGAATAGAAGCATGGTGCATTTTCAGTAATCAGTAATCAGTCAAAAAGACGAAAATAGGGGTAACGTTTGGGAACCCCCGGTTCTTTTTCCAGATCAAAGTTAATTACATCCCAACAGGGTTCATCGGGGGCATCGGGACTAAATTCTACCGGTAAACCGTAGAGACGGGGAATAGCGGCTTCACCTGGTTCATTACCGCGCCAAGTAGTGTTACGTTCTAGGTAGGAACTAACTAGATCGCGATAACGGTTGGCAATAATCACTTTAGTCGCTTTAAATCCTTGGGTATAGAGGCGATCGAGTGCTTCGTGAATCTCAAAACGAATACCATCCGGGTGAGTGTGTTGACGATACCACTCACCATTCCAGAGTCGCCAATGCCGTCCTGACTGCAAGTGAACCAACTCACCCGTTTTGGGATCGGCTTCAAAAGCCCCATGGCGCGGACACAAATAGGTATCCGTCAAAGTGAGGGCGGGGATTAGCTGCCGACAGTGAGGACAATGGATATCGGGGCCAAAAACAGGGTATTGTAAACTTGCATTGATCATGGAAGAACCTAAACTAAGAATTGCTATCTTTGTACCAAAAATCCTATATATATTATACCCAACCAAATTGGACGGGTATTCTCTTTCGACTTTAGTGCAGATCCTCCCATGTCTTTAGATAACTTAAGATCAACTTCTAATTTCTGGCCGATTGTCGATGTCAGTCAAGCGGCTTTTATCGCCCCTAATGCCACGGTAATGGGCGATATTTCCCTAGCTGTGGGGGTGAGTGTTTGGTATGGGGCAGTATTACGCGCCGATGTGGAACGCATCGAAATTGGGGCTTACACTAATATCCAAGATGGGGCAATCCTACACGGAGATCCAGGCAAAATTACTATCCTTGAGGATTACGTTACCATCGGGCATCGGGCGGTAATTCACGCAGCCCATATAGAACGCGGTTGTTTAATCGGCATTGGGGCAGTGATTCTCGATGGTGTGCGCGTCGGGGCGGGTAGTATTGTCGGGGCGGGTAGTATTGTGACAAAAGATATACCACCGCGATCTTTAGTGGTGGGTATTCCCGCTAAACGCGTCCGGGAAGTGTCACCACAGGAGGCTCAAGAGTTGATCGAACACGCCGAGCGCTATGCTAAACTTGCCCTCGTTCATGGGGGAAAAGGTACTGATACCGGATTCCCAAAAGGGGCGGTTTAGGGTATAAATATAAAATGAGAATCAAGTAACAATCTTTTAAGCACTGACCGAGGAGAAGGAAATCTATGGACTGGAGAGTGTTAATCGTTTTAACCCCTTTGCTTATCGCTGCTGGCTGGGCTGTCTTCAATATCGGTGCTGCCGCTATTAGACAAGCTCAACAGTTTCTCAGCAAACAAAGTTAATAAAAGTTTATACTTCTTAGTAAAACCGACCGCCTAGGCGATCGGTTTTTAATTTTTCCTTTTTGAATTATGAATTATGAATTGGGGTATGGGGAGAATAAATAAAAATAATCTCCTGACTCCTGAATCCTGTCTCCTGTCTCCTGACTCCTGAATCCTGAATCCTGAATACTGACTCCTGACTCCTGTCTCCTGTCTCCTAACCCCACCAATATACCTTTTCAGCAAACCCTACCTAACCATGAAATCTAACTGTCAAAATCTCATTGAAGAACTTTCCCATTTGGAAATTATCACCGATCCGGGGCAAGTGGCGAAACTTTCCTTAGATTACTATCATTTTAGTCCCATTTTAGAGGCACAACTGCAAGATAAACGGGCTGATTTAGTCATTCGTCCCCACAATAGCCAAGAAGTTATTGACATCGCTAAAACCTGCGTTAAATACCAAATTCCTTTAACAGTTAGAGGTGCGGGTACAGGTAATTATGGTCAATGTGTTCCCTTGGGGGGAGGAGTAATTTTAGATACAACCAAACTAACAAAAATTATCTCGATCGAACCGGGGACAGCCCGGGTAGAAGCGGGGGTAAAAATGGCATTTTTTGATAAACAAGCTCGCGCAATTGGTTGGGAATTAAGAATGGCTCCCTCTACCTATCGGACGGCGACAATTGGCGGTTTTATCGGGGGTGGTAGTGTGGGCATGGGTTCAATTAATTATGGACAATTGAAGGATAGGGGCAATCTGCAAGCATTGCAATTAGTCACCCTAGAAACAGAACCAAAAATTATCGAATTACGGGGGGATGAGGTAGAAAAAGTCAATCATGCCTACGGAACCAATGGCATTATTACCGAGTTAGAAATAGCCCTCGCTCCCTGTTATCCTTGGGCAGAATTTATCGTTAATTTTGCCGATTTTATCACCGCCGCTAAATTCGGTCAAGCACTCAGTGATAGTGATGGCATCGTTAAGAAAATGGTTAGTGTTCACTCCTGGCCAATTCCCTCTTATTTTATCGCTCTTAAGGATTATTTACCCACAGGAAAAGCAGCAGTTTTGTTAATAGTATCGGACAGTGATCGAGTCGCCTTAGAGTCTTTAATTCAAGAATATAATGGTGAACTTACCTACTATAAAACGCCAGAAGAAACCCAAAAAGGCAACAGTATCTTAGAGTTTACTTGGAATCATACTACTCTCCATGCGCGTAGTTTTAACACCAAAATAACTTATCTACAAGCTTTTTATTTTAATCTAGCCACGGTAGAGAAACTCTATAATTATTTTGGTGAGGAAATAATGATGCACCTAGAATTTTTGAAATTTCAAGGTAAAGTTATTCCCGCCGGTCTTCCCTTGCTAGAATTTACCACAGAAACTCGATTAAATGAGATTATTGCTATCTATGAACAACAGGGGGCAGCCATTGCCAATCCTCACACTTATATCATGGAAGATGGCGGCAGCAGACAGATTAATCCCCTACAATTAGAATTTAAAAAACTCGTCGATCCCTACGGATTGAACAATCCGGGTAAAATGCGAGCATGGGTTGAAGCAAGGGGGTAGGGATTCGATTCAAGCTAAATTAAACAAGATAAGTAGGTAGGCGTTAAAAATTATCAGATGCCCCCCTTATCAAGGGGGATCCCCCCGCCTATCGGCACCCCCCTTATCAAGGGGGGCAGGGGGGATCGAACCTAAATCACTAACCGGTAAAAAGGGAGTGGGGAAAACAAAAAAACAAAACTCTCGGCTGCCCCTTGCCTATTCCCAGACTTGCCCCGATCCGATACAATTAAACGGTTGTCTTGGAAGAATTAATAGTGATCGAGCGTTATACTCTCCCTGCAATGGGGAATTTGTGGACGGATAGATATAAATATCAAACATGGCTAGAGGTAGAGATAGCCGTCTGTGAAGCGCAAGCGGAATTAGGCTATATTCCCGGGGATGCAGTGGCAGAAATTAAGGCAAAAGCTAATTTTGATCCCGATCGCATTTTAGAAATAGAAGCAGAAGTGCGCCACGATGTCATCGCCTTTTTAACAAATGTTAACGAATATGTGGGCGAACCGGGGCGTTATATTCATTTGGGTTTAACCAGTTCTGATGTATTAGATACCGCCCTGTCCTTACAATTAGTCGCCAGTTTAAACCTGATTTTAGAACAATTAGAAGATTTTATCCAAGCCCTGCGCTATCGCGCCCAAGAACACCGTTATACAGTCATGGTAGGACGTTCCCACGGCATTCACGCCGAACCGATCACCTTTGGCTTTAAACTAGCGGGATGGTTAGCGGAAGTGCTACGGGGACGTGATCGTTTAATTCGCTTGCGCCAAGACATCGCCATCGGTAAAATATCTGGTGCAGTGGGAACCTATGCCAATATTGATCCGAAAATTGAGGCGTTAACCTGTCAGAAGTTAGGATTAGAACCAGATACCGCTTCCACTCAAGTGATATCGCGCGATCGACACGCCGATTATGTGCAACAATTAGCCTTATTAGCGGCTTCGATCGAACGTTTTGCCGTGGAGATTCGCAACCTGCAAAGAACTGATGTCCTAGAAGTGGAAGAATACTTTTCCAAAGGACAAAAAGGCTCCTCCGCTATGCCCCATAAACGTAATCCCATCCGTTCAGAACGCTTAACGGGAATGGCGAGAATTATCCGTAGTCATAGCGTTTCCGCTTTAGAAAATATCGCCCTCTGGCACGAAAGAGATATTTCCCATAGTTCCGTAGAACGGGTAATGCTGCCAGATGTCTGCATTTTGACCCACTTTATGCTCAAGGAAATCACCGATTTAGTCAAAAATCTGCTGGTGTATCCCGAAAACATGAAGCGAAATATGAATGTTTACGGTGGCGTGATTTTCAGTCAAAGAGTTCTTTTAACTTTAGTGAGTAAGGGAATTAGCCGGGAATCTGCCTATAAAATCGTCCAAGAAAACGCCCATCGCGCTTGGAACACCGATAACGGCAATTTTAAAGCTTTTATCAGCCAAGATGAGCGAGTTACCGCTATTTTATCCCCCGACGAGATCGAAAGTTGCTTTGATCCCCAGCAGCACCTAAATCATCTTAATAGCATCTACCAAAGGTTAGATATTTAAGGAGCTTTCAGTGATCAGCTAACCACTAGCTTGTTGCTTTAGAAAGGTAATGACAGCGTTTTGGATTGTCGGTTGGCGATCGATCTTTTCTCAGAAAGCGATCGCTATTCGTTTCTCGATCATGGTCGCGTTTGAAGATAAAACTAAAGAATCGGCGCAAGCGAGTACGAATCGGGTAAAATAAGGGTCTGTATTCGGAGTGTTCGTTTTTATGATGAAAATCAAACTCTTGAATTTAGGTAGTATTAAAGAGGCAGAAGTGGATCTTCGGCCTCTAACCGTTATTATTGGCCCGAATAATTCTAATAAAACTTATATCGCCTACTCGATTTATGGGTTATGGATTAATCATCGTGACGGCCTTTTTTTTTCTAGTGAAATTTTAGAAAAAATAGAATTTACAAATCAAGCCGATCATTGGTCTTTAAAAATAGACCGACGTTTTTATGATGTTATATCCGAAATTGTTCAAAAGTCCGCATCTGAATTTAGCGGGATAAAACTACAATCTTTTTTCCAAGATTCTAGCGGCAAGATTTTTGAAAAAACGAAATTCAGTATCGAAATTTCCGAAGATGATATTAAAACAGCTATAGAAAAAGTTTTAGCGCATATAATTGAGTATCGCCAGTCATTAGCTTCATTTGGAATCAAGAAAATCGAGCGAAGCGACAACAATAATGAGATTTTATTTTATCCAGAAAAAGAAGCTGAAATTTATGATTATAAAAACATGGTTCTTCTTGATTTTGTTGCTGGTGTTGTAACATTTTCATTTTCTGACATACTTCCTTTACCCGCCGAAAGAAACGCTTTTATAAATACCTATAAAATGCTGGCCAATAGAAGATATAAGCTACTTAAAGAGAATCAGAGAGAGCGATTGATACGAGGACGTATTAATCGAGAGCCATTGATACAAGGACTTATTAATCGAGATAAGCAGTTAGAGTTACTGAAAGAACAGGGAGATATTCGCTATCCTCAACCAGTAGAGGATTTTTTAGATTTTTTAACTGACATAGAACTAGAAAATAAGCCCGATCCCATTGCCAAAAACAAAAATGATTTTCAAAAATTAGCTGATCAAATTGAAAAGTATATTCAAAATAACAATAAAACAATCTTTAAAAAGACTAAATTCGGAGGCAAAGAAATTAAAGTTTCGGTAAAAAGAAGTTTAGAAATCGATCTTTATAATGCTTCCTCGTCTATTAAACAATTAGCCCCGCTTTTACTCTATTTACGCTATCGAGCAAAATCGGGGGATTTTCTGGTGATCGATGAGCCTGAAATGAACTTACATCCAGAATCTCAGGTAAAATTGTTAGAATCTTTAGCGATTTTAGTAAATTTAGGAGTTAGAATTTTATTGACGACTCATAGCCCCTATTTGATGGCTCATCTTAACAATATCGTTAATGGTAATCACCAAAATCCAGAACTTTTAGCCGAACAAGCTAAATTGCTTTATCTGCAAGATAGCCGAGCTTTTCTTAAAATGGAACAGGTTAGCGCCTATGAAATGAAAAATAATCAATTACTTTCTTTACACGACCCTGAATACGGTATTCGTTGGGATACTCTCAGCGATGTATCAGTTGATATTCAACAAAAGTTTTTTGCAATTTATGAAGCAGGACAACAAAACCAAGAAACCGAAGAAGAATGTTCCTCAGAAGAAGAATAAACTCGATTGGCAGAAATTTAACTTTTTAGAAAATTTGCTTATTTTCTGTACCGTACCCAATCGGATCGCTCCACCCGAAAGCGGTGTCAGCTTTCGGATTACCAAGCCAGAAAAAGATTCCGTTTGTATTTTATTTAAAACTGATCGTCGGGAGGATCCTCTTGTTAGAAATCAAAAGCAGAAAAGACCTGATTATTTATCTCTTTTTATTCAGAATGGCTTACTTCTGCTGACAATTATCGAGATGAAGGGAACTAATAAAAATTCCACGAGTACAGGTATCGAACAAATTACAACTTTTAGAGATATTTTAAAACAAGAAATTGCCGATCATGTCACCAGTAAACTCAAATATAAATTACAAGCTATCCTATTAACTCCCTATAATGCCGATATTCCTCGAAAGGCGATCAAAGAGGAAGAGGAGAAAGGATTTATTATTTTACCTATCCAGTATAAGGATAAAGCGGAGCTTTATCCTTATGTTTCCAAGATTCACAGTAAAGCGGATTTAAGCAAAAAAAATTATAGTCACGACGAGCAACATAAAGAATCCGATTGTTTGTTAATCGAAAACTTGTTGGCTAGACAAGCATCGGACAAACGTAAACAGGATAACTATTATTCATGTAAATTCACTCCCGCCAAAGATAGACAAGGCATCTATATAGATTATCAGGTGTCGAGCGATCGAGACTTGATCACCCTATTAACCGATCCGCAGGGAAAGAAAGTTCAATTGGCTTACTGTAGTGATGATTCTCAAAGTTCAATCGATCAAATTCAGGAAGAGATTAAAAATTTAAACATATATGGAATGGTAGAGATGGTAAGTCGCCTAATCAATAGTTAGTATAAAAAATAGGTGTAGAGAAATCTATATATAAATGGCTCCGCAATAAACTTGACAAACTTGAGGTTTTGGTGCGGTTGGCTAAGGAACCGAAGCGACCACTACTGTTGCCGAATCCGAGCGCTCCGATGTAGCCGATTTTGTCGGGTGCGTTCCCTGCTGCAACGAGGGGGAACGCACCTTACCGATTATGATATAATCGCCGCATATACTTCTCGCTTGCTACAACCGCGATGAATGTTTTCTGGAGCTATTTCCCCCTGGCATTTGTTGTTATGCTTTCTAATTGTTTCACGCCACAACAAGGGCGAACGGAATCGCCTAAAATTACCTGTGAAACAGAAAGCTATCCTTCCACAAAGCAAAAAGTTCCCACGACAATGATCCAGCTCATGTTAAGCTACCGCTAACCCATCCTACAAATAATTGTGCCTCCCTACTTACAGTTCATTCAATGTGTGATTACCCCGCAACCTCGATGAAGTTGTAGGGCGCTAATTCTGGCTGGGAGTCCGAACTTTGACGGCTCTCTTGGATTTACTGGAAAGATGTAGGTTATACTCCAAGCAGTAAAGTTGAGGTGTTCAATCATGAAAAGTCTTTTGCTAGGTGTTCAAAATTTGGAACTAAGCGATCGCACCGCCATGTATCTACTATTTAAAAATTACTTTAAAGGTGTAACTTGGGATGGGTTTCAAATTGATCTAGAGCGCAAAAACTGGGTTTTATTGTTAAGAGATGAAACTAGCAATGCCCTGAAGGGATTTTCGACTCTTATGTTCTCTCAGCAAACTTATTTAGGAGAACAGATCGGTGTGGTATACTCAGGTGATACCATCGTTGATCCAAGTGCTTGGTCGAGTACCTCGTTACCGCGTAGCTGGATTGCTGCTGTCACTTTTGTGCACCGACAATATGCTGCCAATAAGCTATACTGGCTGTTAATCTGTTCTGGGTTTCGTACTTATCGCTTTCTCCCTACTTTTTGGCAAGATTTCTATCCCCGTTATAATGTTGAAACCCCTCCTAGTATTACCAATCTAATGGCAAGTCTGGCTAAAGAATACTATGGAAATTCTTACCAAGAAGCAACTGGTATCGTCCGCTTCCAACACCCTCAAATTCTCCGGGAGGGATTAGGGGAAATACCGGTGGGAAGACAGGCTAACCCCCACGTTCAGTTTTTTCAAAAAAAAAACCCTGGCTATCAACAGGGAGATGAGTTAGTCTGTTTGACTGAAATCTGCTATGATAATCTCACGGCGGCTGGAAGGCGGATGTGGCCTTGACCTTATTATTGTAACTCCTTTTTCTCGTTAGAACTGCCTCTGTCAGGTTATATTTATGCTGTCTGAACACTCCTTCTCAAATTTTAACAATCCTGAGCAATTTATCCAAGGATGGTACTGGGCATTACCATCCAGAAAGTTAAAATTGGGCCAGGTAAAAGCTCTAACTTTGTTGGGTAGAAGTTTGGCAATTTATCGGGGAGAAAGCGGTCGGGTGATGGCGGTAGATGCCTATTGTCCCCATATGGGGGCCCATTTAGCAGAGGGGAAAGTAGAAGGTGATGGAATTCGCTGCTTTTTTCATAATTGGAAATATAATGAGCGGGGAATGTGTGTAGATATTCCTTCCCAAGAAAAACCTCTACCGGTGACTATTAAAACTTGGCAGACAGCAGAAAAATACGGAATGATTTGGGTTTGGGTGGGAGAAGATAAGCCAAGCCCTTTACCATACCTACCAGAGTTAGAAAATGTCAACTGTGATTATACATTGGGAACTCACTTTTTCAAAAATTGCCACCCTAATGTATTACTTATTAACGCAATTGATGCTCATCATTTCAATACAGTACATCACCTACCCGTAAAAATTATCTTCTCTTCTCAAGAACTGAACCCTAACGCCATTATCTTCAACAACACTACCCGAGGAGGGGAGGATTCTTGGTTAATTCGCCTGATTCGTCCTCTCTACCGCAACGAAGTTACTTATAGTATGTGTTACTGGTATGGGAGCAGCGGAACTGTGACCCTAGGGCCAGATTTTCTGCACTTTTACATTATCTTTGCCCTGCGAATGCTTGCAGGAGGAAAAACCGAAGGACAAACAATTCTGGTAACTTCCCAACGGACTGGATTATCGGGATGGATTATGAATCGCGTTTTGCTATGGTTGACCCAGCAGGTTGGTAATTACTTCGCCAGGGGAGATACCCAAGTATTTCAAACAATTCGGTTTGATTTGCGAACTCCCACCAAAGCAGATAGTTCTATCCTGCAATTCATTGAGCAGGTCAATCGCCAGCAAGCCTTAACCTGGGGAACTTGGAAGGCTGTCAGTCATCCCATGCCTCAAACGCCGGCCTCGTCTTACTCTGAACCCCCATTGATGGAAACGGAAAAAAATGAAATTCCCAGGTAAAATCGCCGGTTTTGACCTACCGCACCATAATTCCCCTGACCATTTACACCGGATACTAACAGCGGCATTGCCTCGGCAGAACAATTATGTTCTTTCTCAGAACTTAAATTATTGGGATGCTGAATTTTTCAATTTACATCGAGTCAAAGTTTTTGAACAATCTCCCGTGGATGAGCAATCTGCTATTTTGGAGCTAGTCGGCGGCGGCCTACTAGAAGAATCCTATTTTATTGAGAAGGCAGGCGTTGGCTACATGGCCAAAATGGTGTTGTTAGCAGAAACCGTTGAGGAACGAATGCTCTATGGGCTGTTTGCTGCTGATGAAGCCATCCACCTTAACCAGATAAGCAATTTTTTACCGCGGCGGGAAATGACTAATACAAACAATCCGTTTCTCTGCCTACTGTCAGAAGTGGCTGAAAGCTCGGATAAAACGGTATTGCTCTTTGTGCTACAAGTGGTGTTAGAAGGTTGGGGTTTGAGCCACTATCGACGTTTGGCGAAGGAATGTCGCCATCCTCAATTAGCAGAGATTTTTTCGGGCTTTTTAGAGGCTGAATCTCGCCATCATAGCACGGGCAATGCTTTATTTAAACAGATTTCAGTTGCTGGCTCCAGTCAGGCGACAATTATTGATATATTAGCACAATTTTTATTTATGGTTCAAATGGGACCCCAAAACGTACTGGCAGGAATTGAGCAAGTAAAAGGTCATTTAACCCGATCTCAAAAAGTCAAAATTCTCGAGGAGCTAGATACGGAAACCCATAGTGGTATTAGGTTGAAACTGCTGCGATCGCTAATGAATATAAAATCAGCATATGCCATCTTTCAAGCTTTAGAAGAAAGGGGTGCTTTTCAACCTATTCCTGCTCATAAATGTGTTCTTCAATCTGCTGGTAATTAAATTAGATATGGAAAAACGTATTCAAGGCAAACTGCACATTAATTACAATCGGAATAAACAGCAAGACCATACTGCTTTAATGGATGAAGTAGCTGCCAGCTTTCGCTATGAAGATTGTCAGAATGAATATTGGAATCCAGAGGAATTTTCTTTGCTCTACGGGACTCCTTTATGGGAGCAGTCTAGTCCCCATCAGCGCCTTATTTTAAACCAACTTTATTGGGTAGCTTATTACTCACAAATCGTCTCGGCTGAAATTGCTACTATCTTTTTCAATCAGACCAGCGCGGCAGGACTTTATGCCCATGAAGATTTTCGTTTAATCTGCGATACGTTGGACTTAGAGTCATCCCAAGAACGGGCGCATATTAATGCCTTTCGTACTATTGCCAAGCAGACCGAACAGTCGCTATTCGGAAAACTTATCTTCACTTACCCAATGCGCGGACCTTTTACGGAAACGATGGTCTATGCTGAAACCAATACCCTTAAAACATGGTGGAAAAAACTTCAACTGCAATATTTTGGCCTGATTTCTGCCGATAATACCTTCTTGGCCTGTCAGTATTTTACAGTGCGAGGGGTGCGGACTCTAAATGGGAAAATAGTCCAACATAAACTCAGCAATTATTATCAGAGATATTGCCCTCAAGAATCTGCTCCTATCCCTGCTCAGGTTTCCCATTGTCACTTTCTAGATGAAAGCTTCCACTTCAATAGTTCGACAATTATCTCCCACGATGTTATTAACTGCTTGACACCGCCAACTGCTTTTGAGCGATTGGTTGCCAATTTAGGACTCTGGGGATGTCAGCGGGATCATTTTCACTTTTCTGTGGCAATTAATGGAATTTTTTGGTACGATCCTGCGTTATATGAGAAAATTTATTATCTACTGCGATCGCCTATTTTTGGCCTGGGTCAAGGGGAGGCGCAGGAAATGATGGATTGTTGTTTTACTCAAGAGTCAGAGGGTTTACACCGTAGTTTTTTAACCCATCAAGAAGCCATGGCATCCTATAAGGTATATGTGGAAAAGCTGGATTATCTTTGGCCGTGCAATCGGGAAATGTCCCTGATGGCATCTAATTGTATCTCTGGATACTTGGCAATTCAAACGCGAGAATTACAAAGGTTTAAATATCGTCTAAGATACAGTTCGCTGACAAGCGAGTGGAACAAACCACAAAGACACAAAGGACACAAAGATTAATCGCTTCTATATAAGTTAAACTGATCACACAAAGAACGAGAGAGCCTAAATTGGTTAGCTGTTATGACTGATTTGTGTAGAATATCTTTTCCGTCTACTGATTTTGCTGCCATTATTTTGCCATGCCATGAGAATTTATCTGAACATTTGACGGTTCATAATTCCCCTGTTTTATTTGGCTGTCGGACTGGTATTTGTGGTACCTGTTTGGTGGAAGTCGTTGGCGATATCCCCCCTCCCCAACCCGAGGAACGGGAAATATTGGAGAATTTAGCTCCCCATTATCCGCAGGTGCGGTTGGCCTGTCAGCTTGAGCTTACAGGTGATATCGAGATGGTAGTCCTAAAATAGACAAGGGCGAAATGGGAATGCGCTATGGTAGCCGGGGAAAGTTGGGGGGATATCCAATACTGTTCAGTTAGTGTCACAAACTTAACACGAGGAAGGGTGTGGAGAGGGGATGGAATTAGCAAGGCTTTTGGTTTCCCCCGTCCCCTCTCGGCCACTTCACCATTTCTCTTATCTGAACAGTGTTGGGGGGGAGATCTTGTTTCGGGTAGGTAAATTGTGGGATGATAGGTTAATTGGAAAATTTGACAGGGGGCTGGGCCAGGACGGGCGGAATGTAGCCGCAAATCTTTATTAAGGGTCGGTTTTGAGAGTCTGCTATGCAATTTCAGGATTTCTGGTATATTGTATCCCTCAGCAAACATTTAAAGGCTAACCAGGTATTAGCACGCAATGTTTTAGGAGAATGGCTGGCGATATTTCGTGGCAGTAATGGAGAACCAGTAGCGTTACAGGATCGCTGTTTACATCGTAACAGTCGTTTGTCAGAGGGTAAAGTCAATCGTGGTATCTTGCAATGTCCCTACCACGGTTGGCTCTATGATGGGAATGGCCATGTTATTGCTGTCCCTGCTCAAGGACCGAGCTTTAAATCTCCTCCTGGTTGTCGAGGGAAATGTTATGCCGTCAGGGAACGAGATGGTTATGTCTATGTCCGGTTGGCTGCAACCCCAAGGGTTGACTTTGAACCTTTTCCTATGCCTCACTACGGACAGCCTGGCTGGGAAACAGTACGGGTAATTAATCGTTTTGCTAACGATGTTACCAACTGCGCCGAGAACTTTATTGATATTCCCCATACCGCTTTTGTTCATCAGGGTATTTTTCGCTCCTCCCGACAAAAAAAGTTAGGGATGACTGTTAAACGCTGTGACGGTGCTGTTTTAGTGGAGTATCACCACGAAAGTAGTAATTTGGGATGGTACAGATATTTTCTTAATTTTAAAGGCACAGGGATTAAACATAGCGATCTCTTTTTTATGCCTAATATTACCTGCGTGGAATATCAAATGGGAGGTAATCGCCATTTATTTATTACCAGTCAATCTATCCCCGAAACCCATAATTCAACTTTGGTTTACACGGATATTACCTATAATTATGGCATCTGGAATAAATTAGCACTTCCCTTTGTGGGCTGGACTGCTCAACATATCATTCGCCAAGATGTGAAAATTTTAGGGGTTCAAGGAGAAGCTATCGCTAAATACGGCACAGAATTTTTCCCTACTCCTGCGGATACAATTCACCTTTTCGTAGAGTCAATTAGAGGGGCAATTGGTCGGGGGGAAGATCCGCGATTATTGCCCAATAAAACCGTTGAAGTTAACTTTTGGGTTTAAGGTCAATGCTAGAAAAAAATTACTTACAATTGATAACTTTGAGCAGCTTTATTATTTTAATTGCTTGGACGATTAGCCATAAGTCCTCCCGCGGTCATCTCCAAACTAAAACTTGTCAAGATTGGCTACTAGATGGCAGCGGATTAGCAATTCAAGGAATTTTTATGCCCTTACTACAAGCTCTGTTGTTTTCTGAGCTTTGCCAGCATTTGACAACTGATTATCAAGGCTGTCTTAAACTATCACTAATTCCCTCCTTTATCCTTAGCTTTGTTATGGTTGATTATTTATACTACTGGAATCATCGTCTGTTACACCTTAAATTATTTTGGCCAGTTCATCAAGTCCATCATACCGTTAATCAAATGGATGTGTTCGGAACTTCTAGAAACACCATCTGGACAAGTTTCTTAATTATTTATTTATGGATAAACCCATTATTTTTATATTTATTAGCTAAACCCACAGGCTATTTATTAGGAGTTAGTTTGACATCTGCCCTAGATTTATGGCGGCATAGCCGCTTGCTAATCGCCCCTAATAGCTGCTGGGCTAAACTTCTCTCCCCTTGGTTAATCTTACCAGAGGATCATGCCTGGCATCATGGTAGAGAAACGAGGGACTATAACTATGGGGCTAACCTGAAAATTTGGGATAAGTTCCATGGAACCTATTATCAATGTCAAGAATCCCCTTCTGCCCTAGGGATTACTACTTCACTAAACTTGATGCAAAAACTTTTTTTCCCATTCCTATGACTATTTTCGGTAGAGTCATTTCATTCTTTCCTGCCTTTATTTTGTTGCTGACTGGAGCGGCAATATTTTACTTTCTGGCTTTACCTAGTATGTTTAGCCTCCTAGCTGTGTTGCTGTCTATCTATGGGTTCCCGCCGTTGGTTTATCGCTTACATGAATATTTTTATCCTGTACGAGAGGGGATTAGTTATCTACAGATGAAAGAATATAGTCCTTGGTGGGGTAGCCATCAAATCCAGGTGATTTATATTGCCATTCCAGTGTTAGAAACACTATTAAGGTTGATTCCGGGGCTGTTTTCATGGTGGTTGCGATTATGGGGGGCAAAAGTGGGGAAAGATGTTTACTGGACCCCAGCCCTAGAAATTAGTGATCGCGGTTTTTTAGAAATTGGCGACCGGGTGGTTATCGGTCATCGTGTCGGAATTTATTCTCATATCATCAAGCCTCGCAAAGCTGATTTAATGTTATATGTCAAAAAAGTCAAAATTGGTAATAATGTCTTCATTGGGGCTGGCTCCCATCTAGCTCCTGGAGTAGTTCTTAGTGATGGTACATTCTTAACTTTAGCCACTGACCTCTATCCCAATCAAAAGATATAACAATGCGTCCAATTATTCAGCTATTTGGAAAAATACTTGCCCCCAATGCCCAGGGGTTTCAGCAAGCATTGAAACGCCCAGAGTTAGCCCAGAAACTGGTACACAGAGAAATCGTTGCTCGTCTCATCAAGAGTGCCTACGGTCGAGCATTGGGAATTAATTCAATAAAAGATTGGTGGCGAGTTCCCCTAGTAGATTATGAAGATATCATCCCTTGGTTAAAGCCAACAGTTCAACATCATAAATATCAACAAATTTCCCTGACTCCTGAACCCATTCTATTTTTTGAGAAAACCTCTGGTAGTAGCGGGGCGATGAAATTGATTCCTTATACTCAATCTTTGCGCCGCTCATTTAACCAGATGTTCTGTGTCTGGGCCTATGATTTAATCGTGAACGGACCTGACTTTTCTACAGGAAAGATTTACCCTTGTATTTCACCAAGATTAAATGCAGCTGATAGTCAAAACCTACAGAATGATTTAGATTATTTAGATGGCTGGTTGCGCTATTTTTTGCGTCCTTGGTTATTGCTGCCCGAACAACTTAATAACTTGAATAATATCCCAGCTTTTAAGCATCAATTAGCCCTAGCTTTACTCAAGGCTGAGGCATTGGAGATAATTTCCATTTGGAGTCCCACCTTTCTCCAAATCCTTTTAAAATATATTCAGGAGAATCAGCAGTTATTGCAAGCAGAATTACAGCAGCGAATTTCACTTAATCGACTAAAACTACTCAGCGAAAGTCCTATTCCTTGGCCACAAATATGGCCAAGCTTGAAACTAATTTCTTGCTGGGATAGTGCTAATGCAGCAGTTCAAGCTCAAGGGTTGCGCTCGCAGTTTCCGGGGGTATTAGTTCAAGGAAAGGGGTTATTAGCCACAGAAGCACCGATGACCATCCCTTTGATTAAAGCGAGGGGATATGTACCAGTTCTGGATGAAGTGTTTTTCGAGTTCGAGGATAACCAGGGTGTTCTCTTAAGTTTAACCGAACTTACCATTGGTCAAGAATACAGACTCATTTTGTCCCAAAAGGGGGGATTATATCGTTATCGCATAGGCGATTGCGTCCGCGTCACCCACTACTATCAAAACACTCCCTGTTTAGAGTTTCTGGGAAGATATCAAAGCTTGAGCGATTTAGTCGGGGAAAAATTGTCAGAAGCTTTTGTCAATAATGCTCTGACTAGGTTGAACTTAACAGCAACCAATTTTAAAAGCTTGCTGCCGGCCGCCGCTCCACCCCATTATCTTCTCTTGCTAGATAGGGCTGAAGAAACCCCCGCCATGATTGCTCAAAAGCTAGATAGTATCTTATCAGAGTCTTATCATTATCGGAGGGCGCGGGGGCTTGGTCAGCTTGAACCGCCAGAAGTTTTCATCTCCCCTCAAATCCCTGAACTATTGGTTTCCTATCACATCCGCACTGGAAGTATTTGGGGGGGTATCAAGCATCCAATGCTGGCCACATCACCCCTTAGCACCCAACTTTTACGAGAGCTCAGAAAAATGTATAATCCTGAGTAGCAGCAAAAATTTTCGTTAAGTGCCATCCAATTTAAAAAGTTTTTAATATAATGAAACAAAAATTTACCAACATCTACAAATTGGCTCAACTACTTAGTACTGTTCTGTTAGCCATAGTAATTGGGAATTTCTCCTCCTCTGCTCTAGCAGATGTCGGCCAGGGGGACATCGACGCAATTATTCGCACCCGAGAAATTGCCTTAGAAGCCCTAAACACTCGTAATTTTACCAAAATTGACCCCTATCTGCACCCCCAGTTCATCATCACAACAGTTGATAACCAAGTTTTTCACACCACCTCTGAGTTTGAAAAGTATTGGAATCAACAGTTTTCCAGTACGATTAAAAATATAAAAATGCAACTGCAAGGGGAGAGCATCAGAACCTTTCTTTCTCCAGAAATAGATGTGGCGGCGGGGGGAGCAATAACCACTTTCTCTTTCAAGGATGGTAAGTCGGCTAATATGGCTTTGCGCTGGACAGCGGTATTACAAAAATTAGAGGATAAATGGATGATTCAATCATTGCATTTCTCCTCTAATCTGCTGGATAATCCAGTATTGAATGCTGCTCGACAATTAAATAAAACCCTAGGGGTTGCAGCGGGGTTAGGCGGCTTTTTACTGGGGGCAGCTACCATGGTAATATTAAATCGTAGAACTAAGCGTCGAGCTACAATAGTATAGCAATTCAAATGAAAATTAATACTGTTCATCCCAGTACCAATATTAGCTTTAACCGCTATCTTCGTCTGAAAGCTATCCTAGTAGTTCTAATAGTTTGGAGCGGAGTGAGTCTGGTACACTGGTGGCCAGTAACTCAGGGGTTTATGTTGGTTTTAATAACTATATTGACCATACAAACTCTAAGAATGTTAATAGCAAAACCAGTTAATTTTGTGGTTGAAAGTAATAATTATCTTCCCCTAGTCTCCATTTTAGTTCCTGCCAAAAATGAAAGTGCAGTCCTGACTAATTTGGTGGAAAGCTTAGGGGAATTAGATTATCCAAGTCATTGTTTAGATTTTTGGATTATTGACGATGGTAGTACTGATGAAACACCGCAAATCTTAAAGGAAATGCTAACTAAATTGCCATCTTTACAAGTTTATCGGCGAGAAGCTAAAGGTGGTAAATCAGGGGCTTTAAATGCAGTATTGCCCTACACGCGAGGAGAGATTATTCTCGTTTGTGATGCTGATGCTCAGTTACCGGCTGACTTGCTGCGGCAAACAGTACCTCTGTTCCAAAAAAAAGGGATTGGTGCAGTACAAGTACGAAAGGAAATTGCTAATACTAATACTAATTTCTTAACCCGTTGTCAGCAAATGGAAATGTGCTGTGATAGTTTTCTTCAGACCCATCGCCTTGCTATTGGCGGAATGTGTGAACTGCGCGGCAATGGGATGCTAGTTAAGCGGGATTTCTTAGAAAAGTGTCAAGGCTGGAATGAAAACACAGTCACCGATGATTTAGATCTTTGTTTTAAACTTTATCTAGTAGGTGCTGAGATTGAGTTTGTGATAGTTACATCTATTCGCAGGGTAATCGCATGTTGATAGAGTTCTCAAATTCCGAGGAGTTAGGTCTAAAATTCGATGGGCAACTCAGGCTTTGACCTGCACAAGGCGACCGAATCTCTGGTTTTGCCAGTCATT
>SFAQ01000121.1:0-5312 GCA_007096525.1 Microcystis wesenbergii Mw_QC_B_20070930_S4 | reverse complement strand
CAGTTAACCTAATGCGCGGGGGGTTTGGGGGCGGCGCCACGCCCCCAACGGGGGGTTTGGGGGGTAGAACCCCCCAAAAGCTGGGATTGAGTGATAAAACCGAAAGTAACGCCCAATTTTAGCAGAAAGTTTCCCCTTAAAAATCCCAAATTAGTAGATTTACAAAAATGAGATGCAGCCTCAGTTATCAGATTTGAGTTTTAAGTGTGCAGTATTGATGTGTAATTAATTTTGCGCGCGGTACTTATCTGCCTAAAATAAAAAAGAGGGCAGGTTTTACCCCACCCTTTGGTCTTATTTTAAACGAATCACTAACCGGCGATCAGGTTCCACGCCGCGACTTTCCGTGGTTAAATCGTTTTCTTCCTGAAAAAAGGCATGGATTTGGCGACGTTCCGCCGAAGATAGGGCTTTTAATTCTATTTCCTGTCCTGTTTGCCGCACTTGCGTCGCCGCTTGATTAACCCAGTCGAAAAGTTCTGACTGTCTTTGTTGACGATAGCCATTGATTTCGACAATATAGAACTGATGTTCTGCCGACTCGACACCAATATTCAGAATCGTATTAGCTAGGGATTGAATCGCATCCAGTCCCTCACCCTTGTTAGCGAGGAGAAGTTCCACTTGTTGGGGACTCAATTGACTGCTATCAATAATTAACCAACAGGAGGAAGGTCCAGTTCCCAATTCCTGCACACCAATCTGGACATCTGCGGACATGGCCATCAACTTTAGCAGTTTTTCCAGCCATTGTTTAGCTTTCTCGCTATTTTGCTCCCATATACTCATTACGATGTTTTTTCCTTTTTCTTGCTAGAACGTTTTTCAAAGGGGAGAGCATCGCGGGATTTTTCCGTTTTTTCCTGTTCCGCCACCAATTTTTGCAGGTTTTCCGGTAAAGGTTCCCGCATCAAAATCACCGTTTGAATAGTTTGGAAGATGTTCGCGGTTAAGATATACATCAATACCCCCGCCGGTAAGGGGAAAAACAGGAACATCATACTAAAAATTATCGGGGTGATTTTATTCACCGTTTGCTGTTGTTGGGCTGCTCCCCCCGAAGGCGCGCCGGCACCGGATAACTCTTGGTTAACATAGATACTAATGCCGAAAGCGATCACCATCGCCAAAATATCCCAGTGAATTTCACCATTCGCACCGGTTGCCCCAATTCTTCCCAGGGCCTCAATAAAGAGAAAACCCGTATTAGCGGCAATCCCCGGCACGATAACTTTAATACTGGCATCTCCGGGGGCTAAAGCGAGGATGGAACCGTCTTCATTAACTTGCAGCAGTTCTTGCCCTTTAAGCACCTCGTAGGTGGGTTTTAGGTTATTTTCGGGTACTTCCGTGGCTAATTGGCTTAAAGACTTGCCTTGGTCGTTTTGGAGGTCGATTTTTAGCTGTTCTCCTGGGGCGATTTTATTGCCTTGGGGTAAAAAAGCGGTGATGGGATAGTGGAGAGACTCGTCAATATAGACGTTTTGGGGTTTGGTGCCATAGGGTTGGCGCTGGACGAGGGCGATTTGTTCGGCCGGCAGCACTTGTAAATCGACGGTATAGTTAATATCTGAGAAGGGGGAACCCCGCAGAGTGGCAAATAAAGCCAAAAGAATCGGCATTTGTAATAACAGGGGTAAACAACCAGCTAGGGGATTGCCCAACTCCTGCATTAATTTGCCCATTTCCTCCTGTTGTTTTTGGGGGTCATTTTTGTAGCGTTGTTGAATTTCTGCTTGTCTTTCCTTCATCAAGGGTTGAGTGATGCGCATTTTTCTCATATTGCGAATCTGGCCGGCACTGAGGGGAAAGACGGCAAATCTGACCACCAGCGTTAAAGCAATGATGGCGAAACCGTAACTATGGACAATCCGAAAGAAAAAATCTAGGATTGGCAACATGATATTTGTGGAAATAAATCCGACTCCAAAATCCATGGGTTTAATCTATGCCTTCTCGTTTAATGGGGGTTCACTTTGACAAATCTAATTTATCGAATCTCGGCGATCGATTATTTTGTTTTATTGACTGATGATCGATTCTAGGGGACGACCGGTTTTATCGGCGACTCTTTCGGCAATATAGTCATGAATTTCCCGGAATTTCGGCATCGCGCGCATTTCTAAACGACTTCTATCCTTGAGAGTTACGACAATATCCCCCCAAAGACCGATTCCTCTCGGCATTTTCGCTACTTTTGCCACTTCTGAATAGATAATATCTGTGCGATCGCGTCCCATCCAACCCCCGGTGATTGAAATCCGCCGATCGGTTATCTTATATCTTAACCAGATTGCCCGCACCACTGCCCCAACGGTTAAAGGTAAACAAATCACCGTAAATCCTAGCAGTATATTGATGATTAGGTCGCCGATGTGCGGACCGCCTTCATAAAAAGTTTCTTCTTTAATGCCCATGAATTATATTGGCCTTCACTAACAACTGCTTTAATTCTCGCAAAAAATGTTCATAATTGCACTCGATCGCCTCGGGACGGATAATGATTATCCCTCGCCATCCTGCCGCTATTTCTGGCAATAACTCCCGAATTACCGCTCGCATTTGCCGTTTTAGTCGATTACGAACCACCGCTTTTTTACTAACTTTCTTGCTAATCGAGATGCCAAAACGACTGGGAAGAGGCTTATCCTGGCCAGAATCCTCTAAACTAATTAAGGTTAAGTGGGAACCGTGATAACGCTTCCCTGTTCCATAGACAGCTTGAAAATCCTGTCGATGTTTTAAGCGGTGAACTTGGGGTAATCCCACGAAAATTAGTCGGTTCCCAGAATAACCTAAACACTTAAACGATAGCGCCCTCTTTTCCGACGAGCTTTAATCACTTTGCGTCCGTTGACGCTACGCATTCTCGCTCTAAATCCGGAAGTGCGCTTCTGTTTGCGCGTGGTTCCTTCTAAAGTACGTTTACTCACTGCCGATTTTCCTCCTTAAGATAGAGTTAGTCTATAGATATAAAGACACAATTTTCTATTATAACAAAATTACTAGGAATTTGGAAGCCCATGGTCAAGCTCCGTTTTGGTCGGGATATCTGTAATTGTCTTCCGGTGGCTGAAAAGCGCGAATGGTTAGTCACTAATGGTATTGGTGGTTTTGCTGCGGGAACCGTGGCTGGATTGCTAACTCGCTGTTACCATGGCCTCTTGATCGCTGCTTTGGCTCCACCGACGAAAAGAACGCTTCTTGTGACTAAAATCGATGAATCGGTACAATATAACCAGAAACTCTATCATCTGGCCAGCAATCGCTGGTTAGGTGCTACGATCGAACCACAAGGCTATATTAATATCGAAAGTTTTCATCTGGAAGGGACAATTCCCGTCTGGACTTTTATCTGTGGGGATGCCTTACTAGAAAAGCGTATCTGGATGGAAGCGGGAGAAAATACCACCTATACTCGCTATACCTACCTTCGCGGCAATTCTCCTTTAACCCTGAATCTCACTGCTTTTGTCAATTATCGTGATTTTCACGGCAATACCCAGAGTTTTAACTGGCAAATGGCTATTAGTCCCCTGGAAAAAGGAGTAAGAGTGATTGCCTATGACTATGCTGTACCTTTTTATCTATTAATCAGTCAAGGGGAGGTTTTTCCCGCTAATATCTGGTATTATCGCTTTGATTTGGCCGTGGAACGTTATCGTGGTTTAATCGATCGGGAAAATCATCTCCATGGGGCTAGTTTTTCGGCTACTCTTAAAGTGGGAGAATCGGTGACAATTGCCGCTAGTACCCGTCCCGATGCCAATTTAAACGGTCAATCTTCTCTAGAGTCTCGCTATCGCTACGAGAATAGTCTGATTAATCCCCAGCAGCCGCCATGGATTCAACAACTGACCCTCGCTGCCGACCAGTTTATCGTTAGTCGTCCTCTCCCCGATCAACCGGACGGCAAAACGATAATCGCGGGTTATCCTTGGTTTGGTGATTGGGGTCGCGATACGATGATCTCCCTAAGAGGATTAACTTTGACTACAGGCAGACCTGCGATCGCCCGTCAGATTTTACTAACCTTTTCCCGTTATCTAGACCGGGGTTTATTGCCGAATTTACTGCCCGATGGGGGAGAAATCCCCGAATATAACGCTGTCGATGCTATTCTTTGGTATTTTGAAGCTATTCGTTCCTATTTTAACCAAAGCCAAGATTTTGAGTTTCTCAGAACTATTTATCCCGCTTTAACGGAAGTGATCGCTTGGTTTCGTCGCGGCACTCGCTACAATATTCACCTAGATGACGATGGTTTGATCTATGCCGGGGAAGCGGGAGTACAGTTAACTTGGATGGATGCCAAAGTTGATGATCTGGTGATTACTCCCCGCATCGGCAAACCCGTAGAAATTAATGCCCTTTGGTTCAATGCCCTAAAAATTATGGTTCAATTTGCCCAAATAATGGGCATGGATGCCACTGATTACGAAAAAATGAGAAAAATGACCTTAAAAGGTTTCTCTCGCTTCTGGGACGATTCTCTGGGGTATTGTTACGATGTTTTGGATACGGACAAGGGTAATGATGCCAGTTTACGACCGAATCAACTTTTTGCCGTGTCTTTGTCGGTGGAGGAGTTATTAAATTCCCCACAGAAAAAGGCTATTGTCGATATTTGTGCTTTAAAATTGTTGACTTCTCGCGGTTTGCGATCGCTAGATGCTGATCATCCTGATTACCGTGGCGTTTACGGTGGCGATCGCTTAAAAAGAGATAGTGCCTACCATCAGGGGACAGTCTGGGGATGGTTATTAGGGGCATTTATCGAGGCCCATCTGAAAGTCTATCGCGATCCCATCCTAGCTGAGAGTTTTTTAACACCGATGATCGACCATCTTCGCGATAGCTGTATCGGTAATTTAAGTGAAATCTTCGATGGTAATGCTCCTTTTACCCCTAGGGGCGCTTTTGCCCAAGCATGGACGGTGGCAGAGGTATTAAGGGTTGGGCAAGTGATCCGAGAATTTCGGCCATAATCCTTTAAATTGACATCCTCACCGCCGTAAACGGACGGTGATTCCCAAACCTCACGATTTAGGTTTCTGCTTCTTTCCCTTGCGGGGTTCCGCACCGGCCTGAACAGATTTACTCTGTTCTGGTCTTATGGTCGCTCTACAGACTGACACCGCAAGTCCTGCGGCCAAAATGTTTTTACTAGCGTTAATATCTCGGTCATGGTGTGTCCCACAGTCTGGACAATCCCATTCTCGAATATTTAACGGCATTTTCAAGGGCAATATACCCACAATTACTACACCGCTTAGAACTAGGAAACCATCTATCTATTTCGATGTAATTTC
>SFAQ01000120.1:0-15519 GCA_007096525.1 Microcystis wesenbergii Mw_QC_B_20070930_S4 | reverse complement strand
AAGATACAGAAATCGCAGACGGCGATTTGGTCTGAGATTGAATTTGATTGCTGGTATCTACAATTACGAACTTCGTTACCGACAAAAGGATATATCTTGATTACTTTTGCAAGAGATCTATTCTTTTCCTCGAAACCTAACCTGTGCGACCAAGTCGCTTTCATATCTTTCTCCTTCCGTGACATCGGTAAATACTTCTTTGTCTAAAAAAGTAATCGAGTCCCTATCTAAATAATCCATCAATTGAGGAAAAAATAACTCAATAAATTCGACAAAAAAGGTGGAAATTAACTCCTTAAATAAGCGATCATGGTCAATATTATTAGTCATGTAATATCATCTTAACTAATCTGAGCGATGAATGACTACTCTTCTATATTATATTCTGAAAAGTCGGTTTTGGCAACAGATTGTTAAGTAGGTAGGCGTTAAAAATTATCAGACACCCCCCTTATCAAGGGGGGCAGGGGGGATCGAACCTAAAATCCATTTTTAATTTAATTATAACCAGCTACTTAATAATTGAGCGAATTGAGCGAATGTCTTGTATAAATTGCGATGGCGTTTGCAGAAAACGGGTTTCTCGAAGAAACCCGTTTTCTGCGATGGCGTTTGCATAATTATTCCTGTTTGTTCAGCGACTTGTGACGTAAAATCTTAACAGTCACCGATAATTGCTGATTGTCGGTATTGCTGCATAAGTGCGTAAAAGCTGATAGGATAACAAACGGAAAAAATATAGTTTGTCAAGGCGCAAGAAATCGCTATAATCGTTCCAGCAGAGGCGATAATAATCCCTCGATCATCCACTGGTTAACGATCGCTAATGATTAGACAAACTCGGTTTTCTCAAGCGGTTTCGAGACAGCGACCCCCTGAGTTTCCCGGTCGATCGTGGACGGTGAGCTTGTCGAATCCGTCGCTCGATCCTCGACTTACCTTTTTTCGGAGTTGATCGAACCATGTTGCAAGGATGGATTCAAATCGCGCTCACGATCCTGATAATAGTGGCAATTACCCCCTTTTTCGGGCGGTATATGGCTAGGGTGTTCATGGAACGGAGAACCCTACTCGACCCACTGTGCGATCAAACCGAGAGTCTTCTTTACACCTTCGTCGGGGTGAAAGGGAAAGAGAATATGACCGGCTGGCAGTACGTCCGCGCCGTTCTCTACAGTAACGCGGTAATAGCAATTCTGGTTTTTTCCCTGATTGCCGGCCAAGGAGTCCTTCCCCTCAACCCGACCGGAATCCCCGCCCCCACTTGGGACACCACGCTACATACTGCCATCTCCTTTATCACCAACACCGACCAACAGCATTATTCCGGAGAAACCACCCTCAGCTACGGGAGTCAGATCTGGGGTCTTGGCTACCAGATGTTCACCTCGGCCGGAACCGGTCTAGCGGTGGGGATCGCCTTCATTCGGGGACTGACGGGGCGACCGTTGGGCAATTTCTACGTCGATCTGATCCGAGCGATCACCCGTATCCTCTTACCGATCTCGATCGTGGGGGCAATTGCCCTGATCATCGCCGGAGTCCCGGAAACCCTCGCGGGCCCAGCGATCTTGCCGACGCTAGAAAACCCCAACCTCAGTCAGGCGATCGCCCGCGGTCCAGTGGCCCACTTCGAGATCATTAAGGAATTAGGAGAAAACGGCGGCGGTTTCTTCGCCAGCAACTCGGCCCACCCCTTGGAAAACCCGAACGGATTCGTCAATCTGGTGCAGTTGGTAGCGATTCTCTCGATTCCCACCTCCCTGATCTATACCTACGGGGTTTTCGCCGATAATCTCAAGCAAGCGCGGTTAATCTATCTAATTCCCCTCGGTATCTTCATCGGCTTTACGATCATCACAGCGATCGGGGAATATAACGGCAACCAGGCGGTTAACTCCCTGCTAGGGTTGGAGCGAGCGGTTAACTTCGAGGGCAAAGAAGTACGCTTCGGTTGGGCGCAATCGGCCCTGTACGCGGTAACTACCACGGCCACCATGTGCGGTGCGGTGATCGCCATGCACGATTCCTTGATGCCGAACGGCGGCTTCGCCACCCTCTCGAATCTGTTCCTGCAAATCGTCTTCGGCGGCCAGGGAACCGGCACCGCCTACTTGTTTGCCTATCTGATCCTGGCGGTATTCGTCACAGGGCTAATGGTGGGGCGAACCCCCGAATTCCTCGGGCGCAAAATCGAGAAACGGGAAGTGGTGTTAGCGAGTTTTTTAATTCTGCTGGTTCACCCGATCGCCATCCTCATCCCCGGAGCGATCGCCCTTGCCTTTCCCGACTTTCAGGGCATCAGTAACCCCGGCTTTCACGGATTATCTCAAGTTATCTACGAGTACGCTTCCGCCGCCGCCAATAACGGCTCGGGATTCGAGGGACTGGGGGATTCCCAACCCGGGCCGATCGCGATCGCGGCTGGGGCGAAACCGACGATTACCGCTCTCTGGTGGAATCTGAGCGCCTCCTTCAGTTTACTCGCCGGACGGTATATCCCGATCGCTGCCCTGCTCTTGTTAGCCGATGGTATGTCCCGCAAACAACCAGTTCCCCCCACATCTGGAACCCTCCGCACCGATACCGGACTCTTTACCAGCGTGACGGCGGGGGTGATTTTAATTCTCGGTGCGCTGACTTTCTTGCCGATATTAGCCCTCGGACCGATTGCGGAAGCCTTTCAAATCACCCGGATGATCGGCTAGGAGTTTAGATAATTTATGAGAATGAACAAAGGAAATTCTAAATCCTCTCGCCCTTTGCGAGTGCCGAGAGGTCGCCGGGACGACCGCCGCCACACCCCCAAGGTAAACCGGACAGGTCTCTATCAACGCGCGATCCAGCAGTCCTTCCTCAAACTCGACCCGCGCATCGCCGTGCGTAACCCAGTCATGTTCGTCGTCTGGTTGGGAACGATCGTCACGGCCTTGGTCACGATCGACCCGCATCTATTCGGCACAATCGCCGCAGACAGCGGACAACAACGGCTACTTAACGGCATCATCACCCTGATCCTCTTCTTGACGGTGCTGTTTGCCAACTTCGCCGAGGCGATTGCCGAGGGACGGGGAAAAGCCCAGGCCGATGCCCTGCGCTCCACCCGCAGCGACACGATGGCCCGGAAAATCCTTGCCGACGGCTCGATCGAGTCGGTCAGTTCCACGGCCTTGGGTCGGGGCGATCGGGTAAAACTGGTGGCCGGGGACGTGATTCCCGCCGACGGGGAAGTGATCGAGGGAATCGGTTCCGTGGATGAATCGGCGATCACCGGAGAATCGGCCCCGGTCCTCAAACAACCCGGCACCGACATCGCCAGTTCCGTTACCGGTGGAACGCGTCTTCTCTCGGACGAGTTGACGGTACGGATCACCCAAGAGCCGGGGCAGGGTTTTATTGATCGCATGATCTCCCTTGTGGAAGGGGCCGAGCGCACGAAAACCCCCAACGAGATCGCGCTGACGGTACTTCTAGCCGTCTTAACCCAAGTCTTTTTAATTGTCGTCGCCACGATTCCGCCGATCGGGAACTATATCGCTGGTTTTCTGGAAACGAGCCTCAGTCCTGCGGTTGCGAATACCTTTCGATCCGGTTCCAGTATCGCCATCTTGATCTCCCTCCTCGTCGCTCTCATTCCCACGACGATCGGTGGTTTATTGAGCGCGATCGGTATCGCTGGCATGGATCGTGTGGCTCAGTTTAACGTCATCGCCACCTCTGGGCGCGCCGTGGAAGCCTGCGGCGACGTCAATACCCTCCTTCTCGACAAAACGGGAACGATTACCCTCGGAAACCGACTGGCTGACGAATTTATCCCCGTGAACGGTCACACTGTGGAGGAACTGGCCCGCGTCTGTCTGGCGGCGAGCCTTTTCGACGAAACCCCGGAAGGACGCTCGATCGTTGCTTTAGCCCGGAATTTGGGCGTAAGCGTGGATATCGACGGTAAAACCGCCGAAGGGATCGAGTTTTCCGCCCGTACCCGCATGAGTGGCACCGATATGGACGGCGAGGAATACCGTAAGGGAGCCGTAGACGCGATTAAAGGTTTCGTCCGTTCCCGCGGTGGTTCCGTTCCCGATACCCTCGATCAGGCCCAGGAAAGGGTTTCCCGTTTGGGGGGAACTCCCCTGGCCGTCTGTCGGGGTAACGATATCTACGGGGTGATCTATCTCAAAGATATAGTGAAACCGGGATTAAAAGAGCGTTTCGACCAATTACGGCGTATGGGTGTGAGAACGATCATGCTCACCGGCGACAACCAGATCACGGCCTCGGTGATCGCGGCGGAGGCGGGGGTGGATGATTTTATCGCCGAGGCTACCCCGGAAGATAAGATCGAGGTGATCCGTCGCGAGCAAGCCAAGGGCAAGTTAGTTGCCATGACGGGGGACGGCACTAACGACGCACCGGCACTGGCCCAGGCTAATGTCGGTGTGGCGATGAACTCTGGAACCCAAGCGGCGAAGGAGGCGGCTAATATGGTGGATCTGGATTCTGACCCGACCAAGCTGATCGATTTAGTCACCATCGGCAAACAGTTATTAATTACCCGCGGCGCCCTGACCACGTTTTCGGTAGCCAACGATATTGCTAAGTATTTCGCTATTATCCCGACGATTTTCGCCGCTGCTGGGATCGGTGCTTTAAATATCATGGGTTTGAAAAGCGCTCAATCGGCGATCGTCTCGGCCCTGATCTACAATGCCCTGATTATCCCTGTTTTGATTCCCCTAGCACTTCAAGGCGTTCAATTTCGCCCCCTCACCGCTGACCAACTATTGCGGCGCAATATCCTTATCTACGGCGTGGGAGGCATGATTGCGCCGTTTATTGCTATTAAGATTATTGATGAGATAATTTCAGCGATCGGGTTGAGGTAATGGGAACATCTGCAATATTTAAGCCTAGTTTATTCGGATTGAAGCACTCGAATCGGGATTTTAACCAAAAAGAAACCTGGGGTAAAAATCAATTTAATTCCTCATTTCCAGCTTCTTTGTGCGCTTACTTGGATTGGAAAGGACTGAAAAATGTATATCTGAAACTCGATGAAAATTTAAAAATTAAACCTGCGGAGTTAAGTACACAAGAGTTATACGGTTTAGCTCCCGATTCCGATAATTTATTTTACGCTTTCGAGAGTCAATTTAGAGGAGGGAGCCAAATGATCACAATCGATTTATTCGCTGGTTGTGGTGGTTTATCTTTAGGTTTCCAGAAAGCGGGGTTTACTATTGTGGCTGCATTTGATAATTGGATACCTGCTATAGATGTCTATAGAAATAACTTTAGTCATCCGATATTTAATGTCGATTTGTCTAGAGAATCTAATCAAGAAATATTGGCTCAATATAATCCTGAGATTATTGTCGGCAGCCCTCCTTGTCAAGACTTTTCCAGTGCCGGGAAGAGAAACGAGGGTTTAGGACGAGCGAATCTAACGCTCACATTCGCTGAAATTGTAACTAGAGTAAGTCCGCAATGGTTTGTTATGGAAAATGTGGACAGAATTGAGAAAAGTAAAATACTCACTCAAGCAAAACAAATTTTTAAAAGCCATGGTTATGGTTTAACTGGAAAAGTTATTAATTCTTGTTACTGCGGAGTTCCTCAAACTAGAAAAAGATATTTTCTGATCGGTAAAATGAACGAAGAAGATGATTTTTTAATCGATGAAATCAATGAAAATCTATCAAGTCAACCTCTGAATGTATTTGACTATATGGGCAAAGAATTAGATATAGAATACTATTATAGACATCCTAGAAGCTATCAAAGAAGGGCGATATTCAGTATTTATGAACCTAGCCCTACTATTCGAGGAGTAAATCGACCAGTTCCCAAAACCTATCGACAACATCCCGGTGATGCTTGTCATCTCAAGGAAAAATTAAGACCGTTAACAACGATCGAGCGAAGCTATATCCAAACTTTTCCTAAAGACTTTATTTTTACAGGAACAAAATCTAATCTAGAACAAATGATTGGCAATGCTGTTCCTGTTAATTTGGCCAGATATGTGGGCCAATGTATTCTTAACTATGAATTGAAAAAGGGGAACAAGACAACCTATCGACAACTACAGCTATTTTCTTGATTTACTGGCAAAAACAAATCTCCAAAAAACTCTAATTCTTATGAAAGCAGCCCCTAGAAAATACCGATTTTTCTGGTACATTATCTTAAATTTCTGTCTAACAATTCTTTTCTCCTCCATCGTTCAAGCTTCTACGGGAAGCACTATCGATAGGTGGCAAGCTTCCGCGTTAACCCTTTTAGGATTAGTCGCCTTTGCTTTATTTATCTATCTGTTCTTGGTCATCTTTGTACCAGAGAGGTTTTAAGAGATTTCTGGCATAAAGCAGAAAATCTCTAAATAGACTCTTTAATTGATTGTGGTTTATTCCTAATTCTCCTGACTACTGACTACTGGCTCCTGACTCCTAACCCCACCAACAAACTTTTTCAGTAAACCCTAATTATGAGTTTTGCACGCGAGGCCGGTAGAGCCATCCGTTCTACCCTAGTTCTCTGGGTGATCACTGCGCTGATCTATCCTTTCTCGATGATCGCCATCGGTCAAATTCTTTTTCCCTGGCAAGCGAACGGGAGTTTGATCACCAATAATCAAGGTCAAGTGGTGGGTTCGGCTCTAATTGGGCAACCTTTCACCAGCGATCGCTATTTCAATAGTCGTCCAAGTACCACCGCCTACAGTACGGCCGATCCGAAAAACGATCCTAACAAAGTCCTGCAAACCGGAATTTCGGGAGCGAGTAACCTAGCTCCCAGTAACCCCGTGTTGATTGATCGCATTAAAGCAAAACCCGATCCCGACACGAAAAAAGCTATAGAGGGGGAGATTCCCCGATTAGAGAAAGCGGGAATTAAACCCACCGCAGATCTGGTATATACCTCTGGATCGAGTCTCGATCCCCATATCACCCCAGAGGCCGCCAGAGCGCAGATCGAGCGGGTGGCGCGGGTGCGGGGATTACCGACGAATCAAGTGGAGATCCTGATTATCAAAAACACCGACGATCGCTTTCTCGGCATCTTCGGCGAACCGGGGGTTAACGTGCTGAAACTGAATCTGGCTCTAGATGCGATCGCAAATACCCGATAGGCCTGTGAAATTCGAGGAGTCGAAATCCTGTTTAAAAGGTATAGGAGAGCGGGGAGCGCCGGAGTTGGGAGTGGGGAGAATAAATAAACATAATCTCCTGAATACTGACTCGGAGAATACTGACGACCGACTCCCCAAATCGAAAACTTCGTACCTCACCATTAAGATAACTGCTCTAGATGCGGTATTAGCGATCGCCAAAGCGACGAGTTCTATTCAGATTTTACCGGTTTATTTTCCCTTGATCGCCTAAAAACAAGGGATTGCCCAGGGCAATCTACTTGATATTTTCTGAAATTTTATTCCTCCCCGGAGACTTCCAATGACTCTGCCAGTGAATTATCTTCAATTTCTATCTCGTCAATTGTATCATCAGTTAAGCCCAACTCTTTCTTGGCGAACACGCGCCTTGCACGACGATCAAGAATTTTAATAATATTGGTTCTATCTTGTTTAATTGCATCAATGTCTTCTTTTTGTATCAACACCATATAGTATCTCGATACTTCCATCATTCGATAAGCATACTGAAAAGCGTCTCTAGTAAATTCACCAGTAGTCACAATCATAACTACGTCAGACCCCGTTACGAAGGTCATACCAACTTCTTTAGCTAATACTTCTACATCTACTCGCTTTGTATTTTTACACTGAATTTGCCAACGATGATAAACAAAGCGGTCTGATGCTGCCAGAACATCTACTTCACCCTGTCCAGTTTCATAGTCTCTTTTCCGCCATTTTGTGAATCTAAGACTGGTGAGACGAATCATCCAAATCGCCAGCAGTTCAAGAGCTTTACCTTTAATATGTTTATCGGGATTATCTAGGTCATTAACAACATCTTCAAAACTTCGATTTAGCTCAGTTTGGGAGATTTCTGTAATATCGGATATAGATTGTAATAATCTAGATAACAGTTCTAGCTGTGATTTCTCGGTCAGCTTAACAAGATTAGGTTTCGCTCCTCGTCCGCTGGTGGTTTTCTCAGTTGCAATTAAGCCGACTTTTACTAAAGGTTGAATAATATCCTGAACAAAAGATTTCGAGGGGAATCGTATTTTATAAACACTGGTGGCGTATCTGGTAATTTTATTCCACTCGGTTAGCTCAGTAATCGCCATCTGAAGCATAGCCAGTAAAAAATATTTTTGTTCGGAACTAAGAGTATAAAGCTCGTCAATATAGTCTTGATCGAGTTCCAATAGATCATAGACTCGATCCCAGTTAATCTCATAACTTTTCTCTAGGACTTTAGCTTCTTGTAACCATTGTCTCATGGTACTAACATAAGTACAATTGGTCGAGAGTGAATACCCCATTTCTTGAAGTTCGTAAGCGATGATTTCTAGCTGGGGTTTATCTCCCCTGCTATTAATCGCTTCTATGGCTTTTATTAGGGACATTCCAGTTAGGTTAACAAGAATATGGCGAGCAAAAATTGTGAAAACTGTCTCACTATCTTGTTGATTGTCTAATATTTCATTAGCGATATCCGTGAGTCGATACTGCCAATCATCACCATCAATTGATTCAACCAACTTATAAGCACGAAGGGAAAGAAATGTATTCATGGCAAGTTTGTCACGATTCTCTCCTTTCTGTAGAGCATTTTGGCTGGAATGGCTGGCATAATAACGTTTAGCAATCTCATCCTGAAGCACTCGACGATCGGGAAGACAATCAGAACAAAGTTGTACTAATTCAGATACTTGAAATTGCTTAGGAGAAAACTGGTCGCCGTAGGTAAATCTGATGATTTTTTTGTCTGTCATACTATCATCGCTGGCAGGAAACAAATCCAACTGAACAAAAGGTTTTTGATTATCCATTGTTAAGCTTTTGTCAGGACAATCATTAGCCAGTTCTAAGGCTCGTGCTTTAAGAGTTTTTCTATCCTTTATAGGAGCTACGACTAAAGGAGCATCTTGTTCAAATCGAAACTGCGACGCTATCATATAATCTTCATTTAATTCAAACGCTAACCAACGACGCTCAAGGGTTTCAGCTACTCGTCCTGTCATGTTTGAACCAGCAAAAGGATCGAGAACTAAATCCCCAGGCTCAGTACAGAGACCAATAACAAATTCGGGTAAAGCTTGCGGAAATCTAGCAGGATGGGGTTTCACACCTTCTTCCTTACATCTTCTTTGATAGTAATCATTAGATGCCGTGTTAGAAGCAGATATAACATTTACTGGCTGCCCTAAATCATGCTCTAAAATCCAGTTGAACTCTCCTAGCACTGGACTACCTATAGACTCGCCTCTTTCCCGAATAGAATCAGTAATAATATTTGGGGGAATAGCTCCTCCTCGGTCATTCTGGAATTTAGTGGAAATATCATGTCCTGACGGACGCAGTTTTGCCTCATAACCATTTTTAATCAGGTTTTTCATTGCCTCGCTATAAGGGCGTAAAACTCTCTTGTTGTTTGCTTTCGGGTGCGGCTCCTTCGATAACCACCAAACGGTATTGACAGCATCCTTGACGCGTTCCCTCCTGACTGTCACCCATTCTGCGGGGGTAGGAAGTTTGGCTGGATTATACCAAAAAAGTTCTTGGGCGAGAAAAAAACCTAGTCCACCTTCTAATCTCGGTTTACAAAGTTCTATAACTAACTCGAAATGATACAGAGAACGGACGGGAAAACCTTTAAGCCAACTACCACCAATATCTATAACTAGGGAGCCTTTGGGCTTGAGAATACGATAAAATTCACCAGCAAATATTTTAAACCATTCAACGTAATCATCAGCGTCCACATTGCCATACTCTTTTTTTCTTACTAAGGCAAAAGGTGGGGAAGTACAAATCAAATCGACACTCTCATCCGGCAACTCCCCCATCAGTGTCAGGCTATTACCCAAATAAGCGGAACCGAGCCGAGTCTCATAATAGGGATTTCGGCTGATTTTGATTAAACCATCGTACTCAGTAACAATTGACACTACTTTATTTTCTAGCTATTTTTCCTAACTGCTAACCCTGATTATCGGTCAGGGGTCGATGTTTCTCGATCGAATCGATCGCCTGGGTGACACTTTCCGGGAAAATTACCACTAAACCCCCCTCGGAAACCGTGCTTAAAGCCTTCTCTAAAGCCGCCGTTTCATCGAGAATAACTTCCGGACGCAAACTGGCATTTTCTTGGCTAATTCCCCTGAGAATTAAATCGGCCACTTCCCCCCGGCGGCGACCGCGGGTATCGTTATCTTCCTTAACAATAATTCGATCGAACATTCGCGCCGATAATTTCCCTAATAAAATTAAATCATCATCGCGTCGATCGCCAGGTCCCCCGACCACGCCGACTTTTTCCCCGGACCAATTGCCGACAAAACCGCCGACGGCTTCGTATCCGGCGGGATTATGGGCATAATCGATTAAAGCGTGATGGTGTCCCAAGTCAAACAGGTTCATCCTGCCGGGGGTCTGGGCCACGGAAGGTTTAAAAGTCCGCACCCCTTGGCGAATCAACTCGATATCGATACCCTGCACAAAAGTGGCTAAACAGGCGGCCAAGGCGTTAGCAATCATAAAAGGAGCCATTCCCTGCATAGTCACGGGAATATTGACTGCTTCCTCGATTCTCAGCGTCCATTCTCCCTCTAGAATCGACAGATAGCCATTCTCATAAATAGCGGCCATGCCACCGCGACGGATATGGTCGTGAATAATCGGGTTATCGGGACTCATGGAAAAATAAGCCACTCTTCCCTTGACTTTTTCAGCCATACTAACGGTCAAGGGGTCATCGGCATTTAAAACTGCGTAACCCTCGGCACTAACCACCTCGGCCACAACGCTTTTTACTTTCGCCATTTGTTCGATGGTGTCGATATCACCGATACCCAAATGGTCGGCGGCCACATTTAACACCACCCCCACATCGCACTGATTAAAAGCTAAACCCGATCGCAGGATACCACCCCGGGCCGTTTCTAACACAGCAATCTCCACTGTGGGATCCTTCAAAATCATACTGGCGCTGTAGGGACCCGTGTTATCGCCCTTTTCTACCAGATAATCATCGATATATACGCCGTCCGTCGTGGTAAATCCGACTACTTTCCCCGTTTGTCGGCAAATATGGGAAATTAAGCGGCTAGTGGTGGTTTTGCCGTTAGTTCCCGTAATTGCCAGAATTGGCACGCGACTGGGAGTCCCGGGGGGGAATAACATATCGATAACTGGGGCGGCGATATTGCGGGGTAAACCGCGACTAGGGGCGACGTGCATCCGAAAACCGGGGGCGGCGTTGACTTCTACGATTACCCCGTCCACTTCTTTCAGGGGTTTGCGGATATCCTCTGTCACCACATCGATACCGGCAATGTCCAAACCGATTAATTTTGCCACTCTTTGGGCGATCCAGACGTTTTCGGGGTGAATTTCGTCGGTACGATCCACTGCGATGCCGCCGGTGCTTAAATTAGCGGTGGCCCGCAGATAGGCGATCTCTCCGTGGGCTAAAATGCTGGTTAATTCATAGCCCTGTTTCCCTAGCACATTAAGGGCGGTTTTGTCAATAGTTATTTTAGTTAAAACGTTGGCGTGACCGTCACCCCGGTTGGGATCTTGATTAGTAATGTCGATTAATTCTTCTATAGTTGAGCGCCCATCACCGACGACGTGAGCGGGAATCCGTTCGGCCACGGCGGCGACTTTGCCGTTTATGACTAAAATTCGGTGATCACTGCCTTTATAGTACCTTTCTACGATCACGCTGCGGGTTTTCGAGGCGGCACTGGCTAGATCATAGGCTTCCTCTGCTTCCTGTTGATTTTTAACATCGATGCTGATGCCGCGGCCGTGGTTGCCATCGAGGGGTTTAATCACGATGGGAAATCCTCCCACTTCCTCGATTGCCGCTGGCAATTCATCCAAGTATTGAATCACCGTACCCCGGGGGACTGGAATCCCACCATCCTTGAGGATAGTTTTTGTGCCTTCCTTGTCACAGGCCAACTCAACGGCTAAAATCCCCGAAAAACTGCTTAAAGTGGCTTGAATGCGCTTTTGGTGAACTCCATAGCCCAATTGCACCATGGCACGAGCGCTCAGGAGTAACCAGGGGATATTTCTAGCTTGTGCTTCTTTGACGATGGTTTCGGTACTCGGACCAAGGGCGGCATTATTGCATAAATCGCGTAAATCGGCCAAATCCTGGGCCAATTCTTCCTTAGGATAGGTTCCCGTATCGACAAGGGATTGACACAAACGCACGGCAGCCCGACCCGCATAACGTCCCGCTTGCTCGTCAACGTACTCAAACACGACGTTATAGACTCCGGGGGTGGAGGTGCTTCTAGTGCGACCAAACCCGACGGGAGTTCCTGCCAGTTCCTGCAATTCTAGGGCGATATGTTCGATAATATGGCCCATATAAGTACCAGTGCGGACTCGTTCAAAGAAACCGCCGCGATAACCGGGGGAGCAGTAATGTTCGACTAAACTGGGGAGAACGTCGATTAATCCCTCGTAAAAGCCTGGGATTTCATTCGATGGCTTCTCTGCGAGATCTTCGAGATCCAGACGCATAACAATGAGCTTGTCGCGACGAATACTCCAGTAGTTGGGACCGCGCAGGGTTTGGGTTCTGAGAATTTTCATGATGTAGCTGGTGTTCGCTGTTGAGAAGCACAAAGAAGCCGTTGTTTATTGTCTGGGTTTCCGAGATCGGTAAACTGTTCATCGTGAACAGTTTTTCAGGAGTTTTTTTTACCCCAATTTAGGGATCACTTGCTGTTTTTTGAGATGATAGCCATCACCGTAGGCAAGAATATGTACCCGCAGATTATGCAGACTCAGGGGTTCGTTAGCGGTGACGTGATGGTGGTTGGTGTGGGACATTTCCCTAGCATCAATTACCGTCACTGTACCGCAGCCGATTACTGTCATCGTGCCATCCCGTTCAAACATAGCGCAGGTATCCTCATCGATGCCAATTCCTAAACGTTCGGGATAACCGGAGATAGCGCTCATTAACCGAGCCATGCGGTTGCGATTGTGGAAGTGTTGATCGACAATGACTTCAGGAATGAGACCTAATCCCATGGCCATATCCACTAGGGCCCGATTGGGTGCTTCCCCGCTGCTGCCCCCAGCAATCATGTGATGACCCATAACGGCGGCCCCGGCGCTAGTTCCAGCCAGGGTTAGTTCTCCCTGTTGCACTCTTTGTCTGATTCTCTCCATCAGGGGGGTATCGGAGAGCAAACCGCATAAACGCAGCTGGTCGCCTCCAGTCATAAATACACCTGTACACTCTTCGATGTAGGCCTGGAATTGCGGGTCTTCTCCCTGTACACGATCGCGAATATCGATAACTTTGACGTATTTTGCCCCCATTTCCTCGAAAATTTTCTGATAGCGATCGCCGATTAAAACCGGTTCTCTGGAAGCGGAGGGAACAATAGCGATCACTGCTTCGCTACCCCCGGCGCGATTCCAAAAGGTATGCAGTATCTCTTTACCGTGGACTTTATCCTCGGCACCTCCAATGACTAAAATCGCCGTTTTGAGAGATATGGGGGTAGGATTTTGGTGGTGTTGGGTTTCTAGCTCGATGATCATGTCACTGAACGAATAGACATTTTTAGGGATGGAAGGTTTTTCGGGAAGATGGACAAATATCTTGATCTTATTTTCCCTGAACGGTTGACGAAAAAAAATGCGGTTTAGGAATATTTTTCGGGACATCAAGCAATAGTAGAGGCGATTTTAGCAATTTTCTTCGAGCCACTGGCAATGACGGACTGTTAGTTAACTTTTAGTCTAGGCTAGACTTCGATCACTCAAGCTAGAGCCAGAAAAACCCCTAGACAGTACAGCATAGTCTATCATGTTATTGAGATAGACTAGCGCAAAATTAGTTAGCAAGATTCTAACCGATCGAGCCGTGACAAAATGATACATTAAACACTATCCCAGTCTAGGCCTTAATTTTTCCCGTGCAGTTTGACATCATTACTCTCTTTCCCGATTTTTTTACCTCACCGCTGCAGTCAGGGTTGTTGGCAAAAGCTCTCGAACGCGACATCGCTAGGGTAAATTTGGTCAATCTCCGGGATTTTGCCCACGATAAACACCGTCGCGTCGATGATGAACCCTACGGTGGTGGTGTGGGAATGTTATTAAAACCAGAGCCAATTTTTGAGGCGATCGAGTCTTTAGCAATTTTACCACCCCGGGAGATCCTGCTGATGACTCCCCAGGGGGAACCTCTCAATCAAGCGTTACTGAAAACTTGGGCCAGTAGTTATCAGCAGTTAATTCTCATCTGTGGCCATTATGAAGGGGTAGATGAGCGGGTTTGTGAGCATTTGGTGACTAGAGAGGTATCTTTAGGGGATTTTGTCCTAACTTGTGGGGAAATCCCTGCTTTAGCGATTATTAACGGGGTGACGCGGTTGTTACCCGGGACGGTAGGTAAGGCGGAATCGTTGAAATTGGAGAGTTTTGAGGCAGGTTTATTGGATTATCCCCAATATACCCGGCCCCCGGTCTTTCGCGGTTGGCAAGTGCCGCCGGTTTTGCGATCGGGTAATCATCAGGATATCGCTGATTGGCGCTATCAACAACAACTCGATCGCACTAAGGAACGTCGTCCAGATCTCTGGCAAAAATGGCTAGAGGAACCGGATTAATCCCCAAAAATGCTCGCGTGGGGAGAAGGGAGAAAGGAGATTTTCTCAAAACCCTTGACAAATGGCGAGACTTGCTTTAGACTTTTTATATAATGGGAATCCGTGCGCACATATATATAGGGTTTTTGAGCAAAGATAAGAGAGAAAAAAATAGCCTCAAAAATCGGGATGGGTAGGAATAGGGATAAAAGTATGAAGACGGAAAATTTCTCTCCCCGACAAGCATTAAACAAAGCATTCCTGAGTAGGGATAATTCATGAATTATCCCCATGGAATTATCCCCATGGAATTATCCCTACGGAATTATCCCCATGGAATTATCCCTACGGAATTATCCCTACGGAATTATCCCTACAATCTGAATTGTTGTTACGGTGATTATAAAATCGGCCCGATTTTTTTTCTCAAAACCCTTGACAAATGGCGAGACTTGCTTTAGACTTTTTATATAATGGGAATCCGTGCGCCCATATATATAGGGTTTTTGAGCCAAGATAAGAGAGAAAAAAATAGACTCAAAAATCGGGTTGAGTAGGAATAGGGATAAAGGTATGAAGACAGAAAATTTCTCTCCCCGACAAGCATTAAACAAAGCATTCCTGAGTAGGGATAATTCATGAATTATCCCTACGGAATTATCCCTACGGAATTATCCCTACGGAATTATCCCTACGGAATTATCCCTACGGAATTATCCCTACGGAATTATCCCTACGGAATTATCCCTACGGAATTAT
>SFAQ01000012.1:0-12663 GCA_007096525.1 Microcystis wesenbergii Mw_QC_B_20070930_S4 | reverse complement strand
TGACCAAAAGCTCGAAAGAAACGGTCTAGGAAAATCTGAGCTTCTTTCCTTTCTTTGCCAGTAATATGCTGCTGACAAAAATCAATAAATTCCTGTAAGCTTTCAAGAGTAGTAGTCATCTTTTGCTTCACTCGCTTAAAGTCTTTGCTTGTGGGGGCTGAGTCTGAAGTGCTACCGCACCGAAGCTCACCGTTGGACGGTAAGCTTTGTCGAACCGTTCGGACAGCCGCCTTTTAACACAGGTGTTCACCCCTGGGAGTTTCACCCACCTTTAAGGTCAACTTAGCTACCCTGATTCTACTATAAAGCCGTCCTAGAAGGACGGGGTTTCAAACCTATTTTTCTAAGGATTGCATTGCATCTTTCCTATTCTGATCTGACAACGCCAAAAAACCGATTTGCTGATGGGGAGTATTTTCAGTGAACAGTGAACAGTGAACAGTAAACAGTGAACTGAAAACTTAAGTGGGTGGGTAGAATTAAATATAAGATGAACGTAGGTTGGGTTGAAGCATGAAACCCAACGCCCGATTATGTTACGAAGTGCGCTAACCCATCCTACAAATAATTGTGCCTCCCTACTGAAAACTTACATCTAATAACTGATAACTGATTACTGATTACTGATTACTGATTTGACATTTGGGCGGTGATTACAGTGAGATCGATCGCCCTTTCGCCCCTTCTGATTCTTAGGGGTAAAGATTGACCAATTCCAGTTTTTTCCACCATTTCCTGTAACTCAGTGCCATCGCTAACCAGTTGATTATTAGCTTTAACAATCACATCCCCGCGACGAATCCCGGCTTTTTCGGCGGGGGTATTGGGTAGGACTTTCACCACCAAAATTCCCGACACTTCCGGCACAATCATGGGAGAATTGGGGTTTTGATTATTAGCCCGGGCTAAATCGGGAGTTAGATTAACCATCTGCACACCGATATAGGGATGGGCCACCTTTTGACCTGATTCTAGGGTCGCTTGTAACTGCTTGGCCCGGTCGATGGGAATGGCAAAACCGATCCCCATGGCATCAGCACGAATCGCCGTATTGATACCGATGACTTCTCCTTGGGCGTTGAGTAAAGGACCGCCGGAATTGCCCGGGTTAATAGCGGCATCGGTTTGGATAAAATCAATGCGTTTATCAGGAATACCCGCCTTAGCCGCCGAGCGCCCGATCATGCTAATAATTCCTAAAGTTACCGTATTATCTAGACCGACGGGATTTCCTACAGCGATCGCCCAATCCCCCACTTGTATGGATGCGGAATTGCCGAGGACGGCTACAGGTAAATTTTCCCCTTGGGAATTAATTTTCACCACGGCTAAATCAGTGATATCATCAGTACCGCGTACTTCTCCTTTAAAGCTACGACCATCTTTTAAAGTTACCGTTACCTTATCGGCATTATCGACCACATGGGCATTAGTTAAGATTAAACCACTGCCATCGATAATAAAACCCGATCCCTGGCCCGCTACTCGCTGCTGGGTGGGAACACGAAACTGTTCCCCAAAAAACTCCTGAAAAAAAGGATCATCAAAAAAGGGGCTATTGGGACGAGTAATGATCGCTTCGGTGTCAATTCGCACCACTGCCGCACCTGTGCGCGCCACTGCCTTAGCGACAAAACTTTCCGCCGTCATCTCCGGGGTAATTCTGGCCACATCGGCGGCAGCAGTGGGCAGATTTTGGGCATTTACCGCCGCTAAACTGCTAAAACCGAGCATAACTCCCAGAAAAGTTGCCAAAGCATGGGTAATAGTTCGCCGTAACCCTGTAGGAAGTTTCATACTTTGATCTCTGATTCTGATGTTTTAACTGTTTCTGTCTATCGGTTCACAGACCGACTATTAAAAATCTAACAAATCGATCGCTAGGATTAAATCCAGAAATAACCAATGATTGACACCAAATCCGCCATTAGACGGATTTGGTTATGGTTTGCCGTTTACTAATCTCTGATCACTAGGGGTGATTGCAGGGTAATATTTAAATCTCGATCGGGGTTAACAGAGTATAACTGCGCGGAACTACCACCGACAATTCCCGCCGTCGGTAAACCCCATCCTGCAAGGGTTCCCACGGCTGCCCCCGCTAAAACGTCGAGAACTTCAATCTTGCGATCGCCCGTAAGAGCAGCGATCGCTGTGGCTGCCCCCGCACCGGCGACGGTTCCCCCTAAGATATCTTGAGTTTTTGCCCCTTTACGCACGGTTTCAGTGGTAGTAATTAATCGGGAAGTGGCATTGAGGGGAATGGTGCGATTACCCCCATCGAGGCGAATTTCATCGGCAATAAACCGCACACCTCGGCCCGCCGCTTGTAAAGTACCCTTGACTTCACTTCCCGCTGCAATCACCACACTCCCATTCCGGTCACGAATATCTCTGGCTACGGTTAAAGTCAGAGGAATAACATCACTTTTAGAAACTAAAATTTTATCGGCTTTTTCGTAATTCAAAGGGATAACTGTTCCCGCCGGAATCGAGATTTGTTGAGCGATGAGACGTTGCCGATTAATATTACTTTGAGCGAGGACGGGAAAAGTACCGGACATCGACCCCATGAGCAGGGTAATCAGTAAAGCTGTGCCGGCTCTAGTAACAGGATTGATAGACATAGCGGTTATCCTCTCAAAAAATAACAGTGAACTTTCTCTATTTCTAGATTATTTTTTTTTGCCTGTCATGTCAGTCCCCTTAACAGGGAATTTTTTCCCTCTCTATAGGGAAAAAAGTAGAATAGGGGAATTTCTGCGTTTTGTCCACCGACCGCAAAAGAGAGCCGAAAAGCCTAGAATAGTAAAAAACCTTGGATTGCCATCGTCTATGGAACTCGCTGCCGGAAAAATCCTTAGTCATCGCTACCAAATTATCCGTCAATTGGGAAAAGGGGGATTTGGACAGACTTTTTTGGCCTGCGATCGCCAGTTACCCAATCAAAATCGCTGTGTGATCAAACAATTTCAACCCCAGTGCCGGAATGCCGAAACTGTAGCCATCGCTAGACGACTGTTTGAAACCGAGGCGAAAATCCTGCAAGAATTGGGCAATCATCGCCATATTCCCCGTTTATTTGCTTATTTTGAGGAAAATGGGCAATTTTTCCTCGTGCAAGAATACATTGAAGGGGAAGATTTAGCCACAGAAATTACTGCCGGTGTCTATAGGCAAAATGAAGAGAAAGTAGTGGCTTTATTAACAGAAATTCTCTCAATTCTCGAATTTGTCCATCAGAAACAGGTGATCCATCGCGATGTTAATCCCTTCAATCTTATTCGTCGCCGTCAAGATGATCAATTGGTTTTAATTGATTTTGGTGCTGTCAAACAAATTAGCACTCAAGTAGTTAAAGAAGGTAAAACCGTTTCTACAGTCGCTATCGGTACCCCCGGTTATTTCCCCAGTGAACAGGCCCAAGGTTATCCCCGTTTTAGTAGCGATATCTACGCCACTGGTATGATTGGATTACAAGCTTTAACCGGTAAAGCTCCCGAAGATATTCCCTTGGATTCTCGCACGGGGGAAATTCTCTGGCAACATTTGGCCATGACTAGCGCCGAGTTTAGTGATGTTATCGATCGCATGATCTGCTATGATTTTCGTCAGCGTTATACCAGCGCCAGTGAAGCATTAATCGCTCTGAGAAAATTAGGTAAAATTCATCATCTGGATCCGAAAACTACCCAGGGGGTGAAATCTCAAAGTCAAGTTGCTCGTCAAGGGAAATCTTGGCTAACAAAAATTTTATTTGTCTGTGGGACAATTGGCCTAATAACTGGTGCTTATCTGGGTTTTGACTATTGGCAAAATTCTCGTAATTCTCTTAGTTACTATCAACAAGGTCAGACTTTTTATCAACTTAAACGCTATACTGATGCCCTCAATGCCTATGGTCAAGCATTAAAAATTAATCCCGATTATCTTGAGGCATTGCAAGGACAAGCCGATGCTTTATTAGCTTTAAAAAGATACTCGGAAGCTTTAAATACCTACGAAAAAGCTATTCAAATTAACCCAGATTCCGCTTGGCCAGCTTGGCTCGGTCGCGGGGAAGCTTTAGATAAATTAGGCAAAAATCAGGAGGCCTTAGAAAGTTTTGAGCGGGTCTTATCTCTTAATCCTGCCGCTAGTCAAGCTTGGCAAGGTAAGGCCGATATCTATCTAGAACTGCAACAATACTCCGCCGCCCAAAAAGCTCTTGACAAATTGTTAACTTTTCAGCAAAATGATGCCAAAACATGGTATAAAAAAGGCTGGTCATTACAAAATCTTGAGGATTATGAAGGAGCAGTTAAAGCCTACGATCAGGCTCTAGCGATCGAGTCAGATAATGCCTTAATTTGGTATCAAAAAGGAAATAGTTTGTATCAATTAAATAAAATTAATGAGGCTTTAGAAAGTTATAGCAAAGCTGGACAATTTAATCCCCAATTTTCCCAAGCTCACTATAGTCAAGGGATTATTCTGCAAAAATTAGGACGCAATTCAGAAGCTTTGGAGGCATTTACTCAAGCAACTGAAGCCAATTCTAATTATTATCAAGCTTGGTTAAATCAAGGGGCATTACTTCATCAAATGGAAAGATTTCAAGAAGCGATCGCATCCTACGAAAAAGCTCGCCGCATTTCTTCCCAAAAATCTGAAGTTTTTATCGGTATCGGTAACGCTTGGTATCGTTTAGGCGACTATTCCCAAGCCATAACCGCCTATCAACAGGCGATTCAAAGACAAAAAGATAACCCCGAAACCTGGAAAAGTTTAGGCAATAGTTGCTTTAAACTCGGTCAATACGAGCGAGCGATTCAAGCTTATCAAGAATCACTTCGTTATCGTTCCAATGACCGAGAAGTGCAAACACAAAAACAACTGGCAGAAACTCGCTGGCAAGAACTTCAGCAATCTCCCCAAAACCAACCCCCCAAAGTGGATAATGAGGAACCTGTTCCCTAACTTCCGCTCTTTTTCGGCAGCTTTATCGCTTTTTACCGGTATTTCTCGGCAATAATTCCCGTCCTTGATAAAACTGTTTTTTCAGTTCTCCCAAGCGCCAATAAGCTGCCACCATAATGACAGTTAATGCTGTCAGCACTGTCACGGCAATGAGGGCTGATTGACCGAAAATTAGGGCTAAAAGTGGTAAAGATAGACCAAGAATAATAGCGATCGCTAATGTTAACCCCCGGAGACGATTAATATTTTTTAAAGCCCCTTGACAAACAGCACAATTTTTGGTATGGGACTGATATCGTTCGAGGAGAATCTCTTTTGATTGTAGGGGGGGGAAAGATTGACCAGCGAAAGGATCAGCTTGGTATTGATTAACCCAATTGCGATACTCGAACACGAATAAATCCGCTTTGGTGGGGAGATAACAAGCTTGACTAAAATTCTGACTATCCCCCTGAGCTTGCAGATAACGCTCTTGATAGTAGAGAAAAATCTGATCATCTTCAAGAATAGCATTTTGATTGATGTGGGAATACCAAGTGGGGGTAAGCTTAATGAAGAATTTCGGCAGTTTAGAGTTGAATTTAAAGGGAAAACGAGCAAAGAGACGACATTCTCCCTGACGGATGGGGGTTGCATAGACAGCTGTTAAAGTCCGCCCGAACTTTTCCGAGGTGAGATCGTGGTAAATTAATCCGGGGGCGATAAAATTGCTGTATTGCCGACCTAATTGACCTTTACGCGGTCCTTCGGGCCAAATTCCCTTAAATCCCTGACGATTGGACTCGATAATTTCTAACTCCATAGGAGCGGCATTGGCCCGATTACCGATGGTGAGATGATGGGTATAGGGAACATGACTAGAATCGATAATATTTTCGATTAAAGTGACGGCCGAGTAGGGTAGATCTCGGAAGGTATCCAAACAAATCCAAGCATCAGCATCCTCCTCCATAGGTTCAATAATTGGAATCGCAGTCCGGGGAGCATTTTCGGGATTACCCGCATAAACGAATAATAATCCCTGACGGATAGCCGTGGGTAAAGACCGCACACAAGCGCGTCGAGAGGTGTTAGCTTGACTGTTTGCCGGTTGTTGGGGAATAAATTCACAGTCTCCCCCTCCGGAAAAAGACCAACCGTGATAGGGACATTCTAGATGTCCGCTTTCGTTAAGACGACCTTCTGAGAGAGGAGCGAGACGATGGGGACATTTATCCTCGAAAACCCGCCATTCTTGCTGATTTTTGTCCCACCAAATCACTAAATCCTCTTCTAGTAGGGTAAAGCGTTGGGGCTGCTTTTTGTCTAAATCTTTGACGTAGTAGATAGGATACCAAACTTGACGACAATCAAAGCGATCGATATCTGTTCCCCCGACGGGATAGGTAGCAGTGCTGGTCAACATAAATCTTAAAATAAGTTAACATTTCTCTTACAAAATCTAACAAATTTTATTGACAAAAGGGGACAGATGCCGGTATCTGCTGGGGAAACAACCACTGGCGCTACATTTTGGGGTGATAATTAAAGGGTAGTCTCCCATCGATAAAGCGAGAATGGGAGAAGGATCAAGATAAAACTAAGGGGAGTTTACCAGAATGTCCGGAGAAACCGTCACTTATTCCCTAGAAACTATTCTGACCAGGATCGAGGGAAAAATAGATAATCTACAAAGGGACGTTAATCAAAAATTTGACAAGATTGATGAGCGCTTTGACAGAATCGATGAAAGATTAAATAAAGTAGAGATAGGATTAGCTACTTTAACCGAGAAAGTCGTAGGTATGGATAAACGACTGGAAAAAGTGGAAAATGAACAAGTTAAATCGATAGGATTGGTTGCTTTAACCGAGAAAGTCGGAGGGATGGATAAACGACTCGAAAAGGTGGAAAATGAACAGGCTACCATGATTAAAGCTATTTCCGACCTCCAGGGATTCCGCGGTCTAATTTTGCCGATCATCGTCGGTGCGCTCAGTGCTACTATTGGTGCGGTGATTACCGTAGCAGCAAAAATCTTGTTGATCGGCAATACTCCCTGATCGAGATAAGATTAATTCTCGTGGTCAAGATGGAAGGCATTTGTGAATAAACTAAGCATTCTGGTTCTGCACGGGCCGAATTTAAACCTATTGGGAAAAAGAGAGCCGAATCTCTACGGTAACGTCAATTTAGAGACAATTAACCAGTTTTTAAACGAAGAAGCTACCCGTTTAGGGGTGAATTTAACCGCGCACCAGTCCAATCAGGAAGGGCAATTAGTGGACTGGATTCAGCAAGCATGGGGTCAGCAGCACGGTATTTTGATTAATGCGGGAGCTTATACTCATACCAGTATCGCCATCCGTGACGCACTCTTAGGCACAAAAATGGCCTGTGTGGAAGTCCACTTAAGCAATATTTACAAACGCGAGTCTTTTCGTCATCATTCCTACATTGCCGATATAGCTATTGGACAGATTAGCGGTTTTGGGGCCGAAAGCTATCGCTTAGGATTATGGGCATTAGTCGATTATTTGCACAAGAATAGAGAATGATGATTAGGCAAGGGATTCTCCCACTTCTAAGAGGGGACAAAAGGGAAAATAGGGGGAAACCGTCCACCGATAGAATTTTTTGCTGCTGGTGGACTGGAGATTAAAACGCAGGGAAACAAAGGGGAAAAAGGGAGATACGGAACAATTCCAACTGAAAGCCGGCTTAGAATTGCTATTATCCCCTTGCAAAGACCAAGCCTGGTATTGAAAAACCTCCCGGACGAGGGATTTTCCTTCATCGCTAACTTGGGCGCAGCTGCGACTAATGCCCGAAACCAAACAGAGACTATTACTGACACAATTATCATTAGAAGCCACGATCAGGATCTCTTCCCCGGTGGTGGTTAGTTCAAAAGCGATAAAATCTCCAGCTTGCCAACGACTAAGGACTTGTCCCCGGGCATTCTGGTAGATAGCGCTGCAGTTTTCGGGATCGAGAAGACGATTACTATCGGCATCTAAGTAACCGCAAACCTTGCCCATCAGACGAGTTCCATCCTGAAACCCATACACCCAATCAAAGGTATCGATGTTAGCGGCCCCTTGATTGCTTTTGTTGACCAATAGTAATCGATCGCTGACCACGGTTATTAATTCTCTATAAAACTAAGCTCCCTCTAATAACAAAGGTATCACTAAATACAAATTCCCCAAGGAAAAGATTTATTAATCTTAACTTGTCGGCCCCAGGGGAGAGTGAACCAGTCAGCTTAAATCAAGGCCAAAACCTGCTATCTTATGGGGAGACAAAAATTATCTAGATCTTGTTTTAGCGAGTGGTAGTAAGGGCATGGCGTACAAGCGGGTATTATTAAAACTGAGTGGGGAGGCCCTGATGGGCAATCTCGGCTATGGGATCGACCCGATGGTGGTTTCCGCTATCGCTCAGGAAATCTCCGAAGTGGTTGACCAAGGCATCCAATTGGCGATCGTGGTTGGTGGGGGCAATATTTTTCGCGGGGTGAAAGCCGCCTCGGCCGGCATGGATCGGGCCACGGCCGATTATATTGGTATGATAGCAACAGTCATGAACGCTATGACCTTGCAGGATGCCCTAGAACGAGCGCAAGTATCGACTAGGGTATTAACAGCGATCGCTATGCAGGAATTGGCTGAACCCTACATCCGCCGGCGAGCAATCCGTCATCTGGAAAAAGGTCGGGTGGTGGTTTTCGGTGCGGGATCGGGTAATCCTTTCTTTACCACCGATACCACAGCGGCCCTGCGCGCTGCCGAAATCGATGCGGAAGTGGTGTTTAAAGCGACGAAAGTGGATGGAGTTTATGATTCCGATCCCTCCCACAACCCTAACGCGCGACGCTTTCAAAGTCTCACCTACGGTCATGTGCTGACTCATGATCTGCGGGTGATGGACGGAACTGCGATCGCTCTGTGCAAGGAAAATAATATCCCGATAGTCGTTTTCGATCTGTCGGTAGCCGGTAATATTGTTCGCGCTGTCAAAGGTGAACCCGTTGGAACATTGGTAGGAGGATTCTGTGAAGTTAGCTGAAGTTCAAGACCATATGCACAAAACCGTCGAATCAACCCAGAGAGCTTTTAATACGATTCGTACCGGCCGCGCAAATGCTTCTCTTTTAGATCGGATCGTGGTGGAGTATTATGGCATGGAAACTCCCCTCAAGTCCCTGGCGACCATTAGCACTCCCGATGCGACCACGATCGCCATTCAACCCTTTGATCGTACCAGTATGGGGGCGATCGAAAAGGCGATTTCTCTCTCGGACGTGGGTTTAACCCCCAGTAATGACGGTCAGATCATTCGTTTGAATATCCCTCCCCTCACTAGCGATCGCCGCAAGGAATTGGTCAAATTAGCGGCGAAATTGTCCGAAGAGGGAAAGGTGGCGATCCGCAATATTCGCCGGGATGCGATCGATGCTATCCGTAAACAGGAGAAAAGTCACGAAATTTCTGAGGATGAATCCAGGGATTTACAGGATCAAGTCCAGAAATCCACCGATAAATTTATCGCCAAAATCGAGGATTTATTAACGACAAAAGAAAAAGATATCATGACCGTTTAAGTTTTTTTCTCCTCAGGGATAGAACAGGCTTTTTGTCTGTTCTATTTAGCTTTTTATCCCTATTTAAAAGGTATAGGGGAGTGAGAAGGTTTGGGGGTGAAGTCTTTCAGTTACTTATGCCATTTTTCACAAGTAATGCCAGAAATGGTTAATTGCCCTCACCTCCCCCAACCCCCCCAACCCCCCAACCCCCCCGACGTCGGGGGGGCAAATTAAGATACCTGCCATGAATAAAGAAAAATGGTATTATGTACGGGTAAAATGCTATAATTATTGTAGGAAAAAATCATTTTGCTTAAAAAAATATTCGGTAAATTATAAAAATGAAACCCTATCAACTTCTTCAAGAAAAACGAGAGAATATTATAAAAATTGCTCGAAAGCATGGAGCATTTAATATTCTAATATTTGGATCAGTTGCTAGAGGAGAAGACGGTAATGACAGTGATATTGACTTTTTAGTAGAAATGGAACAAGGGCGCAACTTATTAGATAGAATTGGTTTAATTCAAGACTTAGAAGATTATTTAGGCTGTAAGGTTGATGTGGCTACTATTAACAGTTTACGAGATTGTTTTCGGGAATATACACAGGAGGGAAAAGACAGATTCTATCAATCTTTATTAATTCAAGATGCAGTGATTCGCTGTTTTGAAGTCATTGGAGAAGCTGTTAAACAACTCTCTCCTGAGATTAGAAAAAAATATCCTGAAATTACTTGGCGTAAAATTGCAGGGTTTCGAGAAAAATAGCAGCGGTTGCCCCTTAGTTCTATAATCAGATCACGGCTAATTTGATTGGCTATCGACCCTATTCATGTCTATCTCCCCACCCCGTTCGGGTTAAACTTTACCGGTTTTTGCCTAGGACAGTGCGATCGCATCTCTCCAGCATCTCCACGGCGAAAATGGGCTAAATTCCGTTACTTTTAATCTTTTAGAACCGCCAGAAACCGTTACAATTGCCAAAGAACCCTGGCCAACCTCTCAAAATTACCCGATGATATTATCGACAAGAAGAAGGCTTTTCCTATCAGCGTAAGCTGGAATTAATCGCTCAATAAACGGCATTGGATGGTGTATATGTGTTAATAACTTCTGTTGAGTTAACGTTGATGGATGCAGCGACAACGGTTAAGGCTTATAAAAGTTTATCTCAAGTGGAGGAGGCATTTCGCTGTTATAAGTCAATTGATTTAAAGGTACGTCCTATCTATCATTATCAGGGTGATAGAGTCAAGGCTCATATCTTTTTATGTATGTTAGCTTACTATGTGGAATGGCATTTAAAACAATCTTTAGCTCCTTTACTCTTTGAGGATGAAGAAATTGATGATAGGATAGCTCTCTTAATGTCATTAAAGCGAATCCCAGTGAATCGGGGCAATCTAAAGAGAGAAAAAAAGCAATTAAGAAAACTTTACCGTGTCTAGTTTTCGGACTTTATTGGAGGACTTGGGGACAATTTGCTTGAATACAGTAGAATGTAAGATTAGAGAGGGAAGTTATCGTTTTTCTAAGATAACTCGACCGACTTCTCTGCAACAATCATGCGTTAGATTTATTGGGGGTTTCCTTAATTTGTACCCAGTAACGGGGCAGCAGAAATTCTCTTAATCCCTCCCACAGCAGATGTTATGGCCTTTTGTCAACGGGGAAGTCCAGGTATAGAAACACGATTGACAAAATTAGCAAGGTCAATTACAATATCAAAGGTTACATATTTTAGCTGGCAGTAAAAGTTATTTTATGAGTTATGTTATCCCTAAAACTATCTGGATGTTCTGGGCGCAGGGTTATGAAAATGCCCCTAATATCATTAAAAAATGTCGAGAATCTTGGGAAAAATACAATCCTGACTGGACAATTAATGTTGTGGATATGGAAAATTTGACAAATTTTTTACCAGATTTCTGGATAAATTTTTCTAAAAATATTGACTTTCTAAAATCAAATTTAGCTGCTTTAGCTGACCTTCTCAGAGTTAATTTACTCCGTCAACATGGAGGAGTTTGGGTAGATGCAACTTGCTTTTGTTGTCTTTCCCTAGATGATTGGTTAAACGAATATACAAAACAGGGTTTTTTTGCTTTAAATCATATCAATAAAAATAAATTAATGGACAATTGGTTCATGGCTGCTGACAAAGAATCTTATCTGATTCAACAATGGTGTGCTTATATGAATTATGACTTTATTACTAATCGATATAAGGCTTATTGGCATAATTTTTACAGATATGAAAATAATCTGATTCAGTCAAAAAACTTGAAATTTTTCAGAACAATTCTCCTAAAGATAGGCAACAAACTGAGAGAGGGACTATTAAAATACTCTCTGCGTGATCCCAAATCGACCCTAACTCTTGTGAATCCTTTCATCCAAAAATTTCAGTATCTTTACTATTTTCATTACTCTTTCCATTTTACTAAACTTGTTTTTCGTGACTCAAAAGCAAAAACCATTTGGGACAGTACCCCTCATCTTCCCTGTAATGAAATGTTAGTATTGGGAGGTAGTGAGTTAGTAAAAATTCCCCTATCAGAAAACCTGAAAATCAAGGAACATATTGACCAAAAAAAAGCCCCACTTTATAAGTTAACCTATAAATCTCAACATCTAAGTTCTGATTTGGATATAAAAGAGACTGCTTTATACTATCTAATCGGCCATCATCTGGGGTCTGATCAGGCAAATAACTTTAGTATATAGGGTTTGCTGAAAAAGTCGCTCAAAGAATTATGCTATTGAGTGCCAATAATTGGTCGCCCAAGTGATAAGTTTTACTTGAGTAAAATCAGAAGTACTGAACTTTACACATACATATATACCACAGAAGATATACTCGCTCAACTAAAAAGTTACATTAAGGTGGAAAGGTATGGTGAAAGAGATGGAAAGGAGTATGATAATTGCGCTTATTACATTAGTAGCTTAAGAGAAAATGCCCAAACTTTTGCTCAAAAAATTAGGGGTCATTGGCCAATAGAAAATCAGTTACACTGGGTGAAAGATGTAATCTTTAAGGAAGATACTTTACCTTTAACAGATTTTCAAGCAGTTAGTAATTTTTCAATTATTCAAACTATAGCTCTAAATCTTTTCAGAAGTTTGGGCTTT